>JANRIC010000009.1:0-54574 GCA_033765345.1 Microscillaceae bacterium
AAAAGGAGGAAACGACCTGGCATCGCTGGTGTACCAAAGAGGGTGTCAATCTCATGACCGGTAAAGAAAGATCGGATGAAGAAGCCAAACTCAAAGAACTGGAAAAAGCCCGTGCTGATGAAGAAAAAGCCCGTGCTGATGGAGAAGCCAAACTCAAAGAACTGGAAAAAGCCCGTGCTGATGAAGAAGCCAAACTCAAAGAACAGGAAAAAGCTCGTGCTGACCGGGAAGCCGAAAATGCCAGAAGAGAAAAAGAAAGAGCAGATAGACTCTTGGCAAAATTAGAAGCTTTGGGGCTAAAGCCTGAAGAGTTTTAACCTCAAAGCTTACAAATAGATTTGTATTACAGGTAATTGTATGAATCCAAGATAGGGCTGTGTCTTCACAGCCCTAGGTATTTTAAGATGGATTAGGAATACCAAACGAAGATCAGTTCTTTAGAAAAGCCTTTCATTTAATAGATTTAAGGCTTCTTTTTTGTAAGGTGTAGAGATGAGCAGAGAAATGTTATGTCTACTTCCTCCAAAAGAAATCATACGAATAGGGATTTTTTTCAATGCATCAAACACTTTGAAGCTCATATCTTGTTTTTCAGAGACAAAATCGCCCACTACACATACAATACTCATATCTTTATCCACCTCTACTGTTCCAAAATCCTGTAATTCCATCACGATTTCATCCAGATGAATGAGATTATCTATCGTAAGCGAAACAGCTACTTCAGAGGTGGTAATCATATCAATAGGGGTTTTATATTTTTCAAAAACCTCAAAAACCCGTCTCAAAAATCCATAAGCCATAAGCATGCGGCTGGATTTAATTTTGATGGCTATGATTCCGTCTTTGGCTGCAATAGATTTGATACTTCCGTGGCTATCATTGGAATTACAGATGGTGGTTCCCCGAGCTTCAGGCTTCATGGTATTGAGGAGCTTTACCGGAATATTATATTGTTTGGCAGGGTGAATTGTAGCAGGATGAAGAATTTTGGCTCCGAAATAAGCCAATTCTGCGGCTTCATCAAAGGATAATTCGGCAATAGAGAAAGTTCCTTCTACAAAGCGGGGATCATTGTTGTGCATACCGTCAATGTCTGTCCAAATTTGGATTTCTTCGGCACGTAAAGCTGCTCCTAGTAGAGAAGCTGTATAATCACTTCCTCCTCTTTTGAGGTTATCAATATCACCGATGGCATTCCGACAGATATACCCCTGCGTGATATAGAGTTTTTTACCAGGATTTCGCCCCAAAGCCTCCATAAGATTGTGCTCGATATACTTCAGAACTGGCTCTTCTTGGGCATTAATTTTCATAAAATCCAGGGCAGAAATCAGTGCGGCACTAAGTCCGATTTCCTCGAGGTAGGTATAAAAAATAAAAGTAGATAAAAGTTCTCCTTGAGCCAGGATAATTTTTTCTTCTTTATCTCCAAATTTCTCAGAAAGACTGAGTGTACTGACGAGGGCAAATTGTTTATCTATGTATTCAAAAGCTTTCTTGAGGCTTTCAGGGTTATTGTAAAGCTCTTCAATAAAATTGAGATGGTGTTTTTTGAGTGCATCTATTTCTTCGGCTGCAGTTTTGGGTGATTTTTGCTGAGAAGCTTCGCAAATGCGTACGAGCGCATTGGTAACACCTGACAATGCCGAAAGCACTACTACTTTATTATCTTCGCCATCAATCAGTTGGGCAATGGATTTCATTCTTTCGGGTTTGCCCACGGAGGTACCTCCAAATTTGTATATTTTCATTGTTTAATAATGAGTCAGTTGGTTAATTTGAAATTATAGCAGAATTCATTTGATCCTTAGCGTTTACTGGACTTGCCCTATGGGCTTAATTTTATTTAAAAAAACAGTTCTTCAGTTCAGCATTCTATTTTATAAGAATCCAGGAGACTAAAAACCCAGCATTTTGATCGCTGTGGCGGCAGCTTCGTCGCCTTTGTTGCCGTATTTCCCTCCGGCGCGGTCGAGGGCTTGCTCCATCGTATCAGGAGTAAGTACACCAAAGATCACCGGTTTGTTATATTTAAGAGATACTTCGGTAATGCCCAAAGCGACTGCCTGTGCGATAAAATCAAAGTGACGGGTTTCGCCCTGAATGATACATCCAAGACAGATCACCGCATCAATGTTAGGGTCTTGTGCCATCCATTGTGCTCCCAGGCTAAGTTCATAACTACCAGGAACAGTTTTGACAATAATATTAGATTCCTGAGTGCCTTCCTTGATCAGTGTATTCAAAGCTCCATGAAGAAGGGCTTCGGTAATTTCCTGATTCCATTCTGCAACGACGATTGCAAATTTTTTATGGTTAAGGTCGGAAAGATTTTTGGTAGAATAATCGCTTAGGTTTTTAAGGGCACTTGCCATAGATGAAGAAGAGTTTATTTCTTGTAAACTTATGCCTTAAGGTGATGTAGGGAGTAGGTACCACATCAGCTTGTTTTAGAAAATTAGAGTGAGCTTGTCTGAGGACAGCCCACTCTTTTTATGAGGTAATGTTAAACAAGTAATGCTGTTCGTTCAAAAAGGGGCTTTGTGAGGACACAAAGCCGGGCGTTTTTTTTATTTCAGCATTACATCTTGAATACTACCCTTTATGATTACTTTTGGGACATGGCCTCTAGCTGTCCTTTGAATTTTTTTGCGTTGGTTAGTTCAGCAGATTTTGGATACTGTGCAATAACTTTGTCGTAAGTATCTAAAGCACCTTTAAAATCTTTTTGTTTTTCTTGAGCAAGTGCAAGCTTCATTAAATAAGTAGGAGAGAAGAACTCATTAGGCTTGAAGTTAGCGGCTCTTTTATAATAATCGGCTGCTTCTTTGTATTTTTTAAGTTCCATTTGTGCATCTCCAATCAGACAATAGGCTCTTGCTTGTACAAGTGGATCGCTTGAGCTAAAAGACTCAAGATGATCAATGGCTTTTTTGAATTCTCCCTTTTTCAAATAGGATACACCTGCATAAAAATGCGTCAGATTTGCTGCGGGGCTCATTCCATAATCCTCGATAATCTCTTCAAAGCCTGGATAATTGTCATTCCCTTTTAAAGCAAGGTCTAAGGAATCCGATTGAAAGTGGTAGACTGCAGGATATAGATTTTCCTGAGCTTCTGTTTCTTGGTTATTGACCATATAACGATATAGAAAATACCCTCCTATTATCAATATAATAAAACCAAGTACTCCACCCAAAAGATATTTGTTACGACTGATTATTTTTTCGGTATCTAATAATCTTTCGGCAAGGGCTTCTGGTTTTTCCAGAAGGTCGGTATTTTGCTGATTTTGTGATTTTCCTTTACCAGCTTTTTTATTACTCTTAAATTTACTCATTTCACCGCCAATTTTAGGCTGCAAATTTAGCAATAAGCTTTTGAATATCCGTGCTTGAGGAGCATAAATTTATCTTACCTCGTATATTTTTAGTTTTTGGATGCCCAAAAACGGCTTTTCAAGGCTTATCCCAGCTCGGGTGTAAGAGCTATAATCGCAGGAACAGATAGAGAAATAATTTTAAAGGGCTCGCCATTGGTGTCACGAATGGGGGTATAATAGGATTTTAGCCAGATTTCCGTTCCATCTTTGGCAATCAATTTGAATTTCCGCACCTGTGGAATGCCTCGTTGAAGTGCTCCCCAAAACTGCTGATATTCCGGGCTTTCAGCGAAAGGTCTTTCCATCAGTCTGTCGTGTTTAGTACCAATGATCTCGATGAGTTTGTATTTGGTCATATCCAGAAAAAGGTCATTGGCTTCGATAAAAGCACCTTCAAGGCTCAGTTCGGCAGTAGCCACGGTAGCATTGATGGCGACCATACGGCTTCTTAATTCGGTTTGTTGTTTCTCGACTTCGGACTGCCTGGCGTTTAACTTTTGGTTTTTCATCAGTAGTTCTTCCTCTTGGGCTTTGAGTCTTTCCTGGATGCGTCTGAGTTCGTTTTGTTGTTCTTGGAGTACTTCGGAATCCTGAATAATGGCTTTTTCCATATCTTCGGTGATATCTTGGGCGATGAAGATAAATTTATATATTTTTTGATCGGCATTATAGAGTGCATTATAAGATCCTTGTGCCCAGATCATGCGTCCGGATTTGTTCAGAAGTTTAAATTTGCCGTTTTGGGGGAGTCCTCTATTCAGTTTAATCCAAAATTCTTTATAAATATGCGAATTACTTTCCAGGTCACTGATGAGGATTTTATGAGATTTACCCAGGATTTCCTCGGGTCTGTAGTCAAGCATTTTGAGGAAGTTGGGGTTTGCGGCAGTGATAATTCCTTCTTTATCAAACTCTGCAACTGCTTGTGTGAGGCTGACTGCTTCCCATTGCTGCTGATAGCTCAGGAACTTGCTTTTCTTGGCAGTAATGTCGAGGGCTACGTGAAAAATATATTTATTCATTTTATTTTCATCATAGACCAATACAAAAAACGCCTCAAACCAGAGCTCTTTGCCATATTTACTGTATCGTCTTACTTCGGTATGCTGGATATTGCCATCCAGAATATCTTGCCAGAAATGGCGATACTCGAGGGATTTTCTCTCGATGTCACTTACCAATAGCGTATAGGGTTGATCAAAAATTTCTTCACGGGTGTATTCAATGGCTTTAAGAAAAGCTTCATTGGCTTCCAAGAAGTTGCCTTTCATATCCAGTTTGGCGGTAGCAAAAACATCATCGATCAAGACCGTTTGCCCGATCAGTTCGGCGTGATTTTTTCTAAGTTCGTATTGAGCTGTGATCAGATTGCTCAGGTTTTGGCGCATTTCTTCCTCTTTGATGCGCATTTGTTCGGTAGCTTTTTGAGCTTCTTCAAGGAGAATACGATTTTTTTCGTTGTTTTTAAGTGCGGAGATTGCCGATACGATCATTTCACCGACTCTTTTTACAAAATCGATTTCGAAGTGCTGGAATTTTTGAAAAGAAGCTATTTCCAAAACACCTAATACCTTGGATTCATTATTAATCAAGGGTACAATCAGTACACTGCGAGGGTTTGCCCCTCCCAAGCCAGACACAATCTGCACATATTCCCGGTTGGTATTTTCCAAATAAATGATGTCTTTTTCGCGCCAAGATTGCCCTACCAACCCTTGACCAGGATATACTATTTTGTCTACAAATCTTTTGCGATCGTATGCATAGACAGAGAGTAGTTCCAACTTTTCGCCGTCAGGGTCTTGATCACGAAGAATAAATATACCTCCCTGATTGGCTCTCAGGTATTTCACCATATTAGAAATCAAATTATCGTAAAGTGTTTGGGCATCGTGATACTCCCGGAGTAGATTGCCAAAAAGAGCAATGCCTTCATTGGTCCAGTTTCTTTGTTTATCTCTGCTAGAAATAGTCAAAAGCCCACTATGCATTTCTTTGAGCGATTCGCTGAGTTCGCCTTGGTCTTCAAAAATGAGTATTTCATCATTAAAATTGCCCTCTCCTACGGTTTTTGCAAATTCTTTAATTTTATGAAGATTGATAGAAAGCTTTTGTATATTTTCCATCAGTGGAGCAGTTTCATCGTCGGGTATCTCGACATTTTGCGGAATATCTCCCTGGCTTAAATCTCTAAGATAAGCATCAATCTGTAAGAACTGCCCCTGGGCTCTTTGAATGAGAAGGAATCCTATGATACTGATGATAAACAGCAATAAGACTAGGACAAGGGTTTTGATAATCCGGTTAAAATTGAGATTGGTATTGATTTCGGATTGTCTTTCTTTAAAATCAGCCATTTGTAGTTTTTGTAAGTCTTCGAACTGTACGTTTAGCTGGCTGATCAGCCCTCCGCCGGATAGTTTTCTTTTAAATACAGCCTTGGCATTGATGGTTGATTGGAATTCAATCTGATCGAGCATTTTGCTGGGGGAAAAATCATCCTGTTCATAGAAAACTTCTGTGGTTTCACGGTCTATCAGTTGCTCTACTTCATCTTGATACTTTCGGAGCTTTTTTAGATTCATTCGAATGGTCTCGAATTTGAGCTTGAGATCGGTATAAGTCCAGTATTTTTGCTGTACTTCCAGAGAGTCCAAAGCGATTTGAATATCTTCCTGCCATATTTTTTTTCTGAGTTGGCGGGTTTCGATATTTTCATAAATAAGCTGCTCGTGAAGGATCATATTGCTTTTATTCACGGCATTATAGAGAACAGAAGAATAATTTTGAGAGTTTTGCAGCGTATGCAGGAGCATGTTTTCCTGACGGATCAGGCTTTTGATCTGCAACTCGTTGAGCCATACAAGGATTAAAACGGCTATAATGATCCCACCAAAACTCAAAAGCACGCGGCTTCCTAGTGAATTTAGGCTAAAAAGGCTGGTTTTTGGGGAGTTATTTTTCATAAAACATCAATTTACAAACTGATACGGCACTAAGATAAGGGAAATTCTTGAAAAATGTTTTTGGAATAAAATTATCTAAAATCATACCTATTGTCCTGGAATTGTTCAAAACCCTGTATTTTGACAAGTTGTTTATCAAATAAATATGTAATAGTCATGAATACACAACCTAAATCCCGTGCCCTGGTCTGGTTTAGAAATGATTTGAGAGTCCATGATCATGAAGTACTTATCAAAGCAGCTTCCAAAACAAAGGAGCTAATACCAATATATTGTTTTGATATTCGTCAATTTAAACAAACATTTTTGGGATTTCCTAAAACGGATAGCTTTAGAGCCGGATTTATGATTGAATCCGTAAAAAACCTCCGTGAAAACCTTCGAAAAATCGGCTCTGATCTTATTGTCAGAGTTGGTATTCCAGAGGAAATTATTCCAGATTTAGCCAAACATCTCCAAGTAAGCTCAGTGTATTGCAGTCAAGAGACTACTGATGAGGAAATCAAGGTTGAGACTAAACTTGAAAATAATCTTTGGAATCACAAAATCCCTTTGGAAACATGCTGGGTCAGTACCTTGTATCATCCCCAAGATATTCCTTTTCCGGTGCTTAATTTACCGGATACCTTTACTCAATTCAGAAAGGCCTTGGAAGCCGGCACCCAAGTCAGAGCTACCTTGCCGATCCCTGATGATTTAAGCCCTCTTAAAGGGATTCCACCCGGAGACATTCCGAAACTCTCCGATTTTGGGCTTCAAGATTACAAAACAGACCTAAGAGCCGTATTGCATTTTGAAGGAGGGGAAACCGCCGCACTGAACCGCCTGAAAGAATATATCTGGCAAAAAGATTTACTCAAAAATTATAAAAAAACCCGTGATGAGCTACTAGGCGGTGATTATTCTTCTAAATTTTCGCCCTGGCTGGCCTTGGGTTGTCTTTCTCCCAGGAGGATTTACGAAGAAGTCCGCAAATACGAGAGCTTGGTTACAAGGAATCAATCTACCTATTGGCTTATTTTTGAATTGATGTGGAGAGATTATTTTAGGTTCGTAGCCCGCAAATATGGCAATCGCATATTTCAACTCCAAGGGATCAAAAACCAAACCGAGCTGCATCTCAGAGAGAACCATCTCTATTTTGAAAAATGGACACAAGGCAAAACAGGTGTTTCTTTTATTGATGCCAATATGAAAGAGCTCAACCAAACCGGATTTATGTCGAATCGCGGAAGGCAAAATGTGGCCAGTTTCCTGGTAAAAGATTTAAAAATCAACTGGATATGGGGAGCCATGTATTTTGAATCCAAACTCATCGATTATGACGTATGCAGCAATTGGGGCAACTGGACTTATGTAGCTGGCGTAGGGAACGATCCAAGAGAAAACAGATATTTTAATATCGAGAGTCAGGCTAAAAAATACGATGCTCAGGGCGAGTACGTAAAATACTGGTTGGGGAATTAGAGAGGTGCAAGTGGAGCATCATTTATGGAATATTTCAAAAAAAGAAGGACATTTGTAATGATTGGGGAGGTGGAATGACTTATTAAAAAAATCACCTATATCTACTTGGAAAAGCAATTCATTGAAATTATTAACCGGAATCAGGGAATTGTACATAAAGTATGTACGATGTATGTGGATAATGAAGAAGATCGTAGAGATCTTTTTCAAGAAATCATCATTCAACTCTGGAAAGCTTTTCCTAAGTTCAGGGGAGAGTCCAAAATCAGTACTTGGATGTATCGCGTTGCACTCAATACAGCCATTTCGTACTTCCGAAAACAAAGCCGAAAACCTCAACGTACTTCCCTGGAGAGATCTTTTTTACAGATAGCCGACGAAGAATATGACTTTGATTACGAAGAAAAATTAAAAATACTCAAAAGTGCCATTGACCGGCTTACTAAAATAGAAAAAGCGATTATAATGCTTTATTTGGAAGAAAAAAACTATGAGGAAATCGCCGAAACAGTCGGTATCACCCAAAACTATGTCCGTGTCAAGATGAATCGAATCAAAAATAAGCTCAAAAAAACCTTAACTAAAAAATAATAAGCTTCATGGAAATAAATGACTTAAAATCTCTCTGGAACGAACTTGCCAAAAATCAGGCAGAAAGTAAAATTGTGGCCGCAGATGAAATCAAGAAGCTAATTAAAGGCAAAACTCACCACGCTATTGGCAAAATCAATCGAGGTATTATGCTAGAGGTAGGTTCTTTGTTGCTCATGACTTTGTTTTTTTCCATTAGCATTTTTCTCTATGAGCATATTGCCCACAAACCCCTTTTGAGTGTAGTCATTATTTTCTGTTTGGCTTCTGTGTTATACTATTGGATCAAATACCGCAGGATTAATCAGATTATCAATTCGGGAAATAATCTTCGTGAATCACTCCGAATTTTGACCAAAACCCTGGATTATTTTTTAAAATTTTATCTTTATAGCAGCCTGATTGTGACACCTATAGCTTTTGTGACTGGTTTTTTTTATGGTTATTTCTCCTTAGACGATTCCCAAACTCCCAAAGATTTAAGCCTAAGTATCATCGGCATTTTATTGATACTCAGTATTTTGTTGGTTATTGTGATTTATCCCTTTATGAAATGGTACATTCGGAGGCTATATGGAAGATACCTGGATGAACTCAAAACCTGTCTACAAGAATTGGAAGTGGATAGTATAAGCTAGCCTAATTTTGAGAAATTTACTTCTAAGATATCCCTTTATACTCCCTGAAATCTTTTTAAAAAACCTCCCGTATAGTTAAGGGTGTAATATCAGCAGCAAATGTTTGAGTTTTGTTTGTAAAGTGAAGCGGCTAAAAAAAAACACCGTAGGTGTAATAAAATCGGCATAATTCACAAAATTACTTTAAAATTCGGAGCATCTTTTTTTTCATCTCATCTTTAATACGATTAAATCAGCCTAAGTTCATTTTATAAAATATTGATTATCAAGTCATTTATTGATATTTTTGGAACTTTTCCAAGATCATGTAAGAATAACTTTAGGTTTTAAGCTAAAAAAATTGGAAATAATTAATTTTTAGTACAAAAATTTATACCTTTGGCAGGTAAATTTTTATGCTGTTTTTTGTGAATTGATCTACCAAATTACAAGTAATATGAAAAAACTGTTACTCTCTGTTACGGTATTCCTTCTATGTCTGGGCACATCTAATTTGACTGCTCAAAATTCAAGGCGTGAATCTTACTGGACTATTGGATTACAAGCCAATGCACTGAATTATTTTGGAGATATAGCTCCTTTGGAAAGTGTTTTTAGCACAGATATATCCTTTACGCGTCCAAACTTTGGGATTGAAGTCACGAAAAAAATGAGTTCAAGGTTATACCTGAGAGGAAGCTTTGGCTATGGAAGACTAAAAGGAGATGATTTTGAATCAGCTGACTTAAGCCCCGAACGAATTGCCAGGTACGGCAGAAATTTACATTTCAGAAATGACATCTACGAATTAGCCTTTACCGCTCTTTTTGAATTATTCCCTAGCCGTGGGCGATTCTACCGCAGAAGGTATATCAGCCCTTATATCTTTGCTGGCGTTGCCGGATTCTATCACAATCCCAAAGCCAAAGTTCCTTTGGATTATACCGGCGCTGATGCCAGCCCCGGCGAATGGGTAGCCCTGCGCCCACTTCATACCGAAGGTCAGGGGCAAACCCGACAGTTCGGCACGGATGCAGGTACACCTTATAACAAACCTTATTCACTCATTCAGCCAGCTATCCCCGCCGGATTAGGCGTGCGCTGGAGACTTGGAGACCGTTTAGATATGTCTTTTGAAATCGGATTTAGATTCTTGTTTTTTGATCATCTCGACGATGTGGGTGGACTGTATCCCGATATCCGAGACCTAGAAAGTGATCTGGCAAAAGCCTTGTATGACCGATCTGCCGAACCCAGAGCTGCCGTATCAGGAGAACTTCGTGATCTCAGTGCTGTCATCGAGGTCGTAGGACCCGAAACAGATCTCTATGGGGTGCTTAATCAGGATGCTTTTGAAAATATTCCGGGATTTACCAGACTCGTAAGTTATGGGCTTCGAGGTGAGAAACGCGGTAACACGCCCAAAGAAAATGACCTATATATCGTCACCGGCTTTCATTTAAATTATATTCTGACTACGAAACGATTTCCCAGATATAAAAGGAGTTTTTAACTTATCAAAAAAAAATTGGCTATTAATACATATTTTATTCGTTTAAAAGCACAAAATCTTTCTAAGTTATGAAAAGATTTCTAATACTCTACTTTGTGTGTTTTTTATGGCTTTGTCAAAGCGTTTATGCCCAAAATCCAAAAGCTTTGGCAAGACTGAATCGTGATGCTCAAACCACCATGAAATACAAAGAATACGCCACAGCCATTGAATTGTATCAACAACTGTTGAAAACCGATCCAGATAACCTGGAATACAATTACCAAATAGGCCTCTGTTACCTGAACTCAGATTCTAAAAAAGCCGCACTTACTCACCTCAAAAAAGTGTATGACAAAGACCCTAACTACAATCCTAATCTAGAGTTTATGCTTGGGCAAGCATATCACTATCTGGGAGATTTTGAGGAAGCAAAAAAACATTACCAGGCTGCTCAACAGAATTACAAAGGTATCAAAGAAAAACTTACAAGTGATAAGCAGTTAAAAGCCAAAGAAAAAGAGCAAAAACTGGCAGATAACGAAAGACTGCTCCTAGAAAGTACCAAAAAAGCACAGGAATGTGATCACGGTATTACTTTTGAAGGGCAACCTATCAATGCTACCATCGAAAACCTGGGAACTAGCATCAATACAGAATATCCTGAATATACCCCATTAATCCCACAGGATACTTCCTTTCTGATCTTTACCTCCCGTAGAGAAAATACAGTAGGAGGCCGTAGAGACATTAGTGATGATTTATTCTTTGAAGATATTTATGTATCTACTTACAAAAACGACAATTATGCAGCCCCTCAACCATTAAATATCAATCTGAAATATCACGATGCCGCCGCTGCTCTTTCTCCCAATGGCAAACAACTGTATTTCTACCGAGATGATCGTAAAACAAAAGGAGATTTGTACGTAGCTGACTACAACGAAGCTGAGAAAAACTGGAACGAACCAAAAAAACTCAACGACAATATCAATACTAAATTTCAGGAAACATCGCTTTGTATTTCATCTGATGGCAATACAATCTTTTTTGCCAGTAACAGAGAAGGCGGGCTCGGAGGATTGGATATCTATATGAGTAAAAAAGAAACCAATGGGGATTGGGGACCGGCCGTGAACCTAGGGAGCAGCATCAATACTTCTTTTGATGAAGACGCTCCCTTTATTGCTTTTGATAATAAAACCCTTTATTTCAGCTCCAGAGGGCATAATTCTATGGGGGGGTTTGATGTTTTTAAATCTGAAATACAAGGTGATAACAAATACAGCGAACCTCAAAACCTCGGCTTCCCTATTAATGGACCTGATGATGATGTGCACCTGGTGCTCACCGTAGATAACCGTAAAGGATATTATGTATCCTCAGATGATTCGGGATACGGCAGAGAAGATATTTATACCTTGACCGCACCCAGGGTTCAACTTACCAAACTTAATAAGGAAGGACTTACCCTTATCCAACCAGGTGACCCCAGTCTGGTCAGCAATAATACAGATATTCCCAAACCTGATTTTTCTTTTAGGGTACGTTTCGGGTTTGATCAAAGCACGCTTTCTCCCACTTCCAAAGAATCTATAGATAATTTGCTTCAATACCTCAATACCAACCAAACAGTACGTATTGAGCTGGGGGGACACACGTGTAACATCGGCACTCAGGCTTATAATGCAGCCCTTTCTCTGAGAAGAGCAAGAGCAGTAGCCAATTATCTCATTGAGCGGGGGGTAGATGCCAATCGCATCGAGGTAAAAGGATATGGTTTTGAGCAGCCCTTAGAAGGAAATGACAACAGCACTCCTGCCGAAAGATCTGAAAATAGAAGAGCTGAATTTACGATCTTGAAAGATTAGATCACATCTTTTTAATGATATTTTTCCTAATCATGGATTGAACAATTTTAATTGCTCAATCCATGATTTTTTTGAGATATTCCCAAACATGAGCTGCCACGATTTTCTGACCCTCTACAGTAGGGTGAATTCCATCTGCTTGATTGAGCTCAGGCACACCGCCTACACCTTCCAAAATAAAAGGCATAAACGTCACTTGATAAGCAGCAGCCACCTCTTTAAAAACATTCCTAAACTGAGAAGCATAACTTTCGCCCATATTGGGAGGTACCTCAATACCAGTAAGTAAAATCTGAATCTCAGGGCTTTTCTTTTGAACCTTCTCCATGATTTGCTGAAGATTCTTTCGGGTCTCCGAAGGTTCTATCCCTCTCAGACCGTCATTCCCTCCCAACTCCAACACAAAAATATCGATCTGCTGCTGCTCTAATACCCAATCAAGGCGTTTGACCCCTGCGGCTGTGGTTTCTCCACTCAACCCAGCATTCACTACCTGGTAGTTGAGTCCTAATGAATCTATTTTTTGCTGAATCCGGGCGGGATAAGCTTCCGAAGGGTCTAAACCATACCCTGCTGTGATGCTATTTCCAAAAAATAAAATGACTTTTTGATTTTCCTGATTGCCTGAGACTTTGGAGCTATCTTCTTTATTTTGAGAAGCCGTTTTTTCAGAATCAGAATTTGAATTAAAAGAACAAGAAACCAAAGTAGCTAAAAAAAACGCTATGCCATAAAATTTTATAATTCGCATTTTGTTCAAAATCAAGTTAATACAACAATTTTACCGATAGATTCTCTGTAGCCCAGAGAATTTAAAGCCTTTGAAGAATCTTCAAAAGCAAAAGTTTGAGATACAAAAGGGGTTATTTTTCCCTGCTCATAAAACTCTATGACCTTCGGAATGGCATTCCCAATAATGGCCTGATTATGATATTTATAAGCTCCAAAAAATAGCCCGTATATCGAGAGATTCTTTAATAAAAGTCTATTTACAGAGATTTCAGGAATTCTTCCACTGGCAAACCCAATGACCAATATCCTACCTTCCCAACTGATACACCTTAAAGATTGATCAAACAAATCTCCTCCAACCGGGTCATAAATTACATTGACACCTTTATTTTGAGTAAGCTCATTGACCACTTCATAAAAATCTTCGTCATTATAATTGATCAAATGGCGGGCACCCTGTTTGGCAACAATATCCAGCTTTTCTTGGCTTCCGGCCGTAGCTAATACAATGGCTCCCAGACATCTCCCCATATCTACGGCTGCCAAACCGATTCCTCCGCTTGCGCCATGCACCAACAAGGTCTCGCTCATTTGTAATTGCGCTCTGTGCTTCAGCCCAATATATGCCAATCCATAAGCCACCATAAAAGAAGATGCCGTAGAAAAATCCATTTGTGAAGGAATCAAAAAAACATTGTGCTGTGAAGTGCTGACTCGATGGGCTAAACCCCCCGTGCCGCAAAGGGCTGCTACCTTGTCACCAGGTTTAAATTTTTGAACTTTTGTGCCACAAGCTTTTACAATACCTGACACTTCCCCTCCCGGAATAAAAGGAAAAGGAGGTTTGGCCTGATATCGCCCAGCGACCATCAATACATCAGGGAAATTAATTCCAATAGCTTTTACTTCAATCAATACATCTTCCTCACCGACTTCAGGATCGTCGATTTCCTCAATAACCAGATCGTCCGGTCGCCCCCATTGTTTACACAAAACTGCTTTCATGTTCCGAAAATTAGAGAAGATTTGTAGTTTTGTATCTATTCACAGGAGTGTGCAATACCTCATGCTTTGAGTTCAAAAAGAGGCTTTGTGAGAACACAAAACCGGGCAATTTTGATTTTATCATTAGATATTTAACACTACCCTATTAATTTAACCCTTAATGCAAATCTAGCTAAAAATTTTATGATAAGCTTCCCTCACGCTAAAATCAATCTTGGTTTAAACATACTTCAAAAAAGACCTGATGGGTATCATAATATCGAGTCCCTTTTTGTACCTGTACCCTGGTGTGATATTCTGGAAATCATCCCTTCTGAGCAATCCAGCTTCAGCCAGACTGGTATTGAGATTCCTTCGGACGGAAAGCCCAATCTTTGTGTGAGGGCTTATGAACTGCTTCAAGAAGAATATCATATTCCTCCTGTCAGTATTTTTCTACACAAAGTCATCCCTATTGGAGCAGGTCTGGGGGGAGGCTCTTCGGATGCGGCTTTTGTGCTGCGGATGCTTCGCGATTTGTTTGAATTAGCTCTAGAGGAATCCGATTTGGTAGCTTATGCAGCTCAATTAGGAAGCGACTGTGCCTTTTTCACACAGGATCAAGCTCAATTTTGCTTTGAAAAAGGAGATATTTTTGAGGCTTTTCCATTGGATTTGAAAGGAATCTATATGGTATTGGTGTATCCCGATCTACTTATCTCTACCCAAGAAGCGTATAGACTCGTCAGACCTGCTTCTGCCGAAATTCCTTTGAAAGAGGTACTCCAAAAACCACGCACAGCGTGGAAAAATACGCTTCATAATGATTTTGAGAGATTTATCACTCCACATTATCCGATGATTGCAGAAGTAAAAACTCAATTATATGCCCAAGGCGCATTTTATGCAGCGATGAGTGGTTCGGGGTCTACGCTGTTCGGCTTATTTTCCGAAGAAAAAGACTTAAGTACGGCATTTCCTACAAATTTTAGCCTTTGGCAGGGCTTTCTCTAAACCGTTATTCCCATTTTCTTCATCAAAAAGGTCGCATTGAGATTTTGGTTGATGCCATCCCGAAGTTTGTAATCAAAAGCAAGCTCCTGATCAATGATCTCAATCTCAAAGCATTTATTTTGGATATTTTTGGGATAAATATTTTCCAATTCTCCCAGACTCAGATCATGGGTAGCAATTAGCCCTACAGCTCCCAGCTTGACGAGCTGCTCAATCAATGCCTTTGAGCCGGTATGCTGATCTAGTGAATTAGTACCTTTAAGAATCTCATCGAGAATTACAAAAATTGTTTTTTGACCATTGAGCTGATCGATGATTTTTTTGAGTTTTTTGAGTTCTGCGTAAAAAAACGATTCATTGCTTTGCAGGGAGTCACGCGTACGCATACTCGTGTAAATTTCCATTGGGCTAAATTTGAATCTTTGTGCACAAACCGGCGCACCAATCATAGCAAGTACCAAATTTACACCAATGGTACGCAGGTAGGTGCTTTTGCCGGCCATATTGGCTCCGGTAATGATCCAAAGTTGCCCAGTATGGGAAAATAAAATGTTGTTTTTTACACTGATAGACTCCGAAAGCAAAGGATGACCCACCAATTCTCCTTCTAACTCAAATTGCCCGACAATAGGCTCGGGGAAAACATATTCAGGACGGTTGCCGTGCAGATTGCCGATACTTGCCAGTGCGTCTATTGCTCCTGCAACCTCAAACCAATCGTTTAGCCGATCTTTGCAGTTAAGTTGCCAATGCTCCAGGCGATATAAAAACTGTAGACTCCAGAGAAACAAACCATTAAAAATCATTCCCACAAAACTGCCACCTTGCTCCATATTATTGACAATCTCAGAGAGGTTTTTTAATTGCTTGTGTGCCGAGGTATGGTCAAGCAATAGTTTTTGCTGGAGATGCATCAGTTTATCTGATTTAAACTCCTCATTTTCAATTTGTTTGAATAATTGGGTGTATTTACGCAAAAGTTTCGTCTTTTTACTGATTTGTAAAGAATGCCGCAGCAAGGTTTTGATATGCAGGCTGACAATCATAAGCTGTATCACGGCGATCAAAAAAAGGAACTGAATTTCCAGCAAGCCCAGTATCACCAAGGCCAGACAAATGGTGGCGATCACCGGAAACACCCACAGTATAACTTTATACAAAGGTTTTTGGATGATTTGGGTGGGCTCCTTGAGCCAGGCGATAAGGTCTTCTTTTTCTTCTAAGGTTTCTTGCCAAAGCTGCCCGTAGGCTTGGAAATTTTGCCGCCAGTCCAGCTTTGCGCCTAATTCATGGGCGGCGGCTTGGTTATGTAGGATAGTATTTTGATCTAAAAAGGGGCTTTTTAGCCAATCGGCAAGCATTTTTGCTCCAATAGAAGTTGTCGTACGATTGATTAGCTGATAGATAGAATTTTGCCCGAAAATATCCAGGTCAAATATATAAGGGTGTTCTGCTTCATCATAGATTTTGCCGGATTCAAAAGGGCTGAGGTCACCTGCCTGAAATTTGAGCTCGTTTTCGTTGATTTGGATGAGTGCCTGGCTATGATTTTTTCTGTTTTTGTAATCTGCATGAACTTTGACCAGATACAAAAAAACCAAAAACGAGATCACAAAAACTAAAACGCTCAGGTTGTATGACCCGCTATTGAGTAAAAAATACATGACCAAACCCGCCACCAAAAAGAGCATCAAGCGTATCAACGCAATCCAATTATTGATTTTTTGTAATTCTCTTTTTTGTTTTTTGAAATTCTCAACCCGATTTGTATAGTTTTGAATGATGGTTTGCTTCATAATAAATATTCTTTCACTTGATTCTGTCTGAATTGTAAGGATTCTTATAAGCGGGCAAAGTTAATAATTAATTCTTCAAAATAACCTGATTGTGATGATACTTAGCTACCTAATGGCTTTTATTGTAAGTATTTTTGCTGGATTTATCAATACCTTAGCTGGAAGCGGTAGCCTGATTATGCTGCCGGTTTTTTTGGGCATGGGTCTTTCCTCTACCCTTGCCAATGGCACCAACCGGGTGGCGGTGGTTTTCCAAAGTCTGATCGGAATGACTACTTTCCTGAGAAATACAAAGCTGGAAGCCAACAATGTAGGATGGTCGGTTCTTCCTTGCCTCTTGGGCTCTTTTGGAGGAGCTTATTTGGCTACACAGATTGACCCAAGTTATTTAGAGCAATTTATCGGGGTATTACTGATAGCGATGTTGGTGCTGATCCTGGTGAATCCTAAAAGGTGGCTGGTCAAGGCCAATAGCAATGGGGTAAAAAGCCGATCTTTTTTCTCGATGTTCGTTATGTTTGTAATTGGGATTTATGCCGGATTTATCCAGGCGGGCGTGGGTATATTCCTGCTGGCCGGTTTGGTGCTTGGTGTGGGCTATAACCTGAAAAGTGCCAATGCCGTCAAACTGATTATTGTGGCTGCCTATGCACTTCCTGTGCTGATCATATTTGCGTATCATCAGCAGGTAGATTGGTTTTTGGGCTTGTTTACCTCCATGGGTCAGGGTCTTGGGGCTTATGCCGGAGGGCTTTTTGCGACCCGATACCCCAAAGCGGATGTTTGGGTGTATCGGCTGCTGGTATTGGTGGTCGTGGTATCAATTATGTATTTTTATAAGCCCTGGGCGTGGTTATAAGTGATTAAGAATGCTGTTAGATTTTCCTGATTTTTAATTATGAAAGCCCTTTTTTGAAGATTTTTTTTTCAATACGTAAATCACCCCAGGGATGACTGATTTTGTAAAGTTCTGAAAATTTATGTATTTTCGTTTTGTGATTATTTAATTCTGGAAAAATGAATACAAACCTGGAAGAAATTCTGAAACTGATTCGTGGTGGGGAAACGAGCTATTTGCAACTCAAACAAGACGTGAGAAATGCTACCAGCATTGCCCAGGAAATGGTCGCCTTTTCCAATAGTGAAGGAGGAAAAATAATTATCGGTATCAGTGATCAAACTGGTGAAATCATCGGCTTATCTTTTGAAGACATTCAACGGATTAATAGTCTGTTGACTACTGCTGCCCAGGAACATATCAAAAATCCGATAAATATTAAAACCGAGACAGTTGAAATTTCCGAAAAAAGGATCGTTGTACTTACTATTCCAGAAGGTACGAATAAGCCTTATTTGGATAAAGACGGACACGTATTTGTAAAAAATGGTTCGGATAAGCGCAAAGTTATAAGTAATGATGAGCTTCGAAGGCTTCTGCAAAGCAGTGGCAACCTTTATGCAGAGGAAATGCTTATTCAAGATAGCGATATTTATAAAAACCTGGATAAAGACCGGTTTTCTGAGTTTTATGAGAAGCGTTATGCGACCTTACCAAACTGGGATGAGCTGTCCCGCCTTTTAGAAAACCTACGTTTGGCAAGGTCAGGCAAACTTACCGTAGCCGGAGCACTCTTGTTTGGTTTGGACGTACGCTATTTACTACCTTCATTTTACATTTCGGCAGTTTGGTTTAAGGGCAATGATTTGACAAGTACCGAGTATTTAAAAAGTGATAATTTACAGGGAACTCTCAAATCACAATTTCAACAAGCTTTTGATTTTATATATGCTAAGTTAGAAAAAAAGCAAAACGGACAAGATTTTAACTCATCTGGTATCCCTGAGATTCCTAAAATAGTACTCCATGAATTGATCATCAATGCATTAGTTCATCGGGATTATTTTATTAAAGATAGTATCAAATTGCTGGTTTTTGATAATCGTGTAGAAATACGCAGCCCCGGCATCTTACCCAATCATCTTACAGAAGAACAAATTCGTTTGGGAGTAAGCAAAAGGCGTAATGAATTACTTTCTATGTTTGCTTTGGATGTCTTGCCTTATCGGGCTATTGGTAGCGGTATTGTACGTGCGCTACAGGCATACCCGCATATAGATTTTATCAATGATAAAGTGGCCGAGGAATTCAAAGTAATCATCAAAAGACCTGAATATCTTGACTCAAAATAAAAACACGTTAGTTCCTAAACCTTTGTTTGAATTTGATTCAAAACCTTGTTACTCCAGCGTCACATTCCCCGAAGTATATTTCAGGTTGTATTTAAATACATTAATACGCCAGCCTTCCAAAGTATCTACCAGACGAAGCTCATAACTGCCCACGAATTCACGGGTTTGCCCCTTAGTGGCAGAAGCTTTGTAATGAGTGGCAGTAGCATAGGCAAATACCTGAGCAATTACATCATCTTGAAGGCTTACCAGGTAGTTACCGCCTAGGTGATTGATGGCGTCTAGGCCTTCAAAACCCTTTTTCCACCCCTCACAAATCTCCGTTGGAGTCATCGTTTTGGATTCACCGCCTAGAGAAGACATATCTAAAAATACTTCCTCTGCAAATACCTCGCTGTGTAGTCTTTCCCAGTCCTGTTGATCGGTGTAGACAAAAAGTTTGTTGACCACTTCTACAATTTGCTCTCTGACGGTGAATGTTGCCATTTTTTATCAATTTAATGTTTAGATTTGGTAGGATGATTTATCCATTCAAAAATACCAAAAAAATGAAAACCATCTTCAAAAAAAATTTCTTTATTACGGGAATTTTCTGGCTTTACAGCCTTTCTCTGGAAGCCGTCACCCTTCCCTCAATTTTCGGCAACCACATGGTCTTACAACAAAACAGCCAAGTGTCTATCTGGGGCTGGGGTAAGCCGGGTGAGGAAGTAACTGTGTTGGGAAGCTGGAACCAACAGGAAGTCAAGACTAAAATCAACAGCCTGGGTTTCTGGGAGCTTAAATTGAGTACCCCTTCCTACGGCGGCCCTTATACACTCACTGTCAAAGGTTATCATACCATTGTATTAGAAGACATTTTAATTGGCGAAGTCTGGCTTTGTTCTGGGCAATCCAATATGGAGTGGTCTGCCAGGGCAGGTATCCAGGACGCAGAACAGGCTGTAAAAGAAGCAAATCAGCCCAAAATACGCTTTTTTTCGGTAGCTCACAAAACTTCCGATTTTCCTCAGTTAGACCTAAAAGGTGCTTGGTCGGTCTGTAGCCCAGAAACAATGATAGATTTTAGTGCTGTGGGCTATTTTTTTGCCCGAAGAATCCAGGAAAATATCGACATTCCTATCGGGCTGATCAACTCAAGCTGGGGTGGTACACCAGCCGAAGCTTGGACAAGCCCCGAAGTAATCCTCCAGGACGAAATTCTAAATCAAGCAGCCCAAAAGCTGGAAGAAGTGCCCTGGGGTCCTGTCAAACCCGGTAAAATCTACCACACCATGATTGCCCCACTGATTCCTTTTGAGATTGCAGGGGTAATTTGGTATCAGGGCGAATCCAATACAAGTACGGCAGCAACTTATGCAAAGCTTTTTGGTGGTATGATCCAAAGCTGGCGCAAAGCCTGGGGCAGGGATTTCCCCTTTTATTTTGTACAGATTGCACCCTGGAAGGGTTATCAAGGTACTTCGGGGGCTATACTCAGAGATCAGCAACGCCTTACTTTGGGCACTGTACCCAACACGGGCATGGCAGTCGTGAGTGATATTGGCGACCTTGAGGACATCCACCCACGCAATAAAAAAGATGTAGGCATCCGCCTCGCCAACTGGGCGCTGTATCATACCTACGGTAAAAAAGACTTAGTTTTCTCTGGGCCTTTGTATCAAGAAATGAAGTTGGAAGGTAAAAAAATACGCATACTATTTGAGTATGCCGAACAGGGTTTAGTGCTTAGGGGCAAGGAACTGACGCACTTTGAAATCGCAGGAGAAGACCAGAAATTTGTCAAAGCACAGGCGAAAATAGAAGGAAATACCGTAGTAGTCTCTTCGCCAGATGTAAAAAACCCCGTAGCTGTGCGTTTTGCCTGGAGCAATACCGCCGAGCCTAATTTATTCAACAAAGCCGGATTACCCGCTTCTTGTTTTAGAACAGATGCCTGGGAACTGAAATGATCGTGTTAATCAGTGCTTTAAAATTGATCTAACCTGAATTGATTTATTTTAAATGCAAAACTGACAGGGCTACCAGGAATAAACCCGAAAACCCGGATATTCTTTGCAAAACATCCGGGTTTTGTCTTATAAAGAACGTTTAGCGTGAAAATAACACAAACTCCCTAAACTCTCCGGGCTGCCGAGGTACAGACCGAAAGTCTCCGACTTCTGGGCAAAACGTTTAAATCTCTGACTGTCTGCTAACTACTTGCCTGAAGACAGGTAGGAGAGGGAGCGATATTATTTCAGAAAAATCAAACAATCATCTATCAAGTATCCCTTAATTTTTTTTTCAGATTTTTGCTCTGCACTGTAAATTTATCCTTAGATTTCAGTCTAAATTAATCTATGAGATATGCCTCAGCTTCATAAAGGATGGATTTTCGCCTTTTTGCTCGTTTTTGGGATTTTACAGCAGTACGGTACTTTTTGCAGTATCGGTCTTACGTATGATTCGCTTGATTATCTGCATGCAGCGCAGGATTTTGCTCAAGGGGAATCGATGCACAACAAAAACGGCAGCCCTTATATCGAGCGAGTGCCTTTGTTTCCGATCTTATTATCTTTTTTGGGTGATTCAAAAACTTTACTTGCTTCCTGGATTAATCTGCTGAGTTTATTGCTAAGTCTGGGGATATTTTTCTGGCTAGCTAATGAACATATACAATCTGCCACCATCCGAGTATTCTTTGGTTTGAGTTTGTCTTTTTCTACACCTCTGTTTTTAGTGGGCAATTTTCTTTGGTCTGAGGCTTTATTTCTGGCTTTTTTATCGTTACATTTTCATTTTTATGCGTTATATCTTCGCTCCGAGAAGTTTTTATATATTTTGGGAATGGCAGGAGTGGCTTTTTTATTTTGCCTGCAAAGGAATCCGGGAATATTTTTTGTGGCAGGTATGGTGCTTGTCTTGTTGATTCAGGATGATTTTATACGTTCTTTGAAATTATCCGCGGTCTATTTGGTAATTGCCCTCAGTGGGTGGTTTTGGTGGTCTTATCACTGCTATACGATAGGTGGTACTGACTATCACCCTACATTGAGGGTGTTATTTCAGGATGTTCCTGGCAATTTGATTTTGCATCTTACCGCACTGACCAATTGGTTTATGCCTACTTTTTTTTCATTTACCTTAAAAATTTTGATTTTTTCAGGAATTGCTTTGGTCTTGTGGCTGGTTTGGGAGAATTTTAAGGAAAACTTAGTAAATTACCAAGCTCAATTTATCCGGGGAATATTCTTTGTATCCCTATTTTACTTGTTATGTATGGTGATTTTGGAGCGTACAGTCCTGGAAGAGGTGGAGCGCTACGAAGCTCTAAACTATCCGGCTTTGATGTTGGTGGCTTTTGTAGGAATGGATTTATTGTGGAGAAATCTGGGTATAAAAAGTAGTTTACGCACTGTGTTGCTGATCGGGCTGGTTCTGTGGAGCTTGTATCCAGTAGTAAGAAGTTTGAATAATGTGCAATTATGGCATAATAATCAATGTAGGCAGGTATTGGGGATTGGGTATTAGGAGTTGGGCTTTAGGTTTTGGGAGCTTTTATTAAATTATACCAAATACCCAATGCCTAAAACCCAATACCCAAAGCCAAACACCCAAAAAACAGACAATAAAATTTGTAGTATATTATGATTTCAGTACGTGAAGCAGAAGCCATTATTTTGAATAATGTTGTCCAGATGGAAAGTGAGTATTGCCCCAGTATTTTTGCAGAAGGTAGGGTGCTGAGAGAAGAAATAAGGGCTGACAGGGATTTTCCTCCTTTTGATCGGGTGACTATGGACGGCGTAGCAATTCACTTCGAGACTTGGAAGCGGGGTCAAAAACGTTTTCAGCTTGTGGCTACACAATTTGCTGGAAGCCCGCAGCAAGCCATTGAGAACAATTCAGAAGCCATTCAAATCATGACCGGAGCGATGTGTCCCGTAGGTTGTGATACGGTTGTTAAGATTGAGGATGTACGCATAACAGAAGAAAACGGAGAAAAATTCGCCTATATTCTTTCAGAAAGTCTGGTCAAGGGTGAAAACCTCCACCCCCAAGCACAAGACCGCAAAGCAGGAGACCTGCTTGTGCCGATGGGTACTTGCCTGAGTTCGCCAGAAATCGGCGTGGCGGTCAGTGTCGGTTTGGCTAAGGTAAAGGTAAGTACACTGCCACGCGTGGCTTTGATCTCTACGGGCGACGAACTGATAGAAATCGAGGAAATTCCCAAACCCTACCAGATTCGCCGCTCCAATGTGTATATGCTTGCCACAGCACTGGCCGAACGCAAAATAGAGGCTTCTTTATTCCACTTCATAGATGATAAATCACACATCGAGCGAGGACTTTTTCAAATCCTCCGGGACTCGGATATTTTGATTTTGAGTGGTGGGGTGTCTATGGGCAAGGCTGATTTTGTACCGGAGATTCTGATTGATTTGGGGGTAGAGAAGCTATTTCATCAGGTCAGGCAGCGACCCGGCAAGCCTTTTTGGTTTGGGCGCAAGGACAATAAAGTGGTTTTTGCTTTGCCGGGCAATCCTGTTTCAACCTATGCCTGTTTTTATAAATATGTCGTGCCTTATTTGTCCAAAATTGCCCTCAATTCTGATGCGTCTGTTTACTTTGCCCGTCTGAAGTCTGATTATGTGTTTAAGCCCGAACTGACACTTTTTTTACCTGTCCATGTGACGACTGACAAGCAGGGTGTTTTATGGGCAGAAGCTTTGCCTGGACACGGTTCTGGTGATTTTGCCAACCTGATGGATTGTAATGCATTTTTGGAATTGGAAGAAGGGCGGGATCTGTACCCTGCCGGAGAGGCTTTTCCCTTAATATTTTTTAGGAAGCCGGGGATTTAAGATGGGAGGCTTGAGTGACCCTACTTCTTTGCATCTTATCTTGGTTGGCTACCTGCAAGCCTCCAAAACAAGCGGTTTATACCCTAGTCGCTACCTGCAAGCCTCCAAAACAAGCGGTTTATACCTTTGCAGCTCAAAACTCCAACTGATAGGTCACCGAAGGAATAATAGGAAAAAGCGATACCTGTTTAAGTTGGCCTCGAGTCTGATAAAGAAAAAAAGCATTTAACCGGCTATATAAATTGTATACCGAGAATATCCAGGCTCTTTTTACTTTTTGTTTTTGTTTGTCGGTGTGGTAGCTTAGATCCATGCGGTGATAGGCAGGCATCCGATAGCCGTTGCGCTCGGCGATATAGGGCAACACCTCAAAACCTGCCTCGTTGCGAGGGTCAATGGTAGGTGGTACAGCCCCTTGATAGGTGGCTTCAGCCAGCGTAATGGCGTTGCCGGATTGATACACAAATACCAGGGACAGAGATTTCCCTTTCCGAAATTCATAATTTAGTACTGCCGAAAAGCTATGACGACGATCATACTTAAAAGGAAATACACGCCCTTCATTGACTCCTTCTACCTGGCGATTAGACCAGGAAAGCGTATAGCTCAGCCAGCCGTTGAGTTTGCCATAGTCCCTTTGGAGAAGAAATTCCAGCCCATAAGCCTCCCCTTGCCCCACGGCTACTTTATTTTGCCAAGTTTCTCCGGTATTAAAGAGATAATTGGCACCGTCTCGATATTCAATTAAGTTATCCAGCCATTTGTAATAAGTTTCTACACTCAAAAGCATTTTGAGAGACTCGATATTTTTAAATACTCCGAAGGCGATTTGTTGGCTGTATTGAGGTTTGATGCGCTCTGTGGAAGATACCCAAAGGTCTGTCGGCGCACCCAAAGAGGAATTGGTCAGTAAATGGATGTACTGCACCATATAATTATAGGATGCCTTGAAAGACAGGCTGTTATTCCAAGAATAGCGCAAAGAAGCTCTAGGCTGTATATCGGGATAGCTTTTGGCATTGACCTGATAGACGGCACTTCTTAGGCCGATATTCAGACCCAGTTTGGGGGAAATCTCCATATCGTCTTCCAAATAAGCGGCCAATGTAAGGGCATCCACCCTATTGTCATTGTTGTAGGTAAGCACACGGTCAAAATCACGAATTTGCAAGACTTCCGGCTCAAATCTTTGTGCTGCAAGGCTGATTCCGAAGCGAATATCGTGTGTGGGCGATGGAAGGTAGTCATAATCCATTTGCAGCGTCCAATCCCGTACACCTGAGCTTGTTTGTGTGAGGAAGTCAGCGGTAGGTCCTTTGAGTATATCTTCCTGAAAAAACTTGTATCATACGTGATCCACTACTTTGTCCACCTGTCCATCCCCTTGTGAAACAATAATTAGATTGACTGCAATCATTTGTGATTATATTCAATTTTTCATAGGAGATAAGAGGGACTTCTTTGACAGCATTCTGGAATATTTTAATGTAGTCAGTCTCTTGCTTGGCTTGAATCAATTCATTAATATGTGCTGCATTACCTCTAAGATATGTTTTAATACCTCTATAATTGTAGTAATACAATACATTTCCAATCTTCACAATACCCTGAGGGCTGATTAAAGCAGCCAGAGCAGGGTCGTAGACATTCAAAAGCGGGTTATTGTATTGATCAAAGCGTAAGAGGGTTTTATTTTCCCGTACAAAATCCGAATAGTTGAGCTTTTCAGGATTTGTTTTTTCCAGTTGGGCGTAATCTTCGTCACTTAGTGATTCAAGCCAAAGATTGTGCTTTTCCTGTTCTTCCTGTACCTTTTGGTAGAAGTTAGCCATAGAATAAAAATTCTGACTATTGGAATAAGCTACTAAATCTTGGATGCCTTTATTGTTGGTTCTAAGATCCAACAATACCTTATCGAAATCCTCGTAATTGTCAAAAGTCAGGAATTTGTCAGTTGAAAGTGTTTCGCTGATAGAACTTTCCTCTAGTATGTCTGACTGTTTACAGGATTGCAAAAACAAACAAAAACAATTGTGAAATAATTTTCATTGTTGAAAAATAATTTTAAGATTTTAAAAATAAATAAACAATGTAATTATATGGGCTACATAACCAATACATTTGATAAAAAATCAGCTGAAAGAGTTTTAAAAATAAATCAGAAAAAAAATCTCTGTCTATATTACCACATGTGTTTTAGTGTTACAAACCTAACTAAAGAAATTCATAAAATCAATAGTGGTATATTTAATTTTTTTCCAGATAAATTAATAGATTGTATGAGAAGAAAAGCATTAAAATCAACTCGCCACCTTCAGCTTCACATTCTGTGCAGTAGCCGCCATAGCTTCTTCGAGTTGGTTGAACATAAAGACGTAGACCGTTTTGGACTCGAGTTCGAGTTTGCCGCACATCAGCTCTACTTCATAGACTTCACCAAAGCGGTTAATGATTTTACCGCCTACATTCTGGCTAAAAAGCTGAAAATTAAGCCGGAAACGCTTGTCTTTCAAATCTAGGATATTGTCGTGGTTGCTTTCTATGAGTACATCTACGGCTTCGCCGATGAGTTCGCTTTGGTCATATCCAAACAAGCGGCTTACGTGTTCATTGAGTTGTGTAATTTTGAAAGTAGCATCTGTCACGATCAGTCCGGTATATACCCTCCCCACGATAGACTGGTAGATCAGAGCTTCTTCGGATGCTTGGCTGATTCTGGACTCGAATTCCTGTACCCAACTCTGGTAATCCTCGAGTTGTTTTTGAAGTTGGGCTTCTTTTTCTTGGGCTGTTTTAGCGAGGTCTTCAGTGGCAGCAAGGAGTTTGCGGGTTTGTTCATTGGCTTTGAGCGATACAATAGAACTCCCGATTTGCAGGGAAAGAGCCTCTATAAAATTGATTTCGTGTGCCTGATAGCCAGAGAAGGAAATTAATTCAATGACTCCTTCGATGGCTTCGCCAGAGCGAATCGGGATGATCAGCAGGCAGTTAGGGCGAGCTTTACCCAGCCCCGAACTGATATAGACATAATCTTGGGGTATGTCTGTAATGAGGATGGTTTTTTGCTCTTTCCAGGCAGTGCCTACGAGTCCTTCACCTAGATTAATTCTTTTTTCCTGATATTTCTTACGTTCGTAAGCATAACAACCTTTTAGCTCAAGATATACATCATGAGGGTTCTCCCGATTGACGACAAAAAGGCCACCTTGATTACTTTTGGTGTATTTAACCAATTCGGAGATTACTTCAAAAGCTTGCTTGTTGAGATTTTCGTGGCTGTTTCGGAGTATTTCATTAAAAATAGTAAGCCCTTCGCTATGCCATAGCCTGCGTACTTCTTCCTGAGCAAAGGCTTCTAGTTTTTGATTTTTTTCGTCAGATTGTTTGATGGTATTTTTGAGCTTCACCAGCATCGCTTTAAAATTACTGGCCAGGCTACCGATTTCATCGTTTCTTTTGAATGTTTTGTGATCCAGTTTTTCTTCCTGATTTCGCAGCCCGATAGTCACCGAACGGGCGATTCTATCCAGCCCTACGATCGGGGCAGAAATGCTGTTGGAGAAATAAATTGCTGCAAAAATCACAAAACACAAAACCAGGGAAAGATAAAATAAAATAGTATAAAAAGCTCCTTCAATAAAAACATCTAATTTTTTATCAATATTCAGGTCTATGAGTGCTAGCTCACGTTCTATTTGATGAGTAGTCTGGTTTAATTGAGATTTAAGTCCTGATTTTTCATCAAATCCTATGCTTTGCTCGATGGCAATAATTTTTTTGAACTGGGCTTGATAGAGATTAATTTTTTCACTGAGTTTTAAAAAAGCGGCTCGGTCTTTTTCATCCGAAGTGTTCAGGTAATTTCTGGCATTTTGGATCATTTTTTCAATCTCTACGTCTACTTTTTGGGCATAGGCCATGTCTTTACGCAGCATAAAATCTTTTTCGTGCCTTCGTAGGTTGAGGAGTGCGTTTTGATCCAAAGACTTGATTATCATCAATTCATGAATAGCTGCCCGCATTTTACCTTCCAAGCCATATTCTTTAAAACCCCTGCGTTTGAGCTGGTCTACTAAGGTCATAAAAACCTTGTGATGTGCTCTGGAGTGTTGTTTGATTTGTTCTAGATTCTTTTTGATCGCTA
The DNA here is from genome assembly GCA_033765345.1 of Microscillaceae bacterium. Lineage (GTDB taxonomy): Bacteria > Bacteroidota > Bacteroidia > Cytophagales > Microscillaceae > JANRIC01. Next base: position 28,097 of record JANRIC010000009.1, read on the forward strand.
ACTTATCGCTCAGTGGATTCGTTTCAAGATTATCCAAGAGGTTGCGGATTTGCTTGTAGTTACGCTGATATTCGTCCAGATTTTTCCCTTCACCTGATTTGAAGAAACGGGCGGTTTTGGCATCGTGATCGATGAAGTTTTTTTCGGATTTGAACAGTTTCTGATTGAGGATAAACAGGCGTTCGCCCTGGCTTCTGAGGTCATAATAAATACGGGTCTTTTGGACATAGACAAAAAATACTGCGCCGAATAGTACTGCCAGTAAAATCAAAATGAAGGAATACAACTTGAGCTTAAGACCTATCTTATTTATTCTCAATGATTTATTGAGAATATTGGATAATTTAAGCCAATTTTTTTTAATCCTAGACTGCATAAGAGCTACACTTTAAAGAGTCCATTATCAAATAACCTTTCCATAATCTCGATTTTCCGGTTGGTATCTAATCAATAGACAGATATCTCATGTCAAAGTTATAAAAAACTATGCCAAATACAATAGATATTTTCTGGAAAGACACTTGAATTTTTATAATTTCTTTAGGCACATGCACGATTGTAAGTTGAATTTGTTATTTATTCGAGTAGTTTTACTTATTTTGGTGTGTAATACCCGAATGCTTTTTTGTAAAGATGATCAGGTATTAAAAAAAATGATTAATTTCACGCCTAAAACCTAGGCATCTTGGCAGCATTCCAACTGACTTTAAGTAACAAAAACCTACGCCTGTTTTTTATCGGTCAGGGTTTGGCAAACATCGGAAACCTGATCAATCAGGTAGCTGTTTCTTGGCTTGCCTATACACTGACAGATTCTGCGATTATGCTGGCCATTGTGATGTTTTCCAGGGAAATTGCAGCCACCTTTACCTCTCCCTTCGCTGGTGTGTTGGCGGATCGTTTTAATAAAAAAAAGTTACTTATTCTTGCTGGCGTACTTCTCATGTGTAGTACTTCTCTTTTGGGTTTGATGACCATTTCCGGGTGGGTTGAGGTATCTACGATGATTTTTTTTCAGATCATCTTCGGGCTGATCAGTGGGGTAGAGATTCCGACACGTCAGGCTTTTGTCAATGAATTGGTAGTCAACAAAGAGCATTTGACCAATGCCATTGCTTTTAATTCTACCCTCTTCAACACGGCAAGGATTGTCGGTCCGGCGATTGCAGGTATTTTAATTCCTTTTATTGGGGAAGGGTTTTGTTTTATCGCCTACGGAGTCATGCTTTTTGTGATCACATTTATTTTTATTTATATTCAATATCAACCCCTTCCTGCCAGAGAACAAGCCAAAGATTTCAGCAAAGAGTTTTGGGAGGGCTTCAGCTATTCTTTTCAGTCGCCTCCTATTCGGGTACTACTAATTTTGATTGCTATAGTCACGGTTTTTGGGCTTTCTTATGAGATTTTATTGCCTATTTTTGCAGATCAGGTATTTGACAAAGTATTAAAATTCAACTCCAATACCTTCGGATATATGCTGAGTGCCGTTGGGGTGGGGTCAATTTTTGGAGGTGTGCATTTATCAATGCGTAAAAATCTGATAGGGTTGGAAAAAGTGCTTTTTGCAGGAGCTTTGATATTTGGGGTTTTTATTACCTTGTTTTCTTTTACAGACATTTACTGGTTGGCACTTTGTTTATTATTTTTAGCTGGTTATGGGCGAGTGCTGGTTTTTACGGCTTTTAATACCCTATTGCAAACTATCGCAGAAGACGAAAAACGGGGTCGGGTGCTGAGTTTATACATTATGATTTTTATGTTTTGTAAAACAATCGGCAATTTGATTATGGGTTTTATTGCAGAGCACCAAGGGGTGAATTTTGCTACCGGGCTTGGGGGTGTTTGTTGTATTTTTGGGGTCATTTTCTTATATCCTCAAATGTCTTTGATAAGCAAAGCCGTGTCTAACTTTCAACAGAAAATCCAGGAGGAAAAAAATATCAAACTTGAATCATCTAAATAATCTAAAAATCAACCGTTGAAGCATATCATGGCAATCCGAATGGCATTTATTTATTCTTGTTTTCATCTAACTATTTCCACGGCCTTTGCCCAGGATATTCCTATTGGTACTTGGCGAAATCATCTCTCTTACCAGACCGCCCGACAAATCGCCATCCTCCCCGACGAAATTTATTGTGCAAGTGCCAATGGGCTTTTTAGTTTAGACCAAGCTACCAATAGCCTGAATACTTTGTCTAAAATTGAAGGACTTAGTGAGAATACAATCAGCCAAATCGAGTATGACCCAGACACACAAACGCTGGTGATTGCATACGATAATAGTAATATTGATCTGATTCGGAATCAGGAGATTATCGAGTTGCCTTTGATTAAAAATACGGACATTCAAGGCAGTAAGACCATTCATCACATCTATATAAATGATCGGCTCGCTTATTTGTCCAGTGATTTGGGTTTGATTATTCTGGATATTGACAAAGAGGAAATCCGTGAAACACTTCAAAATCTGGGTTCCAACGGAAGCACCCTGCCCATTTATGCAGCTACAATTTCGCAAGATAGCCTCTTACTGGCTACCGCCGAAGGGGTAATCATCGCCTCACTCAATGATAACCTCCAGGACTTTAACCGATGGAAACGCTTCGATGCAGCGCAGGGATTGGATGCACAAAACATTCGTGAGATCACAAGCCGCAATGGAAATGTTTATGTAGCTGTAAATCAGTCGGGTATTTTTAAATATACGCATCAGAATTTTTGGGAGGCAGTTCAACTAAACAATATCAGGATTTACAATGATTTAAATACAAGCCAAGATCAAATTTTGATTTGCACGCAAGACGGTTTTGTCTTATCACTTGATCAGCAGGATGATATTGATTTGATAAATGATCCTTTATTTTCAAGCCCTCAAGAGGCTGGTCTGGATCAGGCAGGGAATTTATGGATTGCTGACCCTTTGAACGGCTTGCTGACCAATCAGGGAGGAGCGTTTACCTCCTATTTTCCTAACGGACCTGCCCGAGGCGAAAGTTGGTCTATTACCTATACCAATGGCGAAATAATTGCTTTTTCAGGGGGCTTTGATGCTTCTTATAATGCTTTGCAGCAAAATTCAGGCTATTATACCTTTCGTGACAATACCTGGAAAAGCTTTAATGCCTTTGATTCCAGAAATTCTACAGCTACTCCAGAGGTGAAAGACCTGGTTCAAGGAGTATATAATCCTTTTGATAAAAAGCTTTATATGGCTTCTTTTGGGCAGGGTTTGTTGCTTAGAGATGAAAATGGAGATTATGAGATCATGGATCAAAATACACCCGGCAGCCCCCTGGAGGCTGATATAAACGGTGCCGTGAAAACCGCCGGACTGGCACGCGATTTTGACAATAATCTTTGGGTAACCAATCACTCCGTTTCCAGCGGTCAAAATAGCCTTCACGTACTCAAAACAGATGGAACCTGGCAATCTTTCCCCCCTTTTGTGACGGCAGCCCGCAACCCTTTGGATGTATTGGTGGATAATAATAATTACAAATGGGTTCGCCTAAGTCCGAATCGTGGAGGTGGGATTTGGGTGCTCGACGATCAGGGAGGAAGAAATCGCTATCTGACCAGTGGTGGCGGTAGCAGTGGAAACCTGCCAAGCAGCCGGGTCAATAGCATCGCCCAAGACAAGGAAGGGCAAATCTGGATCGGAACGGATGAAGGAGTAGCCGTGATTTTTGATGCATTTAATGTCTTTGACTTTTCGGTGAGTGCCCTGACTCCAATCTTCGAGCTCAGACCCCTGCTTAGAGCCGAAAAGGTGAATGTAATTGCCATAGACGGAGGAAACCGAAAATGGATTGGTACGGACAACGGTTTGTGGCTTTTTAATCCTGACGGAAGTGTGCTTCTTGAGCGATTTCGGGAAGATAATAGCCCCTTGATTTCGAATGTAGTCAGGGATATAAGTATTCATCCTGAAAGCGGAGAATTGTTTATCGCTACTGATAAAGGCATTGTCTCTTACCGGGCAGGGGCTACTGAAGGGAGCGATTCGTTTTCCCAGGTGCGGGTTTTTCCCAATCCGGTTCGCCCGGATTTTGAAGGTCTGGTGGGTATCAGTGGCTTGGTCAACAATGCCAATGTGAAAATCACGGATGTATCGGGCAGATTATTTTTTGAAGGGCAGGCACAGGGTGGTACACTCACCTGGAACCTTCGCGATTATAACGGTGTAAAAGCACGCACGGGTATTTATCTCATATTCATGACCAATGCAGACGGCAGCGAGACGGAAGTAACTCAGATTGCTGTCATTGAATAATGATCCTCTGATCTCTGTATTTGCCTGAAATTACCGCAATATCTTGACATTGGGCAGCAATTCCTGGAGCTTATCAATTTCTCTTTCAGGAATGGGGTTATAGCGTAAGGATATTTCTTTGAGACTTGACATTTGCCCTATTTCGTCAGGAATCGTAGCAATTTTGTTGAAATCCAGATTTAATACTTCCAGATTGGGCATTTGCATAATGCTGACAGGAATTGAGCGAATGTCATTTCCCGAAAGGGCTAAGGTCTTTAGGCGGCTTAGCTTTGAAAAATCATCTGCAATAAATGTAAGTTTGTTATTGGATAGATTCAGGGTATTCAGATTGCTGATATCGCTGATATTCACCGGCAAAGAGTCTAAAGCGTTGGCACTGATGTCTAATTCTTGCAGGCGTACAAAACCACCGACATCCTTGAAAAACCGGAGAAAATTAACCCCTTGATTATTACTTACTTTGAGAGTACTCAGCGATTTGATCTCACGAATCCCCAAAGGGATATCAACCAGAATATTCAAACTAAGGTCCAGGTATTCCAATTGTGAAAATTCATTAAAATCACTAGGAAGCTCCTGAATGGCATTTCTGGAAAGGTCTAAATAGTGCAGGTTCTTGAGATTTACCAATTTGTTGGAAACCTCCTCGATGCTATTTTCACTCAAATTGAGTATTTCCAGATTTTCAAAAGAACCAATTCTGGCGGGTATCTCGATCAATTTATTGTTCGAGAGGTTTAATTCGTGGAGATCGGTCAAATCTGTAATCCCCAGAGGTAATTCCGGGAGGTCGTTTCCTTGTAAATTCAGCACCCGGAGTTTTTTAAGGCGATTGATTTTGGGGCTAAGTTCAGGAATTTTATTGCCACTGAGGTCAAGGTGAGTCAAGTTAATCAGATATCGGAGGTTTTCGCTCATTCTGCCCAGTTTATTGCCTCTGAGGCTGAATTCATTGAGCCTCTTCAGATTTCCGAGGTCATAGAGCATTTTATCAAGATCGATGGTTGAGTCGCACAAGATTTGTAAGGAACGTAGATTTTGCAAACCGATGATGTCTGCTGGCAACATTTTCATTTCATTCCAGCCGATGCTCAGTTCCTGTAGGCTACCAATTTGCATCAGTTGCTTGACCACTTTTTCTAAATAAAGGCGGGGATTATTGTTGAGGGATAGTTTTTTGAGTTTGGGTAGCTCTAGAATGGTTTTGGGAAGAATGGTGAGTTTGTTCCAACCTAGGTTTAATTCTTCAAGATTTTTGAATTGACCGATTTCTGGGGGTAAATCCAGCATATATTGCCAGGTAAGGTCTAAGCGATACACTTGATCGGGTTCTTTGAGAGCATCTTCTAGAGAAAGATAAAAAGTTTTTTCATTGAGGGCACTTTGAGCCGATGTAGAAAAATTAAAGGCTAGAAGAATGAAGGAGAAAGCCAAATATGTTTTGAACGTTCTGTTTTTCATACATTTAATGTTTTGAGACTTGTCAAAGATACAAGTTGAAGTACAATTAAAAAAACGAAAAAGCTTATGAAATGATACGGTAGTAAGGTAAAGTATGGATACATTATTTTGAAGCAACAAGCTTTTTTATTTTATTGCCCTAATTTCGGGTGACGATCCCCTGTCGGGAAACCCACTGTGCGATGTCACTTTTATGGATAGCGGCAGCCATCAGGTCGGGAAACAAATCCGGCGTACAGGCAAAAGCCGGACAACCCATAGAAGCCACTTGAGCCGCCAGTTGGTTGTTGTAAAATGGTGCACCTTCATCACTGAGAGCCAACAGTATAATGAGCTGAACGCCTGAAGCTTTCAAACGGGCGACCTTCTTGAGCATGTCTCTTTGATTGCCTCCTTCATATAAATCTGTAATCAGAACCAAAATCGTATCCGAAGGCCGCTGCACCAATTGCTCGCAGTAGCCCAGGGCTTTGTTGATGTCGGTTCCGCCTCCGAGTTGAGTACCAAAAAGTAAATCTACGGGGTCTTCCAAATCCTGGGTCAGGTCTACTACGGCGGTATCAAAGACCACCATTTGAGTCTTGACGGCGGGTAAAGAAGCCAAAACAGCACCAAAAATACTGGAATACACAACCGAAGGAGCCATAGAGCCGCTTTGGTCTACACAAAGGATGATGTCTCTGAGGGTGTTGCCTTTTTTACCAAATCCACGCAATACCTCGGGTATGATTGTTTTGTGGGACTTTTGATAATGCTTAAGATTCACCTGAATGGTCATTTTCCAGTCAATTTCATTGCTTTTAGGTCGGCGATTTTTGACGGCACGGTTCAAACTGCCCATCACGGCCTGGCGCATTGGGTTTCGGAGTTTTTCTTCCAATTGTTTGACGACCTTGCGTACCACTTCGTGGGCGGTTTCACGGGTTTGAGTGGGCATTACTTTTTTAAGTGAGAGCAAAGTACCCACCAGGTTGATGTCTGCCTCGAGGGTTTGCAAAAGCTCTGGCTCGAGCAGCATTTGTTTGAGGTTCAGCTTTTCAAGGGCATCTTTTTGCATAACCTGCACGACCGATGAAGGAAAATAACGTCGGATATCTCCCAGCCAACGATTGATATTGGGCGAAGAATTGCCCAGCCCTCCGCTCCGTTCCGAATCATAAAGTGCGTTGAGTACCTGGTCCATGCCCAGTTGTTCGGTTGAGAGTGTTGCGCCTAGGGTATCTTCGGCGGCATCTTTGCCTAATATGAGCCGCCATTTGCTGAGTTTGTCCATATTGAATTGCTTCTTTGGATCAAAAATACGAATTTTTGGAGAATTGTGCCTAAGTATTACTCACTTGTGATGCTTACTTATTCAATAAATCTGGGTGTTTTCAGGTCATATTACGTTTTTAGTGTGAGAATATGGCTGGAATTCGAAAAATTTTCCCTTTATTAGTGCTTTTAAGTAATCTATCAGATGCTTAAAAGAGCGGGGTATTTGATGTATTATCTTGGTTTATAACTTATTATGTTCTTAAAAAAAACACTGAATCTTGCTGCTTTTTTGAGTGCAATCATTGCCATACTGCTACAATATGGGGGGAATACCCAAGCATTTATCATTCTTAAGCCCCTTACTACCTTATTCATCTTGATCATTCCTATTACAGACGGGAATAAGCAATTTAAAAATTATTTAATCTACACAGTGCTTGCCCTGCTATTTTGTTTAATGGGAGATATATTTCTTTTGGATGACAATCAGTTTATTTGGGGACTGGCTTCTTTTCTGTTGGCACATATTCTCTTTACTTTAAGCTTTGTATCAATCGGAAGATTTAAATTGTATCTGTTGCCTCTGGTTCTATTATTTTTATTCGGCTTGTCTTATTATATCTTTCTTTTTCAAAATCTGGGAGGACTTGCCGTTCCGGTGTTGGTTTATATGGTTTTCATTGTCATCATGAGTTGGCAGGGGGTGAGTTTGTATATCAGGAGAAAGGAAGCGGCTTATTTATTGATTGCCATTGCAGTATTATTGTTTATGTTTTCAGACTCGATCATTGCATTGAATAAATTCAAAGAGCCTTTTAAATTATCAGGAGCAATTATATTATCTACTTACTGGCTTTCCATTGCTTTATTAGCAAATGCAAGCACCCTGATTAAAGACGAAAAATCAAATACATCGCTTGTTTAATTGTTAATTTGAATTTCTACGTTCAAATTTAGCGATCAAATACAATGTATGAGTCAATTGATGATCAAATTCATGAATTAAGCTTCTTAAAAGACGTTTGAGAAGAGAAATTTGCGGTAAAAAACATCAAATTTGCTTTCTAAAACATCAAAATTGCGGTAAAAGAGCGCAAGTTTGCGGTAAAAAACCTTCAAAAGCTGTTTTAAAACATCAAAAAGAAGGTAAAAAACATCAAATTTGCTTTCTAAAACATCAAAATTGCGGTAAAAAACATCAAATTTGCTTTCTAAAACATCAAGTTTGCGGTAAAAAACCTTCAAAAGCTGTTTTAAAACATCAAAAAGAAGGTAAAAAACATCAAAATCGCTTTTTTCTTACAATTTCTCTATTTCTTCCTTGCTCAGTCCAGTATATTTGGAAATTTTCTCAATGGGTTCACCATTTTTTTTCATCATAAGTGCAATTTCGTGGTTTCTTTCATCTTTCCCTTCTAATTTCCCTTCTAATTTCCCTTCTTCTTTTGCTAGTTCTTTGGCTGATTTCAGGATGCTATACTCATCCCAATAATCTTTTAAACTTTGTTCATAAGCTTTCATTTCTTCGGGAGTTAAGTGGGCAGTTTCTGCCTCGTTGAACAATTTTTTAAATATTTTATTTTGTAATGCCTTAGGTATTTTTTCTAATTGATGAAGATTCTTAAGGACATACATCCATTTATCAAAATTCGTTTCTAATTCTTCTTCTGTTTTGGCAAATCTTGGTACTTCCAAATAATAAAATGATAATCGATCATAAAATACTTTATAAGTTTGAGTATCTAGCAACTTAATTTCTCTGTAATATCTGTGAATATCTTCTTCATCTTCAAAACCAAAGTTAAGGATACAAATGGTATGAACCGATTTTAAATAATAATCCCATTCTTTTCCTTTTAGGGCTTGTTCCTGAATCGGAAAGGTAGCATAATAGATGCTTCTATCCTTAAAATACTTATGCCCAATATTCTGTAACTCAATAATAAATGTTTCTCCCTTTTCATTTTCACAATATAAATCAAAGACTGACTTCCGACTTTGTTTATTTTTTCCCAATTTTTCAGTATTCAGGTATCTTAAGTCCTTAATTTTTTCCCTATCTCCTAGTACTTCATTTAAAAAGTCAATCAAAAGATCTTTATTGAATTCCGTTCCAAATAACTTTTTGAAACCAAAATCTGTAAAGGGATTAATATACTTTCCTATTTTTTTCATCAGTCAAATTTACTAAGATTTTTAATAAAGCCTAATCCTAATCTCTTTTCCCGAATTAAAAAAAACACCCTGAAGGTTATCGTATTTAAAAAAAACCTTGTTAGTCGTCCGATAGGACGCTAACAATGGTTCTATGGTTATGGTTACACAAACTGCTCCCTTCTTTGCCGGGTATACAACTGATAATAAGCTCCTTGTAGCTGAAGCAGTTCTTCGTGACTACCGTCTTCTGCCACTTCTCCTTTGCGAATTACGAGTATTCTATCGCAATTTTTGATTGTAGAAAGGCGGTGTGCAATGATGATAGAAGTACGCCCTCGGATTATTTTTTCTACACCTTTTTGAATACGAGCTTCTGTGAGCGTATCTACCGAAGAAGTAGCTTCATCCATGATTAGGATGCGGGGATTTTTGATAATTGCCCGGGCAAAAGAAATCAATTGCCGTTCACCCAGCGAAAGATTATTTCCCTCTTCACCCACTTGCTCATCCAAGCGATCCATAAAATCGTAAGCTCCGATGATTTCCAGGGCATGTTTGATTTCGTCTTCGTTGGCATCCAGTTTGCCGTAGCGGATATTCTCGCGGATAGTACCCGAGAAAAGGAAAGGCGTTTGTTGAATGACTCCCAACTGACTGCGATAGCTTGCCAGAGTTCGCTCCCGATAATCCACACCATCAATGAGAATCTGTCCTTGGATGGGTTCATAAAATCTACAAATTAAGCTGGCAATTGTAGACTTTCCTTCTCCCGTCGGGCCGACCAAAGCAATAGACTGCCCCGCCTGAATTTTAAGATTCAGATGGGTAATGATAGGTTTTTCGGGTAAGTAGTGAAAATCCAGATTTTTCATCTCAATATCACCCCGAATGATTTCAAAATCCTTTACATCATTCTGATCTTTGATCTCGACAGGCTCATCGATGAGGGAAAAAATCCTTTCACCGGCCGACAGGCTATCTTGTGCTGTAGCATAATAATACGTGATATCGAAAATCGGTTCAAAAATCATCACTGAATAACTAAAAAAAGCCGCCAGCACACCCACACTCACGCCGGTATACTCCTGTGCTACCATGTGCCCTCCCAGATAGATCACCAGTGCTGCGGCTATGGAGCCGGTCATCACCACTACAGGATTGTACATCGCTGTATAATAACCCGCTTTGTAGGCTGCATCCCTAAAATCTTCGGTGATTTTGCGGAAATTTTGCCCAGCACGGACTTCCTGTATGGTCGCTTTATTTACTTCTATGCCGTTGATGTTTTCGGTCAGGTTAGCAGCCATTTCACTGTACAGTTTACGGGCAAGACGGGCGTGCTTTAGCAACAAAAGCCGAATACGGATTGCCAGGAATAAAAGCACTGGTACGGTCATAACCACGATCATAGTCAGTGTGATATTAAAAAAAATCATCACTAGCAAACTGGCCAAAATCATAGATACGCCATAGACCAGCGAAATAAAACCCCAGGAAATCACTTGAGCTACTTTATCCACATCCGAAGTGAGGCGGATGGTAATCCAGCCACTGGCAACTTTATCATAAAAGGAATGCGAAAGATGTTGCAGCTTCTCAAACATATCACGGCGCAGGTCGTGAATGACATGCTCTCGAATACGCCCCGTAGCAAACATCCACGCACTAAAACTAAGTGCTTGCAAGGAACTCATCGCCAAGTAAATAAACCCAAAAAACTGCAATTTGCCCCAGTCAATAGGGGTATTGCCCTGACTATCGATTTGGGATACTGTCGGCTGGATAAAATCATCAATAAAATGCGACCAAACCAGCGGATAAGTCGCATCGATAGCCGCTGAAAAGAGGGTAAAAATGCCCAATTGATAAAACCAACGACCATGGCGAAGCCCATAAGTAAAAATACGCTTCATAAAAGGCCACAAAGCCCTTTTTTTGTTGTATTCCTGATCTCTTAAATATACTTTTTCGGTTGACATGGTTTAGAAGATATTACGATGATATTTGAATTTAATTTTTGGACTGTAGAGAAGCCATATCTTTGGAAATTTCTTCCTCCACACTAGCCTGAATCTGATGAATCTGATGATAATAACCTTCCTCAGCCAGTAGTTCATCTGGCTTGCCGCTTTGAAGAATGGTGCCGTTTTCAAGTACCAGTATCTCATCGGCATATTGTACCGAAGTAACCCTGTGCGAGATAATAATCATCGTTTTTTGATTGTTTTCTTGATTCAAGGCATTCAGGATGCCAAATTCTGTTTCGGTATCTACGGCAGAAGTCGTGTCATCCAATACCACAATTTCAGGTTCGGGAAGTAGCGTGCGTGCCATAGCGACACGTTGCTTTTGCCCTCCCGAGAGCGTCACGCCTTTTTCACCAACTAGGGTTTCAAAACCCTGGGGGAAAATTTCCTGCATTTCATGTGCCTGAGCGATTTTAGCCACTTTAAGCACCTGTGTATCTTCGGCTTCAGGATTGGTGTAAGCGATATTCTCCCGAATGGTGGTGGAGAATAAAAAAGGCTTTTGCAGTGCTACGCCAATATGCTGTCGCACAAACTTTTTGGAATATTGCCGAATTGGGATTTCATCAAGCAGAATGTCACCTTCCTGAGGGTCATACAATCGAAGTAATAATTTGATGATGGTGGATTTGCCCGCACCCGTAGGACCGATGATGGCAAACTTTTCTCCGGCTTGGATGGTAAAAGAAATATTTTTGAGGACATATTCCTCATCGCTTTCTTTGTATTTGAAGCTTACTTGTCTAAACTCTATTTTCCCTAAAAGATTATCGGGGCTAAGTATACCCTCATCTTTTTCATCTTCGGCCTGCATAATCTCCGAAACACGACCCATCGCTACGGTAGCCATTCCCATTTCGGAGAGCACTTGCCCCAGTTGGCGCATTGGCCAGGCGACCATACTTACATAGGTGTAAAAGCTCAGTAATTCACCTAGGGTGATTTGACGCGTCAGAGTAAAGTATCCGCCTGCCAGAACAGCTATGGAAATCTGCAAAAAAACCAAAAAGTCGGTACTCGGCCAATAAATGGCGTGTAATAGCTCGTGACGAAAGCCAATAGATCTTTTGCGAAAGTTTTGGTCGGCAAATTTTTTCTTCTCAAATTCTTCATTGGCAAAAGCTCCTACTACACGGATACCGTTTAGGTTTTCCTGCACCATAGTATTCAACTTGTCAGCTTCTTCTTCGTGCTCAAGCCAGATTTTACCTTCCCTTTTAAAAAACATCAAACCACTGATAAATAAAATAGGCGTAAGAGCTACAGAGATGAGTGCATAGCGCCAATCTACCAAAAACATCATCATAAAAGCCAATATAAAAATGGCACTCAATTGAATGACCGTAATCACCTGATTTTCAACAAATCGCTTGATGGTATCAATGTCTCCGGTACAACGCTGAATAAGTTCTCCTTTTGATATCCCTGAAAAATAAGCCATAGGTAATCTTTGAATCTTATCAAAGGCTTTATCAATCAGGTTTTTAGCAGCGTGTTCCCCACAAAAGGTTTTCAGTGCCATAGCTGTAAATAAAAACGAACCCCTGAGGATAGAAATCAATACATAACCCACCGCCAGCAAAAGTAGGACTGTCGATAATGAAACCGAGTTGGGTAGTAATGCACTCAACAAGTGCGCTACGACATCCTGTGAAGCCTTTGCTTGGGTTACTTCCGAACTTTTGGAAGCTATGATCTGGTCTACGGCAATTTGTAGGATTTTTGGCTCCAGTACACGTGCCGATAAGGCAATTAATAATAAAATGATCGAGAGCAAATATTTCCATTTGTATCGATCAAGCACCTGAACGAGACGGTTAAAATTTTGACTCATAAAAATTACTTTAGACGAATAAATGAATTCGTTTTATTTTTAATATAAAATCAATTGTTTACTTAAAGCATGAATCCCGTATGAAATGACGGATTTTGAAAAGCATTAAAATTTATTTCCAAAGATGGAAAATAAGATTGGGAGAGGATAAATTATAATTTCATAGTTGTAGAAATTTATTTGTGCAAAAGTAAGAAATAAAACCAAGAAAAAACATTTACGTTTAAAAAAATGTCTGTAAATATTTAAAACTTTTGAATAAACCCCGCAATGATTCATAAACTTAAAACTCTTGTGACATCGTGTTTGACATTGTGTCTGACATCATGCCGCCTTCATAAAAGGCTTGCAAAGGGGTGAGTTTGCATCATAGCAACCCAGATAAATAAAAGCCTCTTTGCCAGCCACAAAGAGGCTTTTTTATGAACTATTAGATTACTTGACACCATAAATTACATTAAACACACAAAGCTATGTCTGTCATACAAAAGAAAAACGGTATCAAATACCGCATAAATCGTCAAAACAAAACGCTGTTATTATTTATTTCACTATTCTTCGGGTTATTGTATAATTTCAATCATCTTTTGGGGCTTGATCAATGGCTCTCTCAACTGTCTGTGGAATATGTGGTGGTAATCAGCGAAGTCGTTGCGCTGGGTTATATCCTGGCGATTGTGATCTCATTCATCAATATTTTCTTTAAAGAGCACCGGAATATGGTCATTTTATTCTTAAATATTTTCTTCTTATTGATTACACTTGGAATTATTCTGAGTAAAGGGTATTGATCATGAATCATTGAACATAAATGTTTTCAACGTGAAAGGCCGGGAGATATTTCCGGTCTTTTTTTTATAAAAAAATTCTTTTGTGAAATCCAAGCCTTTCCCACTTCCCGTATGTCTGCTAAATCATTCACTAAAAAACTCTAAAAAACAATGAAAAATTTAGCGAAATTATCTGTTGTAATGTTTGTATGTGCATTTTTGAGCAGCTATGCTACTTTTGCTCAGAATGGAAACGCCGAAACTGTTTTGGTAGGTGGAGAAGCCATGTACCCCAAAAAAAACATTGTAGAAAATGCCGTGAATTCAAAAGACCACAGCACTTTGGTAGCCGCCGTAAAAGCCGCCGGATTGGTAGAAACGCTTTCAGGCACAGGACCCTTCACTGTATTTGCTCCTACCAATGATGCCTTCGAAAATTTACCTGCCGGAACGGTTGAAACCTTGTTGAAGCCCGAAAACAAAGACAAATTGACCAAAGTGCTTACTTACCACGTATTGAGTGGCAAATTTACCATGGCTGACGTTAAAAAAGCCATCCAGAAAGGTGGTGGAAAAGTAGAACTAACCACGGTGAGTGGTGACAAACTGACCGCCATGATGAACGGAGCTAATAACATTGTGTTGAAGGATGCCCAAGGAAATGTAGCCAATATCAGCACTTATGACGTGATGCAGTCCAACGGTGTTATTCACGTGATTGACAAAGTGATATTACCTTAGTTTTAAGTTTTAGACCAGATGTATTTTCATTTTCAAATCCTAAAAAAGCCCTAGATTTACTGGGGCTTTTTTTCATGGGGTCGAGTTAATTTTTCTCTATCCTTCCTGACTCTCTACCAAAGTTCCGATTAATGAAAAACGTAATCGAGTGGTGATCAAAACACATTTATTCAAAACAAAAAGTGTCAATCCCTGCTATAATTTGCGATAAACTCCCAGAATTGATTGCCCTCGAATGCGGTCGGCTCTTTTTTGAATAATCGGATGTAGTACACGATTCAGCCCCAGATTTAATGCCCGACTCAACATACCAGCCAGCGTCTTTCCAGCACTTTTGCGTACCATCACAGTCATATAATAATCAAAATGATATTTGGGCAAAGGTTCGAAAAAGATATTTTGTGGCTGAATAGGGAAGTATTTTTCGAGATTTCTGAGTGAAGTTTCATCCCAAAGCCCGATATGATGGGGTGGTTGATTGAGAATATTATCGGGATCATACCGAAGGAAAGAGGCATTGTTGGGTACACAAAGCACCAATATGCCCTTACTTTTCAAAGTCTTCACGGCGGCTTCCAGAAAACTTCGGATATCGGCAATATGCTCCAAAACCTGAAAGGAACATACCACATCAAAGCTTTCGGGATGTGCTTCGCTGAAATCCTCTATGGTTTGATGAAAAACCTGAACTTCCGGCAGTGGGGATCGAACGCTTTCGTTCAGTTCAAGCCCCACACAATTTGCCTGCTTATCTTCAAAAGCTTTTTTGATAAAATCTCCTTTTCCACAGCCAATCTCCAGGACTTTCTGCCCAGGGCCGAGCAAACCCAAACAAACCTCATACTCCCACTTCCAGGGCAAATAATACCAATCAAAACGCTGTAATTCTTCATAAAAACGGCTATCACCCATCCGATATGGGTAATAAAACCGATATCCGCTCTCCGGGCAACGATAAACCCGAATCGCATCTTCCTGAAAAAAACGACTCACATCCATTTGATAGCGTTTTTGGTATAAATCTATGATTGGGAGGGTTGATAGTTCGTATTCAAAAACAGCTTCCAGCCCTTTTACCAAGGGACTTTCTACAATTTCAGCTTTCACATATTGTGTTTTAGGCATGGGTTTTTCTGATTAATTCTCAATTCTTTTTCACATCTGCGGCACAGCGGAATCCGGTATGGAACAAAGAGGTCTCCCAACTGCAAGAGCCTCGCCCCGAAACCCTGTAGGCATGACAAACCTTGTAATCACACATAAAAGAGCCTCCACGCTGAGCTTTGACCGAATCCACGACTTCGTAAGGTTGTTGATTGCCAGGATATAAACGATACGTATTGGCACACCATTCCCAGACATTGCCCCCCATATCCGAAAGTCCCAATTCATTTTTGCCAAATTTGCCGACAGGCGAAGTAAGCAGGTATCCGTCGGCGGCAGAGTTATACTCCGGGAAACTACCCTGCCAGACATTCGAGAGGTATTTTCCGTCTTTTTCCCGTTCGCTACCCCAACTGTAAATCTGATCGGTGTTTTTGCCATTTCTTGCGGCGTATTCCCATTCTACTTCGGTAGGGAGTCGTTTGGCAGTCCATTTACAATAAGCTTGGGCATCACGCCAGCTAACCTGCGTAACGGGGTGCTCGTCTTCGGCTTTGGCGTGGTCAGTGCCCAGAGGGTATTCCCAGTTAGCCCCTTTGACAAGCCGCCAGACCTGATTTTCAAAATCAAACACGCCTGCATCACCGAATCGGTCGGCATCGGTTTGATAATGAGTTGTTTGGATAAATTTACGAAATTCTGCGACTGTAACCGGGTGCTGATCCAGGTAAAAATCCTGAATATTCGTCTCGAAAACGGGCATTTCATTCTCTCGGCCTTTTTGAGAACCGATACGAATTTTTCCCCCTCGAATAAGCATCATGCCTTTTGTATCTGGTGTATTGGTTTTGGGAGTAATGGCCTCCCAAAATCGGGCATTTGTATGTGGGTTTTGCACGCCTGCTTGATTTTGCACGTGATTTTCTGCTTTTTGGGTATTTTCACAAGATACCGACAAGCTTATTAGGATGATGTACAGGAGCTTTTTCATGTGGTTAAAAAGGGGGATATAATAATCTAATCATTTCAATCGTATATTTTTTCTTCAAATCCGTGATGCTTATTTGATTAGTTGGAATTAAAGTTTTTCTTTGCCTACGATAAGTCCAAGTTTTATACTCAAACAAAGGTATGAATAGTCAAACAATTTTTAAGAAACTTCTCCCTCATTTTTTGATCTTGTTGGGTTTTGTCCTGGCAGCAGTGCTTTATAATTACCCGATGATGAGCGGTAAAAAGCTGAGTCAGAATGATATTACGCAAAGTATAGGGTCAGCCAAAGAGGCTAAGGATTATTATGAAGCAAAAGGAGAACTTACCTTGTGGACGAACTCCATGTTTAGCGGAATGCCTTCATTTATGATTTTTATGAAGTATACCGATAGTATTACCATCCTGGTTGGGCAGTTTATTTCCAGAATGATTCCTCAACCAGCCAATTTTATCTTTTTATATCTTGCCGGATTTTATCTCATGATGGTGATGTTGGGCTATCACCCGATGCTTGCTGTTTTTGGGGCAATAGGTTATGCCTTTGCTTCTTACAATATCATCAGTATCGAGGCGGGACACATCAATAAAGTACTGGCTTTGGCTTATGCGCCTCCCTTCATTGGAGCGGTGATTATGACTTATCAGGGCAAATACCTGACTGGGGGAGTGCTGGCGGCTATTTTTGCAGGAATAGAGCTGACAGCCAACCACTTTCAGATTACTTATTATGTCATCATTGCCTTGATACTTTATACGATTTATTATTTGATTCAAATTTTTGTAAGTAAAACGGCGGTCTCACAAAAATTAAAATCCTTTGGAATAGCTACTGCCGTTCTTGGGCTGGCTGCTGCTATTAGCGTAGGCACTCACGCTGCCTTGATCTGGACTACCTACGAATATACCAAAGAAACCAACCGAGGAGGCACTTCCGAATTGTCAAGCACCAAAAAAAGCGGCGGAAGCGGACTAGCCAAAGATTATGCTTTTCAATGGAGTTATGGCATTTATGAAAGTTTTTCTTTTGCAATTCCCAACTTTTTAGGAGGTGGTTCGGGTACTGCGGCCTCTTTGGATGAAAACTCCAATACCTATAAAGTTTTTGTCAATAATAATCTGAATCCTGATTATGCCAAAAGCATGCCTATCTACTGGGGGGCACAACCAGGAACTGCGGGTCCTGCCTACGTAGGAGCGATTATTTGTTTTTTATTTGTTTTTGGGCTTTTGTACAGCAAAGACCCGATAAAATGGTGGCTTTTGGTAGTGAGTGTTTTATTTGTGATGTTTTCCTGGGGCAAAAACTTCTCAGGCTTTAACTATTTTATCTTTGATTATGTACCCTTGTATAATAAATTCAGGGCAATAACGATGATTCTATCTGTGGTGCAACTTTTTATGGTCTGGATGGCTGTCTTGGGTTTACAGGAGTTGCTCAAGCCAAAAGCAGATAAGTTAGAAGCACTCAAATATCTGAAATACAGTGCTGGAATTGTAGGCGGGCTTGTGCTGATCATTGCCTTGTTGGGGAGTGGGTTTCAAAATTTTCAATCCATGGCCACCGTAGAAATGAACGACCCACAAGGTAAAAAAATAGAAAAAAATGCTGATGAAGCTTTCAGAGATCAAATCACACAGGCTTTACAAAATAATGAACTGGTTGCCAACTCTATCCTGAGAGCCGTAGAAGACGATCGTGCTGCCTTGCAAAGAGCCGATGCTTGGCGTTCGTTTATTTTCATTATCTTGGCTGCAGGGCTTCTGTGGTTGTATTTGATTGATAAACTAGCCATAAATTATGCTTTGGGTGGAATCGTCTTCCTTTCTCTGATCGATCTTTGGGCTTTAGACCGCCGTTATCTGAATGAAGATAATTTTGTCAAAAAAAGTAATTACGAAGACCCTTTCCAGAAAACGCCAGCGGATGAGTCTATTCTAACAGATAAAGACCCGCATTTCAGGGTTTTTAATCAAACAGCTGGTCTTTTCTCAGATGGAGTTACTTCATATCACCACCATTCTATTGGTGGTTATCACGCTGCCAAACTCCAACGATACAACGAACTCAGCGAAGAACACCTCTTCAAAGGCAATCGGGCAGTATATAATATGCTCAATACCAAATACTTTATTGTCAATAATCAGGGCTCTTTGGTTGCCCAGCGTAACCCCGAAGCCGCAGGAAATGCCTGGTTTGTGCAGGAAATCAAATGGGTCAAAAATGCAGACGCAGAACTCCAAGCACTGAACGGATTTGATCCGAAAAAAACTGCTGTTATTGACCAACGCTACAAAAAACAACTGGGCGATTTCAAAATCAAAACCGACAAAAAAGCCTCAATCAGACTCACTTCTTATGCACCCAATGTTTTGGTCTATGAAAGCAATACTTCCAGCCCCCAACTGGCGGTGTTTTCAGAAATTTATTATGTCAATCCTGGCAAAATGGAATGGACAGCCTACCTGGACGGCAAAGAAGTACCCCATATCCGGGTAGATTATATCCTCCGAGCCATGCAAGTACCCGCAGGAAAGCACAAAATTGAATTTAAATTTGATTCCAAAGTCTACCGATTAGGCTCAAAGATTTCACTCATCAGCTCCATCATACTGGTTTTAGGCGTGATAGCAGCACTTTATTTTGCATGGAGAAAGAATTGAGAATTGAGAATGGTTAATGGTTAATTGAGAATGGTTAATTATTTAGTTTTTATTAAAACTAAGATGCCTGGAAGAAGACTGAAGACAATAAATGAGAACTGGAGATTGATTTATTAAGACTGGAGATGCCTGGAAGAAGACTGAAGACAATAGATAAGAACTGAAGATTAATTTATTAAGGCTGGAGATGCCTAGAAGCAGACTGAGGACAATAAATAAGAACTGGAGATTGATTTATTAAGGCTGGAGATGCCTGGAAGAAGACTGAAGACAATAGATAAGAACTGAAGATTAATTTATTAAGGCTGGAGATGCCTAGAAGAAGACTGAGGACAATAAATAAGAGCTCGAGATTGATTTTAGAGGATATACAGCCTTTTATGGAAGATGTAAAACTCCTTTTGTTTATTCTGTGCCGAATAAATTATTGTACTCAGTATTGATTCTCCTTTCGGCAATTTGAAAATATTCTGATTCTTTTTCATAACCGATAAAATGCCTCTCTGACTTCACACAAGCCACGCCTGTGCTGCCACTACCCATAAAAGGGTCTAGCACAGTCTGCCCTTCAAAAGAAACCAACTTGACCAAATGATTCATTAATCTGACGGGTTTCAGCGTGGGGTGATTGTTAAAATCTTCTTTATGTTGGCGTACTTTGGCTTCCTGATAAAACTTTTCAAAATACATTTCCTCTTCTGCAATAAGCCTTTGCTTGATAGGCTCGTCTCCTTGGATCAAAAAATATTTGTCCAAACCGTCTTCAAGCGGTTCGCTGCGGATGATATTGGCAGGTACACGTCCTTTGGGATGCGGATTATGCCCTACTTTGCCTTGTTCCTTGCCATAAGGGATGCGGGTGGCTTCAAAATTAAGTGCTCCTGTTCCGTATTTCATAATATTTCCTACCACGTCCAAATCTTCGGCAATGGGTTTTTGAATCAAAATAATGGGTTCGTAGGCCGTTTTGAGTCCCAATCCTGCGCCTTTATATTGTTGCCCCAATTCTGAACCAGGTTCTTTGATCAGTTTTGTGCCGTTTACTTTATAAGGTTTACCGGGTTCTTTTTCTTTCAGATAACCTTGTATGTAGGTATATTCTCCTATCACTTTGCTTTCTACGCCCAATCGTCCGTCGATTTCAGTACCAATATTTTTGAGTTTGGGCATGCCATTCAGATAAGCCCAAAAAAGCACGTCTTTTATATAAAATCCGGCATCTTCCAAATCGTACATCACATAATGCATCAGCCGAGAGTAAGAAAAAACCAGCCCGAAAGCTCCGGGTTTCATCACGCGGTAGGCATCCTCCCAGATTTGTTTGTCAGGTACGTCAAATTTGCGCTTTTTACGATTTCTTTCTTTGTCCCAAGCGTGGTTTTGAAAGCCCAAGCCATAGGGTGGATCAGTCACCAAAGCATGTACAGATTCGCTAGCAACATGATGTAAACCATAACAGGATTCTACGTATAAGTCAGGTTTGAGCATTCTAAATTCTGCTAAGTTGGATTATCTTAAGGCTGTAAAGTTAATAAAATAGACATGGAATTGTAAAATAGTTTGCTTAAATTTGAAAGGATAATTTAAATAAATTAATAAACGCTTGACTTATGGAAGATAACCAAATGTATGATGAAGATGGGTTATTGGAAGAAATCAAATTTTCTGAACTAGAGAGGGTAGTAATAAATCCAAAATCTTGGACTCCAACTGTATTTTATGAACTATTTGAGGTAGGGGATATCGATATAAAACCTAAGTTCCAGAGACGAAACGCTTGGGATGATGATGCAAGAGGTAAATTTATAGAATCTTTGATGATTGGCTATCCAGTTCCTGAAATTATTCTTGCCGAAGTATCTAATCAGCCACATAGATACATTGTTATTGACGGCAAACAAAGACTTACCAGTATCATAGGTTTTATGAAGCCGGAATATGAATATTGGAAAGAAAGTAAAATTAAAAACCTGAAAGTTAGAACGGATTTAAATGATTTGACTTACAAAGACTTTGAAGATAAACCCAATATTATCAGACGATTTAGGAATGTAGATATACGCTGTGCGATTATTCAAAATGTTCCCAAATATGATATTCTTTACGATATGTTTATTAGGCTTAATACTAGTTTTATACAACTTTCAATGCAAGAACTAAGACAGGCCTTATATCCCGGTCCATTTTCAGATTATTTAATGGAAATTACGGATGTGCAAGAGAAAATGATATTACATAAAATAGCCGGTTTTAATGCCCCAGATCAAAGACTTGAGGATGTAGAAATAATTTTAAAGTTTTTTGCCAATTATTTTTTTATGGGTAATTACAAAGGCAGTTTAAGGGCTTTTCTTGATGAAAGCATTGATACCATTAATAAGGAGTGGATTCATTATGAAGATAAAGTAAAACAGGCTTATGAAACCTTTAATGATTCACTGAATAAATTGTACAAAGGCTTTAATTTGATTTTTACAGATGAATTAAACAACTATAAGAAAATAGGTAGATTACCTGATATTTCTAAGTTTAATAAAGCAGTTTTTGAAGCCCAAGTCTATTTCTTTGCTTTTGTGGACGAATCACTGATTACCAAAGAAAACTTTGGGAAATTTGTAAGTGATTTTCAAATAATATTTAACAATGATCGTGAATTTTCCAATTCTTTAAGACTGGGAACTAATAATCAAAAAGGTTATGTGAAAAGATTTCAAACGTTTGAACATATTATCAATGAGTCTTTTGGGACAAATATTGAAAAAATTGTGAATTTAACCAATCAGACCATTAATTCTTAAATCAGTGACTGACTTTGACAACCTTTATCGAGAATTGACACTTCAACTCAATACTTTGTATAAAAAATTTATTGAACCATTTATCGAGTTGATTGAACATTCTGAAGACAATTCATTTAAAAGTACTTTAAGGTTTAAAGATAAAGATTCTTTGCATCAATCAAACTATGCGTTAGATGTTAATGCTTACACAGTACTTTCTCATGCTGCGTTAGAAGAGTATTTTGAGCAGATAACTTTAAAGATTGTTGAGTTAAGTCATCAAACCTGGAAAGAAAAACAAACTTTTAATGACTCTTTGGTTACACTTGTGTATTTTGTACTCAGCCGTACAGAAAAAAAAATGAAACTTAAGGTCAAATTTAAAGATGTACAAGAAAGAATACGTTTGGCAAAAGCTAAAAACCATATTGACGAATTATTGGGTTTTTGTGAAGATTTTTTTAAAATTCATATTGAAGGAAGCCATGGAATAGGCTTTGAATATCTGATGGAGTTATTAATTCCTGTAGCCATTGATATTAACCAAGATGTGGACATGATGCGTTCTTTGGCTAAATTAAAAGAAGAACGAGGTGAATTTGCCCATAAAAAAGGGTCTGTGGGTAGTATTTCTACCCCTGTTGAAATTTATCTGCACGTAGAAAAATGTAAAGAACTAGCCAAAGACGTAAAAGACCAAGCCAATCAAAAGTTCGTTGGAATCCAGTAATTTTATTTCCCCTCCCAATTCCGCATCAATTCCCCCAAAATTTCTAAAAAACTTTGCTGCCAACTGTGAGTAGGCGAGTCTTGGAGCTGCTTTCGGAGGTTTTCTTCCAGTGGTAAATCTTCCAACTGGGCTTTGAGTGCAGGGAAAATGCCCTCAAATTTCTCCGAAATCAGCTTTTCAATATTCAAATTCCGTAGGATTTCTTCTTTGATTTGTTGCTTGAGGCTGGACTCGAGGCTGTTTTCGGCTTCCTGTTGCAGATAAGTCTCGTGTGGGACGACCTTACCGACCGGATACGCCGAAAATTTATCATCCAGCCAATGGATAAAAGTAGGTGTATCCATCGCATTGAGTTCTATGCGGAATGATTTAAGCCATTCCTGCCAGTCAGCCCAGCGTTCGTAGCCCAGATAATGAAAGGGTTTGTTTTGGGTCAAGTCCGTGTCATAATCCATTACATACTGTGCAGGGTTTTTGGTAGATCGTTTTTCCAGGGATTCTACCTCCAAGCCCATTTCCAGCCCCTCCCAGGGCTCTAGACCCAGGTTATAAATATGTACCTTGCGCCCTGGGCGCGCTTTGGTAGCTCCCTGCAAGGCCTGATAAATCAGCGTACCAGAAAGGTCGGCATCGTGGATACAAAAGAAATAGAGTTCTTCTTCGGTTTCAGCAAGCAGATCGATTACATCTCTTGCTGCACGGCTGGCGAAACCTTTGGAAGTCAAGAGGGCGCAGTCGTATTTTTCACAAAAGCGTGCATCTTTGAGGATTTCGAAAAAACCTTCTTTTTCGGAATATAATATTTTGTTGAAATTAAAAATCGGGCGTTGGTATTGCTCAATATTTTTGGTACCCAGCTTGGTTTCGTAGTGGGTGTGTGGGTGGAGCAGCGTACCTCGCTCGTCGCGGTAAACGCCTCTCAGGTCTTGCCCCGATTCATATTCAAAATCCGTAATGATGGTATTAAAATTGGCATATTTTAGCTCTTTGCCCGTGTTTTCCATCACCAAAGGGCGCATGACGTAGTACAATTGCCGAAGTGAATAACGATACTGTCCCTTGCCGGAGGCTTTGTCAATGGCAGTATCCAAATGCTCAATAACAATTTTTTTCTGAGAAGGTGCTTTGTCTTGTTCAAACAAAAAAGGATTGCGTTCAGGGTCGCCATGTTTTTTGAGTTGTGAGGCTACTTTGCGGATTGCCTCCGTGACTGAATCCTCAAGGGCTAATAAGTCGGGTTCCTTGCCATTGCTCACGATAGGCATATATGGTGTGATGATATTGACCCAAAAGCTGGGATTTTCGGGGATTTTGGCAACTTCTATATTTCGGCTCAGTCCGCAGCCGTAGAGACTGATGCGTTTTTCATAATAGCTCACGTCTACATCGCCAGTAATGGGAGTTTTATTGACAAAAAACTGCCCTTGTCCGCGCCCGTCCGAAGCCGCATAAGCCTCGATGACCAGGGGGATTTCGGCATCGAATTTTCCTTTGGTAGTTTTGAGCGCGAGTGTGCTGTAGGTTTTGTGGTAGGCCGGAAATGACTCCAATTCGCCCACGGCACCTAATTTTTGGGCTTTGATGGGTTTGCTTTGTAGGCGTAGAGATTCAAGCAGTAAGTCAGCTTCTTCACGTGCAATGCGGTTGAGCGGAGAAAAAGAGGATTTTTTTTGTAAATCCGAGGCAATTTTTTTGGCTTTAGCAGGAGAAATTTTTTCAAAAAATACCAGAAAATCGGCAATTTGCACCTCGTCCGGCGTAGCAAGCAAAAGATTGTAAAAGCTATCCGAGTCGTACCAGAAGGGATTGGTTTGCTCGCTAAAAGTCTCGCCCCGGTTCATTTCAAGGGACAAATTTGCCCAATCCAGGATGCCCTCACCAAAAAAATTATCCGGCAAAACGACTTTAATTTCTGTGCCTTCTTCTTCAAAAGTGCCTAATTCCTGGAAGGCGGTGCTGCCGTCGTCCTGGGGGAGAAGCTGAAGCCTGCGTCCACGTGTAGCCACGAATAGCGAACCACCCGTACAATATACCGTAGCTACCACTACCCGCAAACCATTCCCCAAAGCCCCCCGCAGAGGAAGCCTAAAACGTTTGGAGCTTGTCAGCGGGCGATTGATCGAGAAAAGATTGGCAATTTCTGCATTCGTACCCGGAAAGCCTGCCCCATAATCCCTGATGATGATGGTATCCTGAAACATGCCGTCATTTTCGTGAAAAATCTCCACTTTGGCACCCGTGTCTAGGGCATTGTCGGTAAGTTCTTTGGCGACCAGTTTGGGGAGCAAATGCCTTGAGACACCCGCCTGCTGTGGCAGGGTATTGATATTGGTAAAAAGCTGCCAGTCAGGTTGGGTAAAGAGGATTTGGGACATAATACAGCAAGAATTTTTGATGAAAACATCCAAAATTACTTGATTTTTTTGTTAAATAGCCATTGTGCTTGATTTTATTGCTTGTAGCGATGTGCTACAAGATGTTGTTTTGCGCGACGCAGCTCACAGAATAGGCAGTGTGGAAGGCATCAAGTCAATTTCCCAAAAGTTTTTGCAGCGCACGGATATTGATTTGAGGGTCGAAGATGGCATTTACCTCGAAAGCAAAATTCTTAATGACCGTACTCTCGATGATATCATCATTTTTAGCAATCCGATGTAGACGGAATTTATCGTGTTCCAAGAAATACTGTTCTACCTGTTTAAATGTCACATCTACCAGCCAGTATTCTTTTACGCCGTGAAGGGCATAGTCTTCCATTTTAATGCCTCTATCTCGTTTCTCTGTACTTTTAGAAAGTACTTCTACAATAAAATCCGGGGCGGGAAACTGAATTTGCTCTTCCGTAAAATTCTGGGACTTTTCTTTTGACCAAAAACAAATATCGGGTTCGTAATCATTTCGAGTCAAGGAGACCACATATTTCTCATGGCCGGTGTAACCCAGGTCTTTATAATCGGCATAAGTTTTTATGAGTACCAATAAATTATCCGAGGCATTGCCATGTCGTTTTAGGATAGGCGTTTGATAAATAATTTCACCATTGATAAATTCCGCTTTATCTGATTCTTTGATTAACTGATAATATTCTTGTCGCTTAGAGGCTTCTTCTCGCAAACGCGCTTGAATTTGCCGAAAATAATCTGGCAATTGAGGAGAATCCAATATCTGATCTAAAACTGTCATAACCTCATTGATTTTAAATAGATTACACACTAAATACAGAAAGCAAGATACTAAATTTTGCCTTTATTTGCTAAAAATTCTTTTAGATTCCTGCTCAATGATTGATAAAATACAGGGACTAAAAAGTTCGATTTTTGAATATTTCATATCAAAAATTGGTAGTGTTAAACAAGTAATGCTGTTTGTTCAAAAAGGGGCTTTTATTTCAACATTACATCTTGAATACCACCAATTATTTTAATTATTTTAATTATTTTAATTATTTTAATTATTTTAATTATTTTAATTATTTTAGGCTCTTACCTAGAATTGGACTGATAGTTTTAAAGGGTAGTCTTTTGACGAAATTATGGGTTTAAAATCATTGAATTTCAGTTATCAGTCTAAGCTTTGGTAAGAGCATTATTTTAATTATTTTAATTATTTTAATTATTTTAATTATTTTAATTATTTTAATTATTTTAATTATTTTAATTATTTTAATTATTTTAATTATTT
>JANRIC010000248.1:0-15208 GCA_033765345.1 Microscillaceae bacterium
TGTAATGGGATAGTAAACTTTCAAGGTAGTTTATAAGTGTCATATTAGCTTATTTTTGACCTTAAATAACAAAATTTATCTCAGTTTTTCAATATTTTTGCCTCTTATCTTTATTCTTAATAGTTTTCCGAAGTTATCAGAGAAATTTCAATGAAAAACTTTTTCTAATGAAAGTCGGATATTCAAACGGTCATCTTTTAACTCTTCCTGGTGTTTAAATATTTGATAATACTCACGGTTTTCAAAAACATAAATATTCTTAAGGAGAGGGAAAACCAACCAACAGGAAAGAACTCCTTGTTGAAAATATCTTTCAGCCTTATAAATTAGTTCCTGCATATTTTGAGTGGGAGACAAAATTTCAATTACCCCCAAAGGAACTTCACTCATTTGAATCTCATCTTCCCTAAAATTTTCTTCTTTTCTGTTATAAATGGCAATATCCGGTACAGAATCCCAACCCTCAAGTGAAATACTTAGCTCAGAATAAACCCGGTAAATATCGTTATAGTGTACAAAGAATAATCCAATTAGATTACTTTGAATAATTGAGTGTAATTTACTAGGCATTGGTTTATTCCGTTCAAGCTCGTATTGGATAGTTTCAGAAATTTTCATGAATTTTTATTTAGTACAAATATACTTTTTAATCCTAAGAAAGAGAATTCCCTCAAAAAGATTTTTGTCCTTTTCAAGCCCCTGTTTATCTTTGCCGCATCATGGCAAAGAACAAAAACAAACCCGAAGAAAACGTACTGTTTCAGAAAATAGTCTCTCACGCCAAAGCGTATGGTTTTGTATTCCCATCCAGTGAGATTTATGACGGCTTGCAGGCTGTCTATGACTACGGACAAAACGGCGTACAGCTCAAAAACAACCTCAAGCAAGCCTGGTGGAAAGCCATGACTCAGCTTCACGAAAATGTGGTTGGGATTGATGCTGCTATTTTTATGCATCCTACCGTTTGGAAAGCTTCTGGGCACGTAGATAGCTTCAGCGACCCTATGCTAGATAACAAAGATTCCAAAAAACGCTACCGTGCCGATGTGCTGCTCGAGGAAAAAGCCGCTTTGTATGAAAAAGAAGGCAAAACAGAGGAAGCACAAGCCCTACTTGGTAAAATGGGTACACTGATGACTCAGGGAGATATGGCAGGCTTGTATGAACTGATTATGGCTGAAAATATCGTGTGTCCTGAATCCGGTACCAACAACTGGACCGAAGTACGGCAATTCAACCTGATGTTTTCTACTGAAATGGGTTCTGTGGCCGATGATTCAAGTAAAGTATATCTGCGCCCTGAAACAGCACAGGGTATTTTTGTCAATTTCTTGAATGTAGTACAAACCGGACGTATGCAAGTGCCTTTTGGAATTGCTCAAATCGGTAAGGCATTTCGCAATGAAATCGTAGCCCGACAGTTTATCTTCCGTATGCGCGAGTTTGAGCAGATGGAAATGCAATACTTTGTGCGCCCAGGCGAAGAAATGGAAGCCTACCACGCATGGAAAGCCAAAAGAATGAAGTTTTTACACGCTTTGGGCATCCCTGCCGAAAAACTCCGCTGGCACGAACACGAAAAACTGGCGCATTATGCCAATGCAGCCGTAGATATAGAATATGAGTTTCCGTTTGGCTGGAAGGAATTGGAGGGAATTCACTCTCGCACCGATTTTGACCTCAGAGAACACGAAAAATTCTCCAAAACCAAAATGCAGTACTTCGACGAAAGTATTGAAGACAAGGACAAGAAAAAATACATTCCTTATGTAGTAGAAACCTCCATCGGAGCCGATCGCCTTTTCTTGACTGTATTGTGCAATGCCTACACCGAAGATACTGGCGTAGATGCCAAAGGAGAAGAAAAAACACGCATCTACCTCAAATTCCATCCGGCTATTGCGCCGATCAAAGTTGCAGTCTTCCCGCTGGTCAAAAAACAAGGATTGCCCGAAAAAGCCAGAGAAGTATTCGAGATGCTGCGTTATGACTTTGAAACCGTCTACGAAGACCGAGGGGCTATCGGCAAAAACTACACCCGTATGGATTTGATCGGTACGCCATTCTGCGTGACTATCGATCACCAAACCCTGGAAGATAATGCCGTGACACTTCGCTACCGTGATACCACCGACCAAGAGCGCATCGCCATTGCTGATCTGCCTGCAAAAATCGCCTCGGCTGTATCGCTGAAAAATTTCTTTGATCTACTCAAAGAAATTTAAAAAATATTTAGGGTTTTGTTTGGTAGTTTCAAGCTTATCCTGCATCTTTGCATTCCCTTTTAAGAGGAAGAAAAATAAAAAAGGACTCTTAGCTCAGCTGGTTCAGAGCACCTGCCTTACAAGCAGGGGGTCGTAGGTTCGAATCCTACAGGGTCCACTTGAATATCAAGCACTTACAAAGTATATTTTGTAAGTGCTTTTTTTGATACATACCAGATACATACAAAATCAGAGAAATTTTGCTCTAATTTTTTTTTCTTTTTCTCGCAAAAATAAAAGCATTTGCTTTGGCTTTGATCTCCTCAACGGTATTCACCCGATGCGAAAGTATAAACTCTTCAACCTCTTCCCTATCAAAATAAATGGTTTTGCCGCCAGGCTTGTAGTGGGGTATTCGGTTGGTGGAGGTCAATTTGTAGATATGGGATTTGCTCCAACCAGTAAGAATTGCCAGGTCATCTATGTTTAAAATGCGTTTCTGATGGATGATAAGCTGCTCAATATTTTTAAGCTTTTCAAGTACTAACTCGATTTCTAGCATACTTTTTAAAGTTTAATTGGATATTTTATTTATTCAAAATTCTTCTTGCGTTGCGGATAGTTTTCCCGATATAGTCCCAGGAGGGATTGATTTCGGTAGCCTTTTCACTTTTGAGCATCAGTTGCTCACGGATGTATTCGTCTGATTTTCCCTGCCGGATGAGCATACAAACCAGGTTAAAGTCTTCCCGGCTACGGTCTCGGTCTTTTGATCTCTTGGGCTTTTGAATGGGAATCGGTCCAGCTTTTTGAGCAACAATTCCCTTCTCAGGGGAAATGGAGCTCAAACGCCGAGCATATTTATGGAGCTTCACGTAAGGGTACAATCCCTTTTCATCCTGATACTGGGGCTTACGATTGGTAAATCCGGGAAGCCTTCCCACATGGTCGGGTTCGGCACTACCGGGGTCAGCTCCCAGATGTCGGGCTAATGCCTGGCAGATTGCTTTGGCACTTTCTCTGTCTTCGGGTACTTCTGCGAGCCGAAGCCAGGCCTGATAGTTCTCTGGACTGGTCTCTATCAGTAGGCAGGGCTTAAAAACTTTAAGGAGTTTTAGATTTTCTCTGCTGAGGTCATCCACCAGAATGTACTCCCAGCCAAGCGGACGGGCATAAATGTGGTAACCTTCTACATTCTTGGCCTTGAAAAATTTGATACTTTTCAACATTTGTTCAGGACTGTACTTTCGCTTGATGGGCGGATCACTCTCTTTATCCACTGGTACCAGTCTTACATCATACTCGGCAGCTTCTAGGGCAAAGAGGTAGTTTTGTATTAAAGTTTCGGTCTTTGTGTGATGGTTCATGAGCTTGTTGGTTTTAAATTAAATGGTTTAAAAAAAATGTGAAGCATCTTTCCCCGCTATGCGGATTTGTTGCTCAATACGAAGTAGATTGTATTTTTTTAATATTTGTTTCATTTGGTTTTTGTATTCTTAGTAGCTGTAGAGATTACAAAGTTTTTTTAAAATGCGATTTTCAGTTACTCACTTACTACAATGTTTTAACTTGCTTGTTATCAGAGGTTTATATGTATTTTTTTTTCTTACTACAATTTTTTTTCACTTACTCAGCTACTACATAGGTCTTGTTTTAAGCTTATTTTACTCTTTTTTGTAGTAAGTGTAGTAAGTCATAGTAAGTAATCTTATATTTACTTACTACATAATAACACATTGATTATCATTATTTTATAAGCTTTGTAGTAATGTAGTAAGTGAGCTTTTATTTTTTTTATTAATGATTTCTAAAATGGGACTTCTTGTTTTTCAGGTATTGGGCTGTGATTGTCTTTTTCATAGTTGCTCAGGGAGTCTATTCTTTGGATATAATAACCTTTGATAGGAAATGTACCTGCTTTTCTGAGCTGCCCCTTGGGGTATCCCAGGAATTTAAGTGCCTTGCCTACGTCTCTGGGTAGGATTTTGACTTTGTTTTCGGATGCCCGCACGAGTTCTGTGGTCACTTCGGTGGCTGTCATAAAGTCGGCAGGGTTCTCGGGATTACCGGGCTGATAGTATCTTTGGAGCAAATCCATTTCCGGGGTCGTGATTTGATATTCTCGGTTTACGTTTTCGCTTTCTTCAATGTCCTGTCGGCTGAGATCATACTTGAAGCCGTCTTTAAAAAGCTGATAGGCCTGGGCATAAACCTGGTTTATGTCACAATCCTGGGTGTAGTTAAAGTCGATGCCCTCTTCTTCAAAGCATAACCAGCGCACCGAACCTGCCTCATCGCTAAGGAATTCGTAGCGATCGGTGCTGCCCAGAAAGCTGGCTATTCGGTGCGTGGAGGTGGTTTTACTGTCATAAGGGCGGCGCACTTTGACGATGTCTTTGGAGAAAACCGATTTGAGAGCATTGATGTCAGAGCGTGAGAGGGTCGAGAGTTCGTCCAGGTTGATCCAGAAATTTTCGGTCAGGGCAATGAGGCTGTCTTTGTCTGTGCCGATGTTTTCGGCATAATAATCTCTCAGTGCTGGGGGACTCAGGAATCGACAGAAGGAGCTTTTGCCGTCGTTTTGCCTGCCGATCAGCACTAGGCAGTGTTTATTGTAGACCTGGGGCAGCATCACACAGGCAACTGCCCGGACGAGGTGTTTTTTGAAGTGGTATCGGAATCTGTCGGGGTCTCGGGCTTTGACATAACTAGCGAGCTTATCGATGTGGTCTTCATCCCTACCCTGCTGCCAGTGTTCCAGACGCTCAAAGTAAGCACGGATTGGATCGTACTGTGACACAAACTTACTGCGGAGCAATGAGCGAAGGCTGTTTAAGCCGAAGAAGATTTTTTTCTTCTGTAGCTCCCTAAACAGTTCGTCTTCATTGAGCTGCTCAAAGGGTTCGTGGCTTTGTTTGCGCCTGTACTCGAAGCAATGTGCTACTGTATTGCTGCGGATTTCGTAGTGTGTGTCCAGGTATTGCTCTACGATCTCCACGACGGGTTTTTTACGGAGTTGCTTTTCTAAGTTCTCAAGTTGATTTTTGCTCATTTCCAGGAGGAGTTCCTGAATCCTTTCCAGGATTTCCTGATGGGGAGTTTCTTCGGAGAGTTCTTGCATATCGGCTGTGTTTAGAGCTTTGATAATCAGCCTTTAATCAGGGAAAGAACTGTAAAAAATTGCCTTAAAAACTAGCTTTTTAAGTAGTTTTTTTGTACTTTTACGTCAAGCAATTACAGCTCTTTTATCTATTTTCACCGGATAAGGGCTGTTGTATTTAAGGTTTAAGCCCTTCAATTGATCAGGAATTGAGGGCTTTTTTTTTAGGGTTTAATTCATGAATATTGTTGATAAACATCATCATTGTGTAATTCTTATTTTTTCCTGCATCTCTCCATCAAGATGCTCCTTGAGAAAGTCCTGATAAAGGTTGGCTTCCCCCCTTCTGAGCTTGACTTTAAACCAAAGCGATACATATTCTTGGGCAGACATCCGCATGGGATTCTGCGAGAGTACGGTCTGCTCCAGGGCTAACACGATGCGCTTGGACAGTTCGCTTCTCACTCGCCTTGTACCCAGGAGAATCTTTTTGGTATATTCATAAGATGCACCTGCTCGGATGGCAACCTGCTTGATTTCGCCTGGTGCAAGGCGTTTTTTTACTTCCTGAATGTGCTCTTTGAGCTTAAATTTTGTAACTTGGGGCATGATTTTAAAAGTTTAAGTATTCAATTTTACATACATAATTTAATAATTGCAAGTATTACTTGCATAAATTGTGTAAAAAATACAAAAATGTCTAATTATTTTGCATCAAATCTAAAATATTTGCGCCAAAGACAGAATCTTTCGCAAGACGAAATGGCGGCAGTCATCGGTAAAACCCGCAGTATGATAGGGTATTATGAGAATGGAAGCAGTATTCCTGACCTTACCATCCTGACGGCACTGGCAGATTATTTCCAATTGAAATTAGATGAGCTTACCTATTCTGATTTGCGAAATACAAGTTATACGCTCCCCAAGCCCTCTATCGTGCAAGAGCCAACGGCGGAATACGGCAATTCTTCGGAATCTTATCTGAGGCAGATCATCCGGGCGAAGGATGAAACCATCCGGGCCAAGGAGGCTGAAATCAAAGTGCTTCAGGATTTGATCGCCGAGCTTCGGGAGAAAAATCGTAGCCTGGCTAAGGACGCAGACAAAAAACGCTAAAGTGCTAGAAGGGCAGTTTAGCGTTTTTGGGTGTTGTGTTTCAGCTTTTGTGGTGCTTCTTTTTTTGATTTTTGACCTTCCTGACCGAAGCTTCCGAACAGCCCATGGCGGCGGCGATGTCTTTGGTGCGCCATCCCTGATCTACGAGTAGAGCCATTTTTTCATAGTCTAGGCTGGGTCCTCGGCGGGCGATTTTGCGTTCTTTTTCTTCCCTGTTTTCTTTGAGGGAGGCGTGAAAGCCGATTTCGGTTTGTGTGCTGGGGGTTTCTGCTTTCCCGCCAAAGCCCTGGGGGGCAGGGGAGAAGCGTGGTTTGGGTTGCAAGCTTGCCTGCAAATCTTGGGCAAAGCTTTGAAACCAGTCGGGTACTTGGCTTTGATGGGCTGCCTGGGCATCGAGTCCTTTGCTGTTCATGAGCAAGGAGGCGATTTCGCCTAGCCCGAAGATGAGCCAGTTGGCAAGCAGGAGTTTGACCTCTACGGCATGAGAACTTCCGGGGATTTCGGCAAATATCTCGCTGATCGTGAGGTGGTTGTAATAGGTGATCACAAAGGCCACGCCAGTCACCAAGATGCTTTTGAGCCATTCGCTGCGGCGGCGGAAGTAACTCGTGGCGAGTGCCAACAATACTTCTACACCCATCAGCCCAAAGATCAGGGTGCGGGCAAAGGTCAGGCGATCAGGCGCACTGATAAACACAGCCTCGGCAGAGATGTACTCGGTAAAGGTGTTGAACAGGGCATAGATCATCAGCCCCATCCCGATGAGCAAGAAAACTTCCAATTGATTGAAGATAAATCCAAAAATTGTATTATCTTCGCTGTTGCTTTGGGACACTTTCGCCTGGCGACCTGTGCCCCATCCTGAAAATAGAAACTTCATTTTATTACTGATATTTGGAGTGAATCAACCCCTGTAACTTTGGTCGGTGGCAGGGGTTTTGTTTTGAATAAATAGATTTAATTATGGAAATTTTATAAATTTGTTTGGTCAGAGCGAATAATTTTTCTGACAAGACAAATGTATACGTTATTAAAGAATAAAACAAGAAAAATTTTCTTTGACAACGAAAAAAATTAAAATATCATCAAAAATGGAAGCATCTAAGTACGGTGACAACGAACATAAAGAATTAGAAAGCCAAATTAGAAAAAAAATCAAACAAGTCCGTACCGAGAAAAAAATCAGTATGAAAAAAATGGCGGAAATGCTTGGCATTGGTACAACGACTTATGCTCAAATGGAAAATGGAGATTCACCTTTTCCCTTAGATCGCTTTTTGTATGTAGCCAAAATTTTAGAGATTGATGATATTATTCTCAATAAACAGTCAGATGAAAATGTTCAAATTGTAGTGAGTCCTGAAAATATTGCGAATTATTTTACCCATCTTATCAACAGTTCTTCAAAACACAGCCAAGACATACAGGATATGAAAAATCAATTGAATGATATTGAAGAAATACTTAGAAAGCTTTTGGAGCAGCAAGCTAAAGAGAAGTCAGAGTGATCAATCCAAAACAACTCTAAATTACGAGAAAATGTGATTTTACATGTTACGGTTTAAATATTAAGCATAGGTTACATTTTGCTACCCTTAGGTATCAATCGTAAAACCCTATGAAAGGCTTCCTCGACTATTATGATTTAGTATCACAAACGAGCGATCAGTCGCAATTTAAAAACAATGTGCATAAGGTATGCAGATATTGTGGTAAGAGTTCATTAGAAACATCCTTTAAAACAATCCCACATATTATTCCTGAGCTTTTTGGAAAGAATAGCCATACCAGAAATAATGAATGTGATGCGTGTAATCAAAAGTTTCAGCTTTATGAATCCCATACGGCTACTTTCATTCAACCTTTTTTAACATTATATGGTGTGTCTACCAAAAAGGGTATTCCTGAATTCCAATCAAGAAAAAATTTAGGAGAAAAATCTACCAAACTCAAAGTAATAGATGGAAAAAGAGAATTCAAAGTAATGAATAATCTCGATGATTTTAAATATTTTGGTAAAAACGGGATTAGACTGACGCTAAGGACTAGGCACTTTATACCTTTTTATATTTACAAGCTTTTTTTTAAAATTGGAATTTCTTTACTGCCAGATTCAGAAGTTGAAGACAACAAACATTACCTGGAGCTTTTAAGTCTGTCTGAACCAATTTCAGATGGATTGCAATTCTATTCCATTTGGCGATATACAATGTCCTCCAAAATTTTTCTTAATCCGCAAGCTCAACTTTATAAAGCAAAAAGCATTGTTATAAATCAAAACGAGTTTCCGGAATATGTTTTAATGGTACAGACTGGTAACTTGATTTATCAATTCTTTTTGCCGATTTCACTAAAAAATATTGAATTTCATAATACTTCAAATTTTTTGATACTTGAATTATTTCCTTCATTTATTCATGAAGCCGATAAATTTATTAAATTAAAATCTCTTAAAAAAATCGATATTAAACATTTAGACTTATCAATAACAAAAAAAATCTGTTTTGATGAAGTAATAGAAGGCTATTATAGGAAGAAAGAAACATTTACCTAAAGGCTAAAATAAAAACCTTTCAAAGTGTTCAAAACTAGTTTAAATAGTAGATAAACCACATATGATTAGATTATATTTTGACCATAATGTATTTACCAGTATGAAGCGTGGGGATTTCTCATATATCTCTAATTTGATTGAAAAATACCGAGATAATCTTCAAATATCTTATTCTTCAGCTCATATTTCTGATTTAAAAAGAGGGTTTGATGGTTCTGAGGAAAAACTCCAATTAATTGAAACTGATTTAGATTATATCTCTGAAATCACAAAAAACCATTACATCTATTATGTCCATAAACGTGGCGTTGAATCAACTAATTATAAGCCCAAAGATATATTCGAGGAGAGTATATCAGACCCAGGTATTGAAATAGGAGAAAATCTAATTGTTGATATTGCAAAATTATTTGAAGAACAAGGACAATCTGAGAAAGGTAAATTGTTCACATATTATATGAATAATATCCCAATGGATGAAACATTAATAAGTGCTTTTAAAAACCCAGAAAGTGCCGACTTTATGAATCGTATGTTTCCTGGATTTATAGATAATCCTTCTTGGGTTGGTTGGTTTGAAACAATAGGCAAGCTTCTAAAAAATTGGAATGAATACGATCAGTATAAAGAGGCTAGAGCACTTATAAATGAAGCCTTGAATACTACTGGGCACAAATATAATCCCGATAAATTATTTGGCACCGACCCTAATAACCTTAAAGACCCCTTTTCTCAATTATCAAAGTTCTTTAAACAATTTCAGCTTCCTATAAACACAGAATATGATGAATTCATTGGAGTTAAGAATGAAGCCAGAAAAGAGCAAGTCAAAGATTACACATGGTTTGATATAATAACGGACGATTACGTTAGCCTTGATATGTTTGGCTTTCGCCAAGACAAAATTGTGGCAAGGGAAGGGAAACGGAAAAATACATTTGCCAATATCACTGATGATGCACAGCATGTAGGGTATGCAACTATTTATGATATTTTTGTATCTAACGATACACATCTAATTTCTAAAGCCAAGGCAATATACAAAAAACGTAATGTCAATACTATAGTTTGTTTTCCTCACGAGTTTCCTGATATTTTTGAGAAACTTAGGTTTAAACAAAATAATTTTCACGAAACTCTAGAGTATCTTGAAAAAGTATACTTGCACCAACCATTTTGGGAAGGCGAAATAGATGATATTCTTGGTTCATACAGACGTATCTTTTATCCCTCCGAAAGAATTTTTAATTACTTTAATCTCGTCCTTCAAGATTTTTATAGTGATCTAAATTTTGTGTATAACACTTTTCGTAGAAGCGATAATTTTTATGAAAATACCACCACGACAGAAGAGTTAAAAAAATTGATGGATGATTTAATCTCTTTCTTAGGGAATGATGTAACAAATAGAGGAGAGCTTTCTCAAAAAGACATCGAGGAAATTAGAAATAACACTTGGGAAGGTAGAAAATGGATAATTACAGAAAAGACTTCTGTTTACTTTGCATTAAATGGAAATCTTTTTTTTGATTTAATAATTGAGTTGAAACTTTTTGGCCAATAGTAGGTAGTTTTTGCGATTAAATTACGTAAGTTTTTTCACTCAGTAGCTTCCCTACTTAAATTGTATTGAACCATATTCTTTCTTTAAAAAATACTACTTTTTTAATTAGAGCTTCATCGTTTTATTTGATCGTTAAGAATTTTCCAGTGTCTTTTTATCTGAGATCTAATGCCATTATTCTTTAATGTATTAATGGCTAATTTGGCATAAGTGATAAAATTGCCCCAATTATATTTATAAGAAGATTTTCTCCATTGATCAGTTGTTCCTTTTACTCTTTCATATTTAAAATACCTTCTGGCTCCAACATAAGAAAACTTTTTATATATTCGTCTTTTAAAGATTTGACCTCTTGTATCATTATTAATTACTTTTGAATAATACTTACCTCTTCTCACATTCAATTTCATTTTTCTGTAAAATTTGGCTAAAGTACTTGTTTTTAGCCAAGCTTTTTCCCCATCAAAACTAAAACCCAGATATTCGAAATTTCTTTTTTTGCTATTAGAATTGATGATTTCATTGAATTCTTGTAAACAAACCAATCTGTCATTCTCTTTATAAAAATGAAAAGCTTGTGTTTTTTGATCTTGTATTTCAAGTTTTGCCAAGTCCCTAAGATTGTCCTTTACCAAACTTATAATGTTTGTTTTATTTTCCTTAGCACACACAATTACCATGTCATCAGAATATCTCCTATAAAGCCCAGCCATTTTTTTTAATTCTGAATTTAAAAATTCATCAAATTCTAACATATAAATATTTGCTAGAATAGGACTAATCGAAGAGCCCTGACAAATTCCAAAATTTCTTAATTTTGACTCAAAATATTTATTATTTCTTATCAAACTTTTTTTTCTAATTATGTGAATATCTTTTCTTTCACAAAAAGCGATAGCATTTTGTGAGTACATATATTTGAGTTTACTAACCTTCTTTTTTCTAATTGACCCAGTCTTGGTTTTAACTATTATCTTGTCTTTAAAAAGGTTAAATAGATCCTTTTCCTCGACAAAAGAAAATTTCGTAATGTTACGATAAACGTTATAATGATCATCGTCCAACTTGCTTTGATTTAAAACATTACACCAAGCTTTTTTTAAAATTTCATGATCAAGGCTGTCAAAAAAATTCTTTATATCAAAAGTCAAGGTTATCAATTCTTTATCTTGATTCTGTCTAATAAAATTAAAAATATCATTTGCAAAATCAATATTACATTTGTTTCTTACAAGTTTTCCATTTTCAAAAATTGGAACTCTTCGGTAAGCAGTAACAATTTCAACCAAATCCTTTTTTTCTAGGCTCTTCTCATATTTTTTACCAAGTAAATATCCATAATAAGAAAATACACATGAATCCAGATGACTTGCATAAAAAATGTCACGCTCCTTAGGCTTTAAAACTACCCTTTTTCCGTCATTTAATAAATTTCCTACTTCATCGTAACTTTTTCTAAATCTTCTTTTTTTAATTACTTTGTGAATGAAAGGAAGAAATGAATGAGTGCTGATCTTATTTTTATTCTTAACATAGCTACACATTTTTTTCTTGTCCTTTGAGGTTAGAGGATATCCAATATGAGGATAGTGCTTTATTCTAAACCAATCTGAGTTTTTCATATAAAAAAATAGGTGAAGGATGAACCTGTGTGGAGCTTCGCATTTTTGACTGGATACAATGGAAAAAACAAGTGCGTATACGATACCATCGTAGGCATCACCCCTTTAATTACAGGAAATAGTATAATAATTGTTCAAACAATAATTAATCATCTGTATATTATGATAATCAAAGTTTTAATAAATATATTAATGGCAATTGTCAGTTTCTCAACATTTGTAGAAACTGGTATAGCACCTACTTATCAGCTTTCTGATAAGCATCAGGGAATCAAACCCTAATGATGAATAAAACTTATTTTTTCTGCTTCACCCTTCACCTTAAGATCCAAAGATAACTATTTTTAATTTTATTATCTAATGTATTTTAAAAATTTCAAGAGCCATCCCTCCCCATCCCCAATCCCCGCAGTTTCAGCCGCACCACCAAAGCTAGGGGATAAGGAGTGACCAGGCTTTCAGCACTCGCTGGCTTTGGCGCATTCCAGCGGCGAGCTCAAACAAAGCTTCAATCCCTTGTCCGTACTGCCCACCTTGGCACTACGCTGGCCAGCCGGTCGGTAAGAATCCTGAACGTTTCGTTGCACTACAATTTCAGCTATTCTTCCTCCCTCGTTTAGCTCCCCGGGCGTAGAGCCAAAGCCCAACACACAATGAACAGCCAAAAACGCCCGCAGAGCCACCTCTCCCGCTTTTAAATGCAAAGGTAATTTCCGTCAAAACCTCCGGCAAGGGTACGCTGCGCCGAGACTCGAAAAAAATCTCCACCCCTTCCAGGGGTAGTATTTTTTTCGGCTCGCCCTTGCCTTCGGCTTTTCCTTCAATTCAGTTGGCATTTAAGACTTGTGAGGCGACCAAGACTGGTCAATAAGCCTTAACACAAGTATTTAATGTTTAACCTTAATTTTTACAGCGATGCAAAACACAGCGCAAAAAACCAAAATCGACGTTTATCAAATGATTACCGACCGAGTGATCGAGTTCTTAAAGCAGGATTTAGCCCCCTGGCGCAAACCCTGGAGAAGTGTACAAGGTACGCTCATTGCCCCTAAAAACGGCATTTCGGGCAAAAACTACCGGGGAATCAATGCCTTTTTACTCAATTGCTTGCCTTATGAAGACCCTTATTATTTGACCTTCAAGCAGGTACAGCAGCTTGGCGGAAGAATCCAAAAAGGACAAAAAGGCTTTCCAGTGATTTTTTATAAACTCACGGAAATCAAAGAATCTAAGGAGGAACAAGGCAAAAAAGTGCTTGAAGTACGGGAAATACCGCTCATTAGATACCACATCGTGTTTAATGTGGAGCAGTGCGAAGGCATTACCCTATTTGCCTCAGAAGCTCCGCAGGAGGAGGAAGAAAAGGAACTCAGCCCGATTCAAGCCTGTGAGAACATTATTTTCGAGATGCCCAACCCGCCCGAGATCATCAACAAACCCAGCAACCGAGCATATTATCAGCCTTCGGCAGATCGTATCGTGATGCCCGAACGCAAGCAGTTTGAAAGCTCAGAAGAATATTATGCTACGCTGTTTCACGAGTTAGGGCATTCTACTGGTCACCCCAGCCGCTTAAACCGCAAAGACCTCGTGGAAAGTACCGGATTTGGCAGCGAACCCTACAGCCGGGAGGAACTGACCGCCGAAATGATCGCCGGTTTTTTGTGTGGTTTTGCAGGCATCGAGCCGAGCACCCTCGAGAACTCCGCAGCCTATATCCAAAGCTGGATCGCAAGGCTTCAGGACGATAAAAAGCTAGTCATCGAGGCAGCCTCCAGAGCGCAAAAAGCCTGTGATTATATCCTGGATAGAGAATCAGAGGAACCGATAGCATCCTAAAAACCGACCCGGAAAGCCTGCCTACCTGCCCAAAGGGAGGGAGGTTTTTCCGTCCGCCGCGTCCGCTCCCCTGCGGACGGTCTGCTGCCTTCGCTTAGTCTCTTGCCCAACAGACCGGACTCAGAGGAGCGGGTTGGCCATCCGCAAAGCCAACACTTTTATAAGTTCCTTAACTCTTACCTTGAAGCAGACTGATACCCCACAGAAAGAGGTTTTTGAGTGCTAAATTTGAATAATAAGCAGGATTTTAAAACTATCCGTCCAAAGTTAGGTAAGAGACAATACCTTTTTCTTTCACTGCCCCACCACTACAACCCAACCCTGACATTTTCCGTAATACCCAATCATAAAACCAGCTCACATCCAAAAAATTATTTTTCCTTTATAATCCTTTGAATATGAAAACAATACGCAGTTTTTTATTGCTTTTTTATGTATCCATCACACTCATTCAGGCACAATCCGAAACGGAAAACCAACAAAACCCAAAAAAATCCTCCGCTTTCTTCTCCCGTTTTAGCCTCGGAGGGAACGTAGGTTTTAGCCTAGGTGATCCGGCATTTGCCAATGTGTCTCCCTTACTGGGTTACCGGATTTCGGAGCGGTTTCAGGCAGGGCTGGGTTTGAGCTATATCTACCAAAACCCCAAATCTACGCCGCCACAGCATTTGTATGGGGGCAGAGCCTACAGCAAATACCAGGTACTTGGGCCGCTTTTTGTCTGGGGCGAACTGGAAGGCATGAATACCGAAGAACTCCGCCAGGATGGCAGCACGATCCGCACCTGGCAATGGGCACCACTGCTGGGCGGAGGTCTCCAGCTTTCGCTTGGAGAGCGGGCAAAGATTTATTTTACCGTGCTTTACAATGTCGCCCACGACAACAAATCCTGGCGAGGGACTCCCTGGGAGACTAGGTTTGGTTTTGGCTTTTAGGATATTTCAACGCTTGATATGGATATAAATTATAAAAATAATTACCTGACAATCAGATTTTTAGATTTTGTTTGGTATTTTTTGTTAAAAAAATCTTAAATTTTATTTGCTTATATTTTCTAAAATTTATAACATTGTACCAGGGAGAGCAGCTAATATGTACAAATATTTCACAATTCTTCAAACCAACTCCATAAATAACTCCCCAATCATTCCATTCAAGCAATTCATCTTGTATCAATTTTCTAAGCTAATAACATGGCTTAGTCTGGTA
>JANRIC010000042.1:0-31575 GCA_033765345.1 Microscillaceae bacterium
CAAGGTACAAGCCAGGTGCAAATCAGGGGCACAAGCAGTCAGCCCCGAAACATCCCGGTCACAGTCACCATAGCAACACCCAATGGCTGTAACTTCAGCTATACACAAAATGTACTCTCTGGTCTACCAGACCAACCCAGTTTCTTAAATGGGCCGAGCCAGTCAGCCCTTGGAGCTACCTATCAATTTAATGCGGGTACGGCTGCCGGGGCTAGTTCCTATCGCTGGACAATTGCCAACGGGCTAGGACTTATCCCTCCAGGTTGGGCTTTTTTATCAGGTTCAAATCCTACGGGTACTTCAGCTTCCATTACTGTAGGTCAAGAATCTGCCTATGTGACAATACAGGGCTGTAATGCTTGCGGTTGTGGTGGCGGCGTAGCTTTGTGGGTCACGGTGACTACGGGCGGGGGCGGAGGTCCGGGTGATCCCGTGCCATTTGCAGTCTATCCCAACCCGGCTACTGATCTGCTGACCATCGAGAAGCAAGAGAGTACTCCTTCAGCCAAAAACACCTCTGCCAATACACAAAACAAAGACAAA
Source organism: Microscillaceae bacterium (assembly GCA_033765345.1). Taxonomy (GTDB): domain Bacteria; phylum Bacteroidota; class Bacteroidia; order Cytophagales; family Microscillaceae; genus JANRIC01. Next base: position 544 of record JANRIC010000042.1, read on the forward strand.
GAAGAAGAAGAAAAATTCAGCTATCGTCTCTATGATCCGCAAGGGTTTTGCATAGATGAGCGACAAGTAAAAGGAAAGAAAAAAGAGCTGATCATCCATACGCTGCAGGCAGGCTTTTATCAACTTGTCATTGAGTATAAAGGAAAGCAAAAGACCTGGCAGGTCTTGATTGAGTAATTTACTATACCTACTTTCTTTTTTCTTCTGATTGATTCCTCTATTCAAAGCCAGGGATGAATAAAAAAGCTGAGGAAGCAAGCAGATTCGGCTTAAGAAGAAACTTGAAGTAAAAAAAATCAAACCTGCTTGATACGTGATCGGCAGGCTTGCATCAAAATTATTCTCTTAAGTAGTTGCCTATAATTGGTTTATATGATTTATTTCCAAAAATAATTGATAAGCAACGCAACTGTATTTGCTATGGACTATCGTCTAATTACTATGGACTACTTAGGAATATCTCGCAATACATTTACTCAATTCCTCCCACACTCTTTTTATTAAACAGGTGCTTGCTGAAATTTTCTTGAATATCTGCGGTAAGTCTGATCTTTTGTTCGGGATTAAGCGGGTCATTGGTCTGAATGACAAAATCCTCATTCAATTGCAAGACCTGATCGGATTGCAGGGTGATTTCTAAAATGCTGGAGTTATTATGCTCAACTACTCCGCTGGAAAGCCCAAAAGTGATGCACTTGCATTGATTTTTCAGCCCAGTGATTACCAGATTTTTGCGGCCGGCATTGTAGATTTTAAATCTTTGTTTGATTTGTTGACCCACTTCTACTTTACCAAAGTCAAACTTATCCATTTCTACCCGAATGGAGGGAGGAGTCAAAGTAGCACTGGATGTATGGGGGTTTAGGGCTTCGTTGTACTTTTTTCCTTCTTGATTGGTGATGGAAGATGAGCTTGGATTTACAAATCCTTTGATATAAAGTATGTGCATACTTTTTTCGGCATTACTTTTTACGGTGATGCTTTTGGTAAAAGGACCTGGGCGGCTTTTGCTGTCATAAGAAGCTTTGATCTTACCAGTTTGACCGGGTTCGATGATTTCTTGTGTCCAAAAAGGGGTTGTACAGCCGCAGGAGGCTTTTACACTTACAATTTCAATGGGTTGATTACCGGTATTGGTAAACTCAAATTCGTAGGTGGCAACAGTTCCTTCTTCAATATTTCCAAAGTCGTGTGTTTCTTTGGCAAAATTCATAATACCTTGAGAAAATAGAGGTAAATAAGCCAAAAGGCATATAAATAATACAGTAATTTTTTTCATATCCGTAAAAGAATTTAAATATTCCAAGAATTTAAAAATATTTGTTCGCTTGAATCATCTCAATATAGGTGCAAAGTTTCGACTAAACAAACGTTACTTGAGGGATTAACAAGCCCTTAACAGTAACATACAAACGTAAAATAGGTTTGATAGATAGTTTTTTTTTACATAATTTTGTGATATTCTGGAGTACTATTAGAAAAATCCAATTCACACTTTTATGACTACAAGCGAATTAACTCAAGAAATTACCCTCACCCGAGAAAGTATTCTCAGGGATTTCCGCCTGATGTGTGAGAGTAGAAATATCAGTTTAATTGGACGAAAAGAAGTTTTTATGGGAAAGGCCAAGTTTGGTATCTTCGGTGATGGAAAAGAACTTGCACAAATTGCGATGGCCAAAGTATTCAAAAAGGGTGATTTTCGCTCCGGATACTATCGTGATCAAACCTTTATGTTTGCCATTGGCGAACTAACCTACGAACAGTTTTTCGCTCAGTTATACGCACATACTGATCTACTGGCTGACCCTGCCTCTGCTGGCAGGATGATGAATTCTCACTTTGGCACGCACCTACTCCACGAAGACGGTAGTTGGCGTGACATGGCTCAGTTAAAAAATTCTGTTTCAGATATTTCTCCTACTGCTGCCCAAATACCCCGATTGGTTGGATTGGGTTATGCTTCCAAATTATTCCGTCAGAACCCTGCATTACACAAGTTCACGCAGTTTTCTACACAGGGAAATGAAATTGCCTTTGGGACGATTGGCAATGCTTCTACTTCGGAAGGGATTTTCTTCGAGTCGATCAATGCAGCAGGGGTTTTACAAATTCCGGTTTTAATTTCTGTCTGGGATGACGAGTACGGCATATCTGTACCACAAAAATACCATACCACCAAAGAAAGTATTTCAAAAGCTTTGGCAGGTTTTCAGCGTAACGAAGATGAACCAGGCTGGGAAATTATGGAAGTAAAAGCTTGGGACTATCCCACACTGCTGGAGACTTATCAAAAAGCAGCCAAAATCTGTAGGGAAGAACACGTGCCGGTGCTCGTTCACGTAACCGAGGTTACGCAGCAGCAAGGACACTCTACCTCCGGCTCCCACGAACGCTACAAAAGTAAGGAAAGGCTAGAATGGGAAAAAGAATACGATTGCCTCAAAAAAATGAAAGATTGGATAATCTCAGAAGGTCTGGCAAACCTCGAGGTATTGGAGGACATGGAAAATGAAGCCAAAGTAACTGCTAATAAAGCCAAAGCACAGGCCTGGCGGTCTTATGGACTTGCACTACAACAGGATTATGTAGAAGCTCTGGAGCTGATCAAAGAAGCTTCTCTCCAAAGTAAAAAACAAGCCGACCTTCAAGCTCTTTACAATGATCTGGACAAAACCATTGATCCGATCAAAAGCGACTCGATCCGGGCTATCAAAAAAGCTCTACGCATTTTAAGACACGAAAACCTTGCTGTCAAAACTGCTTTATTAAATTGGTTGAATCTCGTTACTGAAAAAAACAAACAAGATTATAACAGCCATCTCTACAGCGAAACCAAGGCCTCGCCCCTCCTAATTCCTGAAATTAAACCTGTTTATGACGAGATAAATCCCAAATGGGTCGACGGACGAGAAGTTCTCCAAGCCTGCTTTGATGCTTTGCTGGAGAATAACCCACTTTTTTTTGCTATTGGCGAAGATGTAGGAAAAATCGGAGATGTCAATCAGGCTTTTGCCGGACTACAGGAAAAGTACGGTGAGTTACGCGTCACCGACACTGGTATTCGGGAAGCCACCATCTTGGGTCAGGGCTTGGGGGCTGCCCTGCGCGGACTTCGTCCGATTGCAGAAATTCAATATCTGGATTATATCTATTATGCCATTCAGGGCATGGCAGATGACTTAAGCTGCCTCTATTATCGCACCAAAGGCCGCCAAAAAGCTCCACTCATTATTCGCACCCGTGGTCATAGGCTGGAAGGAATCTGGCACACTGGCTCACCAATCGGGATGCTTCTAGGCAGTATCCGGGGCATCTATCTGCTTGTACCCAGAGATATGACCAAAGCTGCTGGTTTTTATAATACCTTGATGCAGGGCGATAATCCGGCACTGGTCATCGAGTGCCTCAATGGTTACAGACTCAAAGAGCAACTACCTTTGAATGTGGGTGAGTTTACCACTCCGCTGGGTGTGGTAGAAGTACTCAAAGAAGGAAAAGACCTCACCTTGGTAACCTACGGCTCTATGTGTCGTATCGTGATGGATGCTGCCAAACAACTGGAAGAGGTAGGTATTCAATGTGAAGTCATCGATGTACAATCACTTTTACCTTTTGATTTGAATCACGATATTTTGAAGTCTATTCAAAAAACCAATCGTGTAATTTTTGCCGATGAAGATGTGTCTGGAGGAGGTAGTGCTTATATGATGCAGAAAGTACTTGAAGAACAAGGGGCTTACCGCTGGCTTGATTCGCCCCCTTTGACCATTTCTGCACAAGACCATCGCCCGGCTTACGGTTCGGATGGTGATTACTTCTCCAAACCCAATGCAGAAGATATTTTTGATAAAGTATACAGGATGATGCGTGAAGCAAATCCGGCTAAATTTCCAGATATTTATTGATTAAATAAATATCTATTCCCTTAAAACAGTCAGGGTATCCGTTTCAATAATATTGCTTAAATTAAGTGTGCGATCGGCAATTTGGATTCTAAATTTGAGTACATCATTTGCTTTAAAAGTGCTTCCTAATGTGATTTTAAGGCCATAATTGAGTACTCCTTCTAAGGGTCCTTCCCGTTCGGGGTCTTCAAATAGGGGTTGAAAAGCACCATTAAAATTAAGCTCGGCGTTTGGAAATACGACAGGTACAAAATTCTCACCCTGCAATTTGAATACATCCACAAAATAGTTAAAATGAAAAGGATTGCGGGTGGTATCTCCTTCAAAAATCAGGAATTCCTGATAAGGAGCTACGGTGCGATCTTCGGAAGTAAGCCCGAGGTCTCCGTTTCCATCCTGAAATTTGATACTGATTACTACAGAATCTTGAGGAATAAGATCGGAGCTGGGCGGAAAAACCTGAACTTTATCAAACTCGATTTTGGGTGCAAAATCAAAATCTGGTTTTTTATAACAAGCCTGTATTCCGATGAAAATAAAACCCAGAACAAGCCCGTAAAATAGTTTAGGTGATACTAAAGTCATAAGATTATGCATGCATTTTGAGTAATTGGCAATAATAAGATCTTAAAAATAAAAAATCCTGAGTACATTTTGTTACAAAAGAAGAACAAAGGATTTAAATTTGATAAAAAAACGAATGGATTTTCTGAAAAGTTCAAAAGAAAAGATATTTCAGCTAGGAGAAAATGACTTTCAAAGTTTTGCGCTGGAAGTATTTTACGAGCAGTCAACCCATAATCCGATTTACAATCAGTACTTAAAATACCTTAAAATAGACCCTTTTCAGGTAGGTTCTTTGGAAGAAATTCCTTTTTTACCGATAGAATTTTTTAAATTCCACCGAATCGTCAGTGCAGATTTTCAAGAAAAGAAAATATTCGAGAGCAGTGGCACGACTACATCCGTCAACAGCAAACATGGGATTGAAGACCTGACCTTTTATCAAAAAGTCAGTGAGATGATCTTTTCTTCTTTTTATGGTTCTTTGGAAAATTATCATATCCTTGCACTTTTGCCTTCCTACCTGGAGCGAGATAATTCTTCTCTTGTTTTTATGGTAGATTATTTTATCAAGCAATCAGGATCTCCTTATTCGGGGTTTTTCCTAAACGATTGGTCTACGCTTAGGGGTACACTAAAAGCTCTACAAGAAGATCATTCTAAAAAAACATTACTCATTGGGGTTACCTTTGCCCTTCTGGAGCTTGCCGAAAAATACCCGATGGATTTATCCTCTGTAATTGTTATGGAAACAGGCGGCATGAAAGGCCGGCGCAAAGAAATGCTTCGCGAAGAAGTACATGATTTCTTAAAAGAAAGGCTTCATCTTTCTGAGGTACACTCCGAATATGGCATGACAGAGTTATTATCGCAGGCATATTCCCCCGGAAATCAAGTGTTTTATCTTCCCCCTTGGATGCGGGTTTTGTTGCGAGAGACCCATGATCCGCTCTGTACCAACCCTAATCTTAAGTCAGGAGCTATGAATATCATTGATCTTGCCAATTTACATTCCTGTGCCTTTATTGCCACTCAAGACTTGGGTTCGCTGACTTCTGACAAGGGTTTTAAGATTCAAGGCAGGCTGGATCATAGCGATATTCGGGGCTGTAATTTATTGTATCTATAAAACAAGAGGTTTCAGCGTATTGGGAATTGGATGTTTGGAAATTTTTAAGGATAAACCTGAAACCAAATCAATCCTTATAAAATCCAAAACCAATACCCAATCAGCTCAATACAAGGAGGCAAATAGAACCATTATTCGCTATCCACCTGAATCTGAATAATATATCGTACTTCCAGAAAGCTTCCGCTCAAAGTACGGCTTTGGCCTCCGGTGGTGCAGATTTGCCCTTCAAAGGTTCCACTGAAGGTTCTTTGTTCGGGGTCGTGTTCGGTGATTGTAATCTGCCCTGTTGGTGTAGCACAATTAGAGGACTCATAAAAAATGAACGATTGCCCGGTACCATCAAACAAAAGCAGCCAGTTATCCGGGGTGATGGGATAGGTTCCTACCAGATTATTCAAAGAACCTACCGTAAAAATCATCTCTGCATCCGTATCTCCAAAGTTAGATTCAAAAATATCTACCACTGTACTATCATCCTCATCTATATACAGATTGATGACTCCACTTGAGCGGGAGGTTACTTGGTTGCCATCCAAAGAATACCTGATAATGCCCGTGGTTGGATTATCCTCATCCGAACTTGCACAGGAAATCAGCCCCAAAACCAGTAAAAAAAAAGAAGCGTATCTCAAACAAAAAAGGTTTTTCATAAATTATTGATATTCAAGTATATAAAATTATATTGGATTTTTATTTTTCAAAAATAGAATAACCCAGTCATCGAATAAAATTCAAATTAAGGGTTTAAAAGAACAATTCACAATCTTTTTCTGAATTATCCGGCAGAGCTGAAAGATCAATTTTTGCTCAAAAAAACCCAAAATACACAATTTACGCTTTAATTTATAAGATTTATTTTGCTGAAATCTTAAAATAAGCATACTTTTGTAACCACATTATTTTTAATTAACAAATAATAAGTCTTTTTAAAAAGTTTCGTACTCATAAAGAATAACTAAAATTTAATACATTTCTAACCCAAGAGAACGGATCCGCTTGATGCCGTTCTCTTGTTTTTTAGTTTTTTAATGGTCTGATTTCAAAAAATAAATTCAAAAAATGGCAAAAGTATCATATTATACCAAAGAAGGTTTGGAGAAACTGAAAAGCGAATTACACGAGCTCAAAACCAAAGGAAGAGCCGATATTGCCCGGCAAATTGCGGAGGCCAGAGATAAAGGAGACCTGAGCGAGAACGCTGAATATGACGCAGCCAAAGATGCACAGGGGCACCTTGAAACCAAAATTGCCAAACTTGAAAACTTGCTGGCAAATGCTCGATTGATCGATGAAAGCAATGTAGATTCCACCCAGGTTTCTATTTTATCGCAGGTCAAGATCAAAAATTTAAAGACCAAAAAAGAGTTTACTTATACCCTGGTAGCAGAAGAAGAAGCTGATGTGAAACTAAACAGGATATCCGTACAATCTCCTATTGGAAAAGGTCTGCTGGGGAAAAAAGTAGGTGATTTAGCTCAGATTCAGGTGCCTGCCGGAATACTGGAATTCGAGGTGATAGAGATCAATCGTTGATAATTTACACTCCTAATCGGTATTCGCATTAAAATTTGTTTTTTTTGTATAAATTGAATCTCAATTAACCTCTATTTCAAATATGGCTTCAATTTTTACAAAAATAGTCCGAGGAGAAATTCCTGCCTATAAAATAGCTGAAAACGAAAACTTTCTAGCTTTTTTAGATATTTTCCCAGTAGTCAAGGGGCATACCCTGGTTATTCCGAAACAAGAAGTAGATTATATTTTTGATTTGGAAGATCAAATACTGTCTGATTTACACCTCTTTAGCAAGCAAGTAGCCAAAGCTTTAAAAGCTAGCCTCGGTTGCCAAAGAATCAGTGTCATTGTTGCAGGCTTTGAAGTGCCTCATGCGCACATCCACCTAATCCCTAGTAATAGCATGGAGGATCTTAGTTTTTCACACAAACTAAAACTTGCTCCTGAGGAGTTTGTTATCCTGGCTGAACAAATACGCACGCATTGGGTCTAGTACTTATACTCAAACCAAAGGTGCTTTTCATTGACCTAAGCAGATGCCTGTGCGGCAATCAAATGAGTCAGGTATACAAAATCTGCCACCGAGAGTTCTTCTGCCCTTTGATTCAGCATCTGGTTTTGCTTGATTTCCTCACTCAATTGAAAAGGTTTTAAAGAGTTTCGCAGTGTTTTCCGGCGATTGTTAAATCCTTGTTTGACAATCCGCCGGAATAGTTTCTCATCACAATCCAAAGCCAGGGTATCATTTCTGCGAAGCACCAAAACGCCTGATTGAACTTTGGGCGGAGGATCGAATACATCAGGTGGCACCGTAAACCGATACTCGATCGTAAAATAAGCCTGTAAAAACACACTCAAAATACCATAGGCTTTGTTTTTTGGAGGAGAAGCGATTCTTTCGGCTACTTCTTTCTGAAGCATACATACTACCTCTTTGATTTGGTGGCGATAGTCCAAGATTCTAAAAAGAATTTGCGAAGAAATATTATAAGGGAAATTACCAATGATGCCCAGCGGTTCGTCTCCAAAATGAGGGCGAATGTCCATTTCCAAAAAATTGCCTTCTATCAAGCGATCTCCAAAATCAGGATAAGCCTTCCGAAGAAAACCAATGGATTCAGAATCTACATCAATGGCATAAGTTTCAAACGAAGTATTTTTTAGCAGAAATCCTGTCAGTACACCCGTACCCGGTCCGATCTCAAGCACTCGATTATAATCACCATGCAGACTAAGCAAGTGCGTAATTTTCTCGGCAATATGCTTGTCTTTGAGAAAGTGTTGCCCTAAATGTTTTTTGGGTTTAACCATTTTATGTGCAAATGAAATACTTATCCGACAGGTATTTTTATTTTTTATCGATAAAATTATAACTTGCATGTTCAAATAAAAAAATATCGTCATGGTTTTAATTCAAAATCAGGAAATCCTATCATTCTCCAACCAAATATTGTTGGGTGCAAATCCCGAAGATTTGTCTTTATTGACTCTTTCTGAAAAGGAAATTGCATACATCAATCAAAAGATTAGTCAAAAAATTAACCTCATTCACCTCAACCGACTGGATACCCATATTTTTATAGTCTGGGAAGACCTTCAAAACAAAGAGGCTTATAAAATCCAAGAAAATTACCGAAGTAGAGCCTTTGAAACATTTCAACTCCTGGAAAAGGAAAGAATTGAAAATATACAGCTTATTTCCACTGAAGAAAATTCAGGCTTTTTACTCGATTTTACGGAGGGGCTTTTGTTAAGCACTTATAAATTTCTAAAATATAAAACCGAAAAACCCAAATCCGAACTCAAAGAAATCGGTGTGTTTGCTCCCGGAATTACACAAAATAGACTCGATGAACTATTTAACCTCATCCAGGGAAACTTCCAGTGTCGAAATCTGGTCAACGAACCTGTACTTTATCTGACCGCTGAAAAACTATCCGAAGAAATCGAGGGACTGGGCAAAGAAGCTGGTTTTAACGTAGAAGTGTTCCACAAAGCCAAAATTGAGAGCCTGGGAATGGTGGGTTTGCTTACCGTGAACAAAGGCAGTGTAGACCCGCCTACATTTACCGTACTGGAATACAAACCCGAAAATGCTGCCCCCGGCAAAACCTTTGTATTGGTAGGCAAAGGGGTGGTATTTGATACCGGAGGTTTATCCCTAAAACCCACTCCGGCTTCTATGGATTTTATGAAATGTGATATGGCAGGTGGAGCAGCCGTGGCAGGCACCATCTATGCCCTGGCCAAAAATAAAGTCCCTCTGCACGTAGTTGGACTAATCCCGGCCACAGACAATCGCCCTGGAGGCAATGCCATCACCCCTTGTGATGTAATCACGATGATGAATGGTAAAACCGTAGAAATTCTCAATACAGATGCTGAAGGGAGGCTTATCTTGGCTGATGCCCTTCTGTATGCCAAACGCTACCACCCTACCCTGGTGATTGACTTGGCCACCCTTACCGGTGCAGCAGCTATGGCCATTGGTAAAGAAGCGATGGTGATGATGGGTACTGCTTCCGAAGCCTTTAAAATGGAGCTGCGCCAAAGTGGAGCATATACGCACGAGCGGCTCGTAGAATTTCCGCTTTGGGAAGAATATGCCGAGCAGCTCAAATCTGATATTGCCGATATCAGTAATATCGGTAAACTCAATGCAGGAGCTATCACAGCTGGTAAATTCCTCGAGTATTTTACGGATTATCCTTGGATTCATTTGGATATCGCCGGAACTGCCTTTCTAAATACGGCGGATAAATATCGCGGGCCACAAGGAACAGGCTCCGGGGTACGATGTCTTTACCATTTTCTAAAAAAACAGGTGAATTCTTCTGCCGAGTGATTTTTATTTCTACAATCAATGTACTAATTTATCGTTAAAATTCAATTATTATACATTATTAATGAGTGATCAAACAAATCCTATTGATAGTCAGGAATGGAGACCCGTCATCGGGATTTCTCTGGGTGATTTCAACGGAATAGGCGTTGAAGTAATTCTCAAAACATTGGGCAACCCCCACGTACTTAAAATCTGTACGCCTGTAATTTATGGATCTATCAAGATAATCTCCAAATACCGAAAACTTCTAAAGCTCAAGGAATGGTACATCCACCAGATCAACAGCATAGATCAGGTAGCACTCAAGAAACCCAACCTGATTTCTGTGGCTCAAAGCCTCAAATTTGAGGTACAACCCGGTAAAGTAGCCCCAGATGCCGGGCAATTTGCCATCGAGTCGCTTGTGGCTGCCACCGAAGACCTTAAAAAAGGAGCTTTGGATGCTATCGTGACCGCACCCATCAGCAAAGCCAATGTTCAATCGGAAGGATTTCCATACCCTGGGCATACTGAGTTTTTTACAAGTACTTTTGAGGTCGCAGACAGCCTGATGCTCATGGTCTGTGATGACTTAAGAATTGGTGTGGTAACTGGTCACGTACCCTTGAGTGAAGTCAGTAGCCTGCTAACCCGTGAAAGGCTTGCCAGTAAAACGAATATCCTTTTGAAATCTTTGCAGGATGATTTCGGAATATCAAAACCTAAGATAGCCATATTGGGCTTTAACCCACACGCCGGCGAAGAAGGGCTTTTGGGAGATGAAGAAAACCAAATCATCCGCCCAGTGATCTTGGATATGAAGAAAAAAGGAGCTTTAATTTACGGACCTTTTCCAGCTGATAGCTTTTTTGGAACTGGAGACTTCAAAAAATTTGACGCTATCCTGGCTATCTACCACGATCAGGGTTTGATTCCCTTTAAAACAATGGCTTTCGAGCGAGGGGTCAACTTTACCGCCGGGCTGCCTATTGTACGTACTTCGCCCGACCACGGCACTGCTTTCGCCATCGCCGGAAAAGACCTGGCTGACGATAGCTCTTTTAGAGAAGCACTCTTTTTGGCGCACGATATAGCCAAACATCGACGCGAAACCAAACTTTTGCTGGAATCCAAGCTGGAGAGCATCCAGCCGATAGAATAAATTGTGCAAAGCAATCCATGATTTGGTTTTAAAAATCAAGTAAATCTTAGCATAAATTGAAAATATCTCACTACATTTGCACTCAATTTTAAAATCGAACAGGATCCTTGGATAAACTAGAAGACTATTCCATTAGTATTGCTAATCTTAAAAATCAAGAATACCCGTATCAATTTACCATTGACAAAGGTTTTTTTGATCTTTTTGACTATGGGCTTGTGCAGAATGGCGAATTGACCGTTGATCTGAATCTGATCAAATCAGATACATTGATTCAACTGTTTTTCACTATTCAGGGATATGTGTGGCTGGTGTGTGATCGTAGTCTTGAAGAATTTGAATATCCTTTGTATGTTCAGGAAAAATTGATCCTCAAATTTGGAGAAGAAAACGCTCAAATTAGCGAAGAATTAGAGCTGATTTCAAGAAATACACTTGAAATAAATATAGCTCAATATCTTTACGAATTTATTGGCATTTCAATTCCTATGAAAAAACTGCATCCTCGTTTTCAAACTGAAGAAGATGATTCCGAAAGTGACAGCGTGCTGGTATACAGCTCCGTAGAAGTTGATCCCAATACATCCGAAGAACTTGAAGATGATCAGAATCAGGAAGTAGATCCTCGTTGGCAGATTTTAAAGAAATTAAAAAAATAATTATTGTAGGTTTTATTTAACTTAAAAAACCATGGCGCATCCAAAACGCAAAATTTCGAAAACAAGAAGAGATAAACGTAGAACGCATCACAAAGCTACTGAAAAAACCATCCAAATCTGTCAGAACACCGGAGAAGCCCATCTTTTTCACCGGGCTTACGTGGTAGAAGGCGATTTGTATTACAAGGGAAAAAAAATAGTTGAAAATTACACATCTATAGCCTAATTTGCCCCTGGGTTATTTTTGGTATTATTCATCAAACCTTGTAGATAGAATGAAAATTGCATTAGATGCTATGGGAGGCGATTTTGCCCCCCTTGCCGTAGTAAATGGAGCTATTCTGGCTGCCTCCGAAGTTGAGCCCAATACCCAAATTATACTTATTGGCCAGGAAGAAGTGGTAAAACCTCTCTTGGAGCAAAAAGTTAATTTGCCTGATAACCTGGAATTCATGCACGCCCCCGAAGCAATCGGTATGGCTGAACACCCCTTAAAAGCCTTTACTCAAAAAAAATACTCGAGCATTTCTGTCGGCTACTCTTTATTAAAAGATAAAAAAGTAGAAGCTTTTTGTAGTGCCGGAAATACCGGAGCTATGCTTATCGGTGCCGTGTATAGTATCAAATTGGAAGGGTTAAGCCGACCCGCTATTATGAGCTATGTACCCAAAACCAAAGGTGGGCACGCTATCATGCTCGACGTGGGTGCCAATACAGACTGTAAACCCGAAACTTTGCAACAATTTGGTGAGATAGGCTCTGTTTTCTTTCGTCAACTGTACCAAATCGAGAAGCCTCGGGTTGCTCTCATTAGTGTTGGGGAAGAAGAAGAAAAAGGCAATTTAGCTTCGCAAACAGCCTACAAATTAATGAAAGAAAATTCCCGAATCAATTTTGTGGGAAATATAGAAGGACGTGACCTTTTTAAAGATATTGCCGATGTATATGTCTGCGATGGCTTTGTAGGAAACATCATTATCAAAATGGCAGAATCTTATTATGAGATTCTGAAAAAAAAGAATTTTACAGATCCCTTCTTTGATAACTTTAACTTTGAGCTTATCGGCGGTAGCCCTGTGCTTGGTATTGATGGCACTGTGATCATCGGTCATGGTATTTCAAACCCCCAAGCCATTAAAAGCATGGTGCTTTTAGCCCAAAGAATGGTTAAAGCTGATATTCAATCCAAAATCAAAGAAGTACTCTAATTTTATTCCATCTTAATACCCTGGTCAATGAGTAAATTACGTGCGGCAATCACCGGTGTTGGAGGGTATGTACCAGAGTACATTCTCACAAACGCCGAACTGGAAACCATGATCGATACCACTGATGAATGGATCATCACCCGAACTGGTATCCGGGAACGTAGAATCTTAAAAGGAGAAAATATGGGACCTTCCTATATGGGCATCAAGGCTGTGCAGGAATTACTCCAAAAAACTCAAACAGATCCCAAAGATATTGATCTGTTGATCTGCGCTACCACTACCCCCGATTTTGTTTTCCCAGCTACTGCCAACCTAATTGCTTCTGAAATAGGTGCCAGCCGATCTTTCAGCTATGATATGCAAGCTGCCTGTTCAGGATTTTTATATGCAATGACTGCCGGATCACAATTCATCGAGACTGGCAAATATAAAAAGGTAGTCGTTGTAGGCTCTGATAAAATGTCAGCAATTATTGATTATACAGACCGCGCTACTTGTGTAATCTTCGGTGACGGTGCCGGAGCGGTACTCCTAGAACCCAGCACGGATGAAACTGGGATCATAGATTCTGTATTACAATCCGATGGTGCGGGTCATATTCACCTTCATCAAAAAGCGGGCGGAAGCCGTAAACCACCTACCCACGAAACCATCAATGCCCGCGAACATTATGTCTATCAGGAAGGTTCTGCCGTTTTTAAACAAGCCGTAGTGAAAATGGCCGAAGTCTCCGTAGCTGTTATGGAAAGAAACCACTTAAAAGGAGATGATATCGCCTGGCTTGTACCACACCAGGCCAACAAACGTATCATCGATGCTACCGCCGGAAAAATGGGCTTGGAAGAAGATAAAATTATGCTCAATATCCAACGATATGGCAATACCACCAACGGCACACTCCCCCTCTGCCTCTGGGATTATGAAAAACAACTCAAAAAAGGTGATAAGTTGATTTTTGCAGCATTCGGCGGAGGATTTACCTGGGGTGCTTTGTATGCTATATGGTCTTATGATGGAACAGCTATAGGTAAATCTTAAAAAATAGTGTCTAAAATAATCCTCCCGCTTTTAGAATGAGGATTTTTCGGTTGATTAGACACACGCCCAATAAAGAACAGCCCAAAACAAGCTCCCAAACAATGTTTACTACATTTTAAATTACTATGAAAGCAACAGAAATTCAAGAGCTAATAGACTTTATTGCAAAATCAGGATTGGATGAAGTTAATATTGAAACGGATAGCTTCAAGCTGACCGTCAAACGCAACAACATAATTGTAAAAACCGAACAGGTAGCCGCTCAAAATACAATGACTGCGCTACCGATGCTCCCTAAGCAAGATGCAGACTACTCTGCCAAGAATAACTCAGCAAGCAATCCGAATAATTCTCAAACTAACCTTGCTGCTACAAATACCGAGAAAAAACTGATTCCTGTTAAGTCGCCCATGATCGGGACATTCTACAGATCTGCCAATCCAGACTCACCTGTGTTTGTGAATGTAGGTGATGAGATCAAGGTAGGTCAGGTAGTTGGCATTATTGAAGCCATGAAGTTATTCAATGAAATAGAATCGGAGATCAGCGGCAAAATCGTCAAAGTGTTGGTAGATAATGCATCTCCGGTAGAATATGACCAACCTTTATTTTTGGTAGAACCGAATTCCTAATTTTTCACAAGGATGTCAAACCAATACCTTGATCAAGAGTTTTTGGCTTGACCTCAAACGCTTAGAAATCAACTGTATGTTTAAAAAAATATTGATTGCCAATCGAGGTGAGATTGCGCTACGCATCATTCGCACCTGTCGTGAAATGGGTATTAAAACTGTGGCTGTTTATTCTACAGCGGATCGTGAAAGTCTTCACGTGCGTTTTGCAGATGAAGCCGTGTGTATCGGTAAACCAGCCAGCAAAGATTCCTACTTAAAAATACCTCATCTAATCGCCGCTGCCGAAATTACCAATGCAGATGCCATCCATCCAGGCTATGGATTTCTTTCCGAAAACGCCACTTTTTCTAGGATTTGCTCCGAGAATAACATCAAATTCATCGGTTCACTCCCAGAAATGATTGAAACTATGGGCGATAAATCTACTGCCAAAGATACTATGAAAAAAGCTGGCGTGCCTATTATCCCAGGCTCAGAAGGTTTGTTAAATTCTTTGGAAGAAGGGAAAAAAATTGCCAAAGAAATCGGCTACCCAGTCATTATTAAAGCGACTGCCGGAGGAGGTGGAAGAGGTATGCGTATTATCCATACTGAAGATGCCTTCGAAATCGCCTGGAATTCTGCCCGCCAGGAAGCAGAAGCAGCCTTCGGAAACAATGGCGTTTATCTGGAAAAATTTGTAGAAGAACCCCGCCATATAGAAATCCAAATCGCCGGAGATCAGTACGGCAATGTCTGCCACCTCTCTGAGAGGGATTGCTCCATTCAGCGTCGCCACCAAAAACTCCTTGAAGAAACCCCTTCTCCCATTATGACCCCCGAACTACGGGAAAAAATGGGTGCTGCGGCCATCAAAGCCGCCAAATCTATCAATTATGAAGGCGTAGGTACTGTAGAATTCTTGGTAGATAAACACCTGAATTTTTATTTTATGGAAATGAATACCCGTATTCAGGTAGAGCACCCAGTGACAGAGGAAGTTACAAATTTTGACTTGATCAAGGAACAAATCAAAATCGCAGCCGGAATCCCGATTAGTGGTCAGAATTATACGCCTAATAAACACGCCATCGAGTGTAGAATCAATGCTGAAGATCCTGCCCGGGATTTTCGCCCTTCTCCGGGTAAAATTACCAATTTGCATATCCCCGGCGGGCATGGCGTACGAATCGATAGCCACATTTACTCAGGTTATGTCATTCCACCAAATTATGATTCTATGGTAGCCAAGTTGATTGTAAGTGCGCCTACCCGCGAAGAAGCCATCATTCGAATGAAAAGAGCCTTACAAGAATTTGTGATTGAGGGTGTTAAAACGACCATTCCCTTTCATATCAAACTGATGGATGACGAACGCTTTAAAAGCGGATATTTTACCACCGCTTTTATGAATGATTTTGATACTTCTGATCTTTGAAAATGAAGTATCGGAAGCTAAAAGTCGGGTGTCGGGTTTATGAATTTCTTCAAAACCCCTCACCTGACAGTTTGAAGCTTCTGAATTTTTCAAAAAGCCCAAACCCAACTGCGTGGCGGTTCTGAATTTTTCAAAAAGCCCAAACCCAACTGCGTGGCGGTTCTGAATTTTTCAAAAAGCCCAAACCCAACTGCGAGGCGATTCTGAATTTTTCAAAAAGCCCAAACCCAACTGCGAGGCGATTCTGAATTTTTCAAAAAGCCCAAACTCAACTGCGAGGAGGTTCTAAATTTTTCAAAAAGCCCAAACCCAACACCTCACTCCTTCCCTAGCTTGCGAAAGATAGCCTGTCGGATTTTATTTTGCTCAGTGGTATGCTGTTCGTAGGTGAGTACTCCGCTGTGATAATCATTTTCAAAAGAGGATAATCTCCCCAATTGTGCATTTGCCCAATTTTTCATCTCTGCATTTTCCAGATCATTATAAAAATGAGCGATCAATAGCAGGGCTTGACGAAGTTGGTTTTTCAGGATAAATTGCTCTACTTTTATTTGAAGCTGCTCTGGGTCGAGTACTTGATCATCAGGCGTATCAATGGGGGAGGTTTCCGAGCTATCGAGGGCAAGTAGTTCATTTTCATGATCCTTGATGATTTTCTGCAAACGGGCAATTTCCAAATCACACCTTTTGCGTTCAGTGGGATTGGAGGCCAGGCGTTTTTGTTCTTCCCATTCATCCAGCAGGGCTTCGGTTTCTTGGATATTTTTTTGAATACGCTCGATTTTACGTTGGTTTCGGTCGTTCATATTTTTGTATGATGTATGAAGATTTGCTATGTTTGGTCAATAGTTCGTAGTCAGTCAACGTATTTTATTGATTCTAAGTAAATAGTCTAGCTTTTTTCTGCTTCAAAAAGGCTTTTGGGTAAGACCCGGCCATTTTATACATAATATTTTATCTTAAGCTTTCGTGGGGAGAACGTCCTAAGCCTTCGGCTGGAATTTTCAAACTTTCCAAACACTTTGAGGTGATTCTTCGGAACTCTTCAAAGAACGAAGAAATGATTTTTTTACTGAAAAACAATCAAAAATAAACTGCTTCAAACCTTTCAACCCAAAACAGCCTTCTCAAAATCTACAAACTCATTTATCTTTCTTTTCTCTGAAAAAATCCACAGGATTACCCAATACGGGGGATTCGGTCATTGCCTTCCGATCTACAACACAGCTTAGTTTTTCATTTTCTGTTGGATTTCCTTGACAATTTCTAATGAAATACCAGTAAATTTGGCTATATCTTTGGGTTTTAATCCGTTTCTAAGCATAGTACTAACCAAAAGATCACGTTCTTCCAATTTACCTTCCAATTTACCTTCCAATTTACCTTTTAACTCTAATCTTTGGCCTAAGGACAGTGTTTCTTCTTGTGCCTCTAATGAAATTTTGCTCATTGTTTCCATAATCTTTTCCATTTCTATTTTGCTTGCATAGTACAAATATAACAATAAAGTTTGAAAAATTCGCTTGCCTTTTTCGGTTTTCAATAGCTCATTGACTGCTTCAAAAATCTTTTGCAAATCATCTTCCAAGTGCTTCTCAAATATCTTTTTCATCAAAAGCACACCCGTTTGCACAGAAATCAATTTGAAAATTTGTTTGATTTCAGCATCCTGATAAGTAGTCAAATCTGTCAAAAGATAATCAAATTGGGGTAGAAAACGAATCAAACTGCTATCCAATGCTCCTGCTTCTACAAAATATTGGCTCAAATCTCTCCGTTTCCATTCGTTTTTACCATGATAGATAAGGATAGGAATAATCGGTGTAAGTTTTTCTTTTTGACTGATATTTTGTTCCCAAATCCTGAGCATATAGCGCATCAATTGAAATTGAATGGGTGAGTCAGGCTGATAGCTTTTATGTTCAAATAAAAGCGTAATTTTCAAAGGAATTTTATCTTGATATACACAATTATACACCAAATCAGAAAAGTGCTCTTTTAACTCTTTATCTACAAAGCTGCTATTGTCTAATTCTAGAGTTTCCAAATTCAGCTTTTGGACGAGTTCTGCTGGGAAAGTTTGGCTAATAAAATCAGTCGCTTCTTCTTTTTCAGAGAACAACTCTTTGAAGAATTTATCGTGAGGATTTTGAAGGTAGTTATGATCGCTTTCGTTCATTTTAGATTTATTTATTTTTGTGATGTGCTTTTCCCACAAACCACAAAGATAAAAATTTTAAGATCCAATCATCAAGGATAAAATAATGTATAATCAATACAAAAAAATTTATGTACCCATTTAATCCTTCTGTTTATTGCAATTGAATTATAATTTTTTCTCCGGCACGCAAAGGTGATCCGGGCATCAGGCTTTGTGTTTTTACGCGTCCACTGCCTGTAAAAGACACTTTAAGTCCTTTGTTTTCAAGTAGATACAAAGCATCTCTTAATGTCAGCCCTTTTACATTGGGTACGATATTGGGTTTGATTTCACGCTCTTGTAGCTCTACGAGATAACGGCGGGGTACGGCGGCCACCAATTCCTGTCCGTTTTGGGCTTCTACCGAAATGCCCAATTCTTGGCAGATATTGATCATATCTTGGGCATAGCCAGGTTGATTGCTGGGTATCTGGGTGAGATACAACGGTACTTCCCGCTCGATGACTTCGGTTTGAATGCCCATATCCTGTTTAAAAAGTTTGTCGGCAATTGCTCTAAAGACCGGGGCACAGACTTCGCCACCTGAAGCTCCATCTACTTTGGGTTCGTCAATGACGACGATGCAGGTGTATCTGGGCTGATCTGCGGGGAAATAGCCAACAAAGGATGTTTTGTATTTTTTGGTATAACGGCCTCGTTTGTCCAGCTTTTGAGAGGTACCAGTTTTCCCTGCGATTTTGTAGCGATCGGTTTGAATTTTTCGGGCGGTACCACGTTCTACGACACCTTCGAGCAGGATTTTTAGTTTTTCAAGGGTTGCTTCGGAGCAGATTTTTTTCTTACTTACGATGGGTTGATAACTTTCAATCAGTTGATTAGCCTCCATGACTTTGGTAACCAGATAAGGCTGTACCTGGAAGCCGTCATTGGCAATGGCATTGTAAAAGGTCAATAGTTGTACGGGGCTGATTTTTGATTCATAGCCTACTGACATCCAGGGTAATGTAACTCCACTCCAGGTTTGATCTTTGGTACTTTTGAAGTATGCACGCGTCATTCCTTCCATTTGAAGGCTCTCGAGGGGTGTGTCCAGTCCAAATTTTTTGAGATAATTTATATATTTATCGTGGTCGCGCCCAAAATGACGGCTGATGAGTTTGGAGATACCCACGTTGGAAGAAAACTCAAAAGCCTGTTGTATGGTAAGTTTCCCCCAACCGCCCACACGGTCATCCCGCATCACTCGGTCATAATAACGCCATTCTCCGCCGCCTGTCTCAATAGAGTCATTCAGGGTAAGGGTAGTATCTTCCAGGAGGGCCATCATAGAGGCTGTTTTGAAGGTTGAGCCGGGGTCATCACTCCCCAAATCATCAATGGCATAATTGTATACTTCGGCATATTGTTGGTCTTTGGTTTTGCCCAGATTGACCATTGCTTTGATCTGTCCGGTTTTTACTTCCATAATTACTACGCAGCCATAGTTTGCCTGGTGTCTTAGCAAAGCGTTTTTGAGTTCTTGTTCGGCAATGTCTTGTGTATTGATATCGAGACTGGTATAGACATCATAGCCGTTGATAGGTTCTATGCGGGAGCTACTTTGGATAGGTTTCCATTCGCTGCCGGAGATTTTTTGGTATAATGCACGCCCATCTATACCTGCGAGTTGTTTTTCAAAACTTTTTTCGATACCTGCACCTGTGCCGTTTTCATTCACAAAGCCAACAGTTCGGCGTGCCAGCCCTTTAAATGGATAGGTTCTTTCCTCGACTTTTTCAAAAATGACTCCGGATTTGTACTGTCCTTCCCGGAAAAAAGGCCAGGTTTCTAATTTTTTCTTATCCAGGAAGCTGAGTAGTTTAGTATTGAGTATGAGGTAGCGTTTTTTTTCTTTGCGTGCTTGGTTGATCAAAAGCAAATATTCTTTGGGGCTCAGGTCGCCAAAGAAGTCCGATAAAAGCTTTGAAAGAATATTGACGTTTTTTTTATATAAAACATCATCTGCGGCCGTGGGGTCTATGGAAAGTTTGTAAAGTGGGATAGAGGTCGCCAACATTTCGTGATTGGCGGAATAAATATTTCCACGGGTTGCTTTTTTGATGCGATATTGAAGACTGTATCTTTTGATTTCTTCGCGCCATTTTTTACCTTCTACAAATTGGATTGTAAGAATTTGAATAAAGATGATCAATGCTATGACACTGACCACGAGGTACACCACCTGTACCCGCGCTAAAATAGATTTTTTAATACTCACCTTTTTGGATCACTATTTTTCGAATCGAACCATTACTTTCTTTGAGTTTGAGTGCTTTGGCTTTTTCAGCAATCAGAGATTGTTTGCTGGTATAGGCATCATATTCGGACTTGAGCGTGGTATAATCGGAGCGTAGATTTTCTACTTCGATTTCCAGGCGATTATTGAGTCGTACCATTTTTTCGGCTTGGTGCGTGTTAGCGATGTAAAAGATGCCCATAGCAGCCAGAAAAAACACGTGGGGTAGGTAGCGGGTAGGTCCACTTGGGTCTGAGGGAACCCAGAAATTCAAGGGTATATCTATCCAGCGAAAGTTTTTTCCAGGAGTTTTTTCACGGGTTTTCTTTTTATAGGTATTTTCAGCCATTGCTTAAAGTGCTTTTTTCTTAATTTACAAAAATAATAAAAAAATACGAGATTAAGGAATTCAGTCGGCTAAACGTTCTGCAATCCTTAACTTAGCACTTCTGGCGCGGTTATTTATGGCTATTTCTTCTTGAGAGGCCACGATAGGTTTCCGGCTAATGGGTTTAAATTTGATTCCCAGAGTATTGCCATAAAAGTCTTTTTCTATTTCTCCCTGAAATTTCCCTTTTTGAATAAAAGTTTTCACTAGGCGGTCTTCCAGCGAATGATATGAAAGTACAACCAGTCGCCCACCCGGACGAAGTACTTCGGTAGTTTGCTGGAGCATTTCTTCCAGAGCAGCCATTTCGTCATTTACCTCTATGCGTATTGCCTGAAAAACTTGTGCAAAATATTTAAACTCTTTACGAGGTGGTGCATATTTTTGGAGCAGATTTTTGAAGTCATCTACGGTTTCCAGTGTTTGATTGCTTCGCGCCCTTACAATTGCTTGTGCAAGGGTACGGGCATTTTTGACTTCTCCGTAGATGCCTAAGATTTTGTGTAGAGCCTCTTCGGGGTATTCGTGGAGTACTTGCCGGGCGGTTTTTTCAATTTTGGCGTTCATTCGCATATCCAAAGGTCCTTCGAATCGGGTAGAAAACCCTCTGGAAGGCGTATCAATCTGATAAGAAGAAATGCCCAGGTCGGCCAGAATACCATCGACCTGCCTGACTCCATAAAGCTTGAGATACCGTTGGAAGAAGCGGAAATTTGCTTCTATCAAATGAAAATTGGATTGCTCAATATTTAGGGCATTTTGGGCGGCATCTTCATCTTGATCAAAGGCATACAAACAGCCCTTTTGGGAGAGATGTGTAAGAATTTCGCGGGAATGCCCTCCCCCACCAAATGTAAGATCGAGATAAATACCTTCTGGTTTGATATCTAAGCCTTCCAGGCATTCGTTAAGCATGACAGGTCTGTGAAATTCATTCATGCACAAAGTTTGCTTATTTGATTGATTTTTACAATATTCAAGGATTAATATACAAAAACTTGAAACTATTTCACAGAAAAACCATTTAATTAAAAACGGCATAAAATTATTTCATTTTTATTTAAACCAAGTATTAAAACCGTGAGTGAGTTCATTAAAAATTCCAAATCCCAAATTCGCCTTCCTATATTGTTATGTACTGCCGTAGCTGCCGGTATTTTGGTAGGGGCAAATATGTTTGGTGGGGGTACAAGTATTCAGGTTATTACCAAAGGGTATACAAAGTATCGTGATATTCTGACACACATAGACCAAAGTTATGTGGATTCTGTAGATACAGAGGAGTTGATTGATTACTCGATCAAAAAAATGCTGGAAAAATTAGATCCGCATACAGTCTATATCCCTGCCAAAGACGTAGCCAGTGCGAATATGCAGTTGGAAGGAGATTTTGAAGGCATCGGCATTGAATTTAGTATTTTTAATGATACGTTGTTTGTGGTTACTCCGCTTTCGGGCGGTCCTTCCGAAAAGGCAGGTCTACAAGCTGGGGATAAGATTGTGAGCATTGACGAAGAAAATATAGCAGGGTCTAAGGTCAAGCCGGATAATCAGAAGGTTTATAAATGGTTGCGAGGTCCTAAAGGCAGTCAGGTTAAGCTTGGTATTGTCCGTGATGGATCACGTAAAATAGTTCATTATGACATTATTCGTGACAAAATACCTTCTTATTCTATAGATGTAGCGTATATGGTCGATCAAGAAGTGGGTTATATCAAAGTAAGCCGCTTTAGTGCCAATACGTATTCCGAATTCAGAACTGCACTTCGCAAATTAAAATCTCAGGGGCTTAAAAAACTGATGCTTGATCTGAGAGATAACCCTGGAGGTTATATGGATCGGGCTACCAATATGGCAGATGAACTGATCGGGGGAAATGTCAAAATCGTTTATACAGATGGCAAAGGCACTCGTTATGACTCTGAGTTCAGAGCCAATATCAAAGGTATGTTTGAAGAAGGCCCGATAGTAGTGCTGATCAACGAAAACAGTGCTTCGGCCTCTGAGATTGTAGCCGGGGCATTGCAAGACAATGACCGTGCGCTGATCGTAGGTCGCCGTTCATTTGGCAAAGGGCTTGTACAAATGCCGATTGATCTTTCGGATGGTTCTGAGCTACGCCTGACCATATCAAGGTATTATACTCCAAGCGGGCGATCCATCCAGAAACCTTATGAAACTTATCAAAACGATTTTATGGATCGCTACAAAAATGGAGAATTATTTTCCAGAGACAGTATTAAATTAAATGACAGTTTGAGATATAAAACCTCACAGGGAAGAGAAGTATTTGGAGGTGGTGGAATTATGCCTGATTATTTTATCCCTTTAGATACAAGCAACCGGGCTTATCTCAATGAATTGTACCGCCATAATTTGATACGTGAATTTGCCTTGAAGTACTACAAAGAAAACCAGGCATCTCTTGAAGCAATGACCATCGCTGATTTTCGTAAAAACTTTAAAATCACGCCTGATATGCTTAAAAGAATCAAAACGATGGCTTTACAAGCAAAGATTGAGTATACAGAAGCTGGTTTTGCTGAGTCTCGTGAGATGTTGGATTATCACTTGAAGGCCTGGATTGCTAAAAGTATTTGGGAAGACGAGGGGTATTTCAATGTGATGCTACAGCACGATGAAATGTTCCAGAAAGCTATGCTTCTTTTTGATGATGCAGCCAAACTGGCATCTCATACTCAGACATCCAAAGAATAAAAAGAGATACCATAAATTTAAAAAAGCCTCCTAGATTAGTGTCTAGGAGGCTTTTTTCTTATCTCTTAGTCTTAGTTTTGTTTCTTGAGTGTTTGGAAGGTTTTGATTTGTTCGGGGCTTAATCTGAGGCAATCTTGGTCAATATCATCTCCACTGATCAGTTCGAGCATAAAATCGGAAACACTCACTTCATTCATAATATCTCCAAAAATCGTTTTGATTTTTTCTTCATCTTTGATGTGTTTTTTTAAGATGTCAGAAACTGTCTGAGATTTAAGGCGAGCCAAAGCCCAAAATGCATAAGACCGCACTACACCGTTTTCGTGGTCGGTCAGTTGGATCAATTGCTTTTCATCGGAGATGCTCATCAGTTCCTCGAATGCTTTGTACTGGGAAGAAGGTTCCGTACTCCGCCCTACAAATTTGCTTTGCAGGATATTTTTTTCGGAGATTGAATTTACAAGTTCATTCATTTTAGGGTTTGCTCCTTTTTCAGGATTGGTAGCTTTTTGGGCGCATCCACTGAACATCAGGCATAAAAAGCCAAGAAAAATTCCGATTTTTTTCATAGTATATTTTTTACAGTTCATCAAAGCTATTTAGGAATATGTCTCAATCTTTATGGGTATGGCGAGATACATTCAGATAAGGGTTATAGCCGTTTAGTTCTTTTTGGTAATAACCTGTACCGTCATACGGTCTTTTTTGGGGATGTTGTTTGCATGTTTCAGAGCAAGCACCTTCCATTTCCCAACCGCAGGATTCGCAAATGGGTACGTGTTCATTACATTCGGGGTTGGCACAGTTGACCATACGGTCTGAGATGGTGCCACAGACAAAACAAGTAGAAATGACTTTAGGGTTGACGGTGTTGACTTCTGTAACTACTCGATTATCAAACACATAACATTTTCCTTCAAAATCTTCTCCCCCTTCTTCGATGCCATATTTGATAATTCCGCCTTCGAGCTGATAGACTTCTTTGAAGCCCTGCTCGAGGAGATAAGCACTAGCTTTTTCACATTTGATGCCTCCGGTACAATAGGTGATTATTTTTTTATCTTTATAGGCTTCCAACTCGGCGATTTTATCTGGGAATTCCCGGAAGTTTTCCATATCCAGGGTAAGGGCATTTTTGAATTTGCCGATTTTGTGTTCGTAATTTGATCGTACATCCAGCACAATGACATCTTCCTGGTCTTTTATCTTCTTAAATTCGGTAGGTTTGAGGTGAATACCAGTTTTTTCTTGTGGTCGGATATGGGTCAGCCCTGAATGTACTATTTCGGGTTTGGTACGCACATAGAGCTTTTGGAAAGTGTGGGCTTCACTTTCCTCGACTTTAAAATCAATATGAGCAAAACGCGGGTCGGATTTGACTGCTTGCATATATTGTTCACAAGAGGTTTTTAGCCCGGAGACCGTACCGTTGAGTCCTTCTCTGGCAATGATAATACGCCCTCGCAGATCGAGGGAAAGACAAAACAAGTGATGCTCTTCCCGGAATTGTTCGGGATCATCGATAGTAGTATAGCAATAATACAAGAGAATATTGTAGGGCTTCATAACGAGTGCTTTGGTATAAACAAAGTGTTATTTTATTAGCCTGCAAATTTAAAAAAAATATCTCACAATAAATATGACCGAAGAGTACCCTGCAAGGAGTACTCTTCGGTCTACATCAAGATTCCCATTTTATTAGTCAATCACTATTCTTTCAGTAATTACCTGCCCGGCGATCTCCATTCGGAGCAGATAGATGCCCTGGGGTAGATTTGTGAGGTCGATTTCAGGGTTTGCTTTGATGCCTGTGCCGGTATTATTTTCTTGGTACCATTGGCGGCCGTTCAAGTCGTATATAGATAGTTTGTAATTCTGTAAAGAGGTATTTTCTAAAGAAATTTGTACACGATCATTGGTCGGATTGGGGAATATTTTGAGTTTTCCACGGTGAAGCTCAAAAATACCTGTAGTGGGGTCATTTCCTTTGATTGTCAAGGAATATGGAGTTTCATCCGGGTCATTGCTTGCAAAAGAGATATTGAGTGTTTTTATATCAGAGTTATTGGGAGTAAAAGTAACGGCAAAAGAAAGGGTCTGCCCTGAGGCGATGACTGGATCGCTGAAATTGCCATTTACCGTAAAAGCAGACAGGTCTCCGGTAATGGTAGGAATTCCGGTAAGGATCAAGTTACTTGCTCCTGCATTTTTGATCGTAAAAGTGGTATCTGAGGAGCTTCCGGTATTTACCAGCCCAAAGTTAAATGTTCCACCATTGTTTATCACATTTTGTCCGACGGAGATTTCTATATCGGAAGGGCTTAGATTTTCAAAGACCTGGACGCCTCGAATGATTCTTCCGATTCCATCCTCACCAATATATAAATCCATATCACCGTCGAGGTCTAAATCGGCAAAAGCTGGATCTGCTTTTTTATCCAGAATCAGTCCGTCAAAAGGATTATTAGCTCCGGTTGCTTCGGTCAAAACACCGGATCCATTATTTTTAAAGTATCGAAGTGTACTGGTCTCGATCCCTACCTCTCCTGAGGTAAAGGCTATGACAGCATCTTTATCCCCGTCTACGTCTAAGTCCACAAAAACGGGGGCAAAATAGGAGCTGTCTTTCTGGGCTATGACATTACTTGACAGAGGGTTATTGGCATCATTTTGTTGGGTATATACCCCGTTATTATTGGAGAAATACCGAATTAGCCCATCCTCGAATCCTCCAACAAATACATCGAGATCGCCGTCCTTATCCAGATCAACAAAAGCAGGCTTTACATAGCCTACCCCTGTTACGCTACTCAAGGCATTTCCGGCATCGTCTTTGGTGAATACTCCAGAATTATTTCTATAAAACTGTACTGATCCGCTATTAAATCCATCTCCTAGTCCAAGGTATAGGTCTACGTCACCATCATTATCTACATTTACAAATCGCGGAGCAACTCTCTCTGTCTGGGTGAGTGGCAGTGATTTTAAAGGATTATCGGTGTCGTTTTGATTAAATACACCATTTTCATTTTCATAGAAGATTACTTGCCCTCTTGAATTGCCCAGAAATAAATCCAGGTCTTGATCATTATCAATATCTATAAAGGCAGGAGAAGTATCCTTTTGTTCTATGGCAAATCTGATAAAGATATTTCCAAATTTTATAAGATTTCCTTTGCTGGTATTTTGTATTAATCTGATATCAGCCAATGATGCATCTCCTCGAAGTCCTCTATCACCTAGAAAAAGATCTTTATCACCATCTTGGTCATAATCGTAAAAACTCGGATTTGGACTAAGACTCACAGGTGTATTGATAAAAGGGTTATTTGCTCCTGTAATTTGCGTAAAAGTACCGTTTCCACTATTTTGATAATACAATATACGATTACTTTCCGAACCATAAACCCCTACAAGCATATCTATATCGCCATCCTGATCAACATCAGTAAGGCTTGGGAAGGGTAAGTTATTAAAGGTGATATTTTTAGCAGCATTTAAACTCAGCACGTTATTGTTATTGGTATAAAAAGATACCATACCGCTTCCAGATATTGGATTAGGAGCTCCGAAACCAACCACTACATCCAGGTCGGAATCACCATCGATATCAGCAAAAACAGGCTTACTAATATAGGCATTACTTACAGCATTCAGAGGGTTGGCAGTTCCTGTGATTTCTGTAAAAACCGGCTGTGCGTTAGTGCCTGTATTTTGAAAATATTTTATTCCATAACCTCCCAGGAAAAGGTCCAAGTCTCCGTCCTTGTCCCAATCTGCAAAGGTGGGTTGAGCATAACCATAAGCGGTATTTATTGAAGCCAAAGGATTGGAAGCGTCGTCTCTTGTAAAACCGGAAGCACCGTTATTTTTATAAAAAAGGATGGCTCCATCGGGCAATCCAAGAAATAAGTCCAGATCAGCGTCATTGTCCAGATCAGCAAAAGCAGGAGAAGGCCCAACACTGATTCCAAAAGGAACGTCGTCTTCACCCAATTGAATGGGGTTTTTAGGTAATTCAAATTTAACTTGGGCTTTTGCAGAATTAAGGATGAGTGAAGTACCCAAAAAGACACCCAATCCTGCCAAAGTCATCTTATGCCTTAATTCAAGTAATCTGGCTTTGAGTTTTTGCAGAAGAGCTATTACGTGTTTTTGCTTATTGATGGACAGTTCTTTAAAAGCACCGTTAAGCCGTTTTTTTTGCAGCCTGAATGCAAATTTTCGATACTTTTTAACAGCATTCCGATATTGGTCAAGAATTAGATTTTTCATGATGGTTTTTATATAAATACAAAAAATAGTCTTTTTTGAGTGTATTATGACTTTGCAAATTTGGCAATTTTTTTAGGAAAATCTCAGTATCAGGGATAGAAATCCTAAGCTGCGTTTAATTCTTAACATTGAGTTAATGATAGGTAAGTAAATGCTGTAGTCTATGTATCAAAATCAAGTCAAAACCCAATGCGTATCTGTCAAAGGTGGAAATTCCAATAATGACTTTAATTCTGCCATAATTTAAATAGTTTTGCACAATCAATCATTCTTTTGGTTATGCAAAACAAACCCATGCCTCCTTTTTCCTGTACTTTTAGCTCAAATATCCCTGAGTTGTTGTGGCAATTAAATATTAGCCTGGCGATCAGCACTTATCAAGCGGGTAAGGTTGTTTTGATCAGTGCTCAGGATCAGGATCATTTGGTACAGCTTCCCAGGACATTTCCCAAAGCAATGGGCATTGCACTGAGGGGAAATCAGTTGGCTATTGCAACCCAGGATGAGGTGGTGGTTTTGGCCAATCATCCTGATTTAGCTGCTTCTTATCCCGTTCAGCCCAATCTATACGATGCCTTTTATGTTCCACGGGCGAGTTATTACACAAGTATGTTGGATATACACGATTTGGATTGGATCGAGAGCGGTTTGTGTGCGGTGAATACTCAGTTTTCCTGCCTTTCGCTGATTAATGACCAATATAGTTTTACACCGATCTGGAAACCTTCTTTTATTTCAGAGTTGAAGCAAGGCGACCGATGTCATCTGAACGGTTTGGCGGTAAAAGACGGAAAACCGGCATATATAACGGCACTGGGTCAAACGGATTCGCCGGAAGGTTGGCGGGAAAACAAAATAAATGGAGGAATTTTGATGGATGTAGATTCAGGGGAAGTTATTCTGGATCAACTGGCGATGCCTCATTCACCACGATTGGTAAAAGAAGATTTATACCTTTTGTTATCGGCTAAGGGCGAATTGGTCAAAGTCAATCTGAGGCATAAAAGCTATGAAGTGATCCGTGCCTTGCCCGGTTTTGCGAGGGGTTTGGCTTTTTATGAAGATTATTGGTTTATTGGGCTTTCCAAACTTCGGACAACGAGTGCAACATTTCAGGATTTACCCATTGCGGGGCAGTCTGTTTTTGCAGGTATTATTATACTCCACGGGCCTACTCGAAGTATGGTAGGTCAGATTAAATACGAAACCAGTGTGGAGGAGATCTTTGATGTGCAGGTTATTCCGGGAGTGCGACGACCTGGGATTTTAAATACCGAAAAATCTATTTACAAAATGGCTGTTTCCAGTCCGGAGGGGAGTTTTTGGGGAGAAGGGAATACGCAGGAACTAAAACAGTAAAGATTTGAGAAATTGATTCCATACAGATACAACTCCTCAAATCTTTAAGAAATTTATTCAGCTTTCACCATAATAAAATAATCAAAGTTTTTGTCATCAACGGCTTGTGTAATCAGTGCTATTTCCGCATACCCAGGGATATTGCTCCAAGAAATGACTGTGCTATCAATGATATAATCGGGCGGGTCTTTGGGAATAATTCCAATATATTTAATATAATTCATATCAAATTTAACGGGTTTGGGCTCCCGAATGATGATTTCTTTTGCCTGATTGTTTACATAATAAATTTCTATGCCATTTCGTTTATAGCGATGTACCAGGGCGGGTCCCAGAGAACTACCAAAATTGTAAATTGAATCTGGTTTGCCCATCATATCTACGATATCCTCTGAGCTTTTATTAATTACCAGTGGTACATTCAATAGCATTCGTTCTTTGGCTGTTCCGGAGCTATTGCAACTGTACAAATAAGCGGACAAGGCAGTCAAAGTAATGAGTAGAATCCTTTGAATTGTGATGATCTTCTTCATGTAGTTTTCTTGATAAATCCATTAAAAAAAACGTCTAATTCATAAAGCATAAAAACAGGCTATCCTTGGATAGCCTGTTTTGTATATAAAATCTAAATCATATTAGTTTTCAACCGTCATTCTGGTTTGACTTACTCCGTCAGAAATGATATACTGACCTTCTGGCACGTTGTTCAGATTAAGAACAGTTGAATCTTTGCCTACTTGGATAATGGCCGTACCCATAGTTCTACCCAACATATCGGTAATGGTCAAGACAACGGCTTTGCCACTGTTGTTGATTCCTTCGCGCTTCACGGTAGTTCTTGAAGAACTTGAAGTGATGTTAGGGAATACGGTCAGACCAGTACCACCAATCAGTTCAAACTGAACAGTTTGTGAGCTATTGGCACCTGTTGCGTTAGATTCATTATAAGCAGTAGCTGTGATGCTATAAGAACCGGCTGTAAATGCTTGTCCGAATAGGTCTCCGGTGCTATTGTTACTATCACCAAAAAGTGCATAAGGAGCAAGATTTTCAACACGATTGATATTCAAAGGACCGCTTAGGGCTAGTTTTACACTACCCACAGTTTTTGGAGAAGTACGAGCTACAATGGTTAGATTATTTGTACCAACCTGAGATAGATCAATTTGAGCACCATCTGTGAGTACCGCTACTTCTTTGTCTGTTTCAGCATTAAATAAAACAATCTCAGCAATCTGTGGTGTAGTGTTCAGAATGATTGTGAAAGTAATCTCAGCAGAGCTTAATTCAGAACCTTCACCATTCGCACCACTATAAGCGGTTGCTTTCAGAGTATACTGCCCTGGTTTCAAACGAACACCGTTATAATTCGAGTTCACATCCCCAAATAAGGCAAAAGGAGCTACATTCTCAAATCTTGCAGGAGAAACACCCAAGTTAGGACCAGTCAGCTCGAATCCTACACTACCTACTTCTAAACCGTCAATATCAGCTCGGATATTGATTAAGTCAGTTGGTAATTCATTGGATACAAGTACATCACCATCGTTCAGAAGAGCTATATCTCCTTCGGTTAGGCTATTGATCAATGTAAAGCCAGTGATTTGAGGAGTTGCCGCAGCGTCGAAGATGCGGAAGTTATCAAAGCTAAAGTTATTCGCTGCATCGGCAGTAGCATCTGCTTCTACGCTGAATCGGAACAAGGTAATGGCTACACCAGGACCACTCAACAAGCTGCTTAGGTTTGCGCTTATTGTTGTATCATTGCTGCCTGAGAATGAGATTAGTTCA
>JANRIC010000086.1:0-37074 GCA_033765345.1 Microscillaceae bacterium
CTAATTTCTTTCGGAGAATAACCAAAGATTATGAAAGAAACATAGAATCTTCTGTATCTTGGTTATTATTGGCAAATACTACCATCATGTTGCAAAGAATTAATCAATAATGCAAAATTAAATTTCCCAACAAGTTCTAAACAAAACCTTGACGACAGATTTATGAATAATTTGCAGGCGGGTATACATCCCCAATGCCGTGCTTATCCAAGAAGCAGGAAGATATTCAACTAAACCAACTAAAAGAACATCATGACTCGGCCAAAAATACCACCATATAATCACTCCCCCATAAAGTAAATTAAGAGGAAGAATTAACCATAGCCATACCTGAGTTAATTTATAACGGGTTGAAATACCAAATAAAAGCCCAGCAATATAAAAAATTACCGCAACATATAAAAAATTATTAATTCCACGATGATAGTTAAAAGGAATTACAGCTACTAACAATAAAAAACCGATTAAAAGTCGTAAATACATTGAATAGTCGTGTTTTTTCAATTTTAGAAATAATTATAAACTCAACTTTTATTAATAAAATATGTCTAAATTCCGATTTCATTTAAAAGTAACGAATGCCTAATCTATATCAAATCTTTTGACTTAACACGAAAAAGGAATTTAAACATATTTATTTTAAGGAATTTTAACGCTACTGAATCGGTGGTCCCCCTGGACTAGAGCTTGGATCATTACATTTTTTAGTACACTCCTGGAAACCTAAAAAACCACATGTACCTGATACAACATTCCCGCATCTTGAACCATCTTCACAAGCGCAAAAAAAATCACCCCAACGACAGTTACAATTTGAACCGCTCTTGGAAGAATTTAGTGAAGACTCTATTAATAATTTTTTTAGCTCAATATCAGTAACTTTATCAATAGTAGTGTAAATTGGTTTGGCGTTTTTACTGGATATGCTCCCAAAGTAGCTTATAATTTCCTCTTCAATAAATAAAGTTTGGGCTTCTTTGTACCATCTATTGACAAATTCTTCACGCATCTTGTTTTGTAGCGATGATGAAAAATCGAATAGTTCTGTTTTTAAGTGAGCTAGGATTTGATCTAAAAATTCTTTTTGGATATTGCTTAAATCATAAGTGCGAACTTCCTCCAATTTTGATTGCCATAACTCATAGCGATTTTTAGCGTGAAGCAGGGGAATCATTTTACGTTGGATATCACAACTGTACTCCTGAATTTTAACATAGCTTATGCCTTTTTTTAGGTTAAATGATTCTTGAATAACTTCCTCAGATTCTTGATTTTCACAGTCGGTTAGTAGAAAACCAACAAATAATAAAAGTAAAATTCGAGAAAAAATTTTGTCTTCATAGAAAAAATATTTAGAATTATTTGGATAAAAGTAAAAATACTTCCAAAATACCTCCAAAATACCTCCAAAATAGTACTTTATTTAAAAAAAATATGCTTTTTTATAACTCCATGGCTACCAGCACACATTTTCAACAAACACTGCTTGGTCTAGCATTTCAAACGAGCAACGACGAGATCGCTTGAAGCGATCTCGTCGTTTGGATGGGCTTATCTTCAGGTAAAATCATAAAAAACCAAATATAGCTTATTTTATACTCAAACCGAAGTGGTTTTCCGAGATTTTAGCTTTTAAATCATTAATAATCAAGCTAATCAATCAAGAAAATCAGGCAAATCACTTCAATCTGGGTATAAATACTCCCACAACCTTAATCAGAGAGCTACAGACCAGAGGAATAAACTCTCCGGGAAAAGAAAAACATTTCCACACCTAAGTTCCCAAAAATAATCTATCTTAGACTAATCAAATATATCATTTAAAAATGCACGCTGTTTTATGAAATACCAAGCCATTGATTCCTCACTTTTTATACAAAACCGGAAAAAATTTGCCGAGCAAATGACCCAGAGTGCGCTGGCCGTCTTTAATTCCAATGATCTGATGCCCACCAATGCCGACGGACTGATGCCCTTCCGGCAAAATAATGACCTGCTCTACCTCTCAGGCATCGATCAGGAGGAGACGATTCTGGTACTTTTCCCGGATCACCCGGATGAGAAATTCCGTGAGATACTTTTCTTGCGTGAAACCAACGAACACATCGCTGTCTGGGAAGGGCATAAATTTACCAAAGAAGAAGCTCGCCAAAGCTCCGGTATTCAGACCGTGTATTGGCTTTCTGAGTTTCATACTTTATTCAATACCCTGATGGGGCTTTGTGAGGCAGTTTACTTAAATAGCAATGAGCACGACCGCGCCCTAGTGGAAGTAGAAACCCGCGATGCACGTTTTATCCGGTGGTGCATGCAGAAATATCCCCTGCATCGCTATGAAAGAGCCGCCCCCATTATGCAGTACCTCCGCGCTGTCAAATCTGACCTAGAAATTGAACTCATCAAAATAGCCTGCGGCATCACAGAAAAGGGCTTTAGAAGGGTGCTCAAGTTTGTCAAGCCTGGTGTGACGGAATATGAAATCGAGGCAGAGTATATCCACGAATTTATCCGCAATCGCTCCAGAGGGTTTGCCTATACGCCTATCATCGCTTCAGGGGCGAATGCCTGTGTATTGCATTATATCGAGAACAATCAGGTCTGCCAAGACGGAGATGTTTTACTGATGGATGTGGCCGCCGAATATGCCAACTATGCCTCCGACATGACCCGTGCCATCCCCGTTAGCGGGCGATTTACGCCTCGCCAGAGAGATGTCTATGAAGCGGTGCTTCGGGTGATGGATGCCGCCAAAGATATGCTTGTGGAGGGTAATCTCTGGTTTGACTATCACAAAGCCGTGGGCGAAGTCATGGAAAAGGAACTCGTAGACCTGGGGCTGATCACCATGAATGACATCCAAAACCAAGACCCCGACAAACCAGCCTACAAAAAATACTTTATGCACGGTACTTCGCACCATCTAGGACTGGATGTGCACGACCTGGGGCATAAATACCGCAAATTTGAAAATGGAATGGTCTTTACCTGCGAACCAGGGATTTATATTCCCGAAGAGGGGCTGGGCATCCGCCTGGAAAACAATGTGGTCATCCATTACAACGCCTGTATTGATCTGATGGAAAATATTCCGCTTGATCCAGATGAGATTGAGGATTTGATGAATAACTAATTATAGTCAAAACAAAATTTTATTTTATTTAATTACATAAAATTAAAATTTTAACCCCATTATATTTTTATTTACCTAGTTATAATTTTAAATAATCAGAAAAAATAAAAATATAACCATAATAAACATTTGTATAACGGGTCTATACAAATGTTTAACCCGAAAAAACTTTGTTGGATGGCGTTATACAATTGTTTAGACCCGAAAAAATAACGTGGGAGTCTTCTCAAAATTCATTATCTTGCAATATGAAAACCCATTGAAGTATGACGGATCGTTTTATCAATCTTTTTACCGATTACGGTTTTAAAAAAATCTTTGGAGAAGAACCCAATAAGGATTTGTTGATTGACTTCTTAAATCAGCTCTTTCGTGGCAAGGAAAACATCAAAGACCTTACCTATCTCAATAACGAGAGGCTTGGGAAAAACAGCAGAGATCGCAAAGCGGTGTTTGATCTCTATTGTGAAAATGAATTGGGAGAGAAGTTTATTGTGGAAGTTCAGAGAGTTGAGCAGCAATTTTTTAAAGATCGGAGCTTATATTATGCTACTTTTGCCATTCAGGAACAAGCCATCAGAGGCAAAGACTGGAAGTATGAACTCAAAGGAGTATACACGATTGGCATTTTGGATTTTGCCTTCGACAATGCTAATAAATCACAGTTTTATCACTACGTTCAATTGGTAGAGACAACCACACAGAAGTTATTTTATGACAAGCTGACTTTTATTTATTTGGAAATCCCTAAATTCAATAAAACCCTTCAAGAACTCGATAACGATTATGAAAGATGGCTTTTTGCTTTCAAAAACCTACATAAACTTGCCGATCGTCCCAAAGAACTGGAAGCCGGAATTTTTAAAAGATTATTGGAACTGGCTGAAATTCCTAAAATGGATCAAAAAGAGTTTGCTGCCTACCAGGAAAGTTTAAAGGATTATTGGGATTTGAAAAGCTCTATGGATACTTATTTTGATAAAGGAAAGATCGAGGGAAAGATCGAGGGAAAGATCGAGGGAAAGATCGAGGGAAAGATTGAAGGAAAGATCGAGGGAAAGATTGAAGGAAAGATCGAGATGGCTATTAAAATGCTTCAGTCTCACGAGCCTTTGGAGAAGATCCTTATGTATACAGAATTGCCCCTTGAAAAAATTCAAGAAATCAAGCAAGATATTGAATCTAAATCTTCCAATCATTGAGTTTGTAAAATACAGAAGCCCTTATTATGGATCAAAAAGAGTTTGCTGCCTACCAGGAAAGTTTAAAGGATTATTGGGATTTGAAAAGCTCTATGGATACTTATTTTGATAAAGGAAAGATCGAGGGAAAGATCGAGGGAAAGATCGAGATGGCTATTAAAATGCTTCTGTCTCACGAGCCTTTGGAGAAGATCCTTATGTATACAGAATTATCTTTGGAAAAAATTGAGGAGATAAAAAAAGAACATTCCTTGTTTTAAAAGCAGAAACGTTGCGATACAACGTCTCCGCTGCAAGCAGCACTCGCTGACATATTAAGCCAAAATTTTTCTGGAGATCAATTCCTTCATAATTTCATTCGTTCCGGCATAGATTCTTTGTACACGTGCATCAGCATAACCCCGCCCTACCAGATAATCCCACATATAACCATAACCTCCGTGAAGCTGTACGCATTCATCGGCTACTTTGCACTGTAGGTCGGTCAGTTTGTATTTGGCCATAGAAGCGGTAGCACCATCACATTTTTTTTCGTTATGGAGCATAATGCAATGATCCATAAAGATACGTCCCATAGCTACTTCTGTAGCCAGTTCGGCCAGTTTATATTTGGTATTTTGAAATTCGGCGATGGGTTTTCCGAAGGCTACACGCTCTTTGGTATAAGTAATTGTGGCGTTCAAGTATGCCTCAGCCAGCGAAATGGCAGATTCTGCCACGACGAGCCTTTCCTGTGCCAGTTCGGTCATGAGGTAGCCGAAGCCTTTGCCTTCTTCACCGAGCAGATTTTCTTTGGGTACTTCTACATTATCAAAAAACAATTCGCAGGTATCCTGAGCGTGGAGTCCTATTTTTTGGAAGGGTTTGCCCTTGCTGAAGCCCGCCATGCCATCTTCAATGAGTAAAATACTGATCCCTTTGGCACCGAGGCTGGGGTCGGTCTTGACGGCTGTGACCACAATATCGCTAAGGTATCCGTTGGTAATGAAGGTTTTAGAGCCGTTTACGAGGTAATAATCTCCCTTGTCAACCGCAGAGGTACGCATGCCTTGTAGGTCACTTCCTGCTCCTGGTTCGGTCATCGCAATAGCACTGATGCTTTGGCCGCTGACCATCCGGGGAAGCCATTTTTTCTTGATGGCTTCGCTGCCATAATGTAAGATATATGGCATGACAATATCGGAATGTAAGGGGTAGCCCACCGCAGGTCCGGCACATCCAGTATGCCCAAGTTCTTCTATAAAAAGGGCATTGTAGCGAAAGTCATCGATTCCCAAGCCTCCGTATTCTTCGGGTACTTGCATACAGAGGAATCCGGCCTCCCCTAGTTTTTGCCAGGATTCACGGGAGACCATTTTATCTTTTTCCCACTGTTCGTTGTAGGGCGTAATTTCTTTGGCTAAAAATTCTCTGACCGATTGTCGGAAGAGTTCGTGTTCTTCTTCTAGGATATTTCTTTCAATCATAAGTAAAGTATTTGAGGGTCGTCTAAGCTACAAAATAAGCATAATTCCACGCAATATTTTTATCATTCTAAGAGAATAATCATTGTAGAAGAATAAGGTTTGGAGGAGAGCTTTGGATTTACTTCCTAAAAACTCCTGAATTCGCTTTCAAGCAGATAGGCTCTGTTAATCTCTAAAAGGCAAAAAAACCGTAAAAGTAGTCCCTACACCTACTTCGCTTTCTACCTCGATGCGTCCTTCTAGTTTTTCTACCAGTACTTTGATAATAGACAAGCCTAATCCGGTGGAGCTTTCCCCTTCAGTAGGGCGGGCACTCAGTTTTTGAAATTTCTTAAACATTTTCTTTTGATCTTCGGGGCTAATTCCTGGGCCTTGATCCTGAACGGCAATCAAGGCGTGGCTTTTTGTTTTCCTAAGACTGACAAAGACCTCTGTATCCCTTTGAGAAAACTTAATGGCGTTATCAATCAAATTATCCAGAATACGAGACAGGCTTTCTTTGTCGGTATAAACCTGAATAGACTCTGCTGCTACAAAATGAAGTTGGATGTTTTTATTTTCGGCTTGCTGTTGGAAGGTGCTCAGGCTATCTTTTACAAAGACGTTTAAGTCAAGATCATTAAATTTTAAAGGTTCCAGATGCGATTCGTATGCATTGATAATCAAAATGTCATCAATTAGTTTTCGCCCACCTTCTACTACTTTATTGACCAAATCGATGCATTTTTGCTGTTCGGCATTCATTTCGCCTACCAAAGGCAATAATTGGATCAATCCCAGTACTTTATTCAGCGGAGATTTGAGGTCATGGGCTACAATACTCATCAGGTAGCCTTGCTCTATGCTCATATCTTCTAATTGGTTTTTTTGAGATTCAAGCTCAGATTTAGTTTGATCCAGATACACCAGTTGCTTGGAGTACTTGATCAAATTGGTAAATCTCGAGATTAATTCAAATTGTGTGACTGGTTTATTGAGGAAAGCAACTGGTCCGGATGCCTGTAGTTTAGCCATTTCAGGGCTAAAGTATGATTCTTCGGTGACGAAGAGAAAAGAGACATTGGCTGTTTTGGGGTCACTTGTATAACGCTGAAACAATTCACTGCTTTGTGCATTAAAAGGAGCTATCACCACATCCGGTGTATGGGCTGGTGTAGATGCCGGATTCCCTCCTTCTTGCATACTAATACTAAAAGGCTCTTTTGATTCTTTTAGATAATGAGAAAGGTAATCCATGTACGTAGCTTCACGGTCAAAAACAATAATGTTCATCATGATGAAAATTTATGGCTAATCTATAGCTCTATTCAAATGAAAAGAAATTATTTCCCAAAAGGAATGTAATTTATACAATGAGCTATCAATTATTTGGTGACTAATGCATACGCAATGCAATTTAAAAAATAAATCCCAAATCCATAATTTTTTTAAATTCCTTTTAGATAAAAGGATGCGATGGGTCAATATGTACTCCTATTACCAGAATATCATCTAATTGCTGAAAGCTTCCCATCCAATCAGAAAGTGTATCTCCCAGAATATTCTTTTGTATATCCAATGGTTCTTTGTGAATTTGTAGCAATAAATCTTTAAATCTTGAGATCATAAACTTTTTGCGGTCTTCTCCTCCTCCAAATTGATCCTGAAAGCCATCACTAAACAAATAAAAGGTAGTAGGCTTACTAATTTCAATGACCTGCTTGGTAAATATGTGATCTTCTTGATACAAATAACCTCCGATCGGAATCCGGTCGCCCCGTAGTCGGTTTAATTTGCCATCTTGAATATAAATCATAGAACTTCGTGCTCCTGAGAATTCTATCCGGGGTTTTCCAAAAAGCTCTTCCAGCCCTGGGGGTACTTGATGAATGGTACAAATGGCAATGTCCATGCCGTCCTCATTGCCGTTTTCTTTTTGCTTGAGCGTATTACGCATCTCGAGCTGAAGTTGATTCAGGATTTTATCAGGCTCAGAAATCCCCCGCAATTGCACGGTTTTGTTCAGCAGTTCATTGGCGATCATCGTTAAAAATGCGCCTGGCACGCCGTGTCCGGTACAATCCAAAGCACTGATGATCGTTCGGTGGTTTTTGGCATCAAACCAGTAAAAATCGCCACTGACAATATCTCTGGGTTTGAAAAAGACAAAAGATTCTGGTAAAGTTTTTTGAATTACATCCATTTTGGGTAGTAAGGCATCTTGTATCTGACGGGCATAGTTGATGCTATCGAGGGTATCTTTGCTTTTTCGGTCGAGCATGATCCGCTGATGATGAAGCTCTCCGTCCATCCTTTGAATATTCACAGGAAAAGGAGGGTTATTCAGTGAAGACACAAAATCTTTTTGATCTTTGGCTATTTTACCGCTTTGGTAAAGCTTCTCGATCGTGTTTTGAATGCGCTGTTTTTGATTCTCAATATGATATTGTAGAGCTTCTAAGGGATTTTCACTTTTGAGTATGGTATAGTCAAGGGGCGGCTGGTTTAAAAATTTCTCAGAAAGGAAATCAAATTGTGGAAAGCGATTTAATTCACTTTTAAACTGGAGGGTCTTTTTTAGCTCCTCAATCAATTTATCTTGCTCCTGAATGGTTACCCTGCCTTGTTGAAATTGATAAAAAGTATTTTTTAATACTCTTTTCTGACCTTCTATTTGGCTTTCTTTGAGAGCAATTTCTTCTGCTATTTTTTGCAGATATTCTTTATTTTTTTTCTCCAGTTGATTTTTCCTAAACCAGGAAACCGCTAGTACAACGATTAGCAGCGTTTCTAATAAAACTAGATGAATCAATAGCTTATTTCTTTTAAATAAAATAAGAGAATTTTTCTCGACTTCTTCAAAATCGGATG
Source organism: Microscillaceae bacterium (assembly GCA_033765345.1). GTDB lineage: Bacteria > Bacteroidota > Bacteroidia > Cytophagales > Microscillaceae > JANRIC01. Next base: position 8,649 of record JANRIC010000086.1, read on the forward strand.
CGTTTTTTTCAGCGGCAGGAGGTATATCCGAATGTATCTGCCTCAAGGAGTCTTTCCTAAGTACTTGTGCATGCACACGATCCGCAGCAAAGATGCTTGTCAGGCAAACTCCTATGATTAATACGACAAGTTTATTACCTCGCAATGTATGTTGATTTTTATCCTTAAAAATTTTCATTTTAGATGCTCATTAAAAGATACTTTTATCTTTTTTTAAAGGGTTTATTCTTTCTTTTCTTGCCATAGCAGAGAAGAGAGATTACCTGAATTATCAATTTAGAGAACTTTGTAAAGTCTTTCAAGCCTGAATATCTCCAGGGGAAGATTTTACTTTGCAATAAAACTAAATTTATCCCTAAAAAATAAAAAGGGTTTTTGGGAGGTATGTGAGAGGTAAAGTTTTTTTTTGACTTTTAAATAGCTTTTATGAAAAAAAAAAGATTTTCTGTTTTTAGGAAACCTATTCTAAAAGCCTATCTTTTCCTTGAGCTTCTGATATAATATTTCCAGATTTACTTCTTCTATGGCATCGATTTGTCTGCATACCTCCAACAAAATTTCATTCTGAAGATTGCCTCTTTGACGTGCCTGAGCGTAGGTGATATCTGGATGAAAAGTTACCAATGAGTATTTAGAATGATAGTCAGGGTATTGATTCTCGAGTAGATGCTCTAGGCGGCGTACTTTGAGGAAAGTTTCATCTGCCACCCCATCGCGCATTTCATAAAAATTCTCGATTGCCAGCGCGGCAATAGCATCGGTGTTTTCTTTGCGTAATGCCTCAAAATGACTGAATACCTTTCCCCAATCTTTGCCATAAGCCTCGATGCATTGATCAAGTACCAGGCAATCTTCAAAAGAAGCATTCATCCCTTGCCCATAAAAAGGCACAATGGCGTGAGCGGCATCCCCAAGCACCAAAGCGCGGTTATCTGCCGACCAGGGAGCACATTTTACAGTCCCCAGCAGTCCGACAGGATTTTGTAGGAATTCAGTCACCAAGTCTGGCATCAATCTGTAGGCATCCGGAAAGTATTTTTGGAAAAAATCCGAGATTTGGTTTGGATGCTGCAAACCCTCAAAACCCTCTGCTCCTTGATTGGCCAAAAAGAGGGTGCAGGTAAAGCTTCCATCCGGATTGGGAAGGGCAATCAACATAAAAGAGCCTCTAGGCCAAATATGTAGTCCGTTTTCCTCAATCACAAACGATCCTGTTTCGGAAGCTGGGATGGTGAGTTCTTTGTATCCGTGCTCCAGAAATTGCGTACTACCCTGGTAGCCATCCAGATCAAGCATTGCCTGTCTGATCACAGAGCCTGCGCCATCTGTACCGATAATAACCTGGGCATCCACCACAGAAAGCTCCGTTTTGCCACTTTCTTTGAAATACAGCCTGCCTGTTTCAAAATCAATTTTTTCGCATTCCTGCCCAAAGAAAAACTCAACCTGTTCATAACTTTCGGCAATATTCATCAATTCCATATTCAGCCCGGCACGAGAAATAGAATTGATGTATTCGCTGCGATTTTTGCCATAAGGCACAAAAGTAAGGTCACCTCCCAAATCGTGTAATAATCGCCCGTACATAGGAATAGCGTTTTGAAGGATGTGGTCGGCTATTTGTACTTTTTCCAAAGCCCGTATCCCTCTATGAGAGAGTGCCAAGTTGATAGAGCGACCTCCAGACTGTTTGATCCTACGCATATCTGGGCGTTTTTCAAATACTTTTACTTCAAAGCCTCGCCTTGCCAAAAAAATAGCAAGCAAGGAGCCGCACAATCCGGCTCCTACAAGGGCAATTTCGGTAGAATGACTCGATTTCATAATTCAATCCCAAAAAAACACTGTATTCAATTTTATAATCCTTCTGCCTGCGCTACCAACTCCGCAATATCATAAACGATGATTTCTTTTTCCTTCCCGGTTTGTTTGGCACCATCAATCATCATGGTCATACAAAAAGGACAAGCGACAGAAACCACCTGCGCGCCTGTTTGGATAGCTTGTTCCATTCTTTCCTGGCTTACTTCTTTTTTGCCCTTCTCAGCATCTTTAAACATTTGCGCGCCTCCTGCGCCGCAACAAAGCCCTTTGCTTCGGCAGTTTTTCATTTCTACCAGGTCTGAATCCAGCTTCTCAAGTACTTTTCGGGGAGCTTCATAGATATTGTTGGCTCTTCCCAAATAACAGGAATCGTGATAAGTAATTTTTTTACCCTTGAAGTCTCCCCCTTCCTTCATTTTAAGTTGCCCATTGTCAATCATTTGCTGTAAGAAAGTAGTATGGTGTACGACTTCGTATTCGCCCCCTAGCGATGGGTATTCGTTTTTAAGTGTATTAAAACAATGCGGGCAAGCGGTTACAATCTTTTTTACGCCGTAAGCATTCAGGGTCTCAATATTACTGATTGCCTGCATTTGGAATAAGAACTCATTCCCGGCACGTTTGGCAGGGTCACCAGTACAAGCTTCCTCAGTACCTAAAATGGCAAAATTTATCCCCAGTTTATTCAAAATTTTTGCAAAGGCGATCGTTACTTTTTTATAACGCTCGTCGAAAGATCCAGCACAACCTACCCAAAATAAAATCTCTGGGTTTTTGCCTTCTGCGGCCAAATCAGCCAGCAAGGGCACTTGAAAAGACTGTTCACTCATGAATTTTTTACTTGAATTAATGAATTATCAAAACACATAATGATGAATCAAATCTGAGAATTATTTAGATAAGTCCTCAGCCCAGTTTGCACGGTCGGAAGGCGGAAACTGCCAGGGAGCTAGGTTATTTTCTACATTGCTAAACATCATATTCCACGAAGCCGGCGCATCTGCTTCTTCCATGGCAATATACTGGCGCATTTGCATAATGATAGAAAGCGGGTCGATATTCACCGGGCAAGCATCCACACAGGCATTGCAGGTGGTACAAGCCATGAGTTCTTCTTTGGAGATATAACGATCACTGTATAAAGATTCTCCTTCTGCGATTGCCTCTTCGATGGTTTTACCCTGAGAGATGTATTGCCCTACTTCCTCCAGGCGGTCGCGGGTATCCATCATGACCTTTCGTGGAGAAAGTTTTTTTCCTGTGATATTGGCAGGGCAGGAAGCCGTGCATCGTCCACATTCCGTACAAGAGTAGGCATCCATTAGGTTTTTCCAGGTGAGGTCATTTACATCTTTGACTCCAAACTTGCCAGATTCATCGGCAGAGCCATCGTCCTCGATCAGCCCCAGAGCCAATTTTACTTCTTTGGTCACAGAGGGCATATTTTCAAAAGCCCCTTTGGGTTTGAGGTTGGAAAAATAAGTGTTTGGAAAAGCCAAGGCAATGTGTAAATGCTTGGAATAAGTCACATACAAGGCAAAAGCCATAATCCCGAGGATATGCGCCCACCAGCCGAAACGCTCCATGAAGATGAGCACGCTGTTGTTTTCTATGGCTGAGAAAAAAGGCACTAACAAACCACTAAACGCAAATATGCCGGTTTTTGTATAATGATTCCCCTCAAAATCTCTTCCCTGAAGCACTTGATCGGAAGCATTCATGCTCAAAATCAATACCATCAACACAATCTCAATAATCAAAATTAAATTGGCATCCAAAAAAGGCCAACCTTTCATCTCAGGTTTCCAAAAACGAGGGACTTTGAGAATATTCCGGCGAATCAGGAAAACTACACAACTCACCATCACACCCAGGGCTAAAAATTCAAAAAAACCAATCAAAAAAGCATAAAAACTACTGGGAAGCAGCCCTGCAAACACACGATGCGTACCCAAAACACCATCCAAAACAATCTCAAGTACCTCTATATTAATCAGTAAAAATCCAGCATAAATAAGAAAATGCAAAAACCCGATTAAAGGCTTGTCAAACATTTTCTTTTGACCAAAGGCAATCAATAGCATACTCTGCCAGCGTTTTCCAGGCTGATCAAAGCGATCAATCGCTCGCCCCAAACGAATATTAGCCCCAATCCTTCCGACTCTCCTGCTAATAAAATAACTTGCGACTCCTAAAGCCGAAATAAATACAATCTGTGGTAAAAAGTTCATATTTGAAAAATTATCAATAAATTATTATAAAAACAGTCTAAAAACCAAATTTTATTTACTTACACCTCATAAACACTTCAAGATAAAAACCTTGACAAGTTAAGTTGAATCCTCAGAAGTATTCAATTTATGCATTTTTTTTCTAAAAAAACTTCTTAAAGCTTTGCATTATTAGAATAGCTTCCTATTTTTGTACCCCGTTTGATCGGTATTTCAATATAACCAACAAGGTGATATAGCTCAGTTGGTAGAGCATCGGACTGAAAATCCGTGTGTCGCTGGTTCAAGTCCAGCTATCACCACTTTTACCTCTAAAACCTTCTGTAAAAAAGAAGGTTTTTTTATTTTTCAACTAAATACTCTGTATGCCGAGTAATTTCAAAAGCGAAGTAAATAACAAAAGCCTGAAATCAAAAACAATCCGCTATATTTCTCCTAAATAAGTCAAAATATTGAATTATTCTAAATAATACCTTCAAAAATCACATTTTTGCTGATATGTGGTATCGCTTAGGGGTGTCGGTGGTATTTTGAGATAAAATCCCAGAGTACTACTCCAATACTTACAGAGATATTGAGAGAGTGTTTGGTGCCGAATTGAGGAATTTCGAGGCAGTTTTGGCAGGTTTTGACTACGGATTCTTGTACTCCAAAAACTTCATTTCCGAAGATAAAGGCATATTTGGCTTTGGGGTCTACGCTAAAATCCAATAAACTAATACTTTGATCTGCCTGCTCGATGGCAATAAGTAACCAGCCTTCGGTTTTAAGATGAGGCAAAAGTGTCAAAATATCTGGGTAGTATTCCCAGGAAACGGATTCGGTGGCACCGAGGGCGGTTTTTTGAATATCACGATGGGGTGGAGTTCCGGTGATTCCACATAAAAAAATTTTTTCTACCCGAAAGGCATCTCCGGTTCGGAAGGCTGCACCGACATTGTTCAAACTTCGGACATTATCCAAAATCAGACAAACAGGATTTTTGGGGCTTTCTTTGAATTGGTCTACCGAAAGGCGATCAAGCTCTTCATTTTTTAGTTTACGCATCGCTATACAATGAGAGTTGCCTTGATCAGGCAACTCTCGGAATTATCTAGAAATCATATCCGAAAGTAAGGTAAAACTTAGGCTTATCCGCTACGATAAAATCTTCAATCCCCCAGGCAACATCTAATTTGAGGTAATAACCCAGCAATACGGTTCTTAGCCCTGCACCATACCCGGCAAGCCAAGGGTTTTTGAAGTCATTGACAGTGGCTGTAAAAGGGGCACCAGGCTGGAAAATATTTCGTGTATTGATGCTGTTTTCACGGTTGAAGGGGCTGATACCCGTCCAGGCTGAACCCACATCATAAAAACCCACGAGTTGTAAGTTTTTAAGGAAATTGCTGTTTACCCTTTTTCCGAAAAGGTATTTGATAATCGGGAAACGAAGCTCGAGATTTGCCAGGAAGAAGTTTTCTCCGGCAATTTTATTGTAATTAAATCCTCTAAGATTGGTTACGAACTCTGTAAACAACAAATCACTATTATCTTGGTTGAATGCCGTGGCAAGTGGATTTACATCTCCGCCACCGTCATCAGTTTGATTAAAGAGCCAGTTGTCCATTCCGCCCAGTAAGAAATTTTTAGGAGCGTTTCCCCCAAATCGCCCGTACGCAATCCGTACGGCAAAGATCAAATCTCGATGGATTTTGGTATAATTACGGATGTCTACGCTGAGTTTATCAAAGCTCAGGTCATCAGTTTTAATGCCTATAGGATCGGCAATCTGATCTTTAAAACCTTTATTAAATACAACAGACTGATAATTTTCATAAGCAATTTTGATACGCGTTCCGGCAATCATATTTTGCCCATTGAGGACGGTATTATCATAAACATACTCCACACGTGCGCCTGCATAATGAATGCGATGATTGCGGAAAGGAATAAAGCCAAGATCGAGGCTTGTCCAGAGTGTACTGGTATAAAAAGGTGTAATACTGATCCGGCTGGTATTGCGGATGGGGTAGGAGATGGTGGTAGAGGCTTTGTTTTGGGTATAACGTTGAGTCAGGTCGCTGTTATTGAGGAAGATCGTCTTCCGGTCGAAGCGCAGTTTGTAATCCAATCGATGTCCGTAATACTGATATTCGGCAAAGAAATCACTACTTTTCAGGTCTGTGACCAAGAAGAACCCTCCCCTGATTTTATGGTTTTCAAGCAGATCAGAGGTTGTGAGGTTCATCAAGAAACCCCAGCCTCGGAGTGGGTCAATTTGAACGGAAGTAACCACGTTTTCTGTGCGAAACCTCGGTTCGTAATCATAAGGACCGACCACTTTGACTTTTTCTTCGGCAGTCTGGTCTACCATGTCTTGCATTTCTTCACGAGCTTTGTCAAGACCACTTTGTTTTTCCTGAACAATATCCTGGTCGAACTCATAATTATCGGTATCTATTTCATCTTCCTGATAGTCCAGTTGATTACTTGGAGGGACTACTTCAGAAGAGTCTGTAAAATTTTCAGGAGTTTTTCGGGGAGTAATGATCCGTGATTCAGGATTACGCCCACCAAGAATCTTCATCCTACCCGTAATAAAATTGGTAGTTGCATTGTTATTAAGGTTAAAATCTTTGTCGTAATAGGGAAACAAACGCCCTTTTTTAAGCATCAGGAAAGCTAGTCCGTTTTCAATTCGGTTCATATCAAAGCGTCGCATACTTTGATTATAGTTGCTAAGTGCCTGACTTTTTCCTGTTTTTATGTCTACTTTATGCAATTGTGAGATACCCTCTTCTTGATTGAGGTATAAAATGGTATTATTGTCATAAACCCTGGGCTTTAAATCTTTGGCGGGTGAATCTGTAAGCCTTTGCACACGGGTAGAAGAAAGCAAAGGATTGTATACAAAAATATCATAATTATTGAGCTCGATGTTAAAATTACCACGATCGGTGAGCAATGTACTGCGAAGGGTGTCATCAGTACGATTGGAGCTAAAGGTGAAAGCAAGATTAGAATTGGGTAAAAACTCAGGATCAAGATCATCAAACCAATCATCGGTGACTTGCTCGAGGGTAGTGGTCTCGAGATCAAAAACAAAAACATCATTTTGCCCGGTTTTGAAGTTCACCTGTCCAGTACGGTCTGCACTCAAAATAATCCGGTTGCCATCGTCTGAAAAGTCAAAACCAGATACATGGTTAAAGAAATACCAGATTCTTTCATAAGATTTTTTCTTTTTGAGATTATAGACTGAAAGCTTGGTTTCTCCCTTTTTAGCAAGCATAATGCCTAGGTTATTATTATCTCTCCAGGCAAGCAGAGGGATATTATCATCATATCGTTGATTGATTGCTTTGTAGCCGTAGCGCAGTAATACCCTTCTTTTTTTGGTTAAGAGATTTTGAACGATGACGCAGTATTTACCGTTGAAATTTTCGGAATACGCAATTTTTGTTCCATCAGGGCTGATTTTAAGTTCATTAAATTCAAAGCCTTTGCGATTGCGTTTGCGGAGCTTAAAGTCATAGGCGGCATCTTCTGTATTGGCGAGTACTTCCTGCCCCATAATTCGATAATATTCTTCCCAGCGATCCAGGAATGATTTATATCGGATTCCCAGCGAGCTTCCGATGCTATTGCGTTCGTTGCGAATGATTCGGGCTAGGTTCAGGATATTTGAGATATTGGCTGCTCCATATTCTTCGGCAATGAAATTCCAGATGGATTGACCGACAAGCACGGCATCATCTCCTGAAAGTAAGTTGGGTTTTTTGAGTTTGCGATTATTTAGCAAATCTCTGAGGTGATCGTCCATTTCTTCGCTCCATCCTTCGGCTACATAAGCGGCAGCACCTAGCAAAAACCATTCGCTGAATTTGCCCAGATACGAGCTTTGAAGCATATCTTTGAGACTTCCGCCAAACATCATTTCGCGGATAAGCATGAGCGCTATTCCTTTCCTTAGCTCTATTTTAAAATCTACCTCATTCCCTGTGTAAGGAATTTCTACCTGAGATTTAAAGAAATCGGTTTGCCCTCCTGTGATTACATTGTCATCATCAATGCCTACATTACTTTGCTGTAGGTCTGTGATGGAATTGTAAATAAAAATTTTGGCTTTAAAATACGGGGTATATCCAAGAATATCTGTGATTTCATCAAATTCAGACTCCAGATAGCGGGTAGCAAAGTTGGCTAACCTTGAACCATTATCGTAGTAATAAATGTCAAAATTAAAGGTGCTAAGGTTTCGCCAAGTGAATTTTTTGTATTGAATGCGATTTTTACCAAACTTTTCCTGTGTATTCTGAGCGAATGTGTGTGAGGATGTTAGGAAAAGTATAAAACACAAACCGAGTGTAATCTTTCGGGAGCTCTGCCGAATATTTTTGTTTATCATAGTACTCAAATGGATAGTTGACCCACTAAATCTTATAGGAAAATGGATATTTTCAATTATAATATACAGAGATAACAAAGATAAAAAATTAACTTTCTTTTTGTTTTTAAACCACAGTATTTATTTTAAGTTCCCGGAATTATCTGACAAAGACTTCTTTTTCCATGGAATTCGACAAAATATTAAGAACATACATAGAACATCTGTTAAAATTACAGGAAGAACATCAAAACACTCCGCTTACTCTTGATGAGTTAGACCGCTTGCACCAGGAATTAGGCCTAACCCCTCAAGAATTAGATTTTATTGATAAAAAATTCCAGGATTATCATCATCGGGGACTTGGGTTTTTCCGCTACCAGGATTGGGATAGAGCTATTCAAGAGCTTGAGCAGGCACTTATCCTCAAGCCTCTTCACATGGAAGTACTTGATCTGTTGGCGGAGGCCTACATGAACCGTAGTAGAAAAAAACATAGCCCTAAAGACCATCAAAAAGCCCTGTATTATGCAGAGCGATGCCTACAATCCGATCCTCGCAATGAACGGGCACTTTATCTGATTGCCCAACTCAGGCGAGGCTCACACACTAGGCACAGGACTCAGCATCTACTTAAGGTTTTTATAGGCCTGATGATGGCTATACTTCTGGCATTCAGTGCTTATCTGCTTGGGAAGATGTACTTTGAGCCGATTCCTGCTCAAGAGCAACAACCAGCTCTCCATAAGCAGGAGGTTTCAGCGACTCAGATTCCGGTTTTTATCCGTGATGAAAATGCCTCTCGGGGTTTTGAAGTAGCGGTGGAGAGTTCATTCATAGAAAGGGATGCCGATAAGGCCTTTTATCATATCCGTGCTTGTCTGATCAATAAAAAATATGATCTAAGCGAGCTGGAAATTCGTCTCATCCTTAAAAACAAAGCTCATAGGCGGATTCAGGATATAAAAATTGACTTGTTGAATACTGACCAACCTGAGCTACTGGCTGGAGATGCGCTACCCTGGATACAAATCGTAGCTTTGGATGACCCAGACTCTGCTCCAGTGGAGGCTGAAATAGTCATCGAGACAAGCAAACAGGAGCCTACAAAATACAACCCGGATGATGCCCTCACCTTATTGCTCCAATGGGAGAGCGGCTCGTCAAGAGACCTCATTTTGAAAGAACGCCGTCAGGTGATTTTACCTCACCCGGATGATTTTGAGCACGAAATCACTTTTGAATTTATCAATCAGAAGGATGTACCAATTTATATATGGAAGGTGCAGGTAAACTGGTTTGATAAGTCTATGCGCCAAGTACATAGCACTTTGCTGGATTTGGTTGATTCCAACGCCCCCTCTCTAAGTCCGGGGCAAAGAAGAAGGATAAGTTTTAAACAACTTATTCCTATCAAAGTAGATGATTATGAGGAATACCTGGTGGAGGTTATTGAATGCGTTGATGAAGCTAGTTTAAAAAAAGGAGGCAATTAGCCTCCTTGTGGATTAGTTCTTAATCATACAACCCGTAGGTTTTTGATAATCGGTAGAGGGCGAGCTTTTAGCCAGGAGAGCATCTAGGGCTTCTTTGAGGTAGTAATGCTCTACTTCTTCGGCAACCTGTGGATTATCATCTATGGCACCGTGATATTTCATCAGGAAATGCCCCAAGCTATACTGCAACACAAAAACCTCTGGGGTTTTGGTAGCTTGTAGCTTTTGGGTGACTTTCTGTTCGGTATCCAACAAATAAGGTAAGTTATAGGTTTGGGCATTTTGCTTCATCGCCTCAGGGCTATCCTGTGGATTTTCAGGATTGATGAGTACAAAACGAACTCCTTTTTTACTATATTCATCGGCAAGTTTACTGAGTCGCTCCTGGTATGATTTGGCAAAAGGACAATAGGTGCTGGTTATAATAAGTACCATCGCCTTATCCTGTGTATAGTCAGCCAGATTAAAATTCGTATCATCCAGCAAATTTTTAAGGCTAAAACTCTCCACATTAGAGTTAATCTGAGATTGGCAGAAGCTCATCGCCATCCATCCCCAAATCAGACTTAGCCAAATTACTCTTTTCATGGTGTGTTAGTTGATTATTGTGTTTAAGTAACGTTTGGTAAACTTATAAAGTGTTATTTAGCGTGCTTACCAAATATAAAGACAGATTATTTTTAAAAAAGTCACAAGTCCGCGACTATTATTTTTTAAAAAGCATAAGCAAGGTAATAATTTTTAAATTTCAAATAATGTACCGGATAGATTTTTTCCGAACCGTCATCCAAGATTAATCGTGTTTGGATAATGCCTTCATTTTCTACTTCAAAGGGGCTTAGGCGAATATTCTTGCTGAATGAAATTTTTTTTGCGCCGTAAAGTTTATACACAGCTTCTTTGACTACCCATACAAGCGTTAGTTTATGCAGGTCGCTTTGTGTAAAGGCGGCTTCTTCATCGGATAAAAATTTGTGGGCAATTCTCAGAATTTTATCCCGTACTTGCTCCATATCGATGCCAGTAGGCTGAAGTTGATGGATGATGGCTATGGAGTAATCGAGTGCGTGAGAAAGAGACACGTGAAAAGGAAGCTTGCATATGGAAGGTTTGTCGAATTGATCTTTTTGAATGCCAGGATATTTGATTTGCCAGTGTTGCAGAATATACTTGGCAGCGAGGCGGGCGGCAAGTGATTCTTTCTGCTTTTCGGGGTGGCTGATTTTATCCAGAAAATCCAGACAAAAGTCGGGGCTATCCAGCAATGTAATCAATTCTTGCACCGATTCGGTAATATGCCATAATCCCCAGCAACTATAAGGATTAATTTCACGAAGATGAATAAGAGGCATGGGAAATATTAATCAGGGTTTAAGGCTAAACTATGACAAAGTTAAGCCCTAAAATTTATTTTTATATCAAAATTTAATTGTCAATAGAATTTATATAGCATAATTATTTAAAACCGATCTTGGGTTCATTGACCACAAAATCCGAAAAATCTTCTTTGAGGGGATTATTAAAGATTTGAGCGAGTGTGACCGGTTCTGTAAATATCTTACCAAGCTTGTTCATTTGTGCAATTCGATTGGCGTGATCAGCTGGAATTTTATCAAATTTATGAATTCCTAGCAAACGCCCTTCTCTTAACAAAGCTTTGTCGAGATTTCGGATATCTGTATTAAAGGTAGAAATGATTTTTAAATTGAGTACATCTGAAAGTAATCCATCCGAAATATTAAGCAGATTGGCAATAGAGCCTTTGTCGGTATTAAAACTATCCCGCGCCTGTACGGTATCTTCGGATTCCTCGATGATGAGTACAGAATTCTGATAATCCGAAATAAAGGTAATAAACTGAGGATCAGCCATTTCACGAAGCAGGGTAATGGGATAAAAAATAAAATTGGTTTCGTTGTGAGTTTGTGAGATCAGATAGCGGATGTAATTGGTTTTGCCGCTTCCGGTCAGACCGTGGAAAATAAATAAACCTGAGTGATCTTTCCGATGGATCAGATCCACAAATCGTTGATGCTTAAGGTGGAAACCTTCTCCATAATAGAGGTCTAAATCAATGATATTGGGTTTTTTGATCTCGTATTTGTTGAGCCGCAGCCCGTCACGCGGCATCGAGCTTACGATATTGATATAGCGTTTGTGATCGTCTTCGGTTTCTATTTGGCATTCTTCGGCGATTTTGAAGATTTTTTCAAGCAATTCAACTTCAATAGATTCTATGGCTAATAATTCGTGGGGGCGAAAGTTGATTTCAGTAAGTTTTTTGATGGTATCATTATTTACATTCATAATGATTTGCTCATTTTTAATAAACAGATACCAATCTACGGAATAGCGTTGTTCCTTTTTGTTATAAGAGGTATTGTGTCGATATAGGTTGATTTCACCCAAATCGTGTTTTTTCAGTTCGGCAATGAATTTATCCAGATTGACCAGGTAGTTATTTTCGAAATAATCATCTACGCTGAATTCTATGAGTTTTTGATCGAAGGAGTTGAGTAGATAATAGGATTCGTAAAAATAATTTCCATCAAAAATATTGTATTTGCCATAAAACTGGTGAGCGGGTCTTGTTTTTTGGGTCATAAATGCACCTGGGTTTTAATTATTTCAGAATAATCTTTGCTGAATACTTTCTATACTATATTCCTGCCAAACTTTTTGAAAACATCGAAAAATTTAGATAGAAAAGTGCCTTGTTCAGATTTTTTTTCTCTACGGAATATCTCTTGAATAAGTTTTACAAGACTTCATTTTTCTTTTTGGGAATAATTCCCAAAAAGAAAAATAACAAATTTTACCTTCTTTAGTTTATTCTAATCAAATATCTGATTTACAAAGCTTTAATTCATTAGTTTATTATTTTCTTTTTTAGGCTTAATAATTGGCATGTACTATAATGAAAGAAAAAGTATTTTTCATAAATTCTACAAAACCATGATACGATCCGATGTTCGAGTAAGCAAAAAAACTTTTTTCATATTTCTTCTTTGGTTAGGAGTTCTGTTTTTGACCAATGCCTTGGTCTGCCCTGCTCAAAATCAAGAAACCGATGCCCTGAAAAAAGCCCTCGATAACAAGCAACTTTTTGTAGAAGACCGCCTTGCTACTCTGCTTCAAATCTCTCAATCTTTGTCTGAAAGCAAACCCACAGAAGCCCTCAGCTATGCCAAACAAGCCGAAAAACTAGCTCAGGATACACACAATCGCCAAGGTTTGGCTACTTCTTATACCATTCAAGGGTATATCCAGGCTTTTCATTTTAACGAACCGCTTGAGGCATATACATACCACGAACAAGCTTATCAAATCTATAAATCGCTCTATGAAGGCAATCAAATGGGTAAGTGGGAGCTTTATAGCTTCCTGGAAGACTATGCCATTCCTACTTACAAAGTCGTTTTAGAAAAAAATGCTAAAAAAAGAAAATATCGCAAAGCCATAGAGAAATATAATCAATTAAATAGTGAATTTCTAGATTATCTCACCAAACTTACCTACGACACCAAAGAAGATCTAAGCCAAACTCAAAATAAACTGGACAAAATAGACTCTCAGCTTCAGGATGTAGACCGCAAACTGGGAGAAAAAAATACAGAACTCAATAAAAAAAGTATTGAACTGCATAAAAAGAATTTATCTGAAAAAAAATTAATCCTTGATAAACTTAAGCTCTCTGGTGACCTTGAGGAAAAAGAAATAGAAGCTCTTGCCCTCAGCGATAGTTTATTGATTAGCGAGCTGGAGCTTCAAAGTAAAGCCCTCAAGCTTACCCGTGAAAAAGCCCGCAACGAAATGCTGGCCAAAGAAAAAGTACTCCAACAAGCGGAGATCGGCCGACAACGTATGATGAACGCTACGCTTTCTCTGGGCATTGCGGCAGTGATTTTGGTGCTTGTACTCATCTGGCACAGCCTCCGAGTTCAGAGAAAAGCTAATCGTCTGCTCAAACTCAAAAGTCAGGAAATCTTACAACAAAAAGAAGAAATCGAGACCCAAAGAGACAATATAGAACGGCAAAATGTGGAACTGCAGCAGCAAAAAGAGGAAATCGAGGCGCAGCGAGATAACATCGAGCAACAAAATGCAGAACTTCATCAGCAAAAAGAAGAAATTGAGGCGCAAAGAGATAATATTGAGTTTCAAAGCCGTGAAATCAAAGCCCAAAGGGATAACCTCCTTCTGATGAACCAAACCCTGAACAAGGAAAGGTCTAAATCCGAAACACTCCTATTGAATATACTCCCGGAAGAAGTCGCCCACGAACTCAAAGAAAACGGCTACGCAACGCCCAAACACTATGATCTGGTAAGTGTACTTTTTACGGATTTTAAGGGATTTACAGGCATTGCCGAACAATTGACACCCAGCCAACTGGTCAAGGAACTCAATTATTGCTTCCAGGCTTTTGATGAAATCATAGCCAAGTACGAACTCGAGAAAATCAAAACCATTGGAGATGCTTATATGTGTGCCGGCGGGCTTCCTGTACCCAATCGCACCAACCCGATCGATGCGGTAAAGGCCGGACTCGCCATGCAGGAGTTTATGGAAGAATACAACACCGAAAAAATAGCCAAAGGGCAGCCTGTTTTTGAACTAAGAGTCGGGATTCATACAGGACCTCTGGTAGCAGGTGTAATCGGCAAAAATAAATTTGCTTATGACATCTGGGGGGATACCGTCAACCTAGCCAGCCGTATGGAATCCGGTGGAGAAATAGGTAAGGTAAACATATCTGCCACTACCTACGAACTGGTCAAATCGTACTTCAATTGTGTACATCGTGGTAAAATTCAAGCCAAAAACAAAGGCGAAATTGATATGTATTTTGTGCAAAAACGATCTTCTCTGTTTCAGGGTATTCAGAATATCACCAATTCACCGATTCAGATTGCCTCTTAGGCCTATTTGGATAGCTTTTTCAAGAAATCTTTAAAATTTTTAGTGTTGTAATTCGCCATTCCATAATTTTTAGAGGCTACCTGCCCTTGGGGCGAAATCACAAAAGTAGTCGGGATAGATTGTGTGTCATACACAGATGGAAGGCGGTTTTTGAGGAAGTAGATTGGAAATGAATAAGCTTTTTTTTTCACAAATTCACGGGCCTTTTCAGGGTCTTCGTCCAAAGACAGCATCACAAAAACAATCTGCTCGGAAGCCACTTCCTGATACAGACTATGGATGTTGGGCATCTCCGCAATACAAGGCGGGCACCAGGTTGCCCAAAGATTCATAAAAACCACCTTGCCCCGAAGCTCTGAAAATTGCAGCGTTTTTCCTTCAGACGAAATTAAGTCAAAGTCATATTCGGCTTTTTCAGGATTGGAGAGCTTGGTTTGAGGGTTCAAAATACCCGTAGACAGGATAAGTCTTTGAAGAAGGATGTGCCCTCCCATAAAATAAACTCCTGCCAGGATTGCCAGGAAAAAGCCCCACTCGCGCAGTTCTTTTTTGAATGATTTTTTGGGTTTTTGTGCCATAATTATCCCGAAGATAATGCAAAAAAGGAATCTTTATTTGAAAACCTATAAGGTTTGGGAAACCTTGTTGAAAACCTATAAGGTTTGGGAAACCTTATAGGTTTTAGAAGTTTATTTCTTCTTAGCTAGTACAATGGTTTTTCCTTCCTGCTTGAAAGAAAACTTGTCTTTTTCAATTTTAACTTCGGCCATTGTTTCAGCTTTGTCACCTTCAGGAGTGATCGTGACAGACTTGCCGTCTTCACTTACAGTGAACTTTCCTTTTTGGCTTAGACCACCTGCTGCTGATCTTTCAAATGAACCGTCTTTAGAAAAAGTAATTGAAACGCTTTTCTCAGCATCTGTCAATTCTTCACCCTCTACACTTTCTAATTGCCAAGAACCTAAGATAACATCTTTAGTGCCTTTCTTTTTGCAACTAGTAACGGTAACAAACAAAGCAAAGATCAGAAATGTATAAAGTACTCTTTTCATAATTTTTTTGTTTTTGGTTAAATGCTCAAAACGGTCACAATATAGTCATAAATATTAATTCGCAAACAAAGGTCTGACTAAATTTTATGATTAAATAACATTGGAAATATGGAACATTTATGCGTATCTTTCCGTGATGAGAACATCAAATTATTTATGTATGCTCATAACAATGTGATTTTCCGAAACTTTAGCTTTTAATTCATTCAAAACTTGCCCAAAAGGGTCTTATAGGATAATTCAATTTAATCTGGGTATAAGTTTAGATAGTTTGCATTTTTTTCGGAATTTTGCCAGAAGATCATACATAAAGTATTTAAAATCAATTAATCAACATTCATGGATTTATTCACTACCGATGCATTCATTAGTCTTGTCACCCTTACCTTTATGGAGATTATTCTTGGGATAGACAATGTGGTTTTTATTGCCATTATCGCCGGCAAGTTGCCCAAAGATCAACAAGATAAAGCCCGCACCCTGGGTTTGATTTTGGCTTTGATCCCAAGAGTGGTACTATTGATGTTTATTTCCTGGTTGATTCATCTAAAAGACTATCTGGTAGATTTTACGGCTTTAGGTTATCACATTCAACTGACTGAAAAAGGGGTGGTGCTGATGGCAGGAGGTTTGTTTCTATTATACAAAAGCACCTCTGAGATTCACGAAAAGCTGGAAGGTGATGAAAAAAACAATTTAAAAGCCAGACAGATTTCCTTTGTCAATGCCATTATTCAGATTGTACTACTCAATATAGTATTTTCATTTGACTCCATCCTCACGGCTGTCGGGCTGGCCAATAAAGTAATTATTATGATCGTCGCCGTTATTTTGGCACTGATGGTTACTTTGGTTTTTGCTGGTAAGATCAGTGATTTTGTAGAGGCACACCCTACCGTCAAGATGTTGGCACTTTCATTTCTGCTTTTAATTGGATTTTTATTGATTACCGAATCCTTTATTGTCAATGGGCATGAAGTTCACGTACCCAAAGGTTATATTTACTTTGCGATGGCATTCTCATTATTTGTGGAAATTTTAAATTTAAGGGCAAGGCATAAATCTGATCCGGTCAAGCTTAAAAACACTTATCAGGACGAATAAAAACACGATATGTCTACCATAGAAAATTTATACGATCAATATATCAAGGAAAGAGGTGTAAACCTATCTCTGGAGCAGTTTACACTTTTTGCTACTTTTTTTCCTACGCTATTGGTCATTCTCAGTGACGGTACGATGGATTCGGGAGAAGATATGCACTTAAAGAGGCTTTCCAACAATCTAGCCAGTGCTTTTGTGGCTGACGGCTTGGGGGTAAGGCGCATTGAGGAGCTAAAAGGCATCTTCTCTCTGGAATTCGATTATTTGATCAAAAATATTGAGCAGTGGAAAGAGTTATTTTTAATCGCTTTAAAAAATCACCTACATCATTATCCTGAAAGCAAAGAAACCGTTTTGGATACCTTACATCTGTTTGCAGAAACCTCTGAGGATGTCGATGATGCCGAAAACGATATGATTCAATACCTGATTGAGAAATTAGATTTGATTGACAATTCATCACACGTTTAATCAGGATAAAAACACTCCAAAATTTTCTTCTTCTAAAAATACATCAATGTGCTCGTGGATGGTTGTAGATAAGGAATAACCCACATAATCGGCAGAAATGGGGAAATTTTTATGTTTTCGGTCTACCAATACGACGGTACGGAGTTTTCTGACCCTTACGTCCAGAAATGGTTTTAGGCTGTAGAGCAAAGTACGCCCTGTATTGAGTACATCATCTACGACAATGATGGTTTTGTTGGCGATCTCTTGTATATCTACATTAAGCAATACATCACTTTGCACAGGTTGCATTTTATCCAAACTGACCTGGATGAGCTTGGTACGAAGCCTTGTTTGTGCATAAAATTCCTGCTGAAGTATCTGCGCCAATAAATAGCCGCTTCCTTTAATCCCAGCAAAAACAATATCTTGTTCCTGATAATTGTCTTCATAAATCTGAAAAGCGATACGTCGGATCTTTTGTTGAATCTGCTCTTGATTCAGGATTATATTTTGAGGGTTATTTGTCATAATTTGCTTTGTGTTTTTCAAACTTAAGAATTTTACAAGAAATTGAAAAAACTCTCTTACATTTACTTTGCAATCTATGCCGATATTAAAGTGATTAGCAGGATTTTTCTGATTAATTCCTTTGATTTTAGGCAATATAGCGTAAAGTAAAGGCTTCCCTAAGAGGGTCGTGTTTTTGATTCTTAAAAAAACGCTTCGGTTTGAGTATACAATCAATCTTGATCATCTATGCTGCGTGAATTTATCTCTATGTTATTCCCGGATTTTTGCCTGGCTTGCCATGAAGCTTTGGTAAGGGGGGAAGTCATGATTTGTACTTCTTGTCGTTATAACTTACCTCAGACAGATTATCACCTTCATCCCGAAAACGAACTCCTGGCCAAGTTTAGCAGCAAATTTCTCTTAAAATATACCCTGGCTTATTTGAAGTTTACCAAAAACGGCCAAGTACAACGCCTGATGCACGCGCTTAAATACAATGCCTCTCCGGAAGTAGGAGAAATCCTGGGGCATTGGTACGGTCACATTCTCAAAGAACATCAATTTGACCAAGAGTTCGACGGGATCGTACCCGTGCCTCTTCACCCAGATAAACTCAAAAAAAGGGGGTATAATCAAAGTGCCTGCTTTGCGAAGGGTTTGTCGGAAAGTCTGGAAATTCCCGTCTGGGAAAATGCCCTAGCCAGATCCAAAGTCACCGAAAGCCAAACCCGGAAAGGGAAGCTAGAGCGGTGGTATAATGTCAAAGACGTGTTTGTAGTCCCTGAGCCTGCCTTGGTTACTGATTGCAGGCTTTTGCTAGTAGATGATGTACTTACCACTGGCTCAACCCTGGAATCATGTTTGGATATATTACATCGGTATCAAAGCCGAGAGTTAAGTATCGCTACGATTGCTGTGGCGCAGTAACTTCGGCATTGGATGTCTATGGACGATGGTCTATGGACTATCGACGGTGGACTAAATATCAGACTGATGATAGGCTACTCCCAGCCCACAGCCCGGATACCAGTGTTTTTTTGGTATTTCGTGGTGATAAAGAAATTTTCTATTGGTCTCGAGGGCAAAGTCTTGCAATTTGGCAGAAATATGGCTGTTATCACCAATGAGGATCGTATTTTTGTGTATATTATTTTGGATAACCCTGTATTCATCCATTTCATAGGTTTCTGAATGATCGCTGTCATTGATGAAGATGTCTATTTTTTCGGTAAATTTTTTTAAAGTCTCGATAGAGTCTCCATATAAAATTTCCCCATAATTGGCATAAGGTGCTTGAAGTAAATATCCTGCTCTGGGGTTGATGTCGGTGCCGTAATACCTTCCTGGAAAACCTTCTTCGGTATTTTTTTTCAGTGCGGCGGTGATTACACAGCTACCAAGTCCTTTATCTACTCCGGTTTCAATGACTACTTTGGGTTTGGTGGCACGGATGATGGCATACCAACCCATTCTTCTGCCCAGTTTTACGTCTTTATCAGCTTTGAAACTTTCGGAGCTTGATTGATAGATATTCCAAATAAACTGCTGGAATGCCTGATCATTTTGAATTTCATCTACATAAGTTGCCACCTCCTGAAAACTTTTATCGGTTACTTCTGCAACAAAACTTTTCATATACAGCATATTCAATTCCTCGAGGTCATATGTAAAGTTGGTGGTTTCCTTGGATACGATAAGCCATCTCAGGTAATTATAGATGGGTGTGAGGATAAAGGGAAGTGTTTTATAAAGTCTCAGAAAGATAAGCAGTATTCTTCCTATAAGGGGTATTCTGGCTAAAAACCTTTTCATATAATTATTTTACCAATAAAAATTTCCAGGTGAATCAAAATTTGACCACAAAACAAGTAAATTTTTACATAATAAAGTCATTCTCCGGAAAATTTTCCTGGTGTACCTCTGCTATGCGCTGATGTGGTTTGGCTATAAAAATAAAAAAGGAGACTCAAGAGCCTCCTTTTTTGTGACAAATAATTTTCTTTTATTTTTTACCTTGAGTACGTCGGTTTTCTCCGTTATGTTCTCCGGCCATAATCATGGCACATCGGAAACCGATATGTGATCGGCGTTCATTTTTATCCAGGAATCTTCTGGTTCCGGGAGAACACCAATAAGCTACGTCTTTCCAGGAACCGCCCTTGTACACACGCACGTTGTCGTCGATCAAAGAGTTGGGATTACCTCCACTAGCAGGGTTATTGGGGTCAACGGCAGGGTTATAAGGGTTGACACCATTATTGGCAGCAGTAGCAATGGCAGGGTCAAGATACACAGATTTGGTAGTATCAGAATGAAGCTTAATACTATCGAGGCGTTGTCTGCGGATAGGGTTAAGATCATCGACATCGATAAAGGCTAGAGGGCGGTATACGTCTTCTACCCATTCGCTTACGTTGCCACCCATGTTGTACAAGCCATAGTCATTGGGTGGATAGGCAAAAATGTATTCGGTAATCAAAGCCCCGTCGTTGAGTTTTCCGGCGATACCGGCATAGTCACCGCGTCCGCGTTTGAAGTTAGCGAGCATAAAACCCATTTCATAGTTACGGGTATCATAGGGATTACGCACGGCGTGTCCGTCCCAGGGATAGATACGTCCATTGGCTTGGTTTTCGTCATTATATTGCGTACCAATCAAAGCTTTTGCAGCGTATTCCCATTCAGCTTCTGTGGGGAGGCGATAATCGGGTACCACGAATCCAGATTCCAAAGGAATTTTTTGGCCAGATACGAAATCAGGGAGAGATTCAATTTCACCTCTTTTTTCAGCATCTTTTGCTAGGTTTTCGTTGACGATCATGGTTCTCCAACGGCAGAAGTCTTTGGCTTGAATCCAGGATACACCTACTACGGGGAAAAATCGGAAACCTGGGTAACGGAGATAGTTGGCTACATAAGGGTCGTTGTAAGCCAATTCGCTTGCCCAGACGGTAGTGTCGGGAAGAAGAACCTGAGAGCGATACGTTTCCAAATCGGTAAAACCTTCGGGCAAACGATCGGCATTTTCAGGTTTTTCGTAGTAAGCCATATATTCCAACCAGTGGATATTGGCAATTTCGGTTTGATCCATAAAGAAAGACTGAATACTGACAGCACGCTCTACGTTGTCACGAGTACTGAGTATATCTTCTTCGCTAGAACCCATGGTAAATCTTCCTCCCTCGATAAAAATCAAGTTGGGAGCATCCGGTTGGCCTTCGTATTCATTGACCGTAAAGCTGTTGTTAGGATCGTCTTCATCGTTATAACTTACCCCGGTCACCATACTTGCTTTACCGGGATCAGTACTGGTAGGGAGTTGCTCTTTTTTACCGCATGAGGTAATGAAGAATACACCCAACAGTAAAAAGCAAACAATTTGACTTGTTAAGAACCTTTTATTCATGACCTGTTAACTTTTATTAAAATTAGCCTTTAAAATTTATAAATTATGATTATTGTTTTGAGTTTATGAATGCTCATACACGAATAATGCCAAGCAGGCACTACTAGATAAACGTCATAATATATCAGATAGTATCTGAATGGCTTCCTGAATCGAGTTTACGTGTGTAAAGATAATAATTGGTTTATTATTTACCTCTTTTAACCTGGCCTTTTGCGGATTTTTTTGTAAATAATCAATCACTTTACTAAAGATTTCAGAATTAAAATAGGCTTCATTTTCAGAATTAAAATAACCTTTTATCGTTTCGTTTTTTAAGGTAAGCTTTTCCAGACGAAGTTCTTCTGCTTTCCAGCGTAATTTCACGGTTTCTATCAAGTCCTTTACTTCGTTTGGGAGCGGTCCGAAGCGATCCAGGAGCGATTCTTTAAAATCTTCTAACGTTTGAAGGTCTTTAATGTTGTCCAGTTGGGCATATAAACTTAGTCTTTCGGAGATATTACGTACATAGTCTTCGGGAATAAGGATTTGGAGGTCTGTTTCGATGTTACAGTCATTTCTGAGTTCTTTGACTTCAAATTCGTGCAAAAACAGGTCTTTGAATTGGGTTTCTTTGAGTTCTCTGACTGCATCATCCAGGATTTTGTGGTAGGTTTCGAAACCTAGATCATTGATAAAGCCGCTTTGTTCGGCACCTAGTAGGTTTCCGGCTCCTCGGATATCCAAATCTCTCATAGCTACTTTAAATCCATCCCCCAAGTCCGAAAATTCTTCTAAGGCCGCAAGCCTTTTGCGAGACTCGACACTTAATAAAGTAGAAGCTGGCGCCAGCAAATAACAAAAAGCCTTCCGGTTGGAACGCCCTACCCGCCCTCTCATCTGGTGCAAGTCGGCCAATCCAAAGGCATGAGCCATATTGATCATGATGGTATTGGCATTGGGGATGTCTAACCCTGACTCGATGATATTGGTAGAGACGAGTACATCGTATTCTCCTTCAATAAATTTCATCATGACTTTCTCGAGGCGCGTGCCCTCCATTTGTCCGTGGGCTACGCCGATACGAGCATTTGGCACAAGGCGTAGGATGATATTGGCGATTGCTTCGATGTCACTGACTCGGTTATGGACAAAATACACCTGCCCCCCTCTTCGGAGCTCATAACTAATGGCATCTCGGAGAATTTCTTCATTAAAGGTGTGTGTTTGTGTAGTCACTGGTTGTCGGTTGGGGGGTGGGGTTGCGATGATGGATAAATCTCTGGCGCCCATGAGTGAAAAGTGCAAAGTTCTAGGGATAGGGGTTGCTGTGAGTGTGAGCACATCTACGTTGACCCGCATTTCTTTGAGTTTTTCTTTGGTTTTCACGCCGAATTTTTGTTCTTCATCAATGATTAAAAGCCCTAAATCTTTAAATTTTACGTCTTTTCCTACGATTCGGTGGGTTCCGATGAGGATTTGAATTTCTCCTTCTTTGAGTTCGCGAAGGGTTTCTTTGACCCGGTTGGCAGATTTAAATCGGTTGATATAATCCACTTTGCAGGGGAAATCCGCCAATCTTTCTTTGAAGGTACGGTAGTGCTGCATGGCCAGGATGGTAGTAGGCACAAGTACAGCCACTTGTTTATTGTCACAAACAGCTTTAAAAGCTGCCCGGATAGCTACTTCGGTTTTACCAAAGCCTACGTCACCGCATACGAGGCGATCCATGGGGTGGGCTTGTTCCATATCTTGTTTGACCTGCGAGGTAGCTTTTGCCTGGTCGGGTGTATCTTCATACATAAAAGAAGACTCCAGCTCCATTTGCAGAAAGCTATCTTTACTAAAAGGGAAGCCTGGGGCGGCTTTTCGTTTGGCGTATAGTTCAATTAAATCTTTGGCAATATCCTGAACCTGTTTTTTAATTTTTTTCTTTTTGTTGTCCCATTCTTGAGAGCCGAGTTTGCTGATTGAGGGCACAGCACCGTCTTTGCCGCTGTATTTGGATATTTTATGAAGTGAGTGAATATTGACATATAGCAGGTCATTATCCCGATACACCAGACGGATGGCTTCCTGTTCTTTGCCGTTGACATCTATTTTTTCCAGCCCGGCAAATCGGCCGATTCCATAGTCAATATGCGTGACATAATCTCCGGGATGCAGGGTATTTAATTCTTTGAGTGTGATTGCCTTTGATCTTTTGAAAGGTTCTTTGGTTTTGTAGCGGTGGTATCTTTCAAAAATTTGATGATCTGTATAACAAGCGATTTTGAGGTTTTTGTCGATAAATCCTTGTCTGAGGGCAATTCCGAGGGTTTGGTATTTGAGCCTGGGGTCTAATTCGGAGAAGATATTGCGAAGGCGTTCGGTTTGTTTGAATGAGTCGGAAGCGATAATATTGCTTAGGTGCCTGCTTTGGTTTTCGTTGAGGTTATCAATAAGTAGATCGACATTTTTATGAAAAGATGGCTGTGGGGAAGCCTGAAACTCTACGGTATGGTCTGCTTTCAGAAAAAACTTTTTACCCATCTCGACACATTTGTATTTTAAGATTTGTTTTTGGATCGAGGCACGGGTCTCGAATAATACTTCAGGGTCGCTAATTACTTGTGTATTGCCGCTTTTGGCCAGAATATTTTCAAAATCGGCGGATACACGTTCGAAATATTTTTCTGTTACATCCAAGCAATGCTCTACATCTTTGATCCAAAGCAAAGTATTGTTGGGGATAAAATCCAGGAAAGACTCCCGCACCTCCTGGAGCAGTCTTGTCTGCACATTGGGGATGATGGATATAAATTTGAGATTTTCTACAGATAGCTGACTTTCAGGATTAAACGTACGAATACTTTCTATTTCATCGCCAAAAAACTCAAGTCTATAGGGCAAGTCAGAGGCGAAGGAGTAAATATCAAAGATTCCGCCACGAATGGCAAACTGACCGGGTTCGTAGACAAAATCTGTTTTTTCAAAATCATACGTTGTAAGTACTTCGGCAATAAACTCCATATCTATTTTTTCACCTACTTTGGCCACAAAAGTGTTGTCCAATAAAGACTTTTTATTGATTACTTTCTCTACCAGGGCTTCTGGATAAGTTGCAATCAAAAAATTTTGTCCACTTTTCGCATGTATTTGATTTACAAAGCTTAACACTTCTGATCTTTGTAAGATATTGGCGTTTTCTACTTCCTCGAACTGATACGGTCTTTTATAAGAAGCAGGGAAGAGGTAAACTTCTTGCGGGTGAAGTAGATTTTGAAGGTCATTTTGAAAGTAAAAGGCCTCTTCTTTATCGTGTAGAATAAATATAAAGTTGGCTGGTTTTTTTGCCTGCCTGTTTAAATTAAATAGGGCTCCTCCCAATACGGCATCCATACTCCCCACTAATCCTTTTAGATGTAATCTACTTGTAGATCCATCTATATATTGGGCGATGAGCTGGGTCAGGCTGTCCGATTGATAAAGATTTACTAAATCTTTTGCGTTCACTCAGGTGGAAAATTTATTTTTCTATTTTTAGTAACCCTTTGTTTGTAATAGGGTTTGAAGATTCAGGGGCAAAAATAGCATACATAAAGCTATCTATACTGTGATTGATAGGATTTTTATGATTAGCCTGCTTGATTAGTCTGATTTATAATGATTTATGTTTTATGCTTTACACACAAGTTCAATTGATTTAAGCACTTAGCATCAAAGCCTGCTTGTTTATCCGGATTTTAGGGATGATTAAGGCTGGTCGGTTTGGGAGTAACAATGGTCTGTTGTTATAAAAAAATTGCTGCGAGAAGCATAAGATTCTTACAGGAAATTATTCTTTTAAAGTTTGATATTTTCCAAATCCTTTTGTGTATCCAGGTTCTTCATTTTTTTCTTGTTTTGAATCAGTCTGTAGCTAAGTCCGCCTATCAAAATAATAGCGATGATCAAAAGCCCTAACAATATTGCACCATAGATTTGAGCTTTGCGTTCCTGGTTTTTGAGCTGATATTCTTTTTGGCTGAGTTTTAGTTGTAATTCGCCTTTATCGGTGCCGTATTTGCTAAGTACATCGCTCAACGTACCGCTGTTAAGGTCAAGGGAATCTTTGAGTTCGGCATATAATTTATAGAATTTAAAAGCTTGTTTAAAATTTTGTTGTGCTTCGTAAGTTTCGGCCAAACCTTTGTAAGATTCCTTGGCAAAGTCTTTGGCACCGATTTCGGAGGCGATTCTGAGTCCGTTTTTATAATAAATCAGTGCTTGATCGAGGTCGCCTTTACTAAAATGTAGTTTTCCGATACTATTAAAAGAAGCGGCTAGCCCTTTATTATTTTTGATTTCTTTTTTTATTCTCAATGAGCGGGAATGGTATTCCAGGGCTTTTTCATACTCTCCTAATTTGGTATACACTTCGCCTATATTATTTAGAATAATTGCTATTTCGTCCTTTTTATCTTCTTTTTCAAAGATGAGCAATGCCTGTCGGTATGATTTTAAAGCGGCTTGATAATTCCCTTCATCATCGTACAATGCCCCGATATTGGTCAATACCTGAGCAACGCCAATTTCATTTTGCATTTCTTGACTCATAGCCAGGGAACGGTTGAAATACAATCGGGCTTTTTCGGGGTTTTCCAATTTTTTATAGACAGTCCCAATGTTATTGATCAATTCCTGCACCAATACCAGATTGTCACCTTTTTCATTAATGCTCAAGGCTTCTAGGTATTGATCCAGTGCCGTTTCATAGTTTCCCTGATAATAATTTACATTTCCCAAAAATTTATAGGTATCTGCGAGTCCTTCCTGGTCTTCTGCTTTTTTGAATTCGGCCAAAGCTTTTTCAAAATACTCACGGGCTTTGTCATAATTGCTTTGATGAAAATGCACCAAACCCAGTCCATTTAGGGTATGCCCTACCCGCGTTAGGTCGTTAAACTTATAGTATAAACGAAGTGCCTGTTGGTAAAAACCTTCTGCCTTGGTGAAGCGATTTTGATTCATGTAGACATCTCCAAGGTTTTCAAGGGCGAAAGCTTCGTCTTTTTCTAAGGAGTTTTTTTGGGCTAGGTTCAAGGCCTGCCGTGCATATTTTTCTGCTTCCTTTTCGTCGTTAGCGTAGATGACCAACTGATGCAAAATCGCTGTTTTTTCATTAACTGCTAACTTGGGTTGGTTTAAAAGATTTAAAAGACTATCTCTCATCTCTTGTTGAGCATAGGCGGGGTGGTGATATAGGCAGGAAATATATATTAAACCAAAAAGATAGATATTTTTCATAAAACTTGGTGTCTTAATTATCTTACAAGTAAAATAGAAAGGTAGATGATTTTTTGCAATTTTTTTTATCTTTATGCCTAAATTTCACTATAAATTTATTTTTTTTTGTATTTGGCGTGTAGTATTTAAAGATTATTTTTTCTGAATTTTGAGGTATACCTTTTAAAACAACAAAATTTTGACCTGAATATAAACTTTTGAAAATTGAAAACACAAAATAATCCCGACATAATAGGGAACGAGAAAAACCCTGTGGCTGTTTCTTCACGACGCAAAGCTTTACAAAAAATAGCTTTGTTGGGTTTATCCGCCACTCTCACCCCTTATATCAGTATTGCAGAACCGACCGAGTCTTATAAATTGGTTATCAAAAGTGGAAAGGTATATACTGGCAATAGCCTGCAATCTTTGTATGTGGGAATCACCCAAGATAATAAGCTCAAAATCAGTGAAAAGGCATTAACAGGTACACAAACCATTGATGCCGGCGGCAAGATCGTAAGCCCTGGCTTTATCGATGTGCTGGCAGATAATGCTGGAAATCCACAAAATACCTATTTGACTTTTGAGAAATATAAACTCACCGATGGGGTCACTTCTGTACTTCAATTACACGGAGGGGCTGCCAATCCAGCGGCTTTTCACCAACAATTTGACTCCCGACCACATTATACCAATTATGGCGTAGGGGTTTTTGTAATGGTACTTCGTAATCAATATGCCGACCTCGCCACACGCTACCGCATGGTAGAAAAAGGGCTTGTAGAAGGCGCACTGGCGGTCTGTCATAGCATCGAGTATCAACCCACTCCTTATAATGAAGTAAAAGAATATGCCAAAATAGCTGCCAAATACAACCGACCTATGTTTTTACATCTCCGCCACTCTTCCGAAGATAAAGAGCTGGAAGGAGTCAAAGAAGCTATCCAACTCGCTCAAGAAACTGGTGCCCGCATTCATATTGATCATTTGCACTCTACGGGAGGCACTTATCATATGGCCAAAGCCCTCGAGCTTATCCAAAACGCCAATAACTTCGGAGCAGAAATCACTACCTGCGTGTATCCATACAGTTATTGGGCTACTTATCTGGTTTCCAAACGCTTCGACCCAGGCTGGCGCGAACGCTACAAGATCACCTATGAAGACCTGACCGTAGTAGGAACCGGCGAAAAACTCAGTGAAAGTAAATTTAATGCCTATCGCAATCGCCACGGGCTGCTCGTAGCAGTGCCCCCCGGTACAATGCCCTTTGAAAAAACCGTGGATTTAGCCCTACAAACTGATTTTTGTATGATTGCATCGGACGGTGGCATCGAGAGCGAACCCAAAGCCAATAATCATCCAAGAGGTGCTGGTTGCTTTGCCACAGCAATAAGACACGGATTAGATATCGGCATGAGCTTCGAGAAAATTCTCTCTAAGGTTACTACCCTACCCGCTCAATTGATGCGTGGTGTGATGGACGATCGCGGGGTCATTGCCGACGGCAAAATCGCCGACCTAACCATCTTTGACCCCAAAACCATCAACGGCAAAGCCAGCGTGGCCAACCCGAATCAGTTTTCAGAGGGTATAGACTGGGTCATCCTGAACGGAGAGATTGTCTATGAAAATCAAAAAATAAAACTAAGCCGAGGGAAATCTATTCGATTTGCATTCAAATAATTTCATCAATTAAGAGAATTAAGAGAATTAAGAGAATTAAGAGAATTAAGAGAATTAAGAGAATTAAGAGAATTAAGAGAATTAAGAGAATTAAGAGAATTAAGAGAATTAAGAGAATTAAGAGAATTAAGAGAATTAAGAGA
>JANRIC010000106.1:0-6950 GCA_033765345.1 Microscillaceae bacterium
GGGGCGCAGGAAAAAAATGAATTTTTCACCCAGTGCTTCTAGGTGTGCTATATAAGGAGTTCTATCCCTGAAATAATAGCCTTGTTCCACGAGGCTTTTGAAGTTACTGATGCCGTAGGGTAGTTTCATAGCTCGAAGATACGTATTTTGGATGTCAAATCAAAAACACTAGGAATTAGGAATGGGAAGCATTTGGTGGATAAAAAATTTAAGGATGAAAATACAATTCACCTCCTGAGCAATGACACAAAACGAAAATTTGTACCTAAAATATTTTTCGGAGAAGCAAATCAGGGTCAAAAACCCTTCTCCGAAACCTTGGAGGGCAAAATCAGGGTCAAAAAACCTTCTCCGAAACCTTGGCGGGCAAAGTCAGAGCCAAAAATCCTTCTCCAACAATTCGGAGGGCAAAGTCAGGATCAAAAATCCTTCTCCAAAAAGTTGGAGGGCAAAGTCAGGGACTGAGTGCTTTGTCTAAAATGTGGGAATTAGTACAAAAAAAGGCGAACCGTTTTCCGGCTCACCTTTTAATAAAAAATCTATCAAATTGTATTATTCATGATTAATTAAAACTTGCTCGATTTTTTGGAAGTTGCCGTGTTGTACTTTGAGCAAATAGGCTCCCTCGGGAATCTCTTTTACCTGTAAAGTGCTTTCTACTTCGGTCTGGGTTTTGTCCAGGACCTGATACGCTACCACTCTACCGAGTAGGTCGGTCATTTGGATGATCACCTGTCCGTTGTCAGGATGAGCTACTTTCACGTGGATTACGTCGCTTCCAGGGTTAGGATACACGCCCAGTTGAATGGCATCCTGGTCTAAGCTGGGTTGATCTTGCGCTACCTTATTGGCAGTTGTTGTTCCTCGGGTGACGTTTACCAGAATTTCCAAAGCTTCTCCAGGCTCTCCTTTGCCGTTTGCAAGTGGGTATGGAATAGCCTTGATGGTTTGAATGCCCAATGGTAGATTTAATGAGCTGAAATTACCAATTCTATCACCGCCCATTGCATAAGGTTCTGTATTTTCAACTTTGAATAATTTTCCATTCAGATAAAATACCACACTTTTTACCTGATCACAGTTACAACCTCTGGCTCTGGCGATGATGTTATATCTTGGATTAAGTCGCAGATCAATTACATCTCTTTGCTTAAGCTCCCGAATTACCTCATCGTTAAGGGCATCAACTAGGTCAAATTTCGGGATGAAGATTTTTCTACAAACAGGTTGTTTTCCTTTTACCTTAAGAACAAGCCGGGGTGCAGGTGCAAATAGATTCTCTTCAGAGGCAAAAGCTACGTCATCACGTCCTGCGTGACGAACTATAAGACTCAAAGGACCTCCACCATTTAATTCATTGACTTTCAAATCCCAAGTATAAGTTTTATTAAGTAAGAAACCACCTGAAAGGCTACCCAGAATAGCCCCTTGGGCTGGTCTGTTGAAAATATTGAGGTTGTTTTCAGTCCAGGCGGTATTACTGCCTTCGTAGATTCTGATTTGTCCGCTGCCGGCATCAGAGTTGACGGTCATCAGAAGCTGTGCGGATACGATTTCGCCGCTTACTCCACTGAGGTCAAATTTGAGGAAACCCGTTCTGGAATTCTGATCAACACGAATAAGATTGGTGTTGAATCTAATAAATCCGGACAAATAAGCATCTTGAGTCGGGCAGAATACAATCGTAGTGGTAGTAGTATCCTCTGGAGCGGGTACATTCTCATAAGCACCCATATCTACCTGGCCGTCTTGAATACGTAGGCTTCCTGTGATTTCCTCAGTAACCCCTACCAAACCCACTGCGACATTATTTCCAGCATTGATGGCAGGAGATACGCCTTGTAGCTTCAGACCGTCATCAACGGTAGCGGGGATATTGTCAGCACCCAAAGCATTGGCTGCATTGACAAAATCAGGGTTTTCGTCGAGGTTATTACCACCGTCGGTACCCAGTGCTACAGCCCAGCCGCCGCCGCTGCCTCCGGAGCCTTCAATCAGACTGGAAGCAATGGTAAGGATAGCATCACTATTGTAGACTTCTGCACTGGCAGGGGCGGTATTGTCCCAGAAGATAGAATTCTCAATACGTCCGATATTAGCAGCATTAAAAACTTCATCATATACGACTCCGCCACCTCTTACACCTGCGGAGTTATTGGCAAATGTACAGTTGGTAAAATTGGTCGTTATTTGAGGGGTAAATGCGGGAGAGCCCAAATTACGGCTATAGCTTGCCGAAGCACCTCCTTCGTTTTGGGCGGTATTGCCTGAGAATACACAGTTGATATAGTTTACCTCCAAAATACCTCCATCTGCACGGTTTAATGCAGCTCCACCCCAGGCTCCGCCGTTGCCGCCTGTACTATTGCCAAAAAACCCACAATTGGATAGTCGAATGGAAGACGCACCCAATTCACTCGTAGAAGACTCATTAGCGTACCAATGCACGGCTCCACCACCGCCACCTTCCATCACTCCGGTAGGGTTTCCGGTTGCAGAGTTGTTAAAGAACATACAGGCATTTAGCTCTATATCGCTATTTAAGGCGAAAATACCTCCCCCTGAGCCAGGGAGCGTGCCTCCGTCAGAAATCACAGTCACCTCATTTCCTGTAAAAGTACAACTATCCAGGTGCGTAGTACCCCCAATCAAATAGATCGCACCACCGCTTCTCAGGGCTTCATTGTCTGTAAAGGCACACTTGAGTATGGTCGGTTCGTATTGTCCTACTCGGAAAGAGCCTATAAAGATGGCTCCACCTTCATTATCCGATTCGTTTTGGATAAACTTACAGAGAGTAATTACAGGTTGTATCTGGAAATTATTCCCGGTAGTATCTTCGGAAGCAGCCAGGGCAGCCCCTCCCGATACAGCAAAGTTTCCCTGAAAAGTACAATTATAGATGGTAGGGCTACTGGTATAAGAAGCCGATTTAGCAGCGATCAATAAGCCGCCACCATCGCGGTTATAATTTCGGCTGGCAGGGATAGAGTTTTTATTGGCTTTGCCTGCGGTGACCACAAAACCATCCATGCGCGTGGACAAATTAGCATTGGGTGTGTAAACCACGTGATAAGCATTATTTCCAACAATATCAGTAGCTACTTCGGCGATGTGGTTGGCATCCAGATTGATGTCATTGCCGTCGAGGTCGCCACTTAGGATGGTCAGATTAAGCTCAGGGTTACGGTCACTGAGGGAGTCTTCTCCTCCTGCAAACCCACCATACATTGCAACGCCTGGGGGGATTTGGAATGTCTTTTCACGGATTTCGGCACCGTTCAGCCCGTCAATATCCAGGGCAACACTGGGTATATAAACGCCATTGGCTACCCAGATTTCATCCCCGTTTAGGGCTGTTGACAGCGCACTTTGTAGATTTGTATAGGCATTTACCCAACTGGAGCCGTTGTTGCTTCCAAGGGCAGAGGCATCTACATAAATAATCGCAGCCTGGGCATTGCAAATATTTAGGAGAAAAATTCCTCCCAGTAAGAAATTGAGTAAGAGTTTGTGGATGTTTTTAGAAAAGTTCATATTCATAGATTAATAGGTAAGTATTTCCCAAATTTACGATTTTTGGGCTTTAATTCCTCATTTTTCTAAAAAAATAAGGGGATACCTACAAGATAATCTTCCTGCGTGGGGGTAATTGCTTAGGGAATGATTACTAGATCGACGTAATAGAATACCGATAATTTTCCATAATTAGATTAGCCAGGAGTTTTTTGCAGGCAGTTTCTATGATTTCACGGGCTTCATTTTCATCGGTGGCTTCTAGGTGTAGCAAGATGTGTTTTCCAATACGTACATCTTCTACCTGATGGATACCCAGGTTTCCCAAGCCTAGTTTTACAGCTTTTCCTTGTGGATCCAGGATTTCTTTTTGGGGCATAATGTCAATTTCGGCAATAAATTTCATATTTTTTTTGAATTTAAATAGGCTTTAATGGATTAAATTTGGATAAACCAACTATTTTTTAAAATAAAAATAGGAGAAAATAAAATACAAACTCATAATTAAAGGTACTGCCAGAAAGTGTAAAATTACGAATAAGCTCAGTGATATTCCCAAAAAAGTAATCACTATCCGTGATTTGGCAGTAGTACTGTTTTTAAATTTTAGCGAAAAAAGCGAAATATCCGATACCAACAGATAGGCAATCAAGAAGATAAAAAACACTAAAATCCAACTGTTTTGATGGAGAAAGTCTCCTGTTGAGAGATAATTAGTTTCTAGTATCCATGGAAAAGAAGCTACCAATAAGGCACTCGCAGGTGTAGGAAGTCCTTTGAAATGATTACTTTGGCGATTGTCCAGGTTAAATTTTGCCAGTCTGAGTGCTGAAAATACCGGAATTAGCAAAGCCGTGTAAGCCAGATAGGCAAAATTACTTCCCTGGCTTTCATCATAGATTACTTCTAGGTATTGAATATCGGTCAGAATTTGGAAGAAAATCATCCCTGGTAATACGCCGAAGGTGACCAAGTCGGCCAGAGAGTCGAGCTGTTTGCCGCTTTCGGAAGATGCTTTAAGCAGGCGGGCTGCGAGTCCGTCGGAAAAGTCAAAAATCATCCCAGCAAAAATCCAATAGGACATTTCCGTGGGTTTATCCGCCAGTATACCGATACAGCCGCAAAGCAGATTACAACAAGTCAGAAAATTCGGGATATGGCGTACGAGCTTCATTCGGTTTTTTTTGCAGGAGGCACTAGGATTGTTTTTAATAATAAGACAAAAAGAAAAGGGCTTATTCCAAAAAGCAGGATCATCATCGGCGGAAACCATATTTGCCAAAAATCATTGAGTACAGCATTTTCCGCAGGATTTTTAGGGTGATAAAGTACCTTGACTTTAGTGCCTGTTTTGACGACCAGCGTATCTTCCGAGCCCATGAGAGTCGTAAAGCGAACCTTTTCTCCTGCTTGTGTAGTAAATTCTACGATTGGGCGGAAAACCTTGCGTTGTTTTTCAAAACCAACAATGGTGCCTTTGGCATTTTGTGCATAACCCAGAAAACTACTTGTGCCCAAATAGGCGTAAATCACCGATATGATTGATATCAATGCGATCAGTCCAGTAATCATCAGGGTATTTCGAAAAGGTTTTTTGGCCATCATTAAAAGTACTATTTCAAAAAAGGATTGTTGATTTTTTCAAAACCAATCGTGGTGGTGGGTCCGTGCCCCGGATACACAGTGAGGTCTTCTTCCAGAAGAAAAAGTTTATGACGGATGCTGTGCATCAAATCCGGATAGCTACATCCCGGAAAATCATAACGCCCAATGCCCATCTGAAACAATACGTCACCACTGATTGCAAATTTTTGTGCTCTGTTCAGAAATACGACGTGCCCCGGTGCGTGCCCAGGCACAAAAAGGACTTCAAGTTGTGAATTACCGAACTCGATCGTATCTCCCTCCTCAACAAACACATCGGGTTCAGACTCCACAAATCGCACAATACCGTACATCTGAGCAACCATTTTATTGGCTTTGAGCGTGGGTATATCCAGGCGGTGCATATAGAGTTGTACGCCATAAGTATCTTTGATGAATTGGTTGCCGAATACGTGATCGATATGGCAATGCGTATTGAGCAGCTTTACGACTTTCAGTGCGTTTGTTTCAATATAATGATGGAGTGTGTTTTCTTCCTGAGTGTTATTACAGCCGGGATCGATGATGACTGCCTCTTGGGTTTCATCCGAGAGTATGTAGGTATTTTCGGTAAAAGGGCTGAATACAAAAGAATGAATGTGAATCATAACCAATTTTTGAGGTAAAAGTAGTGATTTTGTGTTTGATATTATAAAAAAAAGCAGAGGGTATTTTTCAGTAAGTCTGAAAAATACCCTCAGGGCATATAAAATCCTGTTGGATTGTTTATTTTTTAGATGGGGAGGTGGATAACTTTGGCTTTATTTTCCAAAAGTTTTTTCTTTTTATGGTTTAGGGTTTTGATATTGTCAAAACATCCTGCACCTTCCACTTTTACCAGATTGATGTCATTGTATTTATCCCCGAGTGTACTCATCAATGTGCGCTGTACTTTTCGGGTGATTTTTGTCAGCGTTTCTTCATCGCAGTCATCTTGATAATAACCCTTTTGGACAAAAAAATGGGACTCACCGTTGCACTTTACCCAACCATAGAAAAAAGACAGCCTTTGGCTCAACGTGGGTGGGTTTGTAGTATTTTTTTTCAAGATACTCAATGAGTATTCGCTGACTAGAGCTGAGATGCTAAAAAAAATACTGAATAAGAGGGAGATAATTAATGTTTTCATGGGTTTTTCATTTAGGTTAAAGAAGTTACGGCAAATCATAAGTATATATTACTTCGGCAAGCTTTACTATGAAATATACGTGATTCTGAAAAAAAAAGTAGCACTTTTTTCAGATCATTTCTAATTTTATACAAAATCAGGGTAAAACTTATTTTCATGCTATAGAACTCTATACTTAAATAACCATAAATGCGCTAATTCGTTCATTTCAGCCTGTTAATGCTTTTGTAAAAATTTCTTGTAAAAAACCGAGTTGTTTCAAAATGACTTTGTATTACACTATGTTAGGTCAGGAGAAACTTTAAGCAGCTTTGTTTTTGGACGAACACGCTTTTGCTGGTAATGTGAAAGTTGTAATGCTCAAATAACAAGTCGCCGTTGGCTGTGACTTGACAGCCCACTATTTTGAACCAACAGCATTTTCTGTTACACACTACCCTTTTGCTTATTTGCAAAAAATAACACATATTATTTTTGCAGAATAAAAAGACAATTTTATTAGAATTATTTGATAATAATTGGATTTATTCTTTAAAAAAAGGAATAAAAAACATTATACAAAAAATAAATCAAAAATACCTTGCTTTTTTATGCAGATAATTTTACCTTAGAATGTCTTTTCAAACTGATATAATTTTTAAATGATATGTCCTTTATCCAA
>JANRIC010000121.1:0-21084 GCA_033765345.1 Microscillaceae bacterium
CCTCTCTTGATGATCAATTTTGCCACGAATGCACGAATAAACGCCCTTATTCGTGCATTCGTGGCAAGCAATTCTTTCAAATGTTTAGTGGATAGCAAGTCTAATCAAGATGTGTCACCCACAAAATTTGTCAGAGAACCTGAAATTTTATAAAAAATGATGAAAATTTTTTGGCAAATCACTTTCTTAAGTATCCTATTTTTAAGTGCAAAACCTCTATCTGCTCAGGATGAATGGAAATCAATCAAAATTCAGGGGATTTCTTTGGAGACTATCGGCCAAATGGTGAGCGATAGCCAGGGTGTGTATTTTTACCCCAGATTGGTTGAGAAGTTTCTGGCAAATCATCAATTGGCAAATATTGATTATGTGATGCTGTATTATGGGTTTACTTTCTCCAAGATGTACAATCCATACCGTCATTTTGCTCTGGAAGATAGCCTAGGCGACCTTACCGGTGCTCAGAAGGGTACTGAAGCGCTTGCATTGGCGGACGAATTGCTGGCTGAAAACCCTGTATCTATTTTTGGAAATATTGAGAAAGCCTATGCACTCAATGCACTCAATGACAAAGAAAAATCTTTTTATTATCTGGAAAGATACCGACTACTGATGCAAGCCATGGAATCATCGGGTGAAGGGAGTTCTTATGATCGCCCCATTGTAGTTATCAATCCCAAAGATGCACAGGCAATCATGTTGAAATACAAACTCATCGAGCTTTCCAAATCCATCAATGGGCGAGATGGTCGTTATTATGATGTTTATCTGGTTAAAAATCAAAAAGATAAGCAATATCCCATCTATTTTGACATTACGATTCCTCAGAGCCTGGGCATGGGTATTTTTAAAAAAGATTTAAAAGAATAAGCGCCTACATGGGTTTCAAAGCTTTTTAACAGGGATAAACTGTACGTCCAAGATAAAGTCATCGATAAGTTCGGCAAAATTGAGGTCACCGTCATCTAAAATTTCTTCCAAATCATCTTCATAATACCAATAAAAATTGACCCTATGCCCCCGGTGGGCTAGTTCGTTGAGTTCTTTGATCAAAGTTAGTACAAAAGGTCTTGAACCTGTATTGAAATAAGAAACCTTGCAAATAAAATCCGTGTGATTTTGTGGGTTTCTGACATAATCGCTCTCCGCATAACTGTCAACCCAATTGATCAAAGGATTCCAAAAGCGGACGGCATCTTCGGGGAATGAATTTCCGCAAATTTCAAGTAAACCTTTTTTAAAATTAATTTCGGGGCTGCTTTCTGTGCCTTTGAGATACAAATTATCCATATACATTGTATTTCTTTTGCTTGTTATGATTCATCTGAAACACGGTACTGGAGAAGCATTATCGAGCTTCCAGCCACTTCAGGGCTTTTTCCATAGAATCTACATGGATCATCGGAAATTTACTCTTTGCCTGGAGCGTATTTACGATGTATTCGCTTCCCATTTTGGCGTAGAGACTTTTGGAGCTGATGATTACCATTTTGAATGGATCCTGAACACTATGAAGTAACCTAGGAAACCATTGTGTCACAAACCAGGCTCTCTCCTCAATGTTCAGATCTTCGGCATATCGTTGATCGAGGATCAAAGCACCGACAGTTTTTTCCTTAATTTTTTCTAAAAGTGTATTCAAAACCAGCTTATAATCCTGAAAATTTACCTCACGAATCAGATGTAAGGTAATCAGGCTGCGGACCGGATTGTAATTAATCAAAGCATAATTTTCCTGATAGAGTGTCTCCATACAATAGATGAGTGATTAAAGTAAAGTTTGGTTGTGAGTTCAGCCAAAAATAATGAATTTTAGCGATAAATCATCCAATCCTGTCACATTAGGTATGATTTAGTTTTTCTTAGGTATTCTCTATTGATAACCTTGATTTTACAAAGTGATAAATTTCTTCTTGTGCCCTACACGGCTGTGTGTCTTCCGCATGGGTTTTTCGAATATTATGATGAAATTCGTCTAAATGAACAGCCTTGACATTATCCTTTAATTGTATCTCTGTGATTTGTAAAAGCTCTTCTTTGATCTGAGGGTCATAAATCGGAAAGACCACCTCTACCCGATGATAGAGATTACGCTTCATCCAATCGGCCGAACCCAAAAACAATGCTGGGTTGCCATTATTTTCAAAAATATACACCCGGGCGTGTTCCAGATAACGATCCAGAATTCGGGTTACGGTAATATTTTCACTCATACCCGATATACCCGGCACCAAACAACAAATACTGCGGATGATAAGGTCTATTTTCACGCCTGCCCGATTGGCTTCGTACAATTTGTCGATCATCACGGGGTCCTCGAGGTTATTGATTTTGATAATCATGCGTGCAGGTCGTCCGTGAAGTGCGTGACTAATCTCTCGGTCAATCAATTCCATAAACCGGGGTACAATATTAAATTGTGAAACGAGCAGGTGCTTGAGGTGTGGTTCTTCCTTTCTTTTATTCAAATATTTGAACACCTGATTCAGCTCGTTGGTCATTTCTTGATGAGCCGTAAAAAAGCCGTGATCTGCATAAATCAAAGCCGTTTTTTCGTTAAAATTACCGGTACCAAAATAGGCAAATTCCTGCCTTTTTTTGTCTTTTTTTCGGATGATGAGAGCTACCTTGGCGTGGACTTTCAGCCCTGGGATACTATAAATGATTTTTATGCCTTCTTTTTCCATCGTTTCGGCCCATTTGAGGTTGTTGGCTTCATCAAAACGAGCTTTAACTTCTACAAAAACAGTCACTTTTTTACCATTTCTTACAGCACTAATCAGGGCATTGGCAATGAATGAATCGGTTGCCATTCGGTAAACTGTCAGCTTGATTTCTGTGACAAAAGGATCTACAGCGGCTTCATTAAAAAAGCGCAATACATAATCATAAGGGCTATAAGGAAAATGTAAGATATATTCTCTTTTCAGCAGGGCTTCAAAAAGCGACTCCTGTCGATCTAAATCAGGGTGATTGAGTGAGGGCAGAAAAATATCCTCCAACTGGGGTTTGATAGGATTTGGCAAGCTAAAAAGATCATAAAAATTATGGTATCTGCCACCACGTACTATATCAGATTCATTGATGTCCAAGGTTTCCATCATAAATCGGAGTGCCACTTCGGGGATATTTTTATCATATAAAAAACGAGCAGGAACTCCCAGATTGCGTACATCAAGTTGTTTTTTGATTTTGGTGATAAGATCTCCAGTATATTCATCCTCAATACCCAGATCGGAATCACGGTTTAGCTTGATGCTATAAGCTCCCTTTACCTCATACCCTGGAAACAGACTTCTGAGGTTACAGCGGACAATATCATCCAGAAAAATATAGTAGCGAGTTTTCTCAATACTGGGTAATTTATAAAAACGAGGCAGATGATCTGAAGGAATATTCACCAGGGCGTACCGAATCGGCATGGTTTCATCTCCTTTTCTGGAAAGCTCCACCACAAAATACAAAGCCCTATTCACCAGAAAGACGCTTTTGCTGCGTTCACTAAAAATAACGGGCTGCATATAAGCCAACACCTTATTTCTAAAGTAATTGACCACAGCAGGCAGATGTTCGGGCAGAATTTTTTCTTCGTGATAAAGCACAATATTTTGCTCCCGAAGTTGGGGAAGGATTTCTTCGCGATATATTTTACCAAACTCACTCTGCTGGCTGCTGACTATCTGAAGAACTTGCGCCAGAAGTTGTTCGGGGGCTAAATTTGAATCCTGGCTGAATTCAGAGCTATTTACTTTGATAGCCGAACGAATAGCTGCTACCCTGACCCTAAAAAACTCATCCAGGTTAGAGGAATAAATTGCCATAAATTTAATTCGTTCATACAAAGGTACACGGGGGTCTTTGGCTTCTTCCAAAACCCGATAATTAAATGATAACCAGCTCAGATCCCGATCAAAATAACGGTTAAGAGTTTGCATAAGAATTTAGTTCGAGAGATATATGTGTTTTGGGGTCAATTTATAAATAATTAAGCGAACAACTAATAATTATCCCTGAATTGATCATTATTAATTGTTCATCGGATTACCAATTTATTTCTGCCTGTTCTCTGGCTTTAAGGTATTCATTCGCCTGGCTGAAATGCTTACAGCCGTTAAAGCCTTTAGCTAGGGGGGAGGGGTGTGGTGCTTTTAGAATCAGATGTTTTGTATGATCTACTACGGCACCTTTGTCTTGGGCATATTTGCCCCAAAGCATAAAGACGACACCTTCTTTATTATCCGAAATTTTTTGAATAACAGCCGTCGTAAATTCTTCCCAACCTTTTCGTTGGTGAGAACCTGCCTCACCTTCACGCACCGTAAGGGTAGCATTAAGTAAGAATACGCCTTGTCGAGCCCAACGTTCAAGATTTCCAGATTTCGGAATAGAATGCCCCAAATCATCCTGAATTTCTTTAAAAATATTACGCAATGAAGGAGGAATGCGTACCCCGTCATTCACCGAAAAACACAGCCCATTAGCCTGACCAGCACCGTGATAGGGGTCTTGCCCAATGATAACCACTTTGGTATCTTCAAAGGCACATTGATCAAATGCATTAAAAATCAGTTTGCCTGGCGGATAAATGGTATGGCTTTGATATTCTTCTTTGACAAATCCGATGAGCTTTTGAAAATATGGTTTTTCAAATTCATCCGACAGTAAGTTTTTCCAAGATTCAGCAATTTTTACATCCATAATCTTTAAGTTTAAATAAGTTTTGACGAACAATTTAAGAAAAATTCAATAATTCCGATCTCTCAGCGAAAATATTACAAACTGGCTAAAAATTTGCTCAAAAACATTTAATTCATATGTTTATATTTGGAAAGAGATTTTAACTAAGTAAGATGAATATGACAACCCAAATCACAGACGGTATCAAAGTCAGTGTGATTACCGATTATCAAAGAGATTATTCCAGCCCTGAGCAATCTCATTATGTATTTACGTATAAAGTTACGATTGAGAATTGCAGCTCCTATACGATTCAATTACTTCGTAGGCATTGGTATATCCATGATGCCAACGGTTATGTCAAAGAAGTGGAAGGAGAAGGGGTTGTCGGTAAAAAACCTATCCTTGAGCCCGGTGAAATTCACCAGTACGTTTCCGGTTGCAATTTACGCACTGGCATTGGAAAAATGTGGGGTACATACCTCATGGAAAGAGCTTATGACGGCAAACTTTTCCGGGTAGCCATCCCTGAATTTACCCTCATGGTTCCTTTTCTTTGCAATTAGTTATTAGCATCAGCCTGCCTTGACTGTGCGTCCTTGATCTGATAACTTCCATGAAATAACTCATTAATTGGTATAAATATTTTGCATCGCTATTGATCCGCTCATTCATGAATTATTGGCTAAAAGCACAAAACGAATTTGCGATACACTCGCCCTTCGTTTTTGATTTGTATACGAATGTAATCCAATCCAACCAACAATATTATGCCTTTTTTGAAATCGAGAATCAAAGAAAAAGGCTTTTGAAAAATGCCCATACCATCGAGATACAAGACTTTGGGGCTGGGTCTAGGGTGTTTGACTCTACCCAAAGGCAGGTCAATAAAATTGTTCATTATTCTGCTATCAATAAAGCCCAAGGACAGCTTTTATTCAAATTGGTAAATCGTTTTCAGCCTGAATATATCCTTGAGCTAGGTACTTCTTTGGGGCTTTCTACACTTTATCTTTCCAAAGCCAAATCTTCGGCAAAAGTGCATACTTTTGAAGGTTGTGAAGAGACGGCACGACTAGCGCAGGAGCTGTTTCAAATAAGTGCCGCTCACAATATCACGATGGTCACAGGAAAGCTGGAAGATACCCTGCAAAACACGATAAAGGCATTACCTGCTGTTGATTTTGTTTTTTTTGATGCCAATCATCGCCTTGCGCCTACCTTAGAATATTTTGAAATTTGCCTGCAAAAATCTCACAGCGATAGTATTTTTGTTTTTGATGATATTTACTGGTCTTCCGAAATGCAACAAGCTTGGAATGCTATCAAAAAACATCCTGAAGTGACCCTGACGCTGGACTTATTTAAGCTGGGGTTAGTTTTTTTTAGTGATAAGTTTGAAAAGCAGCATTTTACCCTTAGATTTTGAACAGGACAGCTACTGATATGATCTAAGCCCTATCAATGCTTGCCGCCTGTCAGCCCCCCTGTATTTACTCAATAGCTCCATATACCCTCAGCAACTCAACAACCTCCTCGTGTTTCCCTTTTTTGGCATCAGAAATAGGAGTTCCTCCCCAGCGATCTCTAGGATTAAGGTTTACTTTCCTATCGATGAGGTATTTGACTACGTGTATATGCCCTTCTGCGGCTGCGAGGTGAAGTGCTGTACGGTAGTCATAATCGC
This sequence comes from Microscillaceae bacterium, assembly GCA_033765345.1. Lineage (GTDB taxonomy): Bacteria > Bacteroidota > Bacteroidia > Cytophagales > Microscillaceae > JANRIC01. The sequence continues at coordinate 6,365 of JANRIC010000121.1, forward strand.
CTTGGTTTAAATTTACTCCGGCAGCTACGAGTCGCTGAATTTCGTGTAAATCTCCGGTGCTTGCCGAAGCAATGAGTGCCATTATATCCCGGTATTTGGTTTCGTATCTTTTGGATTTTGGATTTCTGGTAGAGTCTATGCTGCCCAGCCCGTCGTATTTATGCACATTATACCGTTTAGCCAGTAGGTTACAAAACTCTAGTCCTCTGACACAATTCCCGATTTTATCCAGGGGCGGAGACCAAATAGCAATCCCCATTAAACCTGGAATCACCACCAGCAAAGCACCTGAAACGCCACTCTTGGCGGGTAAGCCGATTTTGAATGCAAATTCCCCAGAATAATCGTACATACCGCAAGAAAGCATAAGTGACAGGCAGTTTTGCACAGTCCTATCCTTAAAAATCCGTTTGTCGGTCAAGGGGCAAATTCCTGAATTGGCCAGTGTGGCGCCAATGACTGCCATAGATTCAGCATTGACTTCAATGGAGCAGCACTGAAAGTAAAACTCAAGGGTTTGGGTAAGATCTGTGTTGGGGGGAAAGGCGTTCTTTTCGCGCATAAAATGTGCTAAGGCAAAATTCCGGTCGGCAGTCTGTCTTTCAGATAAATATACTGCATTATTAAAATTGGGCTTTTTCCCTCCACTTAGTTTTTGGATAGTATTGATGATAAAATCAAAGCGGTCGGCAATATTAAGTTCCTGTTTGATTAGAGAGCAACTCATAATAGCTCCAGCATTGATCATCGGATTATGGGGCAGGTTATTGCGATCCAGCGAAAGCTCGTTAAAGCCCAATCCACTGGGTTCGAGTCCTATATGGTGATGAACTTTTTCTTCACCCAGGTCTTCCTGTGCAATACAATACAAGAGGGGCTTACAGGTAGATTGCAGGCAAAAATCTTCAGCAAAGTCGCCGATCGAGAATCTTTGACCATCTACGGTACAAATAGATACTGCGTACATATTTGGGTCTACTCGTGCTAATTGAGGGATATAATCGGCTATTTTACCTTCCTGAATGATCTTAGTTTTATTATACATCTCTTGAATGGATTGGGCAAGGGAGGGAAAATCAGGAATGGAAAGATTCCCTATGAGAGTATTTCGTAACAAGGTACTCCTAAGAATCAAATTTCTAAAATCGGGTTTACGAATTTTTTTGTTTGTTGAATCCGAATCTATCTCTTGTTTGATGGTTTGAATATATTTTTTTAATTCTTCTAATCGAGGGTCTTCATATCGGATACCCATTCGATCCAGTATATTCCATAGTTCGTGGCTACTTATATAATTTTTTTTGGGATTACAAATGGAGGTAAAAAGATCGCTGATATTAATCCCAAGGATATTATCATCATCATATAATATGACGGCTGTCGTATTGTCAAAGGTTTGAGAGGAAGAAGGTGCTTGATTTTCTTTCTCAAATATGCCATGAATGGTATTTTCCATATAAAGTCTATACAATAAGTTAATGGATCGAAATTATGTTACCCATAAATAACGAATTGCACCAATGACAGGTTATATAAATAGTATTATTTTGTTATTAATTTATAATATTTTATGTTTTCTCTAGGGTTTCTAGATATCTACAAGATTTTTTTTGGATTTTTTATACGGATAAAGAATACTTAATGGGATTTCTAAAAAATCCCGAAATTATCTGGTTGTATGTATTTGGTGTGTCACATTAAATAATGATGATTATTAGACAAAAAAATATTTTTGGCTTTTATGAATTAACCCACAAAAGCTTTGTGATAGCAATCTGTACGCATCATAAGGCTGGTTTATAAATGTTGGCTGGTTTGGGAGTAATTATCTAACAGGGATAGAAATCGTTTTTAGGACGCGCACCGGTTTCCCTTGTTGTGTGCCAGGAGTCCATTTGGGAGCATTCTCAAGAAGTTTGACAATCGCCGTATCATAATCGCATTCCAAACCTTTGACAATCTCTACATTGCTAATTTTACCGTCTTTCTCGATGATAAAACGAACGAAAACATTGCCCGAAACATTTTTTTTGACAACTTCTTTGGTCTTTTGCAAGTGGCTTTCGGTATACTCAAAGAAGGCACTCATTCCTCCTACAGGGCAGGGTGCTTTTTCAGTTACTTTGTATACCGGCTCTTGAGCAATACTTTTTTGTGTAGAGAGGCAGCAAATACAAACCACTGCTCCCATCAGTGTCATTAATTTTAAATAAAACCCTTTCATTCCTTAGAGTTGATGTTTTTAATCCCGAATATGATTACTAAAGTAAATGCTAATTAAATAGATAAATCTGTGAAAAGCAATATTTCATTTCAAAAACATTTAAAAAGCATGATTTGAAAGAATAAATTGATTAATTGTATTTATGCTATATAACTTATAAATATACGATTAAAGTTCAAATAAATTTTATTATTTATAGATTTTCCAGATAATATACCATTACATCCTGATAGCGGCGATACTTGCCGAATTTATCCTTTTCTTTGAGTTTTTTGATGACTTTCTGGATTTGGGGGCGGGGCATTTTGCGTACCAGTTCGGTGACCTGATTGAAGATCGTTTTTCTTTGTTGTTTGAGGTGATCGGCATTCAGATTCAGGAGGTCAATGGTACAAAAGGCCATTTGTTGTTCTGGAGTGAGTTTTTTGAAATTATCTCGGCATTTTTTGACCGTACGGAAGGTTCCTGCCGGGATGATCTCGCCCAAGGTATTATAGCGAAAATAAGCCCCGCAGCGTTCGTCGGAGAGATAATCCGGGATCACTGTTTCACCTTTACTTTGGTAACCTACGGCAAGTTTGGGAGGTAGATTATCGGGCTGCCGCAGAGCTAGGAACATATTTTCGTAATTAAGCCCTCTGTCAGGGAAATATTTGGGCGTATGGATGTGTACCAGTATAGCTGTTTCCGGCGTGATTTCATCCAGGGTATAACAACACAAATAACCCTGATCGTGAATCAGGTGCTGGATAATATCGTGCAACACGCTTGGAGGCAAGTTCTCAAAGCTTGGAGTAAATTTGGGATACTTTAAATTTTTAAAATTGATTAAGGATTTAGGCTCTACAGTTTTGCTGATATACTTCATACGATCCTTTACAAAATGAGTTTGTGAATAAGTTAGTTGGCTTCATAATACTTATATGTACTAATCATCTATGTACTAATCATCATAAAAACTCAACAATACATCAGCACGAACCAATTCTGGGTCGTTATTGCCGATGCTTTGGTCTAATTTCTCTCTGATTTGCTGTGCTTGTGCGCTATTGCCCTCTCCAGCTTCAATTAATTCAAAATATTCATCCAAAAGGTCTTGAATGGATTCAAGTCTTTCGGCGGTGTCCATGGCATTTCTAAGGACATCGTTGGCGGTGCGGCCGTAGATATTTTGCGGATAATAGGCTTTCCCTGACTGAACAGTGATGATTCGATCTTGTACCGTGCTAAGAATCAGAGGAGAGTGTGTAGTCACAATAAATTGAATGCTTGGAAAAGCTTCTTTAAGGCTTTTGACGACCTTTTTTTGCCAGGAAGGGTGCAGGTGCAAATCCAGCTCATCTACCAGTACCAAACCTGTCGTTTTGGAAGCAGCTTCTTCGCGCAGGTGTGGGTTGAGGATGGAGCATCTAAAAGCAATGTCAGCAACCATAGCCAGCATATTTCGAACGCCGTCACTGAGGTATTTGAAGGGCAATTTACGCCCGTCATTAAACTCCATAACGAGCTCCTTGCGATTATAATCAAAATAGATGTTTTCGCAATCTTCCAGACACGTGCTTACGGCCTTGCGGACAACGAACAAACCTGATGAGTCTTTTCTTTGCTGTAAGACCACTATTTCTTCTTTTTCAAACCATTTGGAGAAAAATTTATTATTGGAGGTGGCTTTTAGTCCATTATAATAACCATCTCTGAGGCGAGAACCACTGAGTTGGGTGGTATCCAGGCGTTCTTTCCAAAGCCTTTCGGTAGAATAATAAGCTACGATGGGTAGGTTGATCTGTTCGCCTGCCCGGATACGATCCTGAATTTCTTTGGCGGAGTTTTTAATATCTTGGGCATTGACGTAGGTGGTTTTGTTTTTGGGTCCGGTCAGTTCGCGTGTCCAGTGCAGTTTTTTGCCCATGAGTTCTCCCCAGGCTTCTACTTCCACGGGGAACTGCTCATTGATGTCATATTCGGAATTGATTACGCGGATGTCCTCAAGTTTAATATGTCGGGTCTCGGCGTAATCTATTCCTAAAAAAAAGGAACCTGCGGCGATGGTCAAAGCCTCCAGGATGGCAGTTTTTCCGGTGCCATTTCCTCCGATGATAATATTAAAATTCGGATGGAATTCTAACTCGATTTCCTCATAAGCTCTAAAGTTTTTTAGCCTTAATTTATCAATTTTCATAAAAAATATTTGGGAAAACCGTCGTATACGGATACTAAAATTCAGACCTGATTATTATGATCTATTTCTTGGCAGTGTTATAAGATATAATGCTCAACTGTTTTGAACGAACGCATTCATCATACACACTACCCATTCATTAAATATGTATAAAGTAAAATACTAATTTTACAAAATACAAAAGAATAGTGTGTTTTATTAAATTTTAGTGATTATTTACAGTTTCTTGATAGCGTAACAGCAGATTTTGAAATCTTTCGTGGTTTGCATAACGGATATAAGGGATTTCATCAATTTGATCCCATACAGGAAAGCCGTATTTCAAAGCCATCTCTACATTTTGAAAAAACTCTTCTTCTTTACCCATTCTGCCATACGTGTCGGCAAGCGTACTGTAAGCAAAGGCATTTTTTTTGTTGATTTTCAGGGCTTTTAATGCATATTCAATCGCCAGATTGTTTGTTTCCATAGGATGATTCATTTTAATTTTTTTCGAAGCTGATTTATGCTACGTAGTGCTATAGCGAAAAGAGACACCTCAAAGTTATTTAATGCTTGTAAGAAAAATATTCGTCAATGACTAATTTTTGATAAGGTCGTAGATATTTCTAAAAACCTATCTCTGTGCTTTGGAAAAAAATCATCAGGTAAATGCCTGTAAAATGCCCAAAAAAGGCAAGTGTGTATTTTTTGAGAGAGTCCCAAGTGACCCGTTTGTAGTTTTTAAGACAAAAGCAGAAAATTTAATCCATTCAACAAAAATTAGAATAGTATTTGTATCTAAGCATGGTGTGATAAAAACCGAAATATATTCTCGTAATCATTTAAAATATCAACTCAATGAAGAGATTAGAAAAAAAAGTAGCGATCGTGACCGGCGGGGCTCAGGGGATTGGAAAAGGAATCGTGGAGAAATTTGCCAAAGAGGGTGCCTTTGTGGTCATTTGGGACATCAAATATGAAAAAGCACACACCGTAGAGGTGACCCTCAAAGCACAGGGCAAAAAAGTAGAAGCCATGCGTGGAATCGATATTACTAATCTGAAATCTGTTCAGGAGGGTGCTCAATATGTGATCAGTAAATACGGGCAGATCGATATCCTGATCAACAACGCCGGAATTGTAAGAGACTCTTCTTTCCTCAAAATGTCTAGCGACCAATGGGATCAGGTCATCTCTGTAAACCTGACCGGAGTTTATAATTGTACCAAAGCCGTGACTCCTTATATGGTAGAAAATAAATACGGCAAACTCGTCAGCATCTCTGCCGTAGCCGGTATTTTTGGAAATTACGGACAAACCAACTACGTGGCCGCTAAAGCTGGTGTATCTGCCATGACCAAAACCTGGGGGCGTGAGCTGGGCAAATTCGGCATCAATGCCAATGCCATTGCTCCCGGTCCGATTGCAACGGATATGCTTGCCCCTGTACCCGAAGAAACCCGCGAACACATGAAGCAGCAAATCCCTATGGGGCGCATCGGCGAACCTGAAGATATTGCCAATGTGGCTCTTTTCCTTTGCTCAGAAGAAGCTTCCTTTATCACCGGACAAACCCTGGTCGTAGATGGAGGGTCTATGTTGGGCGGTTGATCTTTTCCTTGAGATATATGAGTTTAAGGGTGAGAAGGTCAAAGCCCTTAGGTATTGGGACTTGGGTTTTAGGAGTTATTTGTACTAAATGGACACTTACATCAAAGCAAAAGCACAATAGCGAACACCCAAAACCCAATAGCCTTCCTTCTCCCAACCTCAAAACCCATCTACTTGCTTATAAGCCTCAATCACTGCTATTTCACCTTCTTTGCCTTTTTGTGAGTTGCCGTGCTCCATACCCAAGATGCCCTGAAAGCCTTTTTGGTGAATGTGTCGGAAGATATTTTTGTAATTAATCTCTCCTGTGGTTGGTTCGTTGCGTCCGGGATTGTCACCAATTTGAAAATAAGCCACTTCATCCCAGGCTTTATCAATATTGGGGATGAGATTGCCTTCGGTGATCTGTTGGTGGTACATATCGAACAAAATCTTACAAGAGGGGCTGCCTACAGCCTTGCAAATCTCATAAGCTTGTGGGATTTTAGAAAGGAATTGCCCGGCGTGGTCTCTCCACCAGTTGAGCGGCTCAAGCACCATCACAAGCCCGTGCGGCTCAAGGATGTCACAGGCACGCTTGAGAGATTCTACCACGTGGGCGGTTTGGTAGCCCATCTCAAGTTTAAGGTCTACGTGACCGGGTACTACGGTTATCCATTTGGCATTGACGCGTTTGGCTACTTCTACCGATTCGCGGATACCCTGGAGGAACTCATCTCGCTTGGCTTGGTCGCCGTTGGTCAGGTTGGGTTCGCTCCAGTAAATCTTGTGGGCTACAAACACGCCCATTTGCATACCAAGTTTGGACATTTTGGAAGCAATTTTTTCCTGATCTTCTTTGCTGCGTCCTTTCATGCCATTATCTTCCAAAGCTCTAAAACCCTGATCATACATAAACTGCAATTCGGCTTCCAGATCGGTGCCGACGTGATTTTTAAACATACCAAAATGAGGGGCATATTTGAGTTTGAATGCGGGCTTTGGATATTGGGAATGGCTATTTTTGCCAATGCTTTCGGCAGATACAATGCCAAGTCCGCTACTCAAGATCAAGCTCCCGGTAGCCAATGAATTTTTGATAAATTTTCTTCGAGACATGATTTGAAATGATAATTAAAAATGAATAATTTTTTTTAATCCAACCGCTTAGACACGGAATTTTCCACGAAAATCATCGCCACGCTCCAAATGGCCAAAAAAGCGGCGTGCAAACTTTCGCCACGCTCCAAATGGCCAAAAAAGCGGCGTGAAAATCATTACCACGCCCTAATGAAACTAATCTTTGTAACTCAACACATTGGTTTTACCCGGTACGGCAATTTTATAGAAGCCGTTTTCGTCAGGTAAGGAAAGCGGTGAAGCGTCCCAGGCGAGTTGGGGAGGCATCAGGTTGATTTCTGAGTTGAGGGCTTCTTCCCAGGTGATTGTTTGCCCGGAGTAGGTAGCCATGCGACCCATAATGGCGGTCATGGTGCTTTTGGCGCCGATTTCGGCATCATTGATTACCTGTCCGGCACGGATGGAGGCAAAAAGCTCATCGTGTTCGGTTTGGTAGGGATCAGCATCATTTTCGCCTTGGTGTTTGTACAAGACTTGTCCTTTGAGGTCAGTGATCATACCGAGGTTTCCACCGTCGGTAGTGATTCGCCCTTGGGTACCCTGGAAAGTTTCGGAGACACGGCTCATAGTTTTGGGTTGGTGTCGGCATTGGCTGGAGATGACAGCACCGGAGGGGTATTCAAATTCCACGAAATGATGATCGAAGATTTCACCGAATTCTTTGCCGGTGCGGATTTGGCGGCCGCCCATTCCTTGCGCCTTGCTGGGGTATTCTCCGATAAACCAGTTGGCTACGTCAATGTTGTGGATGTGTTGCTCTACGATGTGGTCACCACATAGCCAATTGAAATAGTACCAGTTACGCATTTGGTATTCCATTTCGGTTTGGCCATTTTTGCGGGGATTGACCCATACGCCGTCGCTATTCCAGTAGACCTGCCCGGAGATGATTTGACCGACATTGCCTTCTTGAAGCCTTTTGAGTACTTCGCGGTAGTTGCGTTGGTAATGTCTTTGTAGGCCTACCACTACATTGAGTTTTTTTTCTTTGGCAATTTTGGCCATTTCCAAAACCTTGCGTACACCTGGGGCATCCGTAGCGACGGGTTTTTCCATAAAAACGTGCTTTCCGGCTTTGACGGCAGCCTCAAAGTGGCTGGGACGAAAACCGGGAGGTGTGGCAAGAATCACTACATCTGCCAAAGGAATAGCTTTTGTATAGGCATCAAAACCTACAAATTTATGATCTTCAGTTACTTTGAGCTTGTCGGGTTGTTTGGCAAATTTTTTACTGAGAATATCATAACTTTCTTTGAGGCGATCTGGAAAGGCATCTGCCATGGCTACCAGTTGTACTTTGCCCTGTGTGCTGAGTGCCTGGGCAGCGGCTCCAGTACCTCGTCCGCCACAACCGATGAGGGCTACCTTGATAGTTTCGTCGCCGTAGACGTGTGCAGCGGCTTGCACTGATAGGGTACCCAGGGCTAATCCGCTACTCAGGATAACGGTGTTTTTGCAGAAATCCCTTCTTGAAAGCGAGGGTTCGTGTGGGTTTTTATCTTTAGTTTTCATAAATAAAGGTGTATTATTGATTAAAATATCTGTAACTAATATTCTTCAATGGGTTCTCCCCAATATTTTTCCATAGCTTCGGGAGAGGGTGTCTCCACGGGTCTGACGATCCGAAAGCCCACAAAGGGAGCATCCGTAAGCCACCAAAGGCTTTTGGGGAGTTGTGGGTCTCGTTTTTTCCAGGCTGGTACAGAGCCGCGTCGGGCAGCAGCGCGTAGTGCATTCGGTTGATCTTTCCAACTTCCCCCTCTGACGGTGTGCGGATACAGCTCTGCGGCGGTTGCCCAGGGATTCAAAAACGTTTTTTTGCCGGTTGTTTGGTAGAAATCGGGCAGATATTGGTCTAATGTCCATTCGGCTACATTGCCATGCATATCGTGTAGCCCCCAAGCATTGGGTTTTTTCTGACCGATGGGGTGGTAGATTTCCTGGCTATTGCCAGCAAACCACGCAAAATCAGGGAGTTGTGCGGGGTCATTGCCAAAATGATAGGTGGTTTGGCTTCCTGCCCGGCAGGCATATTCCCATTCGGCTTCGGTAGGGAGGCGGTAGAAATGCCCTGTTTTGGCACTGAGCCATTTGCAGAAAGTGGCTGCGGCATATTGGGTCATGTTGATTGCCGGAAAACCTTCTTTGCCCATCCCAAAGCTCATATCGGTATAAGGAGCCGTTGCCCCGGATACTCCATCGAGGGCGAGATTAACTTCGGCGGCTTTATTTCCTTGAATATGATCAATTTCGCGCGCCATAAAAAGCTCATATTGCTCCCAAGTGATTTCAAATTTAGACATCCAGAAGGCTTGTATTTTCACTTTGTGCTGAGGGCCTTCGTCTTCAAGGCGGTTGGCTTCCTGGGCGGGGCTGCCCATCAGGTAAGTACCTTCGGGGATAGGGAGCATATCTATGGTAATTTTACTACCGGGGATTTCCTGAGAATAAGCCTCAAAACTATCGATATGATGTGAATCAGAGAAAAAAAAGGAGGCGGACAATAGTACCACCAGAACTATACTGACGGCAATGTGGGTTATTTTCATACGTTAAAAATATTGTTTTTCAAGAAAAATCACAAAAAAATATAGGATAATGATAAAATAAAAAAGTAAAATAAATTCTTTTATCAAAATCCTTATTTTGATTTATCCAAACAGCGGGGAATGTCAAGGACGATAATTATTTGCCCGGATATTTCGAGCGGCTTTGGTGACGGTTTCTTCAATTCTTTTTTGTCGGGTTTCAGGTTTTTTGGCATTGAGAATCCACTCTAAAATACCTCTTTTGGCAGAAGGGGGGAAGGCTTGAAAATTTTTAAAGGCCTCTGGGTGCAAATCAAAAGCTTCTTGAAGGTCAAAGGGGATGACAAGGTTTTCTACTTCGTCGAGGGCGGTCCAGGTGCCGCTTTGGCGGGCTATTTTGATCATTTCAAAGCCTGATGTATGCATTTTACCTTCTTTGATGAGTTTTTGTACTTTGAGTTTGTTTTTACGGCTCCAGTTACTTTTGGGGTTTCTTTGGGAGAAAAACTGAAAAAAGCTTTCGTGGTCTCTTTTATTGGGTTTGCTGTCGATCCAGCCGAAGCAAAGGGCTTCGTCGACAGCTTCTTCATAATAGACACTCGGCGTATGGCTATCTTTGTGATAAATAATGAGCCATACACTTTTTTCTGCTTTGTGATTGGCCTCAAGCCAGGCTCTCCAGGTTTCCTGATCTTCGGCATAAAAGGTTTTGACTCCGTCTTTTTCAGTCATGTTTTTTCTGTTTACTCAACGAACACTCCAATTATAAGCTTCAGACCATTGGTAAAATTTGCTGATTTTATCCTTATTGGTTTTAAGCCAATCCTGAACAGTTGGTTCATCAGAAGATGCATAAATGATGTATGTAAAGGTTTCTACTAAATTCTGATTTTTCAGTTCAATAAAATAAGGAGCATAATATTCCCAATAAAATCCAGAGTTATTATTTTTTTGTTCGGCTAATGACTGACAGAATGTTCCGAACTTGCTTATGAATAGTTCTTGTTCGGTACGCCCGGCGTTGATTTGATCATAGTCTAAGGCGGCAGACATGGAAAGAAGTAGTTCTGTCATACTAAAATCATTGACGGGTTTCAGCTTCTTTTTTTTCTTTTTGGAAGCTCCTTCAAGTATATCTGGACTTAGGGTGATGGTAACATTATTTTCCCCCGTTTTTTTTACATTGGCTTGCATAATTTCACGTACGAAAGGCAGATTAGAAGTAGCTCTATCTCCCTGAGGCTCAAGGATTAAAAAACGGCAGAAAGCCATCAGGGAAGGTATTTTTTTCTTGCCATCCAGGTGGATTCTTGCAATAGCATTGTGCGACCCGGGGTGTTCGGGGTTCAAGGAAACAGATTTTTCAAAATATGCCAATGCTTCTTCGGGGCGGTTTATTCTGGAAAGTGTAATGCCTTTATTAAAATACAACTGAAAATAATCGGGAAACTTAGCGATACCTTGATCATATATGTTGAGTGCCTGGTCGGGCTTCCCTACCAAATCCAAAGCATTGCCATAAGTAGTATACACAAAATCAAGGTTGGGTGAATTGGGTTGGGTTTCAACAATTGCTTTACAGATTTGAATCGCGGTTTCGTATTTTTCCAAGGATAAAAGAGACATTGCCTTTTCTCCCAAAGCAGTGATATTGCTTGCATCCAATTGTAAAGCTTCGTCATATTTGCTGATAGCACCTTCAAAATCACCTTGATCGTGTAGTTTGATACCTTCCAGGATTAGTTCCTTGATTTTGTCTTGCGCCTGAAGTAAAATGGAACAGCATAACAAGCAGATGGTCAAAAGGATTATTTTTTTCATAAATATTGGATTTAATAATGATAGAATTTAAAATGGTTTTGTAATCAGCTTATCTTTATGGTACTTAGCCTGTGGTAGTTTTAGCCTGATTTTAAAAAAGAACATGGTTTTATTCAATTACATAAACCAATTGGGTTTGAGTATCATCATCCCAAGTGTAAAATTAGGGTAATAGCCACTGATATTCAAATTTAGAACTTTTGAATAAATTTAAAAAATCAGATTTACTTGTAATTCGGAAATTTTTTGGTGGTGTAATAAGGAATGCTATGAATTTAGGCATTGGACAGTGGAGACCTCTAGGTTGTGTGTAGCGGAGCGAGACTACGCACTTCCCAATAAGAGATGCCCTCCTGAACATCCAAGCGGATGTCTAAATCCGTAGGCAGCTCAAGAATCCAGAAACAAACCCGAAAGTCTGCATCTAGAGGCTTTCGGGGTTTTAAAAATCCAGCTATTTTATTAAGAATGTTTTATCTTAGACTTTCGTAGTGAGTGCGTCTCAAGCCTTCGGCTGGAGTTTGCAGGCTTTCCGAATACTTTGAGGCGATCCTTCGGAACACCCTCAAAGAACAGGTGGGGGGAATACAGAATGTTTTCGGCATAACATAAAAAGCCTTTTGTTTTTTATGATTACTTATGCTATTTTTACAAGATTCATTACAAAATAAATACTGATGGAAATTACAAAGACCGAGAAAGAAAATATACCAAAGACCATTCATCCAAGTCAGTTGAATATATATGACCCAAAAGAAATCATGGCTGTCGGGGGAATAGCACTATTTAGTAAAATGATAGGCAATGATAAGCCCATTCCCGTAACGCACATAGAGTTTACAGAAGAAGAGTGGGACGAAATAGATAGAATATTAGACATTGACTAAGAATATGCCCATCTTATTAGACACGAATGTATTATTGAAAAACCATATTCGTAATCGTCTTTCATTGCCAGTAGATAGTTTTATTTCCATCATCAATGTAGGTGAGCTAGAATCTTTGGCTTTGCAATTGAATTGGTCTTATCAAAAACAAACGTCACTTCAAAATTTATTAAATCAAATCCCAATCATTGATATCAATGCCCAAATAGCCAAAACGTATGGCTTGGTAGATGCATATAGTCAGGGAAAATTACAAAACAACCCCTTGCCTGCCGGTACTTCAGCACGTAATATGGGTAAAAACGATATTTGGCTGGCAGCAACTGCGCTATTTTTTCGAATGGATTTTCAAACTTATGATAATGATTTTGACCATTTAGTTCAGTATGGTTTGCTACTTCATAAATTATAATTGAGAGGCAAAGAATGAACCCGAAAGTCTGCATCAAAAAAGGCTTTCGGGGTTTTAAAAATCCAGCTATTTTATTAAGAATGTTTTAATCTTAGACTTTCGTAGTGCAAAGTGTCCCAAGCCTTCGGCTGCAATTCGTGAGTCCCCCCACAGAGAACGAAGGGTACACAGACCATGGCGGTCTGTCATTTGAGCATTAGTGCTTTAACAGCACCAAGTTTATGGTTGGAAATTGGCTTTATTTTTTTTTGGCTCTTTCTGCTTTGACCTCTTCGGCTTTGATGATTAGACCTTTATTACCCCAGGAATTACGGATATAATTGAGTACATCGGCAACTTCCTGGTCATTGAGTCCCTGGGCGGGCATATCGCCATCATACTCTACACCATTGACGGTCATTTTGCCATTCACGCCAAAGATAACCTGGTGGATAGAGCGTTTTTTATCGGCCATCAAGTAGTCTGATTTGGCTAAGGGAGGAAAAACACCTTCTATACCTTCACCCTGACCCATGTGGCAACTTTCGCAGCTTTCTTCATAGATTTTTTTACCGCGTTTTTTACTTTCCTCCAGAGGGTCCTGTTTGTATTGAGATGCCAACAAAAGGGTGATAAAAACCAATAAAAGAGCTAAAAAACCTTTTTTCATTTTGGTTATATGAGATTATCGGGATAAATTTTAGAATTACAAATATAAGGCTGAATTCGGAAATTTCCCAGAGCTTATTGTACCGGGCTTGTTTTTATTCTAAAAACCAGGTTGGATTAGTTATCAAACCAAATCATTCGAAGCTTTTTATTATCTTGCAATTATTTACCAAATATACGAAGATGATGTTTTCAAAAAGATTGTTTTTTATGATGGCATTTGTATTATTATTCTCTGGCAATATACAGAAGGAGAACCCTAAAAAATGGGTGCGTCTGTTTAATGGTAAAAACTTGGACGGCTGGACGATGAAGATCGTGGGATTTGAATTGGGCGAAAATCATGGAAATACTTTCAGGGTAGAAGAGGGAATTTTACAAATTCGTTATGATCAGTACCAAAGCTTTGACGGCAAATTCGGTGCTTTGTACTACAAAAAAAAATTCTCTGATTATCGCCTGAAAGTAGAATATCGTTTTGTGGGTGAAACTGCCCCCGGTGCGCCCGAATGGGGATTCAGAGACAGTGGCGTGCAATACCACTGTCAGGCACCCGAATCGCTGGAACTGACCCAGCCCTTTCCGGTATGCCTAGAGTATAACCTCCACGGAGGAAACGGCAAAGATGAAAGACCCGTAGGGCAAATATGTGCCAATGGGATGACCGTAGAAATCAATGGCAAAAAAAATGAATCCTATTGTACCCCGGCTGCCGTCAAAAAAACTTTTCACGGAGATCAGTGGGTGACCCTGGAAATAGAATCGAGAGATGGCAAATTCCGTCATTTTGTCAATGGAACGGAAATCCTGAGTTTTGAAAACGCCCAATACAACTCTGAGCACGAAATAGCCAAAAAATTCATTCAGGGAACACAAACCGCAGTCAAAGAAGGTTATATTTCTTTACAGTCCAACAGCCATCCGATTGATTTTCGGAAGATTGAAATCATAGAATATGCTAAAAACTAAGGAAATTATTGAGCAGACCAAGCTTTATTTTGGGAAGGATAAAGAACTTTTGCGTGAAAAAATACTGTCTAAGCAAAGGGAAATATGAAAAATACATTCATACTGATTTTATTTTTTTGTTCAATAACATTTAGTAAGGGGCAAGATTTGGTAAATGTCCCTAATTTGGCGTAAGGTTAAGCGAAGCGATCCTTGTGCCAAGGATAGTGTTAATTTTTAACTGATAACATTAAGATTATATTGATAGGCCCAAAGTTTGAAATGTAAATTTAACATATACTCTTTTTTAGAAAAGGATAAAGTTTTGCGTACAAATCTGCTAAACCTTTGTCTAATAGTA
>JANRIC010000122.1:0-3310 GCA_033765345.1 Microscillaceae bacterium
CGTGCCGGTGCTTAATCTGCTTCAGAATACCATGCAAGACAGTTGGGTCGGCAACCACCAAACAGCCATCACCCGGATTGAAAAAGCCAAACAAAGAATCGCCCAAAGACTCCAAGAAGAAGAAAAGAAAAAAAACGAACCCCTCTATCGCTTACAAGAACTATTCAAAAAACCCGAACTTAGCCCCGAACAAATCGCCCAAGCCCGACAACTCATCCAAAAACTCCCTACCAGCACCCTACAAGGCGATTATTTTGAAAAACTACAGTACAAAGTACCGTATTTTAATCAGAGAGATAGTGAAGTATCAGGCCATGTAGGAAGCGGTGCTTATTGTAATTTGGGAGACTATATGTGTAATATGAGTTCCATGGCGATGGGATTGGCTCTTTTTGGAGTATCTAACCCAAAACCTGACATGCAATATGATGATGCCGTAGAGAAAATTAGGCATGAGAAATACCCATCAGACGACCGTACAGGATATGGACAATTTAGAATAGCTGAATTTTTTGGATTTTATTATGGAGGGCTTGATGGAGATAAAAAGAATATGACAGACAATACCTGGATGTTTGATGCTCGTCATCAATCGTCCTATGACTATACTTGGTATGTAAAAAACATACTTCCCGAATTAAGAAAAGGAAACTCCATTACAATTGGTATCCAAGATAAAACTAATTCAAATAATGGACATATTGTTCATTTACTAGGTGTAAATCAGAAGGGATTAACTGTACACGATCCGATGGGTAAAGCTAACTGGGAAGGAAAAAGCTACAGAGAGGTAATGTATACCAATGCAAATGATTTAAAAGGTGAATATTCTGAAAGAGGTAAAAGAAGTTTTTGGGCATTTGAAAGAATAAAAAATTCACCTATCATGAAGTTTAACTGGATTAGAGTAATGAAAAAATAAAAATATGAATTATAATATAAGTTATATAATGTTTTTCTTATTTATTGGCTGTACTTCTCAAGAACACAAAAATATACGAACCTCTGAGATCGTGAAAACTCCTCATGACAGCGTAGAATACACAGAAAATAGTTTAACAATTGACACTACAACTATGAGAAAACATTGTTTTGTCTGGACTAACATAGGCGTTAGTTTTAAGTATTATTTGGATAAATCGTATATAAAGGAGGAAAGAAATATTTTATTTTACTACAAAAGACTTCCTCCTTTTGTATTTAACTGTCAAAATTCTTACTTCACATATATAGATGAATATCAAAATAAAGCTATACCACCCTCATTTTACGATAAAAAATTGTTGTTTAAAAATATAAAAGCAGGGTACTTGAAAGCAAAGAGTGATACAATCAATCCTTTATTGGAAACAGAAATAGCACTATTTAAAACATCAAATAAGGATTTAATCATTGTAAATTATGTAAACAAAAAAGAAAGAATCATTTTTTTAGAGTTTAAAGAAAATGATTTTTATTTAGAGATGGCAGATACTTGGCGTGAAAAAAGAATAAATGATGTTTTAATGGATAATAATTTGTTTATAAATTCTTTTACAGATAATCGCTATTTCTTCAAACTCCCCGAATACGGCACTACTATTTTGGCTTGTCCAGACGAGCGCGATTTTATCGAAGACCCCGAAGCCTTCTGGCAAGACAAACTCCAAAACGCCCCCGAAGAAATCATCCGCCTCAACTGGCAAGACGGTAAATTTGTGATCGAGTCCCCTACACCCAAGCGGCAGTCTGGTGGTGGAGGAATGCCCATTGTTTCTCAGGAAATGGCACTCGATACTGAGGATATTCCTCAAATTCCTACCTTTTTGAGTCCCTCTGGCAAAATATTCGCCCAAGCAATACCCGTCAATTATCGCTCGCCACTACACACCAAACCTCCGGGCAGCCGGACATGGACACTAAATCCTAAGCTTTTTCTACTCCCTCCTGATGGTGCAGCCAAAGCCTCGCTACATTTCAACTATGAAGGTTTTGAAGTAGAAAGCGATTTTTTTAATGTTTGGATCAGCCCGGCTACCGATGCCTGGTATCGCTTGATACTCGAAAAAACAATCATTTTTAAACTTGTCCATCCCTTTCAAGGCTATACCTTTGCAACCTTCCAACTGCCACAAGATCATTATTTCGTGAATGAGGAAGACATGCATTAGCAAAAGGACGAGTTACATCCTATCCTCTGGTCTGAGGCACACAAACTAGGGGATAAATACTCCAAGTTTAAAAAAAGGCTCTTCCCTAGAATTGGACTGATAGTTTTAAAAGGTAGTCTTTTGACGAAATTATGGGCTCAAAATCATTGAATTTCAGTTATCAGTCTAAATTATGGTAAGAGCCTAAAAAAATTAACCTCCTCCCTTGTTTTTCCCCCAAATATTTTGAATCTTCGCTTACACAAATCAGAGAGAACAGCTTATTCCCTGGTCTGTGGCACACAGACCAGTAATTCCGGTCTGTGTGCCACAGACCAGGGGATTAAAGCGGAAATAAACGCAAGGGGTGCGTTTATAGGGATTTCGGAAGTGCTTTTTGATAGATAGTTTCCGTTACCCTCAACCAATTTGATTTTCACAAATATCGTCAACCCAAAAAATATTTTGAATTTGTAATTTCTTATTTTTATATTAGAAACACGAACTAAGTGCGTCAATGCAACTACTGTATAAGTAAAATGCGAACTGATTGCGTATAAATAGATGTTGTTATCAATTTTAACAAATCAATGGAAAACGATATGGCTAATTTCAGTATTCAACACGAAGTTATACTCAAACCGAAGTGGTTTTAATACAAAAACAAGACCCTTACAGGGGAGCTTTTAGTGCTTAAATCATGAATAATCAAGCTAATCAATCAAGAAAACTTGCCCCGCAGGAGTCTTGCATTTCCTAAATCACTTTAATCTGGGCATACAAATGGACAAAACGGAGATTGGAGGCTTTGCTTTCAATTTGGAACTTACAATTACGAAGATGGTTCTTCACAAGAAGGCTATCGTTTTATATGGCAAGAACCCAATGGAAACCTTCAACCAGCAAGAGGGCAGGCACGAATACCTGTAAAGAAAGACTTGTTTGAATTACTTGCATTAGCATCCTCCGCTGGATGGTTTTAATCTTTGAATTATAATCTTTCTTGCCGCAAATTTTGTAGATTTGCAACAAAAACAAATAGGTTCTCTGACAAATTTTGTGGGTGACACATCTTGATTAGACTTGCTATCCACTAAACATTTGAAAGAATTGCTTGCCACGAATGCACGAATAAGGGCGTTTATTCGTGCATTCGTGGCAAAATTGATCATCAAGAGAGG
>JANRIC010000123.1:0-5033 GCA_033765345.1 Microscillaceae bacterium
TACTCGGTTTCATAGGATTCATGGTCTCTGTCTGCATACTCGGGCATGGGTTGAGGGCTTAGGATGTCAGTTTGCTACATAGCTTAAAGGTAGTTTGAAGGGCTTGAAAGCGCAAGTGCTTGGGGGAGTTTTTTTGTGTAAAATAGTCATTGCGAAGTATTGAGCAGGCATTTCTGTGAATTGAGCAGGCATTTCTGTGTATTGAGCAGATATTTCCATGCATTGAGCAGGCGTTTCTGTGCGTTGAGCAGATATTTCCATGTATTGAGCAGGCATTTCCATGCGTTGAGCAGATATTTCCATGCATTGAGCAGGCGTTTCTGTGCGTTGAGCAGGCATTTCCATGCGTTGAGCAGGCATTTCTGTGTATTGAGCAGGCATTTCCATGCGTTGAGTGGGCATTTCTGTGAATTGAGCAGATATTTCCATGCGTGGAGCAGGCATTTCTGTGAATTGAGCAGATATTTCCGTGCGTTGAGTGGGTATTGATTTAAAATTTCACGATAAATATGTATAAATACCAGTTCTTTATAATTTTACTTGAAGATAAATCTACTCAAACGACGAGGTCACTTCGAGCGACCTCGTCGTTGCCCGTTTTAGCCTAAATACTTCATTTATTGTGAAACAGGGATTTTCAGATTTGTGTGATAAAATACTGGCTTCCTATCATTTCGGGCAAAAATAATCCAGATTTTACCTCCGGCTGACCTGAGGAGACCTAATTTTCGGGTATCACCCAGCACCATCAGTCCGGAGCTTCGCTGAGGAATTACCTCAAACTGATCTTTGCCGTTCCATTTGAGTAAAAGTCCGTAGTTGGCATCATATTTTCCAAGTTCGGGTTTGGTAAAGGAAAAATTACCTGCGGCCAGCAGTTCTTCTTTTTGGTCACCATCGATGTCAAGAGCCTGTAAGGCTTGTAGGCTAGAGAATTGCACCTGTTCGGGCAAATCTATGAGTTTGAAGCTCCCCTTGCCTAAGTTGAGGGCTATTTTGGAGGAAAGTGTCTGCGCCTTGAGCCTGAGGGAATTTTCCAGGGTATCTGCCCCAAAGATGTCTTCCAGAGATTTACTGGCGTAGTCCTTGAAATAAAGTATTTTTTTATTGAGATAGCTGAGTTGCTTGGTCAAGTCGTGTTTGGTAGGGAAAGGCACGAGTTTGCCGTTTTCATAATGTGCGTAGATATGGTCTAGCGAGCCGTTTTGGTCAAAATCCCGGATGAATAATTCAAAAGGCTCCTGTACACTTGCCTGGAAGCGGGAGTTCAGCCCCAGGTTTCCGAGAATCAGGTCGGTGAGTCCATCACTGTTTACGTCCATTGGATAGATGGTATTCCATAAACCCAAACTATTTTCAAATCCTTTTACATCATTTATTTTTTGGAAGCCTACCCCTCTATTTTTAAATACAGTTACGGGCATCCATTCTCCGATTACGATAAGGTCAAGGGCTTTATCGCCATTGTAATCCATCCAGAGGGCATCAGTAACCATGCCGATATTGCGAAGCTGAGGGATTTTTTCGCTGGTAGCGTCTCTAAAAACACCTTTGCCATCATTCTCCAGGAGAATGCTACTAGGAGGGAGTCCGTATTGCCCGGGTACAAGGCGCACTCCTACAAAAAGGTCTATGTCTCCATCTCGGTCATAATCGGCTGTTTTTACGCAGGAGCCCGACTCTGATATTTCGGGTAGGGCTGTTTGATCTCTTTCAAAACGAGGAGCCGTGGGCGTACCTATATTCTTGTAGAGTCGATCTTGAAAATGCCGAGGGTTATTGTTAATTTCACTGCCTCCACTGACTACATACAGGTCGAGGTCTTGGTCTCCGTCCGCATCAAAAAACACTGCATCTGTATCTTCATATTCTTCATCTCCTGCAAATGGATTTCCTGGGAGGGCACTAAAACCTTTGGCATCCTGGATATAGATTTGTCCCTGGCTTTCTAAGGCTCCCCCGATATAAAAATCATCCTGATTATCGCCGTTCAGGTCGGCAATAGCCAATGCTGGTCCTTGGTGCGAAAGCATGTGATAAATCATTCGGTCATGATCAAAATCGACATAATTATTTTCGTGATGGATAAATTCTGGGGATAGTTCTACCTGAGCTTCTATCAGGATAGAATTTGTTTTTCGATAAAGTGTAGAATCATAGCGGGCATTTTTTATGTCAAGGGATAGGGTTTGATCGGTTTTGATATTTTGGAGATACTGAACCTTTTTACCAGGCCAGATAATTTCAAGGGTATCTAGTTGTGTCCAAGAACCAGTACCTAGGCTAATGCAGTAATCCATAGAAGATTGAAAACCCCTTGTGGGGAAATTTTCATAATGAATGCTTTTATTGCCTTTAACGAGTCGTATTTTTGAACCTACGCCAAACAGATTTTTCTTTTCACCTTTGAGGAAGATTTTCAGATAATGATTTTTCAGCAGTTTTTCGCTATTATTTTGATAAAAAAACAAAGGCTGGTTGACATTGTTGACCACCAAATCCAGGTCACCGTCGTTGTCTAGGTCGCCATAAGCCGCCCCATTAGAGAAGCTGGGTTCTGCTAACCCCCATTCTTTGGCTACGTCTTTGTATTTGAGGGTATTGGCCTCTTGTTGGAACATAAAATTAGAAAGTTTGTTAGAAGGCATTCGATCTACAAACTCTTTAAAATCTTCCTCTCCGATTTTGCCCCCCTTCATCACTTTTTCAGTTCGGGCATCATTGGCCAGGAAATTGATAAAATCTTGATCGGTTACATCTTTATAAATCCCATTGGTGACGTAAATTTCTTTGTTGCCACTATTATCAAAATCTGCAATCAAAGCCCCCCAGCTCCAGTCGGTAGCAGCTACCCCGGCATAGAGTCCGATTTCACTAAAGCTACCGTTGCCATTGTTGAGTTGGAGAGAATTACGCATAAATTGATGGTAATAATCATTTTTTTCGCGGGTATTTTGCACATCATAAGAAATAAATGCACTGGTGGTTTTGAGGCGATAGTCGCTGGCGGGGAGCATATCAGTCACAAATATTTCGGGATAACCATCTTCATTGAGATCACCCATATCGGCACCCATAGAAAATTCGCTAATGTGGCGCATATACTCGGTCAGGCTTTCCTTAAAAGTACCGTCTTGATTGTTGATGTATAAATAATCACGTTCAAAAAAGTCATTGGAGATGTACAAATCCGGCCAGCCGTCTCGATTCACATCGCTGAGGGCAATCCCGAGCCCAAAGGCAAACTCACTTCCATAGATTCCGGCTTCCACACTAACATCTGTAAATTTTTTACCATCATTTCTAAAGAGTTTATCTCCACCTTTTTCATCGCGGATATGTCGGATATTATCCAGGGTAAAGCTATTGACCGAACGAAAGGAATTATTCAACACATAACAATCCAGGTCACCGTCAAGGTCATAATCAAAAAAAGCGGCGTGGGTAGAATATCCCTGGTCTGCCAGTCCGTATTCGCGGGCTTTTTCGGTAAATTTCAAGTTACCTTGATTGATAAAAAGTTCATTCTCACGGTTATCACCTTTAATATTTCCGGAGTTACAGACATAAATATCCAGCAGTCCGTCGCCATTGACATCCGCCATGCTCACGCCTGTAGACCAGGCTTTGGTACCTTCTACCCCAGCTTCTTTGCTGATGTCTTTAAACTTCATATTGCCCAGATTGAGATAAAGTTTATTTTTATGCAAATTAGAAGTCAGGTAAATATCGGGCAGGCTGTCATTGTTGATGTCACCGATCGCTACCCCACCACCATTGTAATAATTTCGATAACGAAACACATCGAATTCTTCGGTCAGCGTAAGCTCATTGATGAAGTTAATGCCGGTTTGGTTGGCTGAAAGTTGTGTGAATAAGGTATTGCCTTGTTTTCCTGCCGTGAAATTACAAGACCACAAACACAAAAGATTAAAAAATAATATATAAAGTTGTGTATATTTCATCATATCTGCTATAGTTCTTTTATTATTCTTCAAATACTGGGTAAAAATCATCCCAAATGTAAGATATACTTTAAATATAAAAAAAAACCAAAGGGGATAGCCTTTGGTTTTTTTTATATTTTTTAAGGAAAAAATTTAATTCAGTTCTCTTACCCAGATATTGCGGAAGCGTACGAGGTTTCCGTGGTCTTGTAATTTAAGGGGTAATTTGGCGGGGTGCGCTTCATATTTGGGATGGCCGATGTAGAGCGTAGGTCCTTTGAGTTCTACGTTATTTTGAATCAAAACCCCATTATGAAGTACTGTAATGCGTGCTGGTGATTTCAGTTCACCATTACTTTCAAATACAGGAGCTGTAAAAATCACATCGTATTCCTGCCAGGTGCCGGGTTTTTTAGAGGCATTCACCAGCGGAATGTGCTGTTTGTAAAGAGAACCGGCTTGTCCGTTGGAATAGGTTTTGTTTTCATAAGAATTGAGTACTTGAAGCTCATAAAGCCCCATCAAGAAAATACCACTGTTGCTATATTGCTGGCTTTCCTTGCCTTTGTCCACTGGGGCGAGCCATTCGATGTGCAGTTGAATACTCCCAAAGGTTTTTACGGTTTCGATATCTCCGGTGGCTGGTTTTACGACCATTTCCCCTTTTTCAAGTGTCCAGGGTGCGGCTTGACCTTGCGTTTCTTTTTTGGCACTACGCCACTGCGAAAGGTCTTTTCCATTAAAAAGGACGATTGCATCCGAAGGCGGGGCGTTGTTTTCGCCTGGAGTCACTATGGAGGGTACAGGTTCCCAGACCTCGGTTTCTTCGGGTTTCATATTTTGTGCAAAGGCACTTGTTCCTATCAATAACAAGAAAAGTCCCAGGTATACCTTTATAAAATTTTGTAATTGCATGTTTATTTACTTTAATCGTTTAAAAAAAAACGGTTCTCTGACAAATTTTGTGGGTGACACATCTTGATTAGACTTGCTATCCACTAAACATTTGAAAGAATTGCTTGCCACGAATGCACGAATAAGGGCGTTTATTCGTGCATTCGTGGCAAAATTGATCATCAAGAGAGG
>JANRIC010000124.1:0-8130 GCA_033765345.1 Microscillaceae bacterium
CCTCTCTTGATGATCAATTTTGCCACGAATGCACGAATAAACGCCCTTATTCGTGCATTCGTGGCAAGCAATTCTTTCAAATGTTTAGTGGATAGCAAGTCTAATCAAGATGTGTCACCCACAAAATTTGTCAGAGAACCGAATTTCTGATTGAAAACTCCCTTGATACTCAAATTCCTTCAATAAATATACTCAAACAAGTTAAAAATTCATAATTTTTTTAAGTAAAGGCAACCCTTTTTAGGAGCTTCAGGTCTAGCTATTAGGCGATAACATCAATTGAGTACAAAATAACAAAATCATGAAAAACATATTGATCAACAAAAAGTTCAACGACGATAACCATGGGAGTTATCTCAACGGCTGGCAAAAAGCATTGAAGACTTATGAAGAAGTGATGGAAGAAGATCTGAAAGTAAAAATAGGAATTAATGATCTTCATACTTTGAAAATCTTACAGGAAATAAAAAAAGCCTAAGATAATTTTGCCGCAACTTATCCTTGAATCGGAAAAGCAGCCCAAAGCTACTTTTCCGTTTTTTTTTATAAATAACTCAGCCACCACTGCGTACGATGATTGCTTTTGTACCGATCATACCACGCACAGAAGGGATACAAAACTACCAATACAAAAATCCAGATCAGATAAACTCCCCACAAATTATACCCGTCGCCAGGCATCAGAAAGTTAAAAGGCAATTGGATATTCTTCTCGGCGAGCTCTTGCATAGAATGTCCCCTGGCATAAAAGCTGACCGTTGCAAGCGCGTGGATGAGGTAAAAATGCAAAATATAATAAAAAAAAGCAGTTCTGCCGAAAACGATACTCATTTTAAAAAAAGAACTCCGAATATTTTCTACCCAAGCTAATAATAGTAAAAGCGGCCCAATTGTCATACACATATACAGTAAAGATGGCGGATATTTATTGACATCAAGGAATGACAAAAGTGTGTAGAAATAGCTTTTTTGAACTTTCCAATCGCTTGGATTGCCGTATAGATTACTGTATCGCAGCAATACAAACAACACTATCAAACCTACTCCCCATCGAATTAAATACTTTTTTCTTTGCTCAACACTAAACTGAGGGGAATAAAAAACTCCGGCGCAATATCCCAACACCATAAGCCCCGTCCAAGCTACAAAAGGATACAAAATAATGATAGCATGACCAGGAGCATAAGGGTACACTGAAAAATATCCGCTGTGAAAAAGCTCCCACCAAAAATTAGGTTTGAAATTGGGGGATGCCTCTACAAAATCCAGAAGGTTATGCCCCAAAACAATCAAAAGTCCTACAATCAATATAAAATGATAAGGAAGCCAAATGAGTAAGCCCAAAATCACCATACTGATTCCTATAGCCCAAATTACTTGTAAGAAAATAAAATTGTATTGAATATTGAAAGAAAATGCCAGCGATATGATGGCAAATTCCACAAAAACCAGCCAAAATCCTCGTTTGATTAGAAATACGCTCAATGCTGATTTGCTTTTACGCAAACTTTGAAGGTAAATAGAAGTCCCAGATAGAAATACAAAGGTGGGCGCACAAAAATGTGTAATCCATCGTGTAAAATAGAGTATCGGCGTGGTGGTTTCCAGATCTAAGGGGTCACCTATGAAAGCCTCGATATGGAAAAAGTCCCGCACGTGATCCAAAGCCATAATAATCATAGCAATGCCTCGAAGAATGTCAATGGATTCTACTCTTTTTTGAGTAGAAGATAGGGCGATATGCATGGATATAGGTTAATTTTAGGTAAATTATATGAGCAAAATTAAGAATTTCTCAATTTTAACACAATAAAAATAGATAAAAGATCTCTCTATCTATCATTTACCTAAGAATTGTGCTTACTTGCACCTTTTAGCTTGAGTTGAGCATATTTTCGGAGGGAAAGATGATCCCTAAAATCAGGCAAAAATAAGGGCTACATCTGATCTGTTATTTTTCAAGCTTTAAATTTAGAATTATACCTGGAATACAGACGATTAAGCAAACATAACTAGATTTTGATAAACTTCCACGTATAAAAATCCTGCCCTAAATAAGCTTTTAAATAATACACTCCTGAAGGCAAAGCACTCAGGCTGATTTTCTCGGATAAATTATATCGGCTTCCGAAACGAACTTCCTTCATTTTTTGCCCCCTTGTATTGATGATCTCGATACGAATATCCTTCTGAAAATCAGGAAGTGCAATTTGGATGAATTCTTCAGCAGGATTGGGAGAAAGTCTGAGGTTATTCTTCAAGAATTCGGAAATGCCCGTCGTAATAGATTGTACTACTTCAAAATCAATGATACTTGAATCCACGCAGTTTTGTTGATTGCTACCGACTAACTTGATGGTATAGTCTCCCGGCTGACTAAAACTAATCTGGGGGCTGGGAGAGTTGGCTTGAGTACCATTGATAAAAGAAACATCGGCGTTGGGCAGACCCAAACCCCGGCGGATTTCCCAGAGAAATGAAACCACCTGCTCAGAAGTATTTTGTAGATTGAGCGAAGTATTGAGGCTTAAATCCAATCGGCTTTGATCAGGCTCGAAGGAAGCATTTACTTCAGATACCTCTACATTTACCGTTACATAGTCGCTTTCAAAAAGCGAGTCGATAGAAGTCACGTAGTAGGTCTGATCATTTGTAATATGGCTAATATTAAAACTTGACCCAGTGAAAATCGGAGTAATTGACTGATTATCAGGAGGATTTACATAAAAATTAAACAAACTGCCATTAGAAGGGATGATCACGGCATCTTCATTTTTACAAACAAGTATATCCTGCACTACGGGCAGAGGACTGGTCTTGACATTTCGGAATTTATTTTTGATCTGTATGGCACTGTTTTTCAAATCATTCAAATCCTGACCGACTACAAAGGCAAAAGCCATACTGCGTGTCTGCCCAATGTCAATTTTGTCAAATCGACTGCCCAATATCTGGTATACGTCATTTCCTTTGCCGCTAGTACCTGATTGAGTTTTGAGAAGGCCGGAAGACAAAGCCTTAAATTTCTCAGCCGTAGTAAAACCATCAAAAATATTGGCGGAAACATCAAAATTAGCAGGATCAAAGGTATAATAATTCACTACGGAAGGTTCTCTGTATAGGCGGTCAGGGCGGTCGGTCAGCAGCACAATCCCTCCTAAAAGCCCTCCTGGATTGGTGTCATACGCATAAGCCATCAGATTGTCTGCATCCCAGCGTGAAGAGTTCTCAATTGAATTATTGATATTCCAATTGGCGAAAAGCCCTACATAAGGCTTGTCTATCAGGGTAGCCCCTGAACTGAGGTTTCTGATTTGATATTCTAGTACCAGTGCTTTGTCCAGGCCGGTTTCATTCCAGGAGTATGTTCTTTGGGTAACTTCAATACCAATTCTCTCAGAATTATTAGTAATATCTTCAAACCGACACACAGAGCTTTCTAAAGTACCACTTGTATTTTTTTGGAGTGCATCAATGACTGTAAAATCCTGATTTTTGGCATTGGCATCAAACCTGACCGCATCCGATACTTTGAAGTTTCCGCTTGCATCCTGAATGCCAATCATCAAACCCGCTTCACTGAGCAATCGGTGATTTTTGAAACTTAGCCCTGTTAAAGGCTCAAAAGAATTATCATAAACAGCTATTTCACCATGGTTGCTGACAGAAAACTCCATCAGATTATTGCTGACGTGCCCTGGATTTAATAAAATTTCGTATTCCTCGGTATAGCTGTAATCCAGGTCTTGATAAATGATAAAAAATCTGGCGATGGTATTGGCCGGGGTATTTTCATCGATGCTAAAAAGGAAGTTATCTGTCATAGTAGGCGTACTTGCTGCCACAGCCCCAATTTGAGAGATGCTATCTATAATGGTAATAAAAGGACTTTCAGAGCGAATGGTAACCTTTAAGTCGCTGAGTTCATTGAAATGATTCTGTAGATAAAGAATAAGATTGACATTGCTTCCATTGACCAAAAAACCCTCCGCATTCGTAGGGCTGAGTAGGCAGGAGTCTAGCGTGATTGCTTTTAAAGGTGCTGTAAGGGCTTTGAGCATATTCAAACGCCCGGCACCTAATTTTCCTCTAAAGGTCTGGTTTACAGCCTGCCCGTAGAGGTCGTCTGTGGTAGTTTTTAGGCGAGCCATGATTTGTGCGGCATTCCAATCCGGGTATTGTACCCTAAGAAGTGCCGCTGCACCAGCAACCAACGGTGCTGCAAAAGAGGTTCCTGAAACAGCCGCCGAATTATCCAATTTGATCTCAGTTCCCGGCGCGCTAAGGTCTACTTCCCGATTATAAGTTGAAAAAGAAGATTTTATATCACTGGCATCTGTAGCCGCTACCGACAAGACCATTTCATAGGAAGCAGGATAGAAAAACTCTTGGTTGTTGTCATTTCCAGCAGCGGCAATCAGCACTACATCATCCTCCTCATAAACTGTACGGAGAACATCAAGATCAAAATCGCTCGGGAATCCTTTACGCCCCCACGACATATTGATGACCTGGCACCCCTGCTTGGCAGCATAAAGAACCCCAGCGTATCCATCAATATAATTATTGAGATTGTCTGTTGGAGCTACTTTGACGGGCAAAAATTTGCAGCTAAAACCTGTACCAGCCGTTCCCACGTTGTTGTTGGGCACTGCGGCGGCACAAAGAGCTACACTTTGTCCGTGGCTCCCCCCGGTTACGTTATTATCGGCATCAAAAATATTGTTGGTAGTAGCTCCGGAGAGGTCATTGAGCAAATCTGTAGAAGAATTGATGAATACAGGTGCCTGATAATTGGCATTTAAGTCATTGTTAGTAACGGTACACCCATTGTCGATAATTCCAATCTTCATTGTGGGGCTTCCCCGCTGAATATCCCAGGCTTCAAAAGCTTTAATCTGTGTGAGGTGATATTGCTGGCTCGTAGCAGCCAAAGGATCATTGAGGGTGATCTGAGGTGCGTAATTGGTATATACTGGTTCGGCGTACTCTACTGCAGGGTCATTCCTCAATAAGTTAATGGCTTGCTCCAGATCTATGGTCGGGTCAATATCCAAAAAATAAATCAGAGCCAGTTTTTTGGTTTTTTCTCCGATTTTATCTGCTTTTTTATAATTAAAAATAAAATTATCGGCATCAAAAAGCGGTCGGACATTCTTTACGCCCAATTGATTGAGCAATAAAGGGTTTATTCGGGATTTTGGGGAAGCTTGTTTAGCACTTTTGGCTATAATCTCCTGCGCTTTTAATTTATATACAATCGTATGAGCCAAGTAATTGTCTTTAGAAAAACCTTTGGGGAATTGAAAAAGTTGTTGAGATTGTGCTGAAAGACTATAAGCCAAATTCAGCAAGCAAAAAAATCCTATGATAAATCTCTTCATTATTTTAATTCAAAGAATCCTGTATTTTTTTATAACGCCCAATGGCTTGTGTAAGTTAATAAAACTCAAGTAAAATCATTAAATTTTAATACATAGAAAGAAAATTATACCCAATTCAAATCGGTTTACGATACAAGACCCGTCCAGGCTAAGTTTTTAATGATCTTATCATAAATTTATCGCAAAGCCAATTAAGTTTGTGTATAAAATCATACATCGTCGTTTGTTTAATTTTATCTGAGTTCAGGATTTTTTCCGTAAATTGCAAACCGTTAATTTTTTGGTTAAATCTATTAAAACATTACATCACTATGAGTATTACCCAATTTAAAAGGTATACGGTCACATCCGCACTGCCTTATGCCAATGGGCCTATTCATATCGGGCACATGGCTGGGGTGTATATCCCCGCTGATATTTATGTACGCTACCTCAGATCTATGGAGCGTGATGTAATGTTTATCGGGGGGTCGGATGAGCACGGGGTGCCAGTTACTATTCGTGCCGAACAAGAAGGCGTAACGGTGCAAGCAGTCATAGACCGCTATCACGAAATGATCAAAAAGTCTTTTGAAGATTTTGGCATTTCGCTGGATGTATATTCCCGTACTTCTCGAGAAGTTCACCATGAGACGGCTTCGGGCTTTTTTAAGACTTTGTATGAAAAAGGAATCTTTGATGAGATCGTCACAGACCAATATTATGATCAGGAGAAAAACACCTTTTTAGCTGATCGTTATATACAAGGGACATGCCCCAATTGTGGTAATCCGGATGCTTACGGCGACCAATGCGAGCGTTGTGGAACATCACTCAGCCCTGATGAACTGATAAATCCCAGATCAAGACTAAGTAATACCGCATTAATCAAAAAACCCACCAAACATTGGTACTTGCCTTTAGACAAATACCAAAGTGAATTGGAGTCCTGGATCAAAAGCCACGAAAATGACTGGAAACCCAATGTGTTCGGGCAATGCATGTCTTGGATTAATCAAGGTTTGCACGCCAGATCGATGACCCGTGATTTAAATTGGGGGATTCCGGTGCCCCTGCCTGATGCAGAGGGAAAGGTGCTTTATGTGTGGTTTGATGCGCCGATCGGATACATTTCGGCTACCAAAGAATATTTTGCCGAAAAAGCCGAACAAGACTCAAATTGCTCCCCTGACGACTGGAAAAAATACTGGCAATCCAAAGATAGCAAACTGGTGCACTTTATTGGAAAAGACAATATCGTGTTTCATTGTGTGATTTTCCCCTTGATTCTCAAATTACACGGCGATTATATCCTCCCAGATAATGTCCCAGCCAATGAATTTATGAATCTGGAAAATAATAAAATCTCAACTTCCAGAAATTGGGCTGTTTGGCTGCACGAATATATGCTGGATTTCCCCGATAAACAAGACGTATTACGCTACGTCCTGACTGCCAATGCCCCCGATACCAAAGACAGTGATTTCACTTGGAAAGACTTCCAAACCCGTAATAACAGCGAACTAGCCGGAAACCTAGGCAACTTCGTGCGCCGACCGATTGCCCTCACGCACAAGCATTTCGCAGGACAAGTTCCACCCAGAGCCGATTTACAAACCGTTGATTTGGAACTCGTAGAGGAGCTAAAAACTTTCCCGGATAAAATCGCCGAAGCCATCGAGCAGTTTAAATTCAGAGAAGCTCTAGCACTCGTTATGGAACTGTCACGCCTCGGAAATCAATATATCCAAAAAACCGAACCCTGGACTTTGTTTAAGCAAGACCCTGAAAATAGCCTTCCGCGTATCGGCACGATTCTCAACCTTGGTAATCAGATTATTGCCAATCTAGCCATTGTATGCGAACCGTTCTTGCCAAATACCTCCCTGAAAATCAAACAAATGCTTAATGTCGAGAAGCTTCTATGGGCAGATGCAGGAGGCATTGATTTGGTCAAACCTGGACAAAGGATCAATCAGGAAGAAATTCTTTTTGATAAAATTGAGGACTCAGCCGTAGAAGCACAACTGCAAAAATTAGAAAATACCAAAAAAGCCAATGAAATGGCTTCCAAAACCGCCGAACCTATGAAAAGTGAAATCGTTTTTGATGATTTCGTGAAAATAGATATTCGTGTAGCCACCATCAAAGCCGCCGAAAAGGTCAAAAAAAGCAATAAACTACTCAAGTTGACTCTTGATACAGGTTTAGATGTGAGAACAGTCCTGAGCGGAATTGCCAAATATTACAATCCCGAAGAAATCATCGGACTGCAGGTCTGCCTGGTGGCTAACCTGGCACCACGCCCTATGATGGGGGAAGTATCTCATGGAATGGTGCTGCTTGCCGAAGACAAAGACGGTACACTCAAATTTGTACGCCCGGAAACACTGGTATCTAATGGATCAACCGTGCAATAAATTAGCATTAGGTCAATAGTCCAAAACACTAAAAACCCAGATACTCAATAAAAAGAGTGTCTGGGTTTTTGCGCCTTTCTCCAAAACTGGTGCAAGCCTCCTGGCTTGCACCTAACTTTAGCAATTTATAGTGGCATCACCTGGCCTCATGGCGTATTTCCTAAAAAGTATCTCCCCAACACCCAACACCTAACACCCAACACCCGACACCTCACACCCACACCGCAAAAATGTTTTTATCCTCAAAATGGATTTGTTCCTGCTTGTAGTCCTTTTCTTTTCTGAAATCATAAATGAGCAAAAAACCTTCTTTGAGACTGTATAAATCGAGGTAATCGCTGAGTTGT
>JANRIC010000125.1:0-12456 GCA_033765345.1 Microscillaceae bacterium
AAATTTCTTGAAAAAGAAAACGCAAACTTGTGGCAAAAGTCAAACAACAAATCACTAAATTTGATTTGACTAAGGAAGAACTTGGATTTGTAACTAATTGACTATGAACAACTAATTATAACGTTAGTCAGAATTTTAAAACAAACCGCAATTAGACAGACAAATGGGAACTTGGAATAACAAAATAGACGGTAACGACACCTTTCAAGACATATATCAAAGCTTCTTTAACTTATATAATGAAGGACTCCGTTGCTATTGGGTATTGTGTGCCAGAAAAACTAACTGATGGGACGTATAATTTATTAGCAATAGGTGTTTCCAAAGACTTTCAAAGACAAGGAATAGCAAGCGAAATGATGAAATATATCGAACTATTTCTTAAAAAATCAGATGGTAGAATTCTTATTGTTGAAACTTCAACTCATGAGGCACAAATAGGTGCAAGAAACTTTTATAAAAACATTGGTTACACCCACACAGCAACCATTAAGGACTTTTGGAAAGATGGGGAAGACAAAATAATTTTCTGGAAACGAATTTGATTGGCTTGTGAAAACTGTACGGATGGATATTTTGGTGAAAAGCCAAACCGATGAATTGATGCTGGTAGCAGCATAGCATGACTCGAAAATTGACTACTTTCGATACATTCTATGCTGTGTCTGAATTAGTGACCGAATAGTATCAAAGAAAGCGAACTCTCAATCCAACTTTACTATTTCGTGGCGATCAAATAAATCCAAAAACCGCTCTTCAAAAAACAAGGTGTCGGGATAAGCGTATAAGTTAGCCCAAATATTAGCAGCAAAATTGAGGATTACAAACACAGATAAGAAGGAAAATACAGGGATGCCTACGCTCAAATACGCTACAATACTGAAGAAAAGCAAATAAAAAGCCACAGCTAACAGGCTACTTAGCATCAAAATCTTCCAGATAATTCCCGAAAAAAAATCATTCCTTTGAGGAGATTCGGGAAAAGAAAGCCTTAAATCCAAATAACCTTCGCCGTTTTGATATTCTCCTTTAAAAAAATACCGAGGTTCTTCCTCAACGGGTTTTACCACAAAACTTTGTTCTTCAAAAAATAACTGAGGTTTCTCCTGAGATTGGAAACGAACCTGACTCCACATTTGAGAAATTTTTTCTCGAAATTGTTGCTCATTCATACGTAATTTGTATCGCTCCATAAGCTCTTGCAAATTAATGTGTTTATATGCCAATAGATAACCCTAGCACACCTACTTAAACAAAACGCACAAAGATAATTCCAAATTATGAAAGAAATATGTTTTAGATCAAGATAGAACTTTCCTGCATTGTTTTGATTAGCCCTCCCTTTTTTGATCAACTAACCAAATTATTCTCCTGGGTAAATAATTTTTCCACC
This sequence comes from Microscillaceae bacterium, assembly GCA_033765345.1. GTDB lineage: Bacteria > Bacteroidota > Bacteroidia > Cytophagales > Microscillaceae > JANRIC01. Next base: position 1,394 of record JANRIC010000125.1, read on the forward strand.
TGACTGACCATTACTTCGCTGCCTACATAAAAAGGGGTGCGTTGGTGCAAACTTTTCGGGACAATGTCAAGAATCCGATGGAAACCATTGGAGGCCTTCCCTCCTGCCTGTTCGGCAATAAATGCAAGCGCATTACACTCATACAAAAGCCGGAGTTTGCCTTCAGGGGCTTTATGGGTAGCCGGATATAAATAAATACCTCCTTTGAGCAGGCTCCGATGAAAGTCCGAAACAAGTGAACCGATATACCGAGCTGAGAATTTTTGATCTTTACAGTACTCCATATATTCATGAATCACTGCGGGGAATTCACGGGCATTTCCTTCATTGATAGAATAAATACTGCCGTTTTTGGGAACGAGCATATCGGGGTGCGAAAGAAAAAACTCTCCCAGAGATGGTTCATACGTAAATCCATTGACCCCATAGCCCGTGGTATACACCAGCATAGTAGAAGACCCATACAACAAATAACCCGCTGCTACTTGTTTATTGCCGATTTGAATGACATCTTTTTCTTCCACAGACACACCTCGAGGAGAAAGTCGGCGGTAGATTGAGAAGATAGTGCCTATAGAGACATTTACATCAATATTTGAAGAGCCATCCAAAGGATCAATCGCCACCACATAACGCCCGTTGGGGTTTCCGGTATCGATAATTTCTTCTTCTTCTTCTGAAATGATTCCACAGACTTCACCCCCATTGCGCAAAGCCCTGATAAAACGTATGTTGGCAATGACATCCAATTTTTGTTGATCTTCACCTTGTACGTTCTGATTGCCATAAGCTCCCGTGACATTGATCAAGCCAGCCCGATTAATCTCTCGGTTAACAATTTTGCCCGCCAAAGCCATATCACGCAACAATTGGGATAGTTCTCCGGTTGCATACGGAAATTGTTCTTGTTTTTTGCTAATAAATCTGTCGAGTGTGGTACCTACTGGTAGAGCGAGGCTTTCCTCCATATTTTTTAAGTTTTAATTTGGTCATGCGCTATTACAAAGTAAAAAATCAGGACATCAGAACCTGAAAAGTTTGAAATTAAAGCGTCAATCACTTGCTTTGCAAGAATATAAATGCGCTTTTTAAGTTTTGCCTATAATTTGTTTGTATTCTTTATTTTTATAATTAATTGATAACCAACGCAATCGTATTTGCTATGGACTATCGACTCATTCAATGGACTACTTTGAATTATTTAGGTTGAAAAATTGAAAATATGAAAGTTTATAAATTTGGTGGAGCATCCCTTAAAAGTGCTCCCGCAATTCGCAATTTGCTAAATATAATTGGGCATCCCAAATCTCAGAATCAACTTTTGGTGGTGGTATCAGCTATGGCCAAAACCACCAATGAGCTTGAGATGCTTTTGAATACTTACTTAGAGAAAAACAATTATGTTGCGAATTTACGCAAAATTAAAGAATTTCACTGGGAGATTTTGACAAATCTCTTTGCAGATAAACAAAATCCTGTTTTTGAGCTGCTGGATACCCTCATGCAAAAGCTTCAAAAAGATTTGGAAAACTCGCCTATTGATCTTCCTTATGATCCTTTGTATGACTTGATCATAGGGCAAGGTGAGATTATTTCGTCTCGATTGGTGCACGCTTTTTTACAAGAACAAGGCATTTCTTGTGCTTGGGTAGATGCCCGCCAACTCATCCGCACAGATAGCCAATGGCGCGAGGGAAATGTAGATTGGTCTGAAACCGAAAAAAATGTCCGGGAAAAGCTACGTCCACAACTTGAAGCACAGATAGTCATTACGCAAGGATTTATTGGGGCAAATCACCTGGGAGAACCTTTGACCCTGGGCAGGGAAGGTTCTGATTTTTCAGCAGCCATCTTTGCAGCTTGTTTGGAAGCTGATACACTTACCATCTGGAAAGATGTAGCTGGTGTATTTAATGGTGATCCCAAAAGACTGCCAGAAGCCCAACTTTATCCCCAACTTTCATACCTGGAATCTGCCTTAATGAGCAAGTACGGGGCTTCAGTCATTCATCCCAAAACGATCGCTCCCCTAGCCCGAAAAAATATCCGGTTGTATGTCAAATCATTTCTCGATCCTGAAAAAACGGGTACTTGTATCAGCAATGAAGTCTCTTTTGAATTGATTCCTGCCGTGATTTTTAAAGAAAAACAAGTATTAATTCGCTTTAAAATAGAAGAGTTTAACTTTCTGAAAGAGGCTGAACTTTCTCTCATTTTTCAGTGGGTGCATCAATGCCATTTGAGGGTAAATTATCTGCAAAAAACTGCTACCGAAGTTCTGATCTGCGCTGATAATTTTCCAAGACGCATCCACAAACTTGAAGCTCTAGCCCAAAAAGATTTTATATTTTCTGCACAGCCTGATGTGGAACTGATTACAATTCTGCATCCTCAAGAAAAAACCATCCAGCAAGTATTAAAAGACAAAATTATTCTGCTGGAATCCAGAAATGCCGAACTTTTCCAGGCAATCGTTACCCTGGGCTGAGTCGCTGGTTTGTTTATTTGTGTGGCGTGGTGAGTGTTCCTTTGTATATTCAACTCACCACGCTCCCACAAATGCTATCCTGCCAATTTATTGGTTTGCAGAGGATACAGAGTTTCTTCCTGGCTAGGAAGCATTTTGTTTTCATACCAGGATTGTTTCTGGAGGCTTCTTTTGACGGCCTTTTTGCCTTCTTCTATCAGGTCTTTGGCTCTGTGAAACTCAAACAAAGTGCCTGATTGTTTGGAAACATTCACCAATAAATCATGGGGATAAGATTTGAGCGTGAGTTCGGCAATTTGAGTTTGCATCAATTCCATAGATTTGCCAATTAGCCCTACGATGCTACTTCGGCGCGGAGAGGCATAATTAGACAAAGAGAAATTGAGCATTTTGTTCATAAAATAATTGTAGTGTCGGATATTTCTCTTTTTTTTCACTTCCTGAATTTCTTCATTTTCAGACTGGAGAGGCACCGTAGAATTGACATTGACCACCACCAAAGAATCATTTTCAGTGCGTATTGCCCGATTGATCGGAATGGGGTTGACAATACCACCATCTACGAATTCTTTGCCATTGATAAAACACGGATGAATGATGGAAGGGATCGCTACGGAAGCTCGGATGGCATCATACAAACTCCCTTCGGCAAATACAAATTCTTCGTGGTCGTGTACATCCGTGGCTACTGCTACATAAGGAATGCCCAAGTCTTCAATATTGACATCAGCCATCAGTTTTTTCATTTCACTAAATACCCGCTGCCCTTTGATAAAGCCTTTGGAGCTTAGGGTCAGATCGATCAGTTTTGTGACATCTTTTTGGGTGAGGCTACAAAGCCACTCCTTATATACATCCAGCTTGCCAGCAGCATAAAAACCACCCACCAAAGCACCCATAGAGCACCCAGCGATGGAAGAGATTTTAAATCCCTGATTTTCAAGTTCTTCTATAACTCCAATGTGTGCAATCCCACGAGCCCCTCCGCAAGACAATACCAAGGCAATGTTTTTATTCATAGAATGTTTTTTTAACTTGTTTAGCGTGTGTAATTTTGTATTTGAAGTCGGTGAAAATAATATTTTCAAAACATCATAGAATCCATTTGCTCAATCGTTTGCTCTTTAAAACGATCGTTTCAGAAAATGCATACTTTTTTTACGAAGTATTCATAAAAAAAGATGGTCATGCGGGTTTATTCCCAAAGAGCGAAGGGTTTGGTGAATATTCATTAAATTGCAGGCATGGAAAATTTTATCGTTTCAGCGAGGAAATATCGCCCTACCACCTTTGACAGTGTAGTAGGGCAGTCACATATCACTACTACGCTCAAAAACGCCCTGAAAAACCATCAGTTGGCACAGGCCTTTTTATTTTGTGGGCCAAGAGGGGTTGGCAAAACTACCTGTGCGCGTATCCTCGCCAAAACAATTAACTGTTTGAATATCACGCCTGATTTTGAAGCCTGCGGTCAATGTGAATCCTGTACGGCCTTCCAAAAAAACGGCTCTATGAATATCTATGAGTTAGATGCCGCCTCCAACAACAGTGTGGATGACATTCGAAATCTGGTAGATCAAGTGCGTTTTCCGCCACAAATTGGTCAGAGAAAAGTGTATATCATTGATGAGGTACACATGCTTTCTACTTCGGCTTTTAATGCTTTTCTCAAAACGCTGGAGGAGCCTCCCTCCTATGTCATTTTTATTCTGGCCACCACCGAAAAGCATAAAATTATTCCTACCATCCTTTCACGTTGTCAAATATTTGATTTTAAGCGCATTGAAGTACGTGATATGGCAGAGCATCTGCAAAATATTGCTCAAAAAGAGCATATCCAAGCTGATTATGATGCCCTAGAACTGATTGCCCAAAAAGCTGATGGTGGGCTTCGAGATGCACTTTCGCTATTTGATATGCTGAGTACCTTTTCAGGGGGCAAAAGTATCCAGTATCAGACAGCCCTCGAGAACCTACACGTACTGGATTATGACTATTATTTTCGGGTTACAGAGGCACTTTTGGCAGAAAATATCGCCGAGGCATTATCCATATTAGATGATATTCTTAAAAGAGGTTTTGAAGGACAAAATTTTGTAGCGGGTCTCATCAAGCACTTTAGAGACCTGATTGTGTGTCAGGATGCAAAAACACTTAAGCTGCTCGAAGTATCGGAAAGAGTCAAAAAACAATATAATGAACAATCCCAAAAAGCAGGTTTGTCTTTTTTGCTCTCTGCCTTAAACCTCAGTGTACAATGTGAACAAAACTACAAATCCAGCAAAAATCCCCGGTTTTTGATAGAGCTTTGCCTGATGAAAATTGCCCACCTGAATGCCGCAATCAACTGGGCAAAAGGAACTCCGGCTGAGGAGGTAAAAAAAAAAAACCTAGTTGATACGCAATCAGATGCAAGTAAAACCGAAGCAAAAAAGCAATTAGGTGCTGATAATCAATCATCTAGCTCGAAGTCAAACGTTTCTTCCTTCCAAAAAGAAACGCCTATTAAAGTATCCATACCGAAGATGGAAGACTTGGAGGTGTCTGTAAAAAAAGAATTAGACCAACAACAAATATCTGAAAGTAACCAAGCTTTTCATGAAGAAGACCTCAGAAAAGGCATTGAATTCTATAAATCTCTGCACAGAAACGAAGGTGAGGTAGGCAAAGTATTCCGTCAGATGCCTAAGATTATTGACAAAAACATCCTGGAGTTTACTTTTAACGAATCGGAAATGCTCGCTTTTCAGAAAATAGAAGCAGATTTTTTGGATAAAATTCAAAAAAAGCTCAGAAATAAATCTATCGAGATTCGCATTCAGAAGGCAGAAGATGTGCAGGTGAAGCCTTATTCTAATTTTCAGAAATACGAATACCTCTCTGAGAAGCATCCGCTTCTGAAAGACATCAAAAATCGTTTGGGCTTGGAATTGGATTTGTAAAAAATATCCTATAAAAATAAAAAAGGTCGGCTGAGAGCCGACCTTTGAAAGAAATTAGAGGTGATTTACCATGTCCCGGACAAATTTTAGGCGATATACAGATATGTACTTTTCAGGATTTCTGAAATAGGCTTTCAGTTCCTCACGCGTTTTATTATCCAATAAGTACATCAAGGGTTGCTTTACGAGAGGCAGTTTCGTCAACGACTTTTTAATTTTCGAGTCCCAGAGTTCGTGATAGTTTTCAAAATCATCTGGGCTGAGTTTTTTTCGACAACAACTTTCTCCGCAGATCAGGTTCATTTCCTGCTCAATGTTAAAGATTCCATATTCATCAGTAATCTGCTCGCCTGCTTGGATGTCGCGGACGGCAAACTCGAAACCGTAGCCAGTGCTGATGGTGTTACAATTACAGCAATGATTGACGTACTTGGCAAAGTCCCAACTGACGATCCGGTTGCCGTGCTCGTCGATGTAGGAGTACTTTTCAATAATGGTTTTCATTGCTTCGGAATGGAGCATATAATCAGTGGAGCTGACTACGATTTCCAGACTGTCTTTTACGTAAACGATGGTACCTTCCGGTATATCTTCCAGGGCAAAAACACCGTATCCTACGATGTCATTGATATATCGCAATTCTGTTTTTGGATGTATCATTTCTTTCTTTAAAAGACCTCATAAAAATTTGTCATCATGTTAGTTTCGGAACGAATAAAAGGGAGTAAGCCTACACGCCCGATTTTTTTTAATTTTGATTTGGTTCGAGGATTAAATATGCGTAATAATCATCAATTATAAAAAAAATAAGTCCTTTTTTTTTAATTTTTTTTTATACAATAAATCTTTGACATTCAAGTTATTACACAAGATATTTTTGCTTTACTTTCGTTAGATTTCAAGCATAATTCTTGCAAGCCAAAACTTGCAAATTTTTTGTACATCTTTTCAAATACTTCAAGAAAACTTTTGGTATCATTACACTCAAAATAACTCAAGTCGCTTATGTCAATAGATCAGGTTAAGTTGCATTTTAGTTCGGATGATTTGCTTATACTCAATTTTTGTCTGGGCTTTATTATGTTTGGGGTAGCACTGGATTTAAAGCTCAGAGATTTCAAAGAAATTTTATATCATCCAAAAATTGTGGGAGTAGGCTTATTTTCTCAACTTATTCTTTTACCTGCACTTACGCTATTGCTTGTATTTATTTTTAAACCTCAAACAAGCCTGGCACTGGGAATGATACTGGTAGCTGCCTGTCCGGGAGGGAATGTCTCTAACTTTTTGAGCCAATTATCCAAAGCCAATATCGCTTTATCCGTTTGTTTGACGAGTATTAGCACGCTTTTATGTGCCTTTACTACACCTTTAAATTTTGTTTTCTGGTCGTCTTGGATTGATAAACCCGAAAGTCTTGCAAAGATGATTCACTTAGACTTTTGGAAGATGGCCGAAACCATCGTTTTGCTCATCATCATTCCTTTAATCATAGGTTTGTTTTTTGTGTATTACCTGCCTGTGTTCACTCAAAAAATTCAAAAACCGATCAAAAATCTATCTTTGATCATTTTTGGTGGTTTTTTGGTCGTTGCCTTTTACAGCAATCTGGATATTATCTTAAAATATATTTATTATGTCGCTTTTCTTGTGTTGATTCACAACGGAGTAGCCCTGGCTGGGGGGTATTATTTTTCTAAGATTTTTAAGCTTTCTGAAAGGGATGCTCGTACTATCTCCATTGAGACTGGCATTCAAAATTCAGGGCTGGGATTGGCACTTATTTTTAATTTTTTTGACGGATTAGGTGGAATGACCCTGATTGCAGCCTGGTGGGGAATCTGGCATTTGATTTCAGGTTTGGCATTGGCTACTTTCTGGTCTCGCAGAAAAATTTAGTTTTCATAATTCGGAGAATATCTCAGCTTAGTCCTTGAAAATTTATAATTTTGTTTTTCTGAGGCTATTCCAAATAGAGGGATACAGATTTCTATGATTAAAAACAAAAAAATGAAAATTGTTTGTATTTCCGATACCCATTCGGGGCATCATGCTGTAGAGATTCCAGAAGGAGATATTTTGATTCACGCCGGAGACCTCACCGCCTGGGGCAAATCATCCGAAATTAAGGAGTTTAATGATTGGTTGGGTACACTCCCCCACCCACACAAGATCGTAATTTGTGGAAACCACGATTGGTTTTTTGAGCAATCGCCTAAAGAGGCAGCCCAGCTCATCAGCAATGCCATTTTTTTGATGGATTCAGGCGTAGACGTGATGGGTTTGAAAATTTGGGGATCTCCGATTACTCCTCGCTTCTTTAGTTTTGCTTTCAACCGGGATCGCGGTGAAGACATCCAAAAACATTGGGATATGATACCTACAGATACCGATTTATTAATTACGCATGGGCCTCCTTTTGGGATTCTAGACCGCAATTTTAGGGGTGAGTGGGTAGGTTGTGAAGCACTCAGGCAGAAAGTAGACGAAATTAGCCCCCGTATGCACGTTTTTGGTCATATTCACGAAGCTTACGGATTGCTTGAAACCGAAAAAACCATTTTTGTCAATGCCAGTATCATGAATTTGGAGTATCATCCGGTACACCAGGCCATCTTGGTAGAGGTGTAAGTTTTTTAAGTCACTTCCCTGAGAAATAATAATATCCAAAACAGCCAGGGGCTTGCCCTGTATTTTAAAGTCAATCAGTTTTTTTTTATTCGCCCAAGGCTATCGGTCGTTCTTTTTTGGTAATCCACTCACTCCAAGAGCCCGGATAGAGTTTGCCTTCGCCCAGACCTGCGTGATACATCGCCAGCAGATTATGGCAGGCGGTCACTCCTGAACCGCAATAAGAGATGCTATTTTCGGCAGCCTGAGCCTTCAAAAGCTGCTCAAATCGGGCTTTTAACTGATCTGGATTTAAAAATTTACCATTTTCATCCAGGTTTTCGGCAAAAGGCAGCGAGCAAGCCCCGGCAATGTGCCCTGCTATGGGATCAATCGGTTCTACTTCTCCTCTGAAACGTACCCCTTCTCGAGCGTCTAAGAGTATATAATCACCTTTCTGGAGAATATTCTCAACAAATTGAGCATCTACAATGAGTTCAGGTCTGGGTTTAGGCTGAAAATCAGACTTTTCAGGTTGGGCTATTTCAGCACTTACAGGCTGCCCAGCTGCCAGCCAGGCTGCCCAGCCTCCGTCCAGCACCGCCACAGCTTCGTGCCCCATATAACGCAACAAAAACCAAAGGCGGGAAGCTGTGGCGCCTGCACGGTCATCGTAGGCAATGACCTGTGTGCGGGGTTTAATTCCCCAGAAAGAAAAAACGTCCTTCAGTTTGTCCACGGAAGGCAGAGGATGACGGCCGGTTTCTCCTGGAATGATTTCTCCAGAAAGATCTTCATCCAAATGTGCGTATATCGCTCCTGGAATATGAGATATATGGTAGGCTTTTCGTCCTGCTTCGGTATCCAAGAGCGAAAAACGACAATCTACAAGAACCAGCGCATGATCCTCTGAAATTAATTCGTGCAGGTCTTCTAAAGAAATTAGGCTTTTAAACATGATTTTAGCAATTTGTGAGCAATTTATATGATTGCTTTCTAATCTACACAATTATTTTGAGAAATGATGCAGGAAAAAGAATTTAGTTGGAAAAACGAGGATTTAGAGCGTATTTATGCCAAAGATTGGCATGTCGAGAATGCCCGTGCCGTTCTGGCACTTGTGCACGGCTTAGGCGAGCACTGCAACCGTTATGGTCATTTGGCAAAGTATTTTGCCTCTAATAACATAGCCACGGTAGCTTACGATCATATTGGTCATGGCAAATCCGAAGGGAAACGCGGTCACGTCAAATCCTTTAGTCGATATATGCACGAAATTGATACGCTCCTTGAAGAAATCCAAAAACGCTATCTTCAAACACCTGTATTTCTTTATGGACACAGCATGGGAGGTAATCTGGTACTGAATTATGTATTGCGCCATCAACCTGATATAAAAGGAGTCATTGCCACTGGCTCCTGGATTCAGCTTCCACCCGGCAAAGAACCCAAAGGGCTTTTTTTGGCTATCATCAAGCTAGTTCGCAAGATATACCCATCTCTTGCACAATCCAATGGATTAAATCCGGCACATCTTGCCCGAGTAGAAGACGTGATTATTGATTACAAAAATGATCCCCTCACCCACGACCGTATTTCGGTCAATGCTGCCCTGGAAATGCTCGCAGCAGCCAAATATTTGAATCAATTTGAGGGGCGAGTCTCGATACCGACGCTAATTATGCACGGAAGCGAAGATCATATCACCGCCTGTGCAGGCAGCGAGCAGTTTGCCAAGCGGGCACAAGGAGATATCAGCCTGAAAGCCTGGGAAAAATTTTACCATGAAATTCATAATGAAGCGGAGAAAAAGGAGGTTTTTATGTATACATGGGGTTGGATGGAGAGATTTTTATAGTCATATTGAATTTGAATTTTTCTCGGTTTTGAATTATTTTAAAAGCAAATAAAATTATTCCACCTATTTTTATAGCACCTATATGTCCGACAAAATCAAAACATACACCAACGGAGAAGTAAGCATACTTTGGAATGCCGAGCTTTGCTTCCACTCCAAAAACTGCGTGAATAACCTACCTCAGGTATTTGACGCCGAGTCCAAACCATGGATCAATGCCCAGGGAGCTAGTACAGAGGAAATTATCGAAACCATTAAAAAATGCCCATCGGGCGCACTCACTTATCGTATGAACACAGAAAACCAAGAAACACAAGAAAACACTGAGATCAGCACACAAATCAAAGTGCTGGCTAACGGTCCGCTGATTGTAGAAGGCAAATTCGAGGTACTTGATACAGCAGGGAATCCTTATGAGCGAAAAATCAAAGTATCTCTCTGTCGCTGTGGGGCTTCCGAGAAAAAGCCCTTTTGTGACGGCACTCATAAGAAAATTGATTTTCAAGCTTCCTAACAGTATGCCTAGCGATTTGCCTATTGTTGTTACACACGGTGATTTGACCCAGGCTTATGAGGTCATTTCACCCATTTTTGTGTATACTTCCAACAAAGGGATTTTTAACCGCCAATTTGACGAATTGGAACTCAAATACCGGGACAAAATCCTGGAATGGCAGAAAATGAGAATCTTGCCGGATGTATTCGGAGAAATAGAAGAAAAAAATAAAAATAAAAGTCGTTGGTCTTGGAAAGGATGGCGAGGTGAAGGGCGCGAAGTACGTGAATTGCTCAAAGACACCCAAGAAGCCCAAATCAAAAGAGCTTTGTATATGGCTTTGGAAGAAATTCGTGAAGAAGCGCGGGTTTTGGAAGCAAATGCCGTAATTTTTCTCAAAAATCAATTTCATTTTGACAATGGAAGTGAATTTCGACTGCTTAGTGAAGGGACGGCTGTGAGGTTGATTTAAAAAAATATTTTCCAAATCTTGGAGATTTGGAAAATATTTTAAGAACTGCCTATACTCACCCTACCCGATAATTTTGATAACCTATTGATTTTGAGCACTTTATAAGTGCAAGGTGAATAAACTTATCTATAAGGGTATGCCAAATATCTAAGTCTTTGTCAGTTTTTTTATGCAAGATGCCTCTGAGCAAGTCTAAA
>JANRIC010000126.1:0-36112 GCA_033765345.1 Microscillaceae bacterium
TTAAAACCGACTTTTCGCACCCCCCTGTTTTTTGTAAGTTTTCTTCTAAAACTCTATAAAATATCGCAAAATATGGGTTTTGATAAAATATAGCATGTAAGTTTTATAAGAATAGTTATATTTCATATAAATATTTCGCTAGGGTGCGAAAAGTCGGTTAAAAGCAAACTGTCAGGAAAATTTTAATTTCATCCCATCTTCCTTTGAAATAACTGCGCTTTGTGGGTAGATGTAAAACCCAACTCCTGAAATATCCTTGCGAACTCCCCAGGGTGAAGCAACCCCGGCTTAGGTGAGACGTAGACTCACCTAAACCGAGATTGCCACGCCGCAAAGCGGCTCGCAAGGGATTAGCACGCCCCTTGTAGCATCAGCGGCTCGCCGATGCCTCCCCACAAGATCGCAACTAAAAAAAATCTAACATTTCCCCCATATCTGCACTATATTTCAACAAGTAAGCCCTACATCATTTCAGATATTAATCCCCTGCTATTTGAAACACCCTCGTCTTCAAAAACGCCACAGTGAACTACTTGCCGAAACCCATACCTGAATGGCATTAAGAGATACTTCAAGACCGCATACAATAGTATCAATTAAAGCAAGCCAAAACCGTAACTTGGGCAGATTCCGAGAAGCAAATGCAGATAAAATAGACTTCCTTCAAAAAAAAACCAATCCCTCGTCATTTTTCTTCCACAAAATAATAGTATCTTTACTTAGTAAAACTAAGCCGATTTATTTCAAATATTTTTCTACGCACTCATCTATGCGAATTTACCTTGATAACTGTTGTTTTAATCGCCCCTTTGATGACCAAAGTCAAATTAAAATTCACTTAGAAACACAGGCTAAACTTTACGTACAGCAACAGATCAAAGAACAAGCACTTGAATTGGTTTGGTCGTATATATTAGATTATGAAAACTCCTTCAACCCTTATGAAGAAAGACAAAAGATAATTTCAGAATGGCAAAACTTTGTGAAAATAGATGTTTATGAAACACAAGTACTGCTTGAAAATGCCGAAGAGTTAGTCAATTTGGGGATAAAGGCTAAAGATGCCTTACATATTGCCTGTGCCATAGAAGCAAAATGTGTTTACTTCTTGATCACAGATGCCATTTTACTAAAGAAAAAACCTAAAATCACTCAAATTGAACTTATCAACCCAATAGATTTTGTGAATTTATAAAAAGAAAACCCCATGACAGATACAGAAATCAAAAAAATAGCTTTTCAGATACTGAACGAAAAACTTGGAGAACTGGATACCGAGCGTTTTGTAGCACTGTTATTGCGCGAACCTGCCAATTATACAGCGTGGCAAAGTAAATTTTTTGAAGATAAAGACGTAAAAAGCCTCAGCCAAGAAGCAATGAAAATGCGTGAATATAAAAAAAACAATGCATAATATTTCCCATGAAGCTTTTTCTTCCCTCCCCCTACGCTAAATCAAACAACAACTATATATTTTTTTGTATGGAAGCTCCTGCACAGTACAGCAGCTATATATTTTGTCATTCCGAACGATCGTTCGGAATCTTAGCGTCTGCATAGAGAAACGTTAAGATTCCGCCTGCCGTTGGAATGATAGCTCCAGATTAAGGGTTTTGTATTGAATATCAGCTTATTAGAAAATATTTCAAGGGTAACCCTCCAGGATGAAGCAACCCCGGCTTAGGTGAGACTTAGACTCACCTAAACCGAGATTGCCAGTTCCTTTGTAGCATCGGCGGCTCGCCGGTGCAAGAAAATAAAGCCGATGTAGACTTAGATAACCCTAATTTTAATGACAAACAATACCGTTAAGATACTACCTCATAAGTAGTCCATTTAATTAGGCGATAGTCCAGAGTAAATGCAGTTACGTTGGTTATCAACTAATTAGGTAGCTACTTATAAGGATTTAGCGCAGCATAGATTTGTGCATAACCCTGCATCACAGATGGGATAAAAATTTCCTTCAAAGAGGGTTGTTGTGGGTTGTTTATTTTGGGATAGATGTAAATGCCCTGGGTTTTGATACGAATTTGGGCAATATTTTGGAAGTAAATGCTCGTAGTGTGGAGGTCTTTGCCTCTGAGCAGGATTTTATCGCTGTGAAGTTCTATGATGAGGTTGGCCAGTTTGGGGTTGATATGAGATCGGCTGATTGAAGCGGAAGCGATCAGAGCAACCAGACTCATCAATCCTAAATAAACCAAAAGGGTATTGTGTAACATCAGAAAAAACAATGCTCCCACAAATAAAAGTCCCAAGCAAAGAAGTAACTGATCTACCTGTATTTTTTTGCGAAATTCCTCAAAATCAGACCTTTTCATATAAAAAATATCAAAACGACTGTCTTCTTGGTGCGAAAATTTCTCTTCTTGCGGATTCTGTGGATGATTATTTTTCTGTTTAAAATTCTGATAAGTACGCTCCTGAAATTCCTCACGCGTCACTTTCTCATTGTTATAATAATAATATTTGATATCATCCTTTTTATTGTGGCGTTTGGCGTAGGTTCGGTTTTTTTCATCGTGGATGTTTTCGTATTGCTTCCAGAGGCGATCCAGGCGGCTTTTGTAAGCGTCGGCTGTTTTCCAGGTATTGGGGTTTTGGGGTGGTCTGGTTTGAGTTTCTTCTTCTTCGGTACGATGGATTTCGTCTTTGTATTTAAAATCGTACTGTCGCTTTTGATTGGTGTTGGAGAGTACTTCGTACGCCGATTGAATTTCCTTGAAACGATCTTCGGAGGATTTGCTGCCTTGATTGCGGTCGGGGTGCCAGATTTTGGCCAAACGGCGATAAGCGGCCTTGATCTCTAAGGGACTGGCTTTACTGGGAATGTTTAAAACCTTGTAGAAGTTAATGAATGTCATTGTTTTAAAAAATTATTCAGTTTTTAGGCTGAACAAGTACTCTTTTAATTGTGTGTAATTTTCTATGTTTTTTGGGATAAAAATAATGTTTTTTTCTCCCACCCGATTCATATCGGAAATATATACCCAGATTTAAGTGATTTACAAGATTTCCCTGATTGATTTGCTTGATTTTTAATGATTTAAAAGCTCCTTGCAAGGGTCTTGCTTTTAAAACCACTTTGGTTTGAGTATAGACTTTAATGGCTGTCTTGAGACCTTTTTTAAAAATCCAGATTCCCTTTTTGTCTTCCCACAATTTCCCAAAATTTTTCAGAGGTATTTCTGCGTGCTTTAATCCGAAGCCGCTGCGTATCATTTTATCCGTATAGAGCTCAATGATCGTGTTATCTACGGGATCAAGGAGCAAATTCAAGCACAAATCTATCAGGGCTAATATCAAAGCCACTGTCAAAAATATTGCCATCATCAAGGCATCTGATGTAAAAACAAAAGATAAAATAGCCGCTAAACTGATAGGTATCCAGATTAATCTCAAAACCCGGCTGATTTTTTTGATCGAGTTGGAGGCTGGCTCAGTCACCCGAAATATTTTCAGGGCAGAAGCCTTTGTAGGAGAACCATTTACCGTATTTTGTACCTGATCGGGCATCTTCATAGAGCTTTAGTTTTCGATGATTTTAAACTCAACTCTTCTATTTTTCCGGCGGTCTTCTTCGGTGTTATTTCCGGCAAGGGGTTGCGTTTCTCCAAAGCCCTGATAATGCATTCGGGAAACTTCAATACCTTTGGAAATCAGATAGTCTACACAGGATTTGGCTCTACTTTCCGATAAAAGCAGGTTTTTTTGGTCGTCTCCGATATTGTCTGTATGTCCCTGAATTTCTATTCTCATTGTGGGATTTTTTTCCAATAAATCGACCAATCGCATCAAATCAGCATAAGACGTAGGGCGTAGCTCTGATTGGGCATAATCAAAAAATAGATTATTCAGACGAATGGTCTCTCCTTTTTGAATGGGAGCCAGATAAAGATCTTTCTGAATTTCTTTGTAATCTGCTTTTTGAGTAAGATTAAGATGCTCCGATATGGCAAAATAATTTTCACTTTCTGCCCGGAATCCATATTCTTCACCTTGTTTGAGTACGATTTTATAAGAGCCGTCTTTTGGATTGGAGCGAGCTTTGCCTACTGGTGTGCCGTCTTTAAGCAGGTCATAAGCAATGTTGGCACTCAAAGGTTCTTTTGTACGGGCATCATAGACGTATCCATAAACCAGGATCACGGGATCGGGGCGATATTCTTCTTTAAGCTTGACTTTAAAAATGTCACTTCCGCCGAAGCTTTGATTGTAAGAGACAATAAAAGCATAATCTCCCGAAGCAGGTACGGTATAATAAGCATCCCAGGAAGGTGTGTTGATGGGAGCCTCTAGCCTTTGAGGGAGTGACCATCGCTGCCAGGTTTCGTCCGCACGCTTACTAAAATAGATGTCGTGTTGCCCGAGGCTGCCCTGGCGATTGCTGGAGAAGTATAAAGTAAGCCCGTCGGAGGCCAGGAAAGGAGTACCTTCATCAAGCTCTGAATTAATGTCATTGCCCAGGCTCAAAGGACGCGACCAAATGCCATTTTCTTGGAGGAAACTCACATATAAATCACCGTCCACATCATTTGCCTTGGTGCTAAAGCTGAGGAGCAGCGTTTTGTTATCACTCGCTAACCAGATGTTAGAAAAACGCCCTTTGTCCATTTCCTGATAGGCCTCGATGTCGATTCCCTGGGGGGGACTCCATCCGTCTTGGGTTTTATGGGTGAGTGAATAGCCTTTTAGATTGGGAATGTATACACCGTCTTTATAATAACCACTGACTACCAGCGTATTGCCGTCAGGTGTTACACCGGTCACGAAATTATCATGTTCATTATTTAGGGGGCTTCCTATATTTTGTGCCTGTCCCCAGGCTCCATTTGCCTGGATGGAAGAAAACCAAATATCGTAGCTATCCCGATTGATATTGTCGGGATGCCCTTTGCGGGTAAAATAGATGGTTTTTCCGTCGGGAGTGATGAGAGGAACCAGTTCATTGTAGGCAGAATTGACTTGATTACCCAGGTTTTCCAGGGTGGCTTTTTGGGAAAATGCAGGAGAAATTGTGATTTGTAGCATCACAAAAGCTATAAAAATATGCTTAACCATTTGAGAATAAATTGTATCAAAAAAGGAAACCCCATTGTTTTCAATTTACGGAATTGAAGTATGAAGGATGTGCTAAAATGTTTCGAATCGATTAAGAGCCTTAAATTTGTCTCAGGCAGTTGAGTTTTGGGCATTAGCCGTTTGGCTTTGATCCAAGTAGAACAAAGCACATGCTGGAGGCAGTATATTTTTTAATCCAGGTCTTTACTCCCACATGGGTTTTCCGGAGCTCCAGATGAGTTCCTGATAGGTTTTTTCCAGTTTGCTTTTGAGTGACTCAAGTTTAATTTGCCCATCAATAAGCGAGTTTTCTCGGCTGTTAATCAGGAACAGGTCACTTTCGCCATTGATAAATTTACGAAGCTCTCCGTCTCTGAGTCGGCGGTAGTTTTGTACGATTTGGCTCTGGCGATCGATGAGATCACGGATATTTTGTAATTCGTTAAAAGCGACGTCTATTTGGTTGAGAATATCCCGCTCCTGTGCCTGAAGGTCGAGGTTTGTTTGGTCTTGTTTGATCTGGACTTTCTGGAGTTTTCCTCTTTCTTTTCTCAAAAAAAGTGGAAAGTTGAAATTAACGCCGATTTGATAATTTTCTGCCGGGCTGAAGTTGGTATTTTCATTGATTTTGGCGGTGTTGCTGTACAGGGTATAATCCAGCTCAATTTGTGGCAGGAGTTGGCTGCGAGATACTTTCTCGTCGATCTGAAGTTGAGCCAGTTTAAGCCTCAGTTTTTGCAATTCGGGATGGTTGTTTTGAGCAAAAGATTTGAGTTCTTCCAGGCGATTGTCTGAGATTAACCGTAGGCTATTGAGTTCGATTTGAGGGACGATCTCTTCACGCAATTCTAAGGGTTCTTGGTTTTCATTCCAGAGATAATAAGAAATGCGAATACGGGCGTTTTTGAGGTTGATACTTGCCTGCTGAAGCTCAATGCCGCGATTTTGGAAGGTGACCAATGCTTGCACAGAATCAATGGCGGCCAATTCACCCAAAGCGACCCTGGTTTTGACCCCTGCCAATTGCTGACTGGCAAATCTGTAGGCAGAATCCAGCAACTGGTAGCTGCGGAATTGAAAATACCATTCCCAATAATCTTTGGCGGCACTCAGGAGCAGTTTGTTGGTCAGTTTGATGCGTTCATTTTCAGATATATCTCTCAGATAACGCGCTTGCTCCAGGGCGGCTCTACGGGTATTGACGATGATGCTTTGGGTAATGGGGATAGAGATGCCGATTTGTCCTTGCCCGGCAGGATCAGAGATATAATTTTCGGGATTGAGGAAAACCCCGTGATTTTGTTTGAATCCGGCATAAATTTCAGCAGCCCATACCGGCACTTTGACTTTGGAATCAAAGGTATTAAAGTACACCTTTTCATCAAACTCCTTGCGATCGTAATTCAAGGCAAGTTTGGGGTCAAAATTACCTTTTTGAATACGAATTTCCTGGTCGGCTTCCTCCAAAAAAAGTTGTGCTTGCCGGGCCACAGGGTGATTTCTGACGATTTGTTGATAGAACTCTTTAAAAGTCAATACCTGATTCAGGGTAGAATCGTAGGAAGTTTGGGCTTTTAAAGGATTCATAACCAGAGATATAAACAAGATTAATTGCAAATTTAAACCCATAAAATTTCTTAGGGAAAATAACCTAAGGGAATTTGCTTGGGATGTTATTTTCATGTGCGTTTTGATACTTCTCCTTTTTGATTAATTATTTGACTTTGATTTTGATTTTTTGACCGCTTTTTTTGTCTTTTTCTTTTTCGTTGCCAGGTTCTTTATAGAGGCTGGGCGGGAAGCCGTTAAGTTGTCGCCATAACTCAAACCAAACTGGTACATCATCAAGCATTACCCAGCCGTATACGCCTGAGCCCAAGCGCAATTGATCCGGCCAGGGTTCGTTTTTTTCTGGCACTACCAAGATCCTGTATTCACCATCCTTGCTATTGACATAATCGATGACCTGAATCTTGCCTCCAAATGTACCAACTGCCACACTCGGCCAACCTGTAACCTGTAAAGCTGGCCAACCATCAAACTCCAGCCTGACGTGCCGACCGATGGAAAGCAGGGGTACATTCATGGCTTTTACATAAAGCTCCACTGCCTTGCCAGGATTGTCGGGTTGGATGGTACAGACGGCATCGCTTTCCTTGATTGTCTCTCCGACACCTGATTTCAGGGCTTTGACCACATAGCCGTTTTGCGGTGCAAGCACATTATATTGCTGATTTCGGATGCGTAGGTTGTTGTAATAGTTTTTGAGTTTGGAAAGAGAACCTTGTTTATCTGCTAAAGTAGCCTGAGAGGAGCCTAAATCCGACTGAGCCTTGGCGATTTTGTCAGCGTATTCGGCTTCCAACGAATTCAACTGAATACGCGTATTGATTAGCTCATTTTGACTGACTAGATATTTATTCCTTTGGCCTACTACTTTTGCCCGCACTTCCTGGAGTTTTTGTCTTCGTTTTTCCCATTCAGTACGAGAAATCAGCGGAATTTCACCTTGATCATCTGCTTTATACATTTCGTCATAGCTGGCAAATTGCCGCTCGGCGATTTGTAAATTTACTTTTTCGGCTTCAAACTCGGCACTGTCGATAGTTACCTTGAGTTGTGCCTGTAAGAATTTGTTACGGGCTTTTTGTAAGCTTAATTGCAATCCGCTTTGTCGTGCCTGAATTAAACTGTTAAGGGCAGAAATTTTTGATTTATTTGCCTCGATGCCCTGCTCTTTGGCATCTAATTGTTCATTGAGTCTTTGGAGCAGTTCGGGGTCAAAATAATCAGTTTTTATTTCCTCGAGTACGAGTAAAGTATCCCCTTTTTTAACAAACTGACCTTCCTGCACTTTCCAGACTTTGATTCTTCCAGCGATGGCTGAATTGACCTCCTGAGGGCGGTCTGCTGGGGCAAGAGCTGTCACGCTTCCACTGCCTTCCACATTTTGTTGCCAGGGCAAAAATAGACAAATAAATAAGAATAATAAAATCCCTACCAACCAGTAAGCCAGGATTTTGGCAGCTTTGGGAGTGTTGATGATTTTGAGGGAATACACTTTTTTTTCAACTTCTTCCCGATTAAATTGTGGACTTGATATTTCTAACATCTTTATTGGCTTGGATTAATTTTTTTAATTTGTGAATAAGGCGTATGTTTAACATTCCTTGATGATCAGTTCCTGGAAATTGTGGTCTTTCAGGAGGCTTTGATAGTTGCCCTGAGCTACGATGCGTCCTTGTTGCATCAGCAGAATTTTATCACAGGAAGATAAAAGAATCGGATCATCATTTACACTTAGGATCAGGAGCGTCCATCCATGGGATTTTTCCTGCAAAAAAGATAATATCTTAAGTTTTTCTTGTTTGGAAATATGCTCCGAGAAGTCATTGACAATGAGTAGCTTAGGTCTGGATACCACCGAACGCGCCAGAAGCACTTTGGCTTCTACTCCTCCGGAGAGTTTTTTACCAGATGCGCCGATGTGTGTTATCAAACCTTCTTCAAGAGAAGCAATATAATCGCCGAGTCCTACATTTTCTACGGCCCAAAGTACATCCTGATAGCTTACATTGGTGCGCCCCATCGTGATGTTTTCCAGGATAGTACCGTCAAAGATTTCGTCAAAAGTCAGGTGTTTGCTGATCACATCTCTGATCGAGAGAAGATGTAAATCGCGTAAGCTGAAATGGTTGATGGTCACTACCCCTTCATAATCGCTCAGTGAGCCGATCAAAACTTTTACAAGGGTATGTTTACCAGAATCATTCGGTCCTACGATGCAGACATTTTCTCCGGGTTGGATCTCGATATTGATTCCATTGAGGGTATAATCTTTAGCACTCGGATATTTGTAGCGCAAGTCCTTGGTTTGAATCAAAAGCCCATTAGGATATTCATCCAATCTGGGTTTGACACCATCCTTGCGCTCAATAGGGAGGTCGGTAATCGTGGCTACCTTGTCCAAGCCAGTGAGTAGATCGTAAATGGTATCCGTATTAATCACCAGTTTTTCTAAGGAGTTGATTACCAATACAATGATTACCTCTGAGGCTACAAACTGCCCCAAGGTGATTTGCCTTTCTACAACCAGGATCGTCCCGATAATCAATAGCCCCCCAGTGACTAAGGTTCGGAATATCACGATGCTGATAAACTGCCCAATGAGTACTTTAAAATGTGCCCTGCGATAGTATAAATAATTACCTACCAGCTTATCCATCTTTTGTAGGGGTAGATTGGTATGCCCTGCTTGTTTGAAAGCAAAAATAGTTCGGGCTAACTCCTCAAGCCAAAAAGCAATTTTATATTTATACTTGGATTCAATGATGCTTGTCTTGAGACCTCTGGGACCCGAAATCCAGAATATGGAAATAATCACCGTGATCAGAAAAAGGCTGAATACCAGGAAAAAAGGGTGATAAAGAGACATGAGCGTAAGCCCAAATACAATCTGAATGCCCGCCCCCAAGATGTCTACAAATAATTTGGGAAGACTTTTTTGGATGGTTACTACGTCAAAAAAACGATTCATCAATTCCGGCGGATAATATTTTTGTAGTGCTTCGGCGCGGATTTTTGTGATACGAAAAGACAACTCGAAGGCGGCCTTTGCAAAAACCCTTTGCTGGATAATCTCTACCAGAGATATTTGGGTGATTTGCAAGGCACCACCCACCATAATGCCAACAATGACCAAAAAAATCAATACAATTACCGAACTAAAGATCATTCCACCCGAAATCAGACTGATGGTTGCCTGAATACCGAGTGGGAGGGTAAGGCTGATTAGCCCTATGACGATGGCATAAATATAGATATAACTGATGTCTTTCTTTTCATAATACAAAAGTCTGAACAACCTTCTGAGCGGAGTCATTTCTTTGAAGGTATCTTCTTTATAATAATCATTGGCAATATATTGCAAAGGAAAAACGGAGATCAAAACAATCTCCCCCTGAATGTCTGCATCTGCATGGGTATCATAAGTGATTAATCCTTCAATAAACTGTGTCTCATCGGCGGGTTGAATATATTCTTCACGCTCAAAGCAATAAAAGACTTTTTTTTGAGATTTATCTTTATAGACGAGGATGGTTTCAAAGCCTTCAGCCGTATGCTGGAATACCAGCAAAGGCGCACTGGATTGCTCCATAAAATAGGCCATCTGTACTGGTTTGATATGGTTTTTAAGCATTGCAAGATTGATTCTTTCGCCTTTTTCAATCAAATCATCTATGTATTTGCCTAAATCATCTTGGGTATAAAAAAGCTCAAGATTGTGTGTATCTATGAGATCAAGCTGATTTATTTCCTGTTGGAGCACATTGGCTACCTTTAAAATGATCCTATCAATTTGTTGTGAATCCATATCTTGAAAATAATAGTATTACTATTAATAAATATAGTTATAATTCTAAAACAGTTTTTTTAAAAAATGGTTTAACATTAAAAAAAAATTACACCTTGCAGATGTGAAGGCGTAATTTAAAAGACGAATTTTTTTTCTTGGAAAAACAATTAATCAAAAAGGAGCGGTTTGTTAGGGGCTTCTTCTGCCGGGGTGATTTCTATCAGATTTATCTCAAAAACCAAATCCATTCCAGCCAGCGGATGATTGGCATCCAGGATGACTAGGTCTTCGGTAATTTCTCTCACAAGTACTTGTACTGCATGTCCCTCATTGGTCTGTACATTGAGGGGCATACCCAATTCAAGCTCAATATGAGCAGGAATATCTGCCAAGTTGATTGGAAAAAGCATCTCTTCGTTGAATTCTCCATACGCCTGATCAGAAGGTATATTGACTGTTTTGGTTTCGCCTACCGACATTCCCAACACTGCCGCCTCAAATCCCTGAATCATTTGCCCTTTTCCTAACTCAAAATCTAAAGGGTCTTTTCCCGCAGAGCTATCAAAGATGTCTCCATCGGTGTGCTTTCCGGTATAATGTACTTTTACCGAATCGCCGTTTTTTGCTATTTGCATACTTTATTTATTTAAATTAAAACACAAAAGATAAGCATTGTAAACCACAACGCTTATCCATCAACTAATTTTGTATCAAAGCTTCATACTTCTCAGCGTGCCCTGGGTCGAGTCTTATGAGAAGATCCCGAGCTTCTTTTTTCATTTCTGGAGAGGCTTCCATAAAGATATTGACCAGTTCGCTATACTTGGCATCAAAGAAGATATTGGTCAAAACAGCAGAAGGCTTTAGACGATTTACTTCATTGATTTTTTTAAGGGCTTCTAAAATAACTTTTCGTGATTCATTTGGATCTACTAGAAAGAAGTCTAAGCCATGTCTATGGTAGGCATAGATGGCTTTTCTGAATTCTATCATTTGCTGCGCGTTTAGGTTTTCGGCTAGCCAAAAACGATTGAGTGTGCTTTGACTTCGACGCCAACCTGCCTCCGGAGATTGTTGGGCGATGTTGGCGATATTAAAGGCGTTTTCTACAAAAGGAGAGCCGCCAATTTCAGAAAAACTATCATAATCCAGTGCCAAAACCACATAAGCATAAAAGGCCAAAATGGAGGTAAGATTATCGGTAAAAGAATTCAAGTTAAAAATCAAAGGTTGTGCCTCTACGTAGCGGAAGTTGAAATCCCGGTCTACATAAAACAACAAATTGGATTCGTAATTGGTATTATAAATTGTTCGGGTGGATTGAATCTGAGCAGTACCTCGAAATGAATTCTGAGCAGGAGATTCTGTCAGTGTAATCACCAGATTGCAAGAGATAATTTCCTCCTTTTTGAACTCATCATTGGTCCATTGTTGATTATTGAGAAAGTTGCTGATGGCTTTTTGAAGGTCATCAAATATCTCTCTTTCAGCCGTTTGACCAGTGACGAGTTTTTGAGAGTCCACAATGACATTAAACCTCAGCTCCTGGGCTAAACTGTAGGAAATTATACAAATACCTGATAATAAGGTAATTATAAATTTTTTTAGGGCGAAATTACTATTCATAAGTACACAGATACATAAGGTGTATTTTTACAAAGATATAAAATCGTGGCTTAAGATTAGGAGCTTTTTAAGAAAAATCAGGTAAAATCACTAAATTTGCGGACTTAATGCAGCTCATTGTCCTTATGAATTTCTCTGAACGCTTAAATAAAGACGAAATATTTTCTTTGCTTGCTAGAAGTGCCCAGGAAGCCAATCTAGAGACCTACATTGTTGGTGGTTTTGTAAGAGATTTGATCTTAAAGCGACCCTCCAAGGATATCGATATGGTCTGTGTAGGTAGTGGAATTCATCTGGCTAAACAAGTAGCTGCTAACCTGGCAATCCATACAGGCGAAGAAGCCCATCTCTCTATATTTAAAAATTTTGGCACGGCAATGGTCAAGACCGAAAACTGGGAGCTGGAGTTTGTCGGTGCTCGCAAAGAATCCTACCAACGTGATTCCCGCAAACCGATTGTAGAAAATGGTACTTTGGAAGATGACCAAAACCGCCGTGATTTCACCATCAATGCACTGGCTATCAGCTTGAATGCCCAAAATTATGGAGAATTGATCGATCCTTTTGGAGGTGTAGAAGATATGCAGCGTAAGATCATCAAAACTCCCCTTGACCCCGATATTACCTTTTCGGATGACCCACTGCGTATGATGCGTGCCATCCGATTTGCGAGCCAATTGGTTTTTGACATCCACCCGGATACTTTTGAATCTATTTGCCAGAACAAAGACCGCATCAAGATTATTTCACAGGAAAGAATCACAGACGAACTCAATAAAATCATTCTCTCCAAAACGCCCTCCTACGGCTTTAAACTGCTGTATTACACGGGTTTGTTGGAGATATTTTTCCCGGAAATGGTAGCTCTCCAGGGCGTAGAAACCCGCGACGGCAAAGGGCACAAAGATAATTTCTATCATACGCTCCAGGTCTTGGATAATCTAGCCGAGGTAAGTAATGACCTCTGGCTGCGTTGGGCGGCTATTTTGCACGATATTGCCAAACCAGCCACCAAAAAATTTCACCATAAAATCGGCTGGACTTTCCACGGGCACGAAGACCGGGGCGCGAAAATGGTACCCAATATCTTCCGTCGTCTAAAATTGCCTTTGAATGACCGTATGAAGTATGTCCAAAAACTGGTCAAACTTCACCTGCGCCCCATCCCACTGGTCAAAGAACACATCACCGACTCGGCACTAAGAAGGCTGCTTTTTGATGCCGGAGATGATATCGACGATCTGATGAAGCTGTGCAAAGCCGATATTACCTCCAAAAACTACGACAAAGTACAAAAACATATCAGTAACTTTGAGATCGTAGAACGAAAGCTCCAAGAAGTAGAGGAAAAGGACAAAATGCGTAACTTTCAGCCCGTCATCGATGGTGAAATCATCATGCAAACCTTCGGACTCAAACCCAGCCGCGAAGTAGGACTCATCAAATCCGCCCTCCGCGAAGCCATCCTCGATGGCATCATCCGCAATGAATACGAAGAAGCTTACGCCTTTATGCTGCAAGAAGGGCAGAAGTTGGGGCTGAGGGTACTCTGATTAACGAGGATCAGGAAATTAATCGTGATTAACCTGATGCAATAATTTATCAATATCGTGGATGAGATTTTCTAGCGTTTCAGGCAGAGGCCGCTCTGAATTTAGGTATAACTTGTTCCATTCAAACAAATTATAATCAAAGTTATTATAATCTGAAACATTTTGTTGGAGAAATGCCTTGTTTTCGGAATCTAGGATAAATTCTTCTCTTTTTTCCAATCTTGCTACGAGGCTTTCAGAAGAACTTTGGAGGAGAATAATCACACTTTTTTGAGAAAAATTGGCTTCTATCCATTTTTTGGTTTGCATAATAATTTGTTGGAGAACCTGCTTACTATGTTCATCTTTGATAAAATAAGAGCCTAAAATCCATTGTGAAAGAATAAATCGATCGAGAATGAGTATTTCGTTCGCACTGCTCAGGTTTTTCTCGAGCAGATACAGTTTATCACTAAGATAGGCCAAAGCACCATTTAGCCCCCTAAGAAAAAAAGGAAGTTCATGTCCGAATTTTGAATATTGTGCAATGATACGCCCTAGAGGAGAAGTAGAAAACTCAGGTAAAATTTTGATTTTGAGGTTTTTATGTTGTAGATATTGGCCAAGATGATGTTGCAGGGTTGTTTTTCCTGTTCCCGAAGGGCCTTCAAATACAAGTAAGATCGGAGCTTCATTTTTCATATCAAATAAATTATCAGCTTCTAATATGGTTTCTGAATCAGCATAAAGTAAAAGATTTTGTCGTGTTGATACAGATAAAGATCATCCAACTCGGTGTATAGCTCTTTTAGTTGATCGTCGTATCTATCTTGTA
The DNA here is from genome assembly GCA_033765345.1 of Microscillaceae bacterium. Classification (GTDB taxonomy): domain Bacteria; phylum Bacteroidota; class Bacteroidia; order Cytophagales; family Microscillaceae; genus JANRIC01. Next base: position 14,414 of record JANRIC010000126.1, read on the forward strand.
TAATGTTTCTCATGCTAAATTCTTGGAAATCTTTAATGATAAATGATTTTTCTTCAATATGGATAAAAAATTCCGGCATTTTTTTGAATGATTCTACAGTATTAATGAAATTCTCGTGTTTGAACGTTTCCACGTATATTTTTCTTTTAAAAGTTCTGAAGCCAGTCATTTCATAGTGATGCTCAGGATGTATATCTGTGATGAGGCACAATCCTCCGGGTTCTAGAGTGCGATAAAATTCTACCAAAACTTGTTTCCAATCAGTGAAATGACTAAGCACCCGGGTGCATAATATAGCAGAAAAATAATTATCCTCAAAAGGTATTTCGGTAAGCGATGCTTTACTCCAGCTTGCCTGAGAAGACAAATTAATATTACTGTATTTTCTTATGGCTTCTTCAAGCATCCCCTCACTGATATCTAAGCCATAATATTCTTTTATATGTTTATTCAAGATGGAAAGGTAAGGGCTAGTACCACAACCAGCATCGAGAAATCTGGTAAATCTTTGGTGAGTTAGTTTGTCTTTTATGATAGGGAGCTCGTGTTTCATCCAAAATTTAGACCAGGGACGCTCATCATATAATGGGGCAATTTGGTCGTAAGCTTCCTCAGCTTTCATGACTTGTGGGATGGGTTCTTGAATCGTTGACATAGGCTATTTACCATTTAATATCTTATCTAATTTTTGATCTAAATTTTTTAATTCACGCTGAATAGACGAATTAGAGTCTTTTAGAATTTGTACTTGATTTTCCAAAAGTGAATTTTCTTTTCTCAAAGAGGTAATTTTCTCCAGTAATTCGTGTCTATTGACAATGTCTTCTTTGTAACTCAGTTTGTAGATCCATTTACTCAGAAGAGGTTCTAACGTTGCAAAAAGTAGTAAAACAGCAATAAAGACACCGCCCAAAGTGATATTCTTTCTGATCGATGTCTGGGCTTTTTTAGTAGCCCTATCTTCAATACTCTCTATGTCCAAAAAAGTCCGATTAAATTTAGTGGCATGCAATGCTAATTTGGCACTATAATCATCACTCGCAATACTTTCTTTCAATTGAGTTTGCTTAGTCAAAGGCTGGGCTTCTTTGGTCAGTTTATAGAAGACTAATTTTACAATTTCTTGATCTTTCTCAAAACAAATATCTTGTTTGGAAAAATTTACAATGAAACAACTAAGGTATCCTTCATAACCGGGTTCCACAATGCTTGAGTTGATCAAAAGCAATCCTTTACTGGCTAAACTTTGCAAAGAAGTATACGATGCACAGATGTCTAAGGGAATTTTTACTTGTTCTTTAGTTTTGATGATCAAAACTTCTGAGGGACGAATACAATAGATAATTTTTTTTCTTTGCCCTTCATAACGGTTCTTAGATGAAGACTTTGTTAAAAATCTAAAATAATTTTTTGTTTTTGGATGATCTTGTTCAATTGTCAAAATATCGCCTGTTTCCGGTTCGCATATCTCACCGATTCGCATGGAATAACTACAATTTTTGATATTACCTTCAATAGCATCTGAAATTAAATCATTGCTTTTAATTGATTGTTGTATTTCTTTATTGTTAAGTACCATGAAAGTATAAGAGGGCAAATGGATTGTGCTAGAAACTAATAAAATTTATCCAAATATAGATAAAAAATGTATTTTTTATCTTCATTTATTTAAATTTACCTTCAAATTAATGCTGAAAACACCTTTAAATCAATAGGTTATATCTATTCAATATGAATTATGACCCGCAAAGCCACACCCTCAGATTTTGATTTTTTTTATGAAATGTATATGCACCCTGAGATCAATCCTCACTTATTGTATGAACTCATGGATAAAGCTGATTTTGAACCCATTTTCGAGGATTTATTGGAAAAGACCCTGCTGTATGTATTTGAGGAAGAAAATCAATCGCTAGGGATGTTTAAGTTGATTCCCTCTTACCACCGCACATCTCACTTGGTTTATTTGGGCGGCCTGGCGATTCACCCCAATTTTGGAGGCAAAGGCTACGGTTTGCAAATGATGTTTGAGATCATTGAATTATGTACTCAGTTGGGTTTTTTGAGGATAGAACTTAGTGTGGGAGCAAGAAATGAAAAAGCCATGAATCTGTATCTCAAAGCCGGATTTGAAAAAGAAGGCCTACTCCGAAAATTTACACACCTGAAAAGTGCAGGTATTTTTCTGGACGAAGTGCTGATGTCTTATTTGGTTTCTTGAGCATTGTGTATGATACACCGATAAATTCTGTACTCCTGATTCAGGAATTCAGCCATTGCTTAAACTGAGAAGATTTTTGCTTACTGATCAGGATTTGTTTGTCAATGGCAGGGCTGACAGTCACCAGTAACTTTTGTTTGAAGTATTGTTTGATCAAATCAATCGCTTTGATAGAAAGTATAAACTGGCGGTTTGCGCGATAGAATACTTTGGGGTCTAACTGATTTTCTAAAAAATCCAGGGGTTCGTTGAGTGTAAAACTTTTACCAGCATGGGTTTTTAACAGGGTACTGCCTTCTTCGGAATAAAAATAAGCAATCTCTTCACTGGGTATTGGTATCAGCGAATCAGCCTGATAGACTAAAAAGCGGCTGCGATATTCTTTCTGTGAAAGATGATCCAGCAAATGGCTATAATCCGCTGATGCAAATTGTTGCTGTAATCGCTCAAATTTGTGCAGACTCTGAAGAAGCTCGTATTCTTTGATGGGCTTGAGCAAATAATCAATACTATGCAGTTTAAAAGCTCTGATGGCGTATTCATCATAAGCCGTTGTAAAAATAATAGGGCTTTTGAGGTCTAATTGCCTGAAAATTTCAAAACTCAGATCATCCGAAAGCTGTATATCCGAAAAAATCAAATCCGGTTCGGGATAAGTACCCAACCAATGGAGAGATTTTTTGACACTGTCCAGAATTTCCAAAATTTGTACCCTGGGTTCGCATCGGGTAATGAGCGTGGCGAGCCTGCGGGCTGCCGGTGCTTCGTCTTCTATGATAAGTACATTCATGCCGACTGTAATTTGACAATGGGTAAATGAACCATAAAATACTCTGAATCTTCCTGAATATCAACCACTTTGCCTGAAAGATGGCGGTATCGCTGCTGGATGTTTTTTAAGCCTAATTGGGTCGAGGATCGTGCCGTCTTTCTAAGTTTAAGATTATTTCGCACAATGATACAATTGTCTTTGCTGAAAATTTGGATTTGTAAAGGACTTTCTAGGGAAATTTCATTGTGTTTGATTGCATTCTCAATGAGCATTTGAAGAGAAAGCGGTGGAATATAATAGTGATAGTATTTTTCCTCTATATGAATATGTATTCGAAGATTATCCTCGTGACGCATTTTGAGCAAAAACAAATAAGCATGCATACATTTAATCTCTTCCGAAAGCTCGATCCAGTCCTTTTTTTGGCTATTCAGCACATAGCGGTACACATCCGAAAGCCCCTCTACAAATTGTAAAGCTCTCTGTGGGTCTTCCTCAATCAGATTAGACAAAGTATTAAAGCTATTGAATAAAAAATGTGGGTTCAATTGGTTTTTTAAATTTTGATATTGTGCTTCCAAAGAAGCTTTGCGGTATCTTTCTGCTTCAAGCTGTGACTTTTGCCAGTATTCAAATAGAAAGAGACATTCGTATAATACATTGATCAGCAGTACAAAAATCAATGCTGAAAAAAACAACTCCCCGGAATGGGTTATAAAATGCCCAAAAGGCGTTGGTTTTATCCATAAAATATACAAATAGGAAAGTGAATATACAGGAATGAATGTAAATAAAACATTGATCAAAAGCTGATAGCGTATGCGCCTGCCCAGCGATTGGTAGTGTGGATACCGCTTGCGAAAGTAGAAAATCACCCAGCGATTAAAATACCAGGTGATACTTGTACCAATCAGAAAAAAAACATATTCGGAAAGCTGTGCTTTTAGCGTTCGAGGAGGAATGGTCAGCAAGATAGAAGCCAATACACTGAATATCAGTATCCCGTAAATACTCAACCAGCGATCATCTATTTCTGTGCAACGTTTTTGAGGCGCAAGCACATTTTCTTCTGTTGAACTGATTATTTTCTGCTTTCCGAACATGTTTTCTTGAGATTTAATTTTTCACGATCAAATTAGTACTTTTCCGCCATTTATTAAAGTAAAAAATCAATAATTCCTGTTGTTTCGGATCAGTAGGACTGAGATGGGTATTTTTGATAAATTCGCAATAGTCAATCCGATGGTCTTCGCAAATTTTCCGAAACTGACGGGGGAAATTTTGAATGTACTCCACCTTGCCATCGTACCAGAAAAAATAGCTGAGATACGAATATCCTTCAAACATATCTCCTAGATGCTTGTGTGGGATGACCAAAAGGTGCAAATCATCGCTATTGGAGACAAGTTTCTCATAAAATCTATCTTCATAGCGTGCCAGGGTACGTGTAAGCTGCCATTCAGTGTCATAATACGTCATTTTTTGTAATTCTTTGAAGTAATAACCGCGTGTTTGGTAAGTACCCTCGTTATTTTTAGTTCTCAGGAAGACCACATCTTTTAAGCGGGTTTGTTCCTCCTGAAATGTAATTTGACCCTCAAGTACTTCACCTGTGAGCAGATAAATTGCCCCAGAATACCATACAGGCGCGTGATGAGCATTAATTTTGGGGGATAGTCCGTAGCAAAAAACCAGGCTTCCCGTAAGAAGCCATAGTTTTAGAGTAAGTAGTTTTTTCATGGTTTTATTAAGTTTGAGGTAAAAATCCTTACTCTCAGGCAAACCATCAATCTTAATAAAATGAAGCTCCTAATTTTAAGGTTGAAAAGGCTCATTTGGGGATGGAGTGTAAAACCTTGTAACTCCTCGAACCCCATCCCTACATCTCAGCTCCGGGTACTAATCCACCCAATCAGCCAAAAAGATATTTGTGTCACGGGTACCTCCATTATTGCGATTGGAGCTGAAAATCAGCTTTTTACCATCAGGAGAAAACATTGGGAAGGAGTCAAAAGCCGTGTCAAAGCTCACCTGTTCCAGCCCTGTGCCGTCTACGTTGATCATATACAAATTAAAAGGATACCCACGGGTAGATCTATGATTGGAGCTAAAAAGGATTTTTTTGCCGGAGGGATGGAAAAACGGTGCCCAGTTGGCTTTGCCCAGATTCGTGATCTGGCGAAGGTTAGTACCGTCTATATTACACACAAATATCTCCAGGTTGGTAGGCTCTACCAAACCCTCAGCAAGTAAATCTTTGTATTTTTTGACAGCCTCTTCCCCTTGTGGGCGCGAAGCTCTGAACACCAGTTGTTTGCCATCTGGTGAGAAAAATGCTCCACCGTCATAGCCCAGCTCCTGGGTGATTTGTTTGGGGTTAGAGCCATCAATATTCATCACCCAAAGCTCCAAGTCACCGGAGCGAACCGAGGTAAAAACGATCTTATCACCCTGGGGAGATACGGTTGCTTCGGCATCATAGCCAGGCGAGTTGGTGAGTTTTTTGGTGATTTTACCTTTGAGATTGGCCTTAAAAATATCAAAATCTTTGTAAATCGCCCAGACATAACGCCCCTGGCTACGCTCTGGTGATGCGGGGCAGTCTTTGCCTCCTAGGTGTGTAGATGCATATACAATTTCACGATTACCGGGCATAAAATAAGAACAGGTTGTTCGCCCCATGCCTGTACTAAGCATCAGGGGCTTTTTAGTCTGCATATTGGGTTCTTTAAGGGGGAAATAAAATATTTGATCACAAGACACGCCCCATTGTGAAAAATCAGACTGAAAAATAATTTTTTGATTGTCAAAGCTAAAATAAGCTTCGGCGTTGTTGCCACCAAAAGTAAGTTGGCGCATATTTTTGAAATGCTTTTCTTGGGGGTAGATCAAGCTATCCGCCGGATTGCTTACTTTTTTGGTTTGATTGGGGTTATTTTGAATGAGTTGTTGATATTCCCGGCCCCATAACATTACAAAGGAAATAAGGATAAAAGAGACAAATTTCATAGGTAGATATATTATTTTTGGTTATTCTCACGTGGAATTGATTTGAAAGTAGTGTATCATATGAATGCTGTTTGTTCAGTGGGCTGAGAAGACACAACCTACGGCGACTTGTTATTGGAGTATGACATCTTTAACAACACCAATTTTAAAAAGCATTGCAAAAACATCATCACAACAAGATCGGAGAGTTTGTTGTGATCAATCAATTCCGAGCAAAGTTAGGGATTAAGCGTAGGAATCTGATGTTTTTTGGGATAGAATTCCTTAAACTTTTATGAGCCGATTCTAAAACCAATTACCATAATGTCGTCAATTTGTTCTTCGGTTCCTTGCCAGGCTTGGATGGTATCGAGGAGAATTTCCTTTTGTTTTTCCATCGGTTTGTCGTGGATTTCCTGTAGCAACAAACGAACCCGGTTGCGGCCGAATTTACGACGGCTGATTTCACCGAATTGATCCCGGTAACCGTCCGAAAAGAGGTAGAGAGTTGTGGAGCTATTGACTAAAAGCGTCTTTTTGTGGTATTTTCGGTCGGCTTCCATATCTCGGTAATACCCACCGATAGGCAGCCTATCTCCTTTGATTTCCTGAAATTCGCCATCTTGAATAAAATAAAGCGGATGTTTGGCTCCGGCAAACTCCAGGGTTTGTTTGTTGGGGTCAATTACACAAATACCAATCTCCATCCCGTCTTTATTGGCATTGTCTTGTTGTTTTAAGGTAAGATTGATATGATAATGCAATTCACTTAGGATTACTTCTGGCGAAGTAATTCGGCGCACGTTCACCAGCTCATTGAGCAAATCATTGCCGATCATAGACATAAATGCGCCAGGAACCCCGTGTCCGGTACAATCTACGGCTGCAATGACGATTTTTTCTTCGGGCAGGGGCGGATTAAAAGTCATTCTGTGTGGGGTAGGAGCTACGACTTCTTGGGTTTGCTGTAATCGGCTAAACCAATAAAAGTCTCCGCTAACAATATCTCTAGGTTTAAAAATGATAAAGGATTCTGGAAGGGCTTTTTTAATTTCTCTCAAAGGGGGCAAGATGGCATTTTGAATACGCCGTGCATAATTGATGCTATTCGTAATATTTTGGTTACGGAGTTGTAGAAGGTTCTTTTGTTGCTCCAATTCTTTATTTTTAGAGGCTATTTCCTGAGTTTTGAGATTGACCAAGATTTCCAGCTCCCTTTTTCTTTGCTGGATGCTGTAAATCCGCCACCTAAAAATTCCGGCAATGAGTAGTGCGCCAAACAATATACAAAGCCCATAAAACCAGTAGGTTTGATAAATAAAAGGTTCTTTATGTATCAAAAGTCTTGTTCCTTCATTATTCCAGATATTATCGTTGTTAGAAGCAATGACCCTGAATACAAAATCTCCTGGAGGCAAGTTGGTATAAACGGCTTGTCTTTCTGAACCTACATCATTCCACGTTTCATCAAAATTCTCCAGCTTGTATTTGAATTTGATTTTGGAGGAGGCTAGTAGACTAAGTGCGCTGTAATCAAAAACCAATCTCTGTCGCCCGGGCTTAATCACGATAGCTTTGTGGATGTCTATGGCCTGGTTATTGACCAGTAAGCTATTGATTGTAATATGTGGTTTGTGAGGGTTGATAGGAATATTTTCGGGGTTGACAATCACGATGCCTCCATTAGTTGGAATCCAGATGTGCCCCTGTGAAGATTTGATAGAATGCGCTGCACCAGTGCAATCTTCACTTTTCATCCCATCGTGTTTGTTATAAAGAATCCATTGAATCACACGAATCTTACCTTGGGCGTATTGATTGAGTTCTTTTTTGGTGGTTTTGACAATTCCTCGGCTGGTAGGCAGCCAGATTTGCCCCAGGTTATCTTCTATAAAGTCGAAGGGGCTGTCATTATTAAGCCCATCTTTGGAGGTAAAGTTGAAGAACTTACCGTTTTCCATACGGCTGATCCCTCCGTTGCATACGATCCAGGTGATGTTTTGCGGGTCGGTATAGGTTTTGAATACCAGGTTGCTTGGTAGCCCATCGTTTTCCATAAATTTTCGGATACTTCCATCTTTGGCGATCACACTCAGCCCTGCATCATTGGTACCTACTAGGATATTCCCTTGGCGATCTTCGGAGATAGACATGATAAAGTTTGAACTCAGTCCGTGTTGCGTATCAAAAATCCTTATTTTCTGATTTTTGGAAATCCGTGCTACACCACCGGAACGTGTTCCTACCCAGATATTACCTTGGGAGTCTTCAAAGCATACCCGGATGCTGTTGTCGGGTAGCCCTTCTGCTTTGGTGAAGACCTTCTCAAGTCCAGAGGGTTCTACTTTGAGCAACTTGTCAAAGGTACTGATCCATAAATTACCAGATTTATCTTTGAGGATATTAAAGACCCTGATTTTTGGCAGAGGAGTTTTGAGGGGAAAAACAGAAATTTTGTACTGATCGAGTAGGTTAATTGTGCCGTCATTCATCCCCAAAAGAAATTTATCTTGTCCATACTCACATACCGAACCCACGGAAGCCGTTGCTAGACCATCTTGATAGGTAAAATTGTTGAATTTGCCGTCTTTAAGCCGGAAAAGTCCGTTGCGATAGGTAGCTATCCAAAGGCTGCCTTCTTTGTCGAGGTACAAATCCAGTACGTTGGTCACTGGGGATTCGGTCTGATAAGGGAGTAATTCGTATTTTTGGGTCAGAATATTTCGTCGGTACAAGCCTGAAGAAGTAGCAATCCACAAACTTCCTGAGGCATCTTCTACCAAAGCATATACCAGCAGTCCATCTAATTCGGGGACTGTCACAAATCGTTTATTCTCGAGATAACAAAGACCTTTGGGGGTAGTAACCCAGAGAGTGCCGTGGTGATCGAAAAATACATTAATAATGTTATCACTGGGCAAGCCGTCTGTCATAGTAAGGGTGCTAAACTTACCTTTAGATAGTCTGGTCAATCCTTTGCTATCTGTACCAAACCAAATGTCTCCTTTTTTATCTTTTTGAATGGCATTTACTGTGACCTCACTCAGGGGGGCGTAATCTATTTTTTCCAGTATTTTTTTTCGGGGGTTAAATATGGACAGTCCAGTTCCTCGCCCGCTGATCCATATCCGATCGTTACGCTCTACATACATTCCGGTGATGAGTAAATCTTCAAGACCAACTTTGCGAAAAATTCCGTGTTTGTAGCTATACAATCCACTTCCTTGGGTGCCAATCCACAAGGTGCTGTCGGGAGATTCATCTATCACATAAACGGCGTTGCTTTTAAGATCAGGGATATTTTTTTTGTCATAAGTGCCAAATCTAATTCCATCAAAGCTAATCAGACCATCAAAGCTAGCCATCCATAGGAAGCCTTCTTTGCTTTGAAAGATTCTACGAATATTACCGGAGGGTAGCCCTTTGTCGGTTTCCCAATGATCAAGGATGTATTGGGTAAGCTTTTTATGCGGATCGAGATACTTAAGATCTTTTTGCGCCCAAACTTTGAAAGGCAAAAGAAATCCCAAAAAGTAGAAACTTGTGATCAATATGAAAAAGAAAGAGTTTGCCCGAATGGAAGCAACTAAGTTAATCATTTACTCGGCGGTTAATCGGTACACCCATGTAGTTTATAAACGCAAATGGTGTGCAAAAGTACAAAGATTCACAGATTTCATAAACTTTAATTTTGATTTTAGGGTAATACATACATGCGTGCCAATTAAGACAAAAAACTAAATTATTTGGACAAAATGAGCCTCTACTTTGCAGAGAAGAGGATAAAACTTTATATTTACAGTTCGAGGAAAATTATTTTTTTTAAAATTCAATAAAATTTATCCAATACATTATGATCTTATACGATACCAGAAACTGGGGAAATACGCTTATCAAAATTTATCTTAGCTTTAATAAGGCATATACTACCCGGATTTTGTTTCGGGATATTTTGATAATCACCGTATATGCTGCGATCATTGTGGTAGTAGATATAGAGTTTCTTACTCAAAAATTACACATCGACCCTTTATTTTTTTCACTCCTTGGGGTAATCCTCAGTTTGATGCTTGTATTTCGCCTGAATTCATCCTATAATAAATGGTGGGAAGGACGCACCGCCTGGGGGGCTTTGATCAACAATAGCCGAGCCTTTGCTTCTAATCTGAATTCACTCATTCCCAAAGAGGACAAAGAGCTGCGACGTTATTTTGCAACCCAAATTTCCAATTTTGCCATTGCTTTACAAGGTCATCTTCGGGATGATGTAAACTTCAGTGAATTCGAGAAGCTTGATGCAGCTTATGATGAAGCTTTGGGAAGTGTTAAACACGTACCCCACAAGATTGTTACTATGCTTTTTGAAAAAATAGAGCTTTTGGTAAAAAGCGGCTTGTTTAGTAAGATCGATACACTCAGCCTTAAGCCTCAATTGGAAAGATTTTTGGATATTCTGGGTATTTGTGAACGAATCAAAAACACACCCATTCCATTCTCACATAATTCATACATCAAAACTTTTATTCTCATCTATGTATTTGCGCTTCCTTTCGGGATAGTGAGTTCACTGGAATATTATGCCATCCCAGCGGTGTCTTTGATTTCTTATGCTTTGGTAGGGGTAGAGGTGATTTCCGAAGAGATTGAAGAGCCATTCGGCCGGCAAGCCAACGATTTGCCTTTAATTCACCTTTCTAATATCATTAAAGAAAATACTTACGAAGCCCTGGAAGTAGCTTATACTTTCAAAGTGCCGAGCGTGGAGGTAGATAATGAATATATTGTGATCATTCATTAATGTTTTTCTTGAGTACGTCATGTGCTAAAACCAAATACCTTGTTAGATTTCAACAAGAAGTATTTTTGAGGTTTTTATGAGATGACTGATGCTTGAACAGATGTACTTTCACATCATGGAATAAACCTCCAAACGTCAAGGTCGATCGATCGACCTTGACGTTTGGAGGTTTATTTTGAAGTACAATCATTAGGAAGAACCAATTGTTTTATTTCTATTTGATCAAAAGATGAGTAGCATCTTGAGAGTCATACATGACCTCCAAAGCTTGATCATGGCAGGTATATTCGCCCAATCTCCAGTCAAGGGGAAGCCAGTACTGTCCTTGATTATCCAATGTGGCGGTGATTTTTTTGTTACTGTCTTTGAAAAAATCTCGGATAATTTGCACGGCTTTATTCCACTCATTTTTACCTCCAATGAATACTTCTGCCCAAGCGTGCCCGCCACCCTAACATAAGCCGCCCGCTATCCGGGCAGTGCCGCCGATAGCCTGAATGCTGGAAGCCATTACCACCGAATAATCATCACAATCTCCAGCCATACCAATCGCCAAGGAACGGGAAGCCGTGGAATAATAATCATCTCTTACCGATGTAGGGTCGCTAATATACTTCCAGTTATTGGATAGATATAAATGGATGGAGCAGATTTGCTTAATTCCTTCCGGTCCGGGGAATTTACCTCCTTGCGAATAAGGTCCGGGGCTTTTTTTGGCCAGATTTACGGCAAAATCCCGCACACAGGGTTTATTGGGAGTGACGGCTTCGGCAAAGGATTGGGTTTTGGCTTCATCGGTTTTGGCATCTGAGCACCAGTTTGCGTTTTTCATATCTCCCATGTTATCTTCGTAGAGTTTATTATCTTCCTGAAGATTTTTCAAGATTGCTTGGTCTTTTTCCAGTTTATCGATTTTTAGCTGTAATTCTTTGATTTTCTCAATTTTTTCTTCTTCGTTCAAATCCTCGTTGTTGTCCACTTCCTCGATATAGTCTTTTACTTCGGGGTGATTTTGGTAGTTTTCATCAATAAACTGACGCAAATTTGCCATACCACTATTGAGTGAAATAGAAAAATCGGGGTTGATATTTTGTATCCCTGCTGCCTGACTGCCATACAATACGCTTGCAGGTAAAAGCAACAATAAAGAGGCTTCTTTCAAGAAATTTGGTGTTTTAGAATGACTCAGCCGAATCCCCATAAAAACTACCAAAATGCCCATCAGGTAATTGAGGGGTAGGTTATCAAAATAACCGCTTTGCGCTACCCAATCCTTAAACCATAGCATAAATCCCATCTCTACCGCAGTAGATACGAGTAGAAAACCTACTAAAAAGCCTAAAATCGTAGAACGAATGTGATCGCCTCCACCAAAAAAGACCTGAAAGGCAATTAAAATAAAACCTACAAGGGTAAGAACAGATACACTCGCCAAAACCCCTAATCGGCTTTCCAGAAATTCTATGGGAGCCGAGATGCCAAAAGCGTGCAAGAGTACCGGAATCAATACAATGAATCCGATATTACTCAGAAGATAAAAAATGAATTTGAGTTTGTTCATCGTGTGCGTGTTAGAAGCTGAATTAATTTATAATACGTTTTAAATCATGTACAGATTTATTTTTTCTACACTGTGTGTTTAGATTTTCAAATTTGGAGGATTTGGAAATCTCAATTACCCTTATCATCATACAAATACGCTATCAAGGCAAAAATGACGATAGATATGCTTTATCAAGGTAAAAAATATAGCCTGCTAATTCAATCGTGTGTAAAGGAGGTATTTAAGAAAAACGGTTTTAACCGTTTCAGCCCTTCCACAGCCCGTGTAATTCTAGGAAACGCTCAAATTCTTCCTGAAAACTAATCTTTTGATGGTGTATTTCCTGGTCTTTGATGTATTGTTGTACTTTTTTAATGGCTGATTCGCTCACTGAAAATGCCCCATATCCAACCTGCCAGCTAAATTTATCTTTGGTGAGGTTTTCTTGATTGATTTTGTGCGAGCTTGACCCTTTGATATGTTTGATCACTTCAGCTATGTTTTTTTGTGCCTGAAGTAAGAATAATAAATGTACATGATCAGGCATACCATTGATACCCAGTAAGGAGCAGCCTGTCTCGTGCAACTCACTTGTTAATATCTGATGAATTTGGGCTTTTATTTCGGGCAAAATCAAAGGGTTTCCGCTTTTAGTACCAAAAATAGCGTGAACCCATATTTTGACAAAAGAATGAGTCATAGGATTTAATAATCAAGTTTAAAAATAAATTTCTGTTTATCCATCAGTTAAACTGTTAAAACAGTTTTTTTAAAAAAGACATTTCCTCATATCACGAATGAATTCGTGGGCTATATTATTCTCAGATGTAGAAATGAGTATCCTAAAATAATAATGAGGAGATTTAAATCCAAATGAATAACCAAAAAATTATTAATTAACCTGTATTTACATGTTTTTAGTTTAATTAAAATGGAATAATTTTATAAAAATTGTCTTTATTCCATTTTAATTGAATTTTATTTTTCTGTATTACTGTATCAACCTAACCCAACTCCATTTCCAACAGCGCATAACTTAGAGTTTTGCCGTGGGTATCTATTGTCAGAGAGGTAGTTACGCCACCCATGAGGGCATTGTGGCATACAAAAAGTAATGAGGCAATGTTGGGGAGTTCGTAGCGGATGATTTGCCCCGAAACGACGTCTTTCAGATGATTTTTTACCTTTTCGGCGGTCACTTGCGTGCAGAGCATTTCATAATCCGATTCCTGATAAGGGATTAATGAAAGAGTCAGGGTATTTCCTTTGTCGCCTGCGCGGCTATGGGCTATTTCGTAGAGTTTCATGGCATTTAAGATTCAAAAATTTGAAAATTTGTCTGAATTTCGGCTCTGTCCAACAATACCGATACAATACCTACGATTTCGTGGATATATTTCCTTGCTCCACCGCCACCTGCTGGGCCATTGGTGTAGAGAGCTTCTACTTCCTCTCCGATGAGGGCGGCTTGTGCTTGAGTGGAGGCTTTTCCGACTACCCTCAGGCGGACTTCATAAGGGATGGAGGTATTCCCAAAATTGCTTCTGTGTATGGCACTGTTACCGACCAGGTCTATACGTAATTCTTTGAATTTGTCGTTTAATCTTTTCTTGATGATGTCACCTGCAAGTGCTGCTCTTTCCAAAGCGGAAGCTCCGGCATAAGAGATCTCACCTTCTCCCAGATAAAATGCTTTATAACCTACGCTTACTTTGTAGGTAGAGGGTTTTGTTTTTCCGCTTCCTCCCTTGACTTTTATCAAATCTTTGCCGATTTCTTCCAGCTTGACCGACATAAAATCAGCCACCACATCCGGGGTAAAATATTCGTGTGGATTGGTGACTTCATAGAGTAATTGTTCTTTGGCGGTCAATAGATTGATAATTCCCCCGGTGCCTGCTACTTTGCCGATTACCGCGGAACCGTCCCGATACACATCTGCAAAAGGGTAGCCTAGCACATCCAGCCCAGCTACTGGTTTTTTGAAAGGATCGGCAAAATAACCGCCGCTTATCTGCCCTGCACACTCCAGCAAATGCCCTACCACTGTGCCTTTGCCCAAAAGGTCATAATTATCTGTATGCCATCCGAATTCGTGAATCATAGGTGCCAAGAACAGGGACGGGTCAGCCACCCTGCCCGTGATGATGACATTTGCAGAAGCATTCAGCGCAGGTAAGATAGATTCTACACCCAAGTAAGCATTTGCAGAAATTATGTCTTTAAAATTTCCCAGAGGCTCTCCCTGCTCCATAGTGAGCATAGTCGGATTGATTTTTTCAAACACATCATCTCCATAAACGGCAGCTACTTTTATTGTCAAATTTTGTCTTTGTGCAATAGAGACAACCTTTTTGGCAGCCTCAATGGGGTTGGCAGCCCCCATATTGCTGATCAGGCAAATATTATTTTTGATCAGATGAGGTAATAAAGACTCCATTCTACGCTCCAGAAGCGGATCATATCCCTTGCTTGCATCCTGAAGTTTTCTTTTTTGAGCAAGGGCAATGGTTCTTTCTGCCAGGCACTCGAGTACCAGGTAATCGAGTTCTCCTCGTTCAGCAAGAATCAAAGCAGGCTCAAGCCTGTCACCTGAAAATCCCGCCCCACAAGCGATTCTAATTTTTTCTTTCATCCTTAAGTCATTTAAATATGGATTGAGCCTGTCAGCAAAGCCACCAGTGTCATCACCAGGGTAGTGCCTAAAGCCCATTTGAAGGTGAATTTTTGATGATCTCCTAGATCGACCTCTGCCAAACCCACCAGCAGAAAGGTAGAAGCAGTCAGAGGACTGATTGGAAAGCCCACGGTCATTTGCCCAAGTAATGCGGCACGACCGATCTCGAGCGGGTTTATATCAAACTGGACGGCTGCCTGACTCAAAACAGGTACTACCCCAAAATAATAAGCATCCGGCGTAAAAAGTAGACTTGCAGGCATGCTTGTA
Source organism: Microscillaceae bacterium (assembly GCA_033765345.1). Classification (GTDB taxonomy): domain Bacteria; phylum Bacteroidota; class Bacteroidia; order Cytophagales; family Microscillaceae; genus JANRIC01. Next base: position 29,683 of record JANRIC010000126.1, read on the forward strand.
ATGGCCGTAAGCACAGGCAAAAGGTTGGCATGATTTTGAGGAATCAACGAAACTAGCATATTCGCCATCTCCTCAATCATCTTTGAACCCGTGAGTATGCCTGAAAAGATACCTGCGGCAAATATCATACTGGAGACCAGAAAAATATTCGTCCCGTGAGCTCTAAGTACTTTTTGTTGGTCGCTGAGTTTGGGATAATTGATGAGTAAGGCAAACATACTTGCCACCACAAACAATACAGGTGTGGGAACCCAGCCGTTCACCAGGGCAATAATCAGTAAGATGGTCAGAATAGCATTTAGCCAAATCAACTGCGGCCTTCTTAATGCTTTTTGTTCGGAAGTCAAATTTTCCCGATGATTATAATCTAACTCAAGAACTCCAATTCTTTTTCTTTCCTTTTTTCCCAACCAATAAGCAACCAGCAGCACCCATACGATACCTCCGATAATCGCAGGAATATTGGGATTAAAGATATGTACGGCTTCGGTCTCAAGCGTAGAAATAGCCCGGGCAGAAGTCCCCGACCAGGGAACCAAATGTATAGGACCTACGCTGAGTGCTACGATGCAGGATAATACGAGTGGATTAATTTTGAGCTTTTTATAAATAGGCAAAAATGCAGAGATGACAATCATAAAAGTAGCTGTGCCGTCACCGTCCAAATGAACGATCATCGTCAGCAGGGCTGTGCCGATGATTACTTTGAGCGGATCGCCTTTTACAGAACGAATAATCGCAGCAATAACAGGATCAAACAACCCGGCATCGAGCATGGTAGCAAAATACAATACGGCAAACATCAGCAGGATGCCCGTCGGAGCAACCTGCTTTATGCCTTCCAACATCATATCTCCTAATTCTTTCGGGCTAAACCCAGCCAAAGCACCGAAAAAAATCGGGGTAAGCACCAAAGCCGTGATTACCGAAAGCCTTTTGCTGATAATAAGCACTAAAAACACAACAATCGTAGCAAAACCTAAGAATGCAAGCATAATTCCTTCCGGCTTTCGCGAATCGGCTTATTTTGTTTTTGTGTAAGATTTGTCCAAAAACAAATACCTTGTATCATGAGGAGTTTTTATGGCTTTGGATTCCACATCCAGGATCATCACCGGAGGCGCATGATCACCTTTTTGGGCAGCCGGCCACTCGGGCAAAGAACTACCGTTGGGGTTGCCAGTTTTGATAAAATTGGCAAAATACTCCAGCATGGTAGCCGAAACCTTGAAATCATCCTCTGTCCAGGCGTACTCCTTAACCAGGTGTAGGTTACCCATACAATATTCTATTTCGCAGGCGTGAGGGGCACCTACGGGTTCGAGTGCTTTGGGAGCATTGGGGTCTTTTTTAATAGTACCTCCTGCAAGCCCAGGAACCAGCGACTGATCTACCAATGGTGGGCGATGTTTGCTGTACAAATACCGATATACGGGCTGATTGCTGAAATTGCGGTGCAAATCAAACCACTTCCAGGTACTGTAGGCTATAAAGCGATCCGAAGCCAATGCGGTAGCTGAAAGTTCTATTTCTTTGTCAGAGCTATGGGGATAAAGTTTGAGTACCTCCTGATGATCATTGGGGTAGGTTTCTTTGACCTTGGCAATGTAATTTTCCTGCGTATAAGGTTTGCCCTGCATAAAAGCCATTCCAGGGATTTCGGCAGAGTTCCAACCCAGGAGCAGGGGTACTTGAGCCTGTTCTTTGGTACTGAAAATTTCAGGCAGCGTTTTGGGTAAAAAATAGCCGTCGATGGCTACTGGAAAGCCAAAACGTTTGGATTCGTTGTAAATTTCATAAATATCTCTGGCAGGTAAGGCTCTTAATTCCTTGATGCTGGGAAATCCTGCATTTTTAGCAAAATCCAGCCCCGTTTGTTCGGCCTCTTTCAAAGAGACAGGAGCCAGGGTAGGGTTGATGCCTGCACCACTTTCACCGATAGCACCTGCGATCAACCCTTTGGATAAAGGAGAAGCCATCTGATAGCTCACCGAAATAGAACCTGCCGACTCACCGGCGATGGTTACTTTTTTAGGATCACCGCCAAAAGCTTCAATATTTTTTTGCACCCATTGTAAGGCTGCGTGCTGATCCAGTAGGCCGTAATTGCCAGAGCCTTTGTAAGGAGATTCGGCACTCAGGTCAGGATGGGAAAAGAATCCGAAAATATTGAGTCGGTAATTCACCGTAATCGCTACGATGCCTTTTTTAGCCATACTTTCTCCGTCATAGCGTGGCTCTGAGCCATCGCCAGCTACATAACCTCCACCATAAAAATACACCAGCACGGGCAGTCCTTTGGTGTTGCGTTTGGCGGGAGTCCATACATTGAGGTATAGACAATCCTCACTCATTCCATTGGAGCGAAAGCTCATGTCTCCAAAAATAGGTGCCTGCATGGCTCTCGGTCCGAATTTTTTGGTTTCTTTGATTCCCTGCCAGTTATCCAGGGGCTGCGGGGCTTTCCAACGTAGCTCACCTACCGGAGGTTTGGCGTAAGGAACCCCAAAATATTTTTGAATACCACTTTTGGTGTCATAATTTCCTTCAATTACACCATTCTGGGTGGTGGCTTGCACCGCAAAAGCATCATTTCCTTGTGCCATTATCTGATATTTAAAACCAATTAAAAGAAATAACAAACAAAATAAAAATAGTGTCTTTTTCATACTTTCCAATTTAATTTTTTTATTGCCTTATTATGTAACAATGATAATTTCTTTTTTAGAAAAAATCTGTTTTTTGGTAAAATGCGGTTAAAATATTATCAAAAACATCTGTGGCTATTTTCTTGCTCAAAGGCTTTTAGGCCTGGTCACAGTCTGATAGCTTGGTCGTAGAGATACAGCTATTTTACCTCTTTGGCAAGACTCCAATCCACCAACTTAGAAGGATAATAATTGATATTCATAGCCTTAAACCGGGCTCCGTGTTCACCCAGACGTCTTTTGTAGGAGTCCCAATTTCTCATAGAAGCGGGTGACCAGCCGATCTCTGCATAACCAGGAAGCCTGGGGAAGATCATGTACTCAATGTCGTCCATTTTGAGGATGGTTTCTGTCCAAAGGGGAGCCTCAATACCCAGAATATTTTCTTTTTTAGCTCCTGCAACGATGGTTTCCATATCCCAGATATAAGCACTATCCACCTCAATATAAGCCGCCCAATGCAAACCTAGCGCAGTGGTGGAATCATACTGCATATCCATATAGGCTTTTTTGGCGGGCGACATAATTACTTGTAGGTTCTTGGCAAAGGCTTCTTTGGCGTGGTCGGGATTAGACCAATATTGAATGACTGTGTTGCCTTTAAGCTTTGCTTGAGCAGCTTCTTCCCAGCCGATGGGCTGTTTGCCGTATTTCTGCACGATATCCTGTACTTTTTCAATAAATGGCAGGTAGTCTTCTTTTTTGGTGGCGTGTGATTCGTCGCCTCCGATATGGATATAAGGGCCAGGCGTGAGTGCGGCCAGTTCCTTGATGACATCTTCAATAAACTTATAGGTGATTTCCTTAGAGGTACACAAGGAGCTGAATCCTACCTCGATACCCGTATAGAGTTCGGGAGCTTTACCATCACAATTGAGTTCGGGATAAGAGGATAAGGCGGCGTTGGTATGCCCAGGCATATCAATTTCGGGAATGATGGTGATGAATCGGTCTTGGGCATATTGTACGATTTCTTTGTATTGCTCCTGGGTATAAAATCCCCCCTTGCCTCCTCCTACCTGGGTGCTGCCGCCGTGTTTGGTGAGGTTTGGCCAGGATTTGATCTCAATTCGCCAGCCTTGATCGTCGGAAAGGTGCAAATGCAAAACATTCATTTTATAATGAGCAATCATATCAATGTACTGCTTTACATCTTCTACCCCAAAGAAGTGCCGGGACACATCAAGCATAGCTCCTCTAAAAGCGTATTGCGGCTTGTCACGAATTGTGCCTGTGGGGATTTCCCAGGGACCTTCTTGCTTGGTGGACATCTCGATTTTAGCAGGCAACAGTTGGCGAATGGTTTGGACACCTCGAAATAGCCCCGCAGGATTGTTGGCGGTGAGCTTTAAGGAGTCTTCGCTAATTTCTAGCAAATATCCTTCTTCGCCCAAATCTTTTTCTTCGGGAGAAATGGATAAATATATATGACTGGAGGAGGAAGTTGGAGCCTCTGTTTTGACGGTGATATCCAATCCTGTGGCTGGATTTAATTGAGCAGCCAGATATTGAGCGATAGATTGATGTTCTTTGCTCACATAAATATCCGTATCGGCACTAAGGGCAAAGGAACTACCAGTAGCCTGCACCGAAACTGGCAATGGAATGATACTTACTAAGGTGAGGTCTGTGGGTGTTTTTTGGGTACAGGAGAACAGTACAAAAAAACAAATCATGGTAAATGTGGTCTTCATCAATACATTCATTTTGGAGTAAATCATATTTTTTAATTTTAGAAATTCAAGTTAGGCAATAATAGTATGATTTTTAGTAGAATTTAAATGATTTTCCGAATTATACCCAGATTTGTGTGATGAGCCACACAAGACCCCTAGGAGGCAAGTTTGAATGATTTGATTCTTAAAGTTCGGAAAACTGCTTCGGTTTGAGTAAAAGATAAAAGCCCTGGGGTTTTCGGGTTTATTCTTTTCTTCGCAGCAGCCTAGTGACTTAGGCATTCGCCTTTTATGGTTAAGTTTAAGTTACGTTGCGCTAGACTTCAACCAGAGGGGATTTGCGCTACATCTACGGAAGAACCGAAATATTTTTCAAAAGGCTTTTGCCTGCATTTATATGATAAATTCTTTTGCCTAAATTAGCTATTTCAGGTTTATGACTTACCCAAACGATAGCCGTCTCCTTTTGAAGGGATTGTAAAAGTTGAATGACAAAATTTTCAGTATGGGTGTCCATAGCCGAGGTGGCTTCATCCAATAGCAAAAGTTGCGGTTTGTGATATAAGACTCTTGAAAGGGCTAGTAATTGCGTTTGTCCACCGGAAAGATGCACGCCATTTTCACCAATTATGGTAAGATAGCTCTGTGGCAGACTATGAAAGTACTTATCAAAGCCATGTTGCTGACAAAAATATATTACTTTTTGTGCTTCCTCCTGCGTGTTTTTTAGGCAGATATTTTCTAAGAGGGTCGCCTGAAAGATTTTAATATTTTGAGGGACATAACCGATTGATTTTCGCCAATCTTTTAGAGGAATTTCCCGACTATTTTGTCCGTTCCATAATATTTCACCGCTTTCAGGTGTATAAAAGCGCATCATAATTTGCAAAATAGTACTTTTTCCACAGCCGCTTTCCCCGGTCAAGGTGATTAATTCTCCCTTTTTGATTTCTAAATTGATATTTTTAAGTAATTGGCTTCGTTTTCCATAAATAAACTTGTTTTGTTGAATGAAATCACCTTCCAAAGCGAGGCTTTTGACCTCAGTATTTCCTTGAATAGTATCCATATAATTACTTTCTACATCACTGTAAGCAATCATCGTTTCTTTTTGGGCTTTATACTCAAACCGAAGTGGTTTTCCGAGATTTTAGCTTTTAAATCATTAATAATCAAGCTAATCAATCAAGAAAATCAGGCAAATCACTTCAATCTGGGTATAAGAACAGCTTGGGTATAAGCCCTAACCCATATCAACATAAAAAGCACCCCTATCAAACTTGCGATGGTAATTTGCCAACTGTATGTACTTAAAAAAACCAAGGATACAAGCAAAATTAAAGTATCCAAGACGAATGTACCGACCACCTGACTGATAACCCTTTGAATACGATTGGTGTCATTTAGGCGTGCTATCAGGTCACCCGTCTTGCGTGTATCAAAAAAAGATTTGGGTAAAAACAACAAATGACCATAAAAACTCTCCATCAGACGATTATTAAAATCTCTGCCTTGCCGATTAAGCAAAAACTGTCTCAAAGCACCCAAAGCTATGCGGGCTATCAAAAGGAGGAAGATTAAAATTAACCCAAAATACAATCTTTGAAAATCTTTTTTAGGAAGAATGTCGTCTATCAATTTTTGTGAAAAAACGGCCATAGCCATTCCCAACACGCTTACGATCACACCAATAGCCACGCTGACACCCAACAAACTTATGTCTTCCCGGATAATTGTCCAGAGCCATTGTCTTTCTGCATATTTTTTTTGTCGGATATTTTGGAACTGCACACCAGGCTCTAAGGTCAGGCATTTTTTGGCTTATTAAACACCCCTCTGAAAAATTAAAATACTGGCAAACAGATGAAAAAAAGTGTATATTTGAATTAGAAAATATAAAAATATCGTTACTACTCAGGTTGTAAAAAAGAATAATATTTGCATATTTTTAAAAAAAGAAAATTTATTTTTAAAATTTTGGGTTTAACAAAATATAATATGTTTGTGTAATAAGTAAGTTTACACAAACAAAATTATCCAGAAATT
>JANRIC010000135.1:0-24523 GCA_033765345.1 Microscillaceae bacterium
CTTAGAAGGTTTAGAAAAACTCATCGCCTTTCAAGAAATAGCTTTACAAATGAAAGAACAACATATTGCTATGGAAGATATACAAGAATTTTTAGATAATCTTAAACTTAATAAAAAATGACTTCTCCGAAGTTATCAGGATTTAACTATTATGACTAAAATAATCGGAAAAGTAACTGCGATTGAGAGAGTTCCTACCACTATTGACGACTTTCATTTCTGGACTGATAAGCATTTGATTTTAAGTCCTTTTGATGTTGTAAAAGTAGAACATATTAACAGCTCTTTTACTTATGGAGTAATAGAGGAAATTTCTCACATTACAGATACTCCAAGTTATCTAACAAGTTTCATTTCAAATGATTTTGGTATAGTTGATTATATTCCACCTACTGAAAGATTAGGGATGAATTATGTAAAAGCAAAAGTAGTTCATAATGATAAAAATATTTACAACCCTGTACTTGATGGTAAAAAAGTATTTTTAGCTTCTGAAACTGATGTAAAAAAAGCATTAGGTCTGGAAAATGTGAAAAATAAAATGGCATGCGGGTACTTACAAATGTATGCAGGAGAAGATAAAATAGAAATTCCAGTTTATTTTAATTCAAATTTTGTAATTGGTCCCGAAGGAGCACATTTGAATATTTCTGGTATTTCAGGTTTAGCCTCAAAAACATCTTATACAATGTTTTTGATTAAAGCTCTACAACAGAAATATATTAAAAAGGAAGAAATCAATAATAATGATAGTATTGCTTTTGTTATTTTCAATGTTAAAGGTAAAGACCTACTTAGTATCGATAAATCAAATGAAGATTTATTAGAAACAGATAGAAAAGTATATGAAAATTTAGGTATAGATAGCGAGCCTTTTGAAAATGTTAAATATTTCTACCCTTATCATCAAAGAGATAAAGGTTCTTTTGTACCCGAAACAATATTTGAAGAACAATTGGCTAAAAAAACAGCTTTTAAATATAAGTATATTTATTCAGAAGATAAATCAAATTTAGATTTACTTTTTGCAAATATTGATGATAGCACAGGTACAATGGATTCAATAATCAATTTCGTATTAAATGGTCAAGGTAATTTTGGAAGTATTGATACTTGGGAAACTTTCAAGTCAGAAATAGACGCTTACTGTCAAACTGGTAGCAATAGAGCGGACAAAGAAATTACCGTTACAAGTTGGAGAAAATTTAAACGAGTTTTAAATAAGGCACTTTACAATGATATTTTTGCTCAAAGAATAATAGAGAATAAACAAGAGGTTAGTCTAAAAAAATCTATACAGCAGATTAAGAAGAATGAAATTTTAGTTGTAGATATTGCTAATCTTGACGAAGATACACAAGGCTTTGTATTTGGTGATGTTGCAAGAGCTATTTATGATTTAAAATTAGGCCAGACAGATAGACTAGATAATGAGATACCTTCAAAAATTGTGATTTTTATTGATGAACTTAATAAATATGCTTCAACAGATGTCCCAAAAAGTTCACCCATTTTAAGACAAATAATTGATATTACGGAACGAGGGCGTTCAATGGGCATTGTTTTATTTTCTGCCGAACAATTTAAAAGTGCTATCCACGACAGAGTAAAGGGAAATTGTGCTACCCATGCTTATGGGAGAACAAATGCTATTGAAATCTCTAAACCTGATTATCGTTTTGTTCCAAAAGTTTATCAAAATATGATGACAAGATTAGAGCAAGGTGAGTACATTATTCAAAATCCTGTTTTTCGTTCAATGTTAAATATAAGATTTCCTAAACCTGTTTACAATCAATTCAAATCTTAAACAGCTATGGAAAATAAAAATATAACAATCATTGGCAAAGATGTAATAGAAAGTCTCACACTAGGAATGTACGAAAATGCCCTAATTATTTATCGTGAGTATATTCAAAATAGTGCAGATGCTATTGATAAAGCAGTAAAAGCGGGTTTGTTACCCTCGAGAAGTAAAGGTTATATTAATATTGAAATAGATTATGAAAAGCGCATTATCTATATTGAAGATATAGGGATAGGAATTAAAAAAGATGAGTCAATAGATATTTTGAAAAACATAGCAAGTTCATCAAAAGAAAGAGGAATAGATAAAGGTTTTAGAGGTATTGGCAGGCTTGGTGGCTTGGCTTATTGCGATAAATTGATTTTTGAAACTTCTTATTCGGGTGAAGAAACTAAAACTTTAATGGTTTGGGATGCAAAACTTTTAAAAGATATTTTGAATGATCGCCATACTAAAGAAACTGCTATTGAAGTAATTGAAAAAGTTACGAGTGTTACTTTTGAAAAAGAAAATAAAGAAAAGCATTATTTCAAAGTAATTTTACAAAATGTTAATAATGATAATCTTTTAGACTACAAAAAAATAAAAGAATATTTAGAAATGGTTGCACCCATTCCTTATAGACCGGCATTTAAAATTTATTTTAAGGAATTTGTAGAAAAATTTGTTTCAGAAGTATCAATCAACGAATATAATATTAGTATCAATGCTGCACCACTTGAAAAACCTTATAAAACAGATATTAAAGATGATAATGATAAATGGAAAGAAAACGATAAAATTACTCGTTTAGAATATTTTGAAGTAAAAGATAATGAAGATTTATTAGGTTTTGGATGGTATGGAGTATCAAGTTTTTCTGGTGTATTATCAGATAAAAATATAATGAGAGGCATTCGATTACGCAAACATAATATTCAAATTGGAGATGAATACACCCTATTAAAATTTCATAAAGATACAAAAAGAGGGAATTTATACTTTATTGGAGAGGTACACGCTTCACACGCTGATTTAATTCCTAATGCAAGGCGTGATTATTTTATTCCTAATAATGTGGTAGAAAATTTTGAGAAAGCATTAAAAGAGAGATTTGAAGAACTACACCAAAAATTCTATTATGCTTCAAATCTTAGAAGTGCCTTGAAAAGTATCGAACAACCCGAAAAAGAGGCAAGTGTATTAGCTGAAAAGATTAGTAAAAATGATTTTATTGATTATTCAGACAAAGAAAAGAGTATAAAAGATTATCATGAAAAACTAAAAAAGGCTGAGGAGAACAAAAAGAAATTTGAGAAGTTAAAAGACAAAGCTAATTTAGATACGATTGATTCTCATATTTTTAAAAATATTGTTGGGGATAAAATTATTGATGCAAGCCAAAATGACACAATACCAAAACCTGATTTTAATGCTTCGGACTCCTATCCCATAGTGAAAGAGCCTTCAAAAATTTATAATAAAATAGAATTGGAAGATAAAATTAATGATTCTGGTTTTTGGACTGATAGACTTTCACAACTTAATAAAAATGAAAGAAAATTAGTTGGAGAAGTTTTTAGTATCATAGTTCAAAATTTACCCGACAAAAAGTTAATAGAATCTTTAAAGCAAAAACTTTTAGATTATTACGCAAAATGAAACTTACAAAATTTGATATAGGTGCTGAAATTATATCCATTCTTACTAAAGGAATGTATCCAGACCCTCGTGATGCTGTAAGGGAATATATTCAAAATGCTATTGATGCAAAGGCTAAAAATGTAGCTATAAAAGTTAGACAAAATTCAGTAGTTGTTGAAGATGACGGTACTGGGATGGATTATGATACATTACGAAAGGCAATTCGATTAGGAGTTTCAGATAAACGTCCGGGTAAAGATGTGGGATTTATGGGTATTGGTATTTATAGCTCTTTTCATCTTTGTGATAAACTTTATATCTATACTAGAAAAAAAAATAAATTACCTCAAGTCTTACAAATGGATTTTAAAGGTATGCGAGTTTTATTAGATGAACAAAAGGAAAAAAGGCTAAGTGGTGAGATTAAAAGTGAAGATTTAACAGATTTACAAACTCTTTTACAAAAACACATTAGCCTCCCTGATGAAAATGTAATCAAGGAAGAAGAATATCCTGTTTCAAATGGAACACGAATCGAGTTGGAAGGGCTTAATCCCATTTTAGATGATGTATTAAATAAATTTGATGATATAGCTAATTATTTAAGAGATGTTGTGCCACTACATTTTGATAAAGAAAACTTCAGGTGGGCTGAAATGATTGAGAATAAAATTGAGCAAGTTTGTATTGCAAATTCTGCTCAATTTGAATTAGTTAATTTGAAACTCCAAGTAGGTAGTCGAATCGAAACTTTATATAGACCTTATAGAGATATCGAGTTTAGTAACAATATACCTTTTGAGCCAGAATTCTTTGAAATCAAAAGTAATAGTGATTTTTTAGGAATAGCTTGGGGTTGTTTAAATTCTTCAAGAGAAAGATTAAAAACGAAAGAATTAAGAGGATTTCTATTAAAAAAGCAAGGATTTTCTATTGGCAAAAGAGAAAATTTATCAAGTTATTTTGGTAGGTCAAATACTTTTTTTGACAGATATACAGGAGAAATTATTGTTATTAATACTCAAATATTACCAACAGCATCAAGAACTGATTTAGAAGCATCGGAATTAAAAACTAAACTTCTCCACCAAATTCAAGATAAGGTTGCACCATATTATATTTTAAATGCTAATTCATTTCAGGAGAAAGACAAGGCAAAGGAAATATTAACTGAAAAAGGAAATGCACTCAAGCAACTACTTATTGACTTCAATCCAAATGAAGATAATTATAATGTCATTATGAAACTGTTGTTTCAATGTGAGGATATCATTTCTAAACTTGATAATAAAAGAATTTCCAAATTAGATGAAGAAGATAGAAAAATAGCCAAACAAGTTTTAGAAAGCGCGGAAAAGTTAAAGAGAGAAATAGCGTTAAAATTTGATGAACTTACTTCTAAGAAGAAAAAGAAAACTCAAAAAAATAATACAAATCAAAATAACAATAAAATACAAATTGCTGAAACTTTAACGGATTTTACTGCACAAGAGATAACTACTAAGTTTGATGGTTTATTAGCACTTATAGACCACTTAGGAATAGACTATAATGAACAAATGAAAGAAATGCTATCACTTGTTGATAGTAGATTCATTCAAGCAATGGCTGAAACTAAAAATCACTATTATCAACTTCTAAATGAACTAAAAGACGATTTTGAGAATATCTAAACTATGACTGAATTATTCAATACAACTGCAAAACAAACCATTAGAAGGGATTGGGTAAAACCTTTTCTTAAATATCTACACGATACCATCAATCAAAAATTGGTATATCTTGGATTACCAGATACAGAAGCACACGACATCAAAGAATGGCTGGAATTTTTAGATAAAATCTATGCTTTTCAGTGTCGTGAATATCCTAAATCTTCTTACCCAGAGCAAAGTCGTGAAAAAGTTTTAGCATTAGAAAATGTATTAAGAAGTTTTGAAAGAAAGAAATCTATTGATACATACGATGTATATGATGGATATATCGAGGAAGTAGTTTTAAGGGGTTATGACAATAGTCCTGATAGAAAAGATTTTTTTTTGAAAGATGTAGTTACCATATATAATCTTGATTTTTGTGGTCAAGTTACTTCCCCTATTGAATATGTTGATACACAAGGAAATAAAAAACAGGCTTATAAATTTGATGCAGTAAAGAAATTATTAAATACCCAAGCATCATTACCTTTATTGAGCAAGAAATTTGTGCTTTTACTTACAGTACATTGTAGTTATGATGGGAAAGAATTAAAAGAGTTTCAAAATAACCCACCTAATCAGGATATTAAAGATTATATAAGTACTACTACAAATAAAAGATTATCGAAAGGGGAAAAAGCACCCTATTGGGTAAAAGCATTTGTGTATCATAATCTCACTCAATTTTTTACTACTAATAATTTCATTCCTGAGTTTTTGCCTGTTATATATTATAAAGGTGATAACAATCATCCATTACTATTTTTTACTGTTATTGGAACAGAAGTAGAAGGAAAAAGTGGTGCGCCAAACCCACCTCAAAAAATAGTTAACTTCCTGTATGGAAAATTTTTATCCATTAATCCTGAAACAAATGAATTTGAAAATAATGAAGATTTAACGGTTCATGAAGAAAAATGCAAAGGTTGGTCTAATTTGAATATTTTACATCTATTCAAACAGACTAAAATCTTTAAAAGTTACTGGAAATCATAAGAGAAATAGTTTGTTAAAAAAAATGTCGATTGTAATTTTAATTGTCATATATTTGTAAGTTTTAAAGTTTGAATAAGATTTAATGCGAAAAATACTGCTCATAGAACCCAACTACAAAAATAAATATCCTCCAATTGGATTGATGAAGATTTCAACTTATCATCGAAGTTTGGGTGATCAGGTTACTTTTTTTAAAGGAGATTTAAAATTATTAGTTCTAGAGGAAATAGTAAGGGAATGTAAAGTTCAGCTATATAAAATTGATAGTAATATTGAATGGTGTTATTTTACTAAACAAATTAGAGAATACATAACAAAATCTCATCTTGGTTTATTTGATCAAGACATTTTTCCTAAATCTAAACACCAAGATTTGATTACTTATAATTTGAGTTATTTTAAAGCCTACTATCAAAAAAAAGATTATTATAAAGAACCACACTGGGACAGGGTTTATGTAGCTACTCTATTTACTTTCTATTGGGATATTACTATTAAAACCATCGAGGAAGTTAAAAATTTTGTAAAAAATCCAGCTAAGGATATCAAAATTGGAGGAGTAATGGCCTCTTTACTTTTCAAAGAAATTTTTGAAGCCACAGGTATTATTCCAATAAAAGGGCTTCTTGACAAAGCAGGGATTTTAGATGAAGGTAACAACATCATTATTGATGAGTTACCTCTAGATTATTCTATTCTATATGAGATAGATTATGAATATCCTACACAAAGTGCTTATTTTACTTTTATGACCAAAGGGTGTACTCGAAAATGTGCTTTTTGCTCTGTACCAAAGTTAGAGCCAATGTATAAGGCGAAAATAGAAACAAAAGAAAAATTTGATTGCATTACTAATAGATTTGGTGAACAACATAATTTAATGTTGATGGATAATAATGTGCTTGCTTCACCAAAATTTAATTCCATAATTCAAGAGATCAAAGATATGGGTTTTCAAAAAGGAGCTACTTTTATTGAACCTAATTATCTAGACATAGCTATCATAAATTTAGAAGATGGATATAACGACCAAGCCTTTACTCGGAGAGTACACAAATTATTGAAAGCTCTTTTACAACGTTTAATTAAAAGTAAAAATTTACAAAATCAGGCACAGATATTTTTTAACATATTGGCAGAATACCGCTTGTTTGAATTGGATACATGTACGAAAAAAAATATTTTGGAAGCCTATCCAAAAATTAAAGACATATATGAAAAATATAGAAACAAAAGCAGAAAAATGCGCTATGTTGACTTCAATCAAGGAACAGACTGTCGTTATGTAACACCTGAAATAATGAAACTTATTGCCCAGATACCCATTCGTCCATTAAGAATTGCTTTTGACTATTTAAGTTTGAGACCAAAGTATGAAAAAGCAGTTCGCCTAGCAGCAGAAAATGGAATTAAAGAGCTTTCAAACTATATTCTTTATAATTTTACAGATAAACCAGAAGATCTATATGAAAGATTGAAAATTAATGTGGATTTATCTCTGGAGCTTGATATTCAAATATATTCATTCCCTATGAAATACATACCTCTTTTCGGAGAAGATGCAAAGCATAGGAATTACATTGGTAAACATTGGAATCGTAAATTTATTCGGGCAATTCAAGCAGTTTTAAATGTTACCAAAGGAATTGTAGCACCACCACATAGAAACGAAAAAACAAGTTTTTTTGAAAAAGCATTTGGTAGAGATTTAGATGAATTTATTGAGATATTATATATGCCCGAAACTTATATTGTTTATAGAAGTATTTTTGAGCGAGAAGAAATTACTCAAATGTGGATTCAAGATTTTAGAGAAATACAAAATGATAAAAAATCTTTTGGAGAATTTCATAATATAGTGAAAAACAATAAATTTAATGATATTGAAGAACAAACAAAAAATCCAAAAGTATTAAACATATTAAAGTATTATACAATTCAACGAGGAATGGTTGATAATGATTTTAATTACTCTGAGCTTAAAACAAAGTATAAAGAGTTAGCTAATAAATACAGTCAACTCATCAAAAAAGATAAAGCATTGGAAAGAACTCTCACGTATGATTTTGAGTAAAACCCAAGAGACCGCCTAAAAAGCCCAAGGCCGCCAAATAAAATCGTATTACTTGGTCAGAAATGTTTTTTAGGCAGTCTCGCTTATATCTAAACACTTTCCACACTTTCGGTGGCTTGTGAAACCCCAGTCGTAGTACTCCTTTTAAAGAAATAAGCCGTGATCTGATCTACCAATAAATACACACAAGGCACCAAGAACACTGTCAACATCAAAGAACCAAACAAACCGCCAATGATTACCCAACCCAGCCCATTTTTCCATTCTGAACCCGGCCCGTGTGCAAGGGCAACAGGAAGCATACCCAGCACCATAGCCAGCGTAGTCATAAGAATAGGGCGCAGACGCTCTCGCCCGGCTTCTATCAAGGCTTCAAAGGATGTCATTCCTTCAGATTTGCCCTTATTGGCAAAATCTACAATCAGAATAGAGTTTTTAGTAACCAACCCCATCATCACCACAATCCCCATAGCCGTAAAAATCCCCATACTGCCTTTGACCAGTGCCAAAGCTACAATCCCACCCACTACTGCCGAAGGAATGGCAAACAAAGCCACGATCGGGTATACATAATTGTCATACAAGGCTACCATAAGCAGGTAAATCAGTATCAATGACAAACCAAACGCCCCACCAATGGTGGACAGCCCGGTGCGAGACCGCTCTACTTCACCAATGAAATAATAATTAACCTCTTTATCCAAGCCTGAGGCTGCTATGGCAGCTTCGATATCGGTGGCTACGTCGCCAGATTGCCGTCCTTGTAGTGCCGATTCCAGTTTGACAGACGTGACCCGATTGGTACGCTCAAGCTGAGAGGGTCCAAGGCTAGGGCTGATGTTGGCAAATTGGCTCAGTTTGACGAGTCTACCTTGGTTATTGAGAAATGAAATGTCTTTAACGTCTTCGGCATTACGGCGATCAAAACCATCCAGCATGACGATAATATCGTATTCGGTGTCATTTTCCCTGAATTTAGAATCGTCATTTCCGGCATAAGCATTTCTAAGAGTAGCACCCACAGTTTGCACGGTAAGTCCAAGATTTGCCATTTTTTCTTTGTCAATATCTACTTTTACTTCAGGCACACCGCCTTCTACCGTAAGCTTTACGTCTGTGGTACCGGCTACATTTTGCACCAGTTTTTTCATTTTTCCGGCGGCTTGCAGCGTAGCTTCGCTTTCCGTACCATTAATGATGATTTCAATAGGCACACCAGTTGTACCGTTGATATTGATTTTGGCAGCTCGAGCTTTTACGCCCGGGATTTTTCTAAGTTTGGCTTTGGCGATAGGAAGCCACTCGTCGGTAGTGAGATTTCTTTGATCTCGAGGTACCAATTTGACGGTGATTTCAGAAATATATTTTCGGGCACCTCCACCTTCAAAACTACTGCTGCCACCCACACTGGCAATGACCCGATCTACTTCGGGCATTTCCATCAGGATTTTTTCGGCTTGTCGACTTAGCTCAGAAGTGTATTCAAGTGTTGCATCCTTACTGAGTTCTACATTGATGACTGCTTCTCCTCGATCACCTTCACTTACAAATTCGCTCCCGATGAAGCCGTTTGACATCAGCAACATCATGCCTACAAAACCCAGAATCAACACCAGGAATACATATCTTTTGTGTTTGAGAGACCAGGCAAGGTTCTTTACATAAAAATGGGTCAGTCCAGAGATTTGATTTTCAGTCCAGATATTAAATCTACCCCAAATACTCCTTTTGGAGAAGTGCGGCACTTCCGAAAATCGGGAAGCCAGCCAGGGCGTCACCGTAAAACACACAAATAAACTCATCAGGGTGGCTGCTACGATCACAAGTGAGAAATTTCTCAAAATATTGCTAATCACACCTGCATCTGTAAGCATCAGCGGCAAAAATACGACCACATCTACAAAGGTGATGGAAAGTGCCGTGAATCCAATCTCATTTCGTCCGTCTAAAGCAGCCTGGCGTTTGCTTTTGCCCATGTGTAAGTGTCGGTGGATATTCTCAATGACCACAATGGAGTCGTCTACCAGAATTCCAACCACCAAGGTAAGTCCTAGCATTGTCATTAGATTGAGCGTAAAACCAGCTAGGTAAATGGCAATGAAGGTCGGCATAAAAGAGCAAGGGATAGCCAGCAATACAATGGCTGAATCTCGCAAGCTATGTAAAAATACCAAAATGACCAATGCTACGATCACAATTGCCAGAATCAAATCCTCGAGTACAGCCTCGGCTGCCTGAATGGTAAATTCGGTCAAATCAATGGCGAGGCTAAATTTTACACCTTCTTTGGCAAACTGCTGCTCAATTTCTTTGATCTTTTCTTTGGTTCTTTCTGCTACGGCTACGGCATTGGCATTGCCTTGTTTGCGAATAGCAAGCCCAATGGCGGGAGTTCCATTGAGGCGATTGATGGAACTGAGTTCTTTGCGTCCATCTACTATATCAGCGACATCTCTGAGTTTGATCTGCCCTCCGTCTTGGGTGCGGGCTACGACCAGGTTTCTTAGGTCTTCAATGTTGCTATATTTCCCAGCGAGGCGAACGCGAAGCCCTTTTCCTTCAGTTTTGACTTCACCCGTTGGAAAATCCAAATTAGATTGATTGATAGCCTGACTTACCTGCAATATGGATAATTTATAAGCTTGGAGTTTTTTCTCGTCGACATTCACACGAACGGCTCTTTCTTCTCCTCCAATCAATTGAATCTCAGCCACACCCTCACAAGAGGAAATCAAAGGTTTGATACGGTCTTTGAGTAATTGATAAAATTCGGTAGCAGGCAGTGATGAGAATACGCTGTAGCGCAAAATCGGGAATTCATCCGAAGAAATCTGAGAGATGGTGGGTGTCAGGGCATCATCAGCAAGCTGATTGACGATTTTGTTGAGCTTTCTTTGGGCATCTTCCTGAGACTGACCTATATCTACGAAGTTTTCCATTTCTAAAATCACAATAGAGACACCTTCCAAAGAAGTAGAACGCATTTGTTTAACGTTTTCAAGGGATGAAAGCCCTTCCTCTATAATTTTGGTCACTCCGGTTTCTACTTCCGAAGGGTTGGCTCCTGGGTACACTGTAGTAATGTTAAGAACCGGGACGGTAAATTTCGGCAATAGCTCCAGACCCAATGATTGTAAAGAAATATAGCCCAATAAAATAAGGGTAGTAAAAATCACCACAATCAGTGAGGGGCGTTTGATGGAAAGTTCGGTTAAAGTCATGGCTGTGTAATTTTAGTTTTGAATTTTGATCGTGGTTCCATCTTCCAGGTTGAGTTGCCCGGTAATGATGACAGACTCTCCTGCTTTTAGCCCTGAAATGATCTCCAGAGAATCGCCGAAAGAATCGCCGATGACTACGTCTCTGAGCCTAGCTGTGCCATTTTGAGCCACAAATATTTGGGGTTGTTTGATGCTTCCTACCAATGCAGTACGAGGGATGAGCAAACGATCTTGTTTTTGGGTACTTTTGCCCTTGATTTTGCCATACATACCTGCACGTAAAAAGGCTTCCCGGCTATTGGAAACCAACACTTCTACTTTGTAATTATGCGCTGCATCAGCTTTGACCCCGATGAGGGTGATAGTTCCTACAAATTCCCGGTCAGGGTATACATCGGCGGTCACTTTTACCTCTTGCCCCTGGCTGAATTTTAATATGTCTGCCTCTGGGATCAGGGCTACCAGTTTTACACTCGATATGTCTGTAATTGTTCCCAATGGGTTTCCAAAATTCACCACAGAACCTACCTCAAAGCGTTTTTCAGTAAGTATACCAGAAATCGGAGCGGTGATCTGTGTGAGACGCAGATCTTTTTCAGTGAGTTTGATCTGAATAGCGGCTGATTTTTCAGAAAAACCGGATTGTTTTTCGCTCAGTTTGGATTGCTGATAATTGATGTCTGTGACGGCATTGGCTTCTTTAAGGTTTTCATAACGTTCCAGATCGCGGGTGAGTTTTTGATGCACAGATTTTTGATTCTCCAGAGCAACCTGTTCGGAGGAGAGTTTCAGGCGAAGTTTTTCATCATCAATCTTGGCCAGGAGTTGCCCCTGACTGAGCATGTCTCCTTCCTGCACAAATATCTGAGTGATTCTGCCCTGGGTTTCTGCTCCAAAGCTTACCTCACGAATCGGGGCAAAACTTCCCAAGTATGCATACGCATAATCCATTGGTTGATAAGCAGCTTTTGTAACCCGCACAGGGACATCGGTAACTTTATCCCGAAATTGTGCGGCTTGATTGATTTCTTTCTTATTACTATAAAGAGTGAAGGCAAAAAAAGCAATGATGCCCAGCACTACAAGAATCCAAACAACTTTTTTCATATGAATATGAGATTGATAAATTGAGTCAAATAAATTGTCAAAAAGTACAGGTTAGTTTTGCACAGGACAAGCTGCCCCGCATGAGTAATCTATTTCGTAAAGCCTTTGTTTATTGGTTATACCTAATTTTTAGCAATGATAGGAGCAAAACCTACTAAATGCAGGCAAAATGCTTACATTTCAGCATCTTAACGGACTAAAAGCCTTTCCAGACATTTGACCACATCTCTGACCGAACGAAGCTTAGAGAGTTCCTGATCAGGAATATTAACCTGAAAGTGTGTTTCTACACTTGCCAGCAAAGCATTTAATTCCAGTTCATTGACTACCAATTCAGGGCTCAAAGGTTGTTCCCAGTGTATTTTTCGGGGTTCAACAAAAAACGTCTCGCACAAAACCCATTTAAATTTTTTGAAAATCTCTTTCATCTTGGTCTTAATTTGTCGGTTTAACTTTTTAGTTAATATTCCATGAAATTTTTTTACTTCTCCAAGCTCAATGCCTGCCTGAAGAACTCCTTGATCGTATGTCGGCGATTTTGTAGAAATTCTTCCACATCTTTTTCGCTCATACCCAGCGTGTGCATAAACATTGGGCAGGCCAAATATGGAAATGTATTCAAACTTACCAGATTAATCAACAAGTCCATTGGGTTGATGGCTCTGATCTTACCTTCGGCAATTTCCTGCTCAATTTGTTTGAAAAATTGCCACGTAACCTCTTTCATAGCTCCAGTATGTAGCTCAAAAACCCGCTCTGGGTTTTGATGAACTTCATTCATAATAAAAAGAGGCATCGTAGGAAAAGCTTGCAGCGAATCCTGCTCGTGTTCGATGACCTGCTCCACTTTCTCCATTACTGACTTATCTGAGTTTAGGATTTGAATCAGATTTTCAAACATCTTTTGCTTATGCTCCTTAAAGACAATCTCAAACAAGAGCTTTTTGGAGCGATAATAATAGTGCAAAAGTGCTTTGTTGATCCCTGCTTCATCGGCAATATCTTGCATACGAGTACCCGTAAGACCCTTTTGCACAAAAATCTTTCTTGCCGCCCGTAATATCTTTTGATCTGTTTCTAAGTTCTCCTGCATTAACCAATAAATTTAACCACCTAGTTAAAGTGTGCTGCAAGTTTAAAAATTCTTCAGCATAACTGCAAACTCTGGTCATAATTAATTTAAAAAGTCAGGATAATTCAAAGAAAAACTTGTACAAAGCTGGATAATTTTATAAAACAATGATTTTTCTATGAAAAAAATCATGTAATTTTACAAAAGAAGCTAATTACATAAAACTTACATGAAGGTTTTTGAAGTAAAAATCCCTTTATTGGATGAATTGACCCAAGAAGCTACCATTAATCAATGGTTTAAGCATCAAGGGCAATATGTGGATCAGGGAGAAATTCTTTGTGAAGTAGAGACCGATAAAATCAATTTTGAAATCCTGGCAGAGGTCTCCGGGAGGCTTAGAATTTTGGTAGAAGAAGGCGAAACCGTCCAAGTAGGTGCCAATATCGCACAGATTATTTTTGAAAAAACCATTATTTATGAGAAATAAGGGTGATTTCTACGGTATCGCCTACTTGTATTTGCCCTTGCCGCAGTTGTATCAGATTTTGCCCAAAACAGACTTTTTTACCAAATTTACGGTATTCAGATAAAGTTTTTAGAGGATCTTTACCGCTCACTGTACCCGCTTCCTGATCAATGGTAGTCATTATGCAACGCCCGCAAGGTTTCGCTACCAAAAACTCCACCTCCCCGATTGTGATACGATGCCATTGATCTTCGGCATAAGGTTCTACGCCTGTAACAACTAGGTTTGGGCGAAAACGATTCATCGATACCGCCTGGTCAAGCCTTTGGTTTAAATCTGCCAGTGACGCTTCCGAAATCAACAATAGGGGGTATCCATCTGAAAATGAGGTGAACTGCCCAGGCAAAGCATAGGATAAGTCAATCTGTCGGCGGGCATGTTTGGGCATAAACACCAATCGGCAGTCATCTTGCAAATAATTGCTGATCCAATCATGTGCCTCTTGGGGCATCAGCTCTGCCAGAGTTTCATCATCCCAAACTTTGACCATGATCTCTTCCCTAGACGATTCTTCTGAAAAATGAAAAGCCTGTTCTTTCATGCCGGAAGCCTTTAAAATCATCGTGTTTTCAAGGAATTCTGCTGAAATAAGTGCCATTTTTGGATGGTCTCTCTGCGTAATAAAACCTCCTGTTGCATGGATAATCATCCATCTACGATCATTATGCAGCCCAAATAAATCTACCGTGCCCCTTGTCAGGGATATTCCTTTGCAAGATTTGATCGGATAGCTCCAAATCTCACTCAATACAGCTCTTTGGCTCATATAAATATATTAGGTTTAAAAAAAACAAAATCAAGGTGTAAAAATAACTATATTATTCTACTTGAATTCAATATTAATCGTAGATTTGTACTATAAAATTCAAAATAAAATTCTAAGCTATAAAGCATAGATGTTATGGACAAATATTCGTATATAGCCAATGCTGATCCTTCTTATATAGATCAATTATATCAAGCTTTTAAAGAAAATCCGGATTCTGTTGACCTCAGTTGGCAGCGATTTTTCGAGGGGTTTGAGTTTTCTCAAACCTTTTACAGTGAAAATGGAGCTTCTCAACCCCTTTACCAAAATGGTTCTCCAAACCTGAGTACTGATCCCAAAACCCCCGACCAACTCAAAGAAATCAAATGTCGCAACCTGGTTTTTGCTTATCGGGGACGTGGTCACCTCAAAGCCAAAACTAATCCCGTTCGGGAGCGAAGAGACCGGCGCGCAAGGCTCGAACTTGAGGATTTCTTCCTCAGTGATGCCGACCTGGATATGACTTTCCAATCAGGAATATCACTTTTTCAAAGACCTGCCACTTTGCGCGAAATTGTAGAAAGAGCCAAGTATATTTATACCGGACCGATTGGCTTCGAGTTTATGTATATCCGCGAGCCGGAAATCATCGCCTGGTTTAAAAGCAAAATAGAGCGTGAAGACGTAACTTTTGTACCTTCCGAACCCGAACAACAACGCATTCTAGCCAAACTCAACGAAGCCAATGTCTTCGAGAACTTCCTGCATACCAAATATGTAGGGCAAAAAAGATTCTCTCTCGAGGGAGGCGAAAACACCATCCCAGCCCTGGATGCCATCATCAACCGAAGTGCTGAGTTGGGCGTTGAAGAAGTTTTTATCGCAATGGCTCACCGAGGAAGACTGAACGTACTCGTGAATATCTTGGGTAAAACTTATGAAGATGTGTTTAATGAATTTGAAGGAATTAACCCCGAAGACATTGACCTCAATATCGGTGACGGCGATGTAAAATATCACATGGGCTATTCCGGCAAAATCACCACCCCAAGCGGTAAAACCGTGAATATCCAACTAGCCCCTAATCCTTCTCACCTCGAAACGGTCAATGCTGTCATTTCAGGGTATGCCAGAGCCAACTGTGACGATACCTATCATGGGAATGCTGACAAAATCCTCCCGATTATGATTCACGGAGATGCTGCGGTGGCTGGTCAGGGAATCGTGTACGAACTTATCCAAATGTCCAAATTACCAGGCTACTACACAGGTGGTACTATCCATTTTGTGATCAACAATCAAATTGGATTTACCACCGACTTTGAAGATGCACGCTCTAGTATTTATTGCACGGATATTGCCAAAATCACTGACTCTCCGGTGCTACACGTAAATGGAGATGATGCCGAAGCCGTAAACTACTGCTGTAAACTGGCAGCAGAGTTTAGAGAAAAATTCAATCGGGATATATTTATCGATATGGTCTGCTACCGCAAATATGGCCACAATGAAAGTGACGAACCCCGCTTTACCCAACCCAAATTGTATGATGTGATCGCCAAGCATCCCAGCCCACGCGAAATCTATATGCAAAGACTTGCTGAAAGAGGCGGTGACCTAGACTTGGTCAGAAAAATGGAAGATGATTTCCGTAAAATGCTCCAGGATCGACTCAATATGGTCAAACAAAAGTCTGTACCTTATAAATTACAAAAACTGGAAGAAGAATGGCAACATCTGACCAAATCTCAGCCTACAGACTTTGATAAGTCTCCCGAAACAGGTATCAGCAAAAAAGACCTTGATCAAATCGCACAGGCACTTTGCTCTGTCCCAGAAGGGTTTAAACCCTTAAAACAAATTGAACGCCTTCTCAAGCAAAGACAGCAAATGTTCTTTGAGGACAAACAACTTGATTGGGCTGCAGCAGAGCTATTGGCCTACGGCTCCTGCCTGATCGAAGGAAAAATAGTACGGATGAGTGGGCAAGATGTAGAAAGAGGTACATTTTCTCATCGCCACGCAGTACTTACCGATGCCAATACCAACGAACCATACGTCAACCTGGATTATATACAAGAAAACCAAGAACGTTTTAGAATTTATAACTCTTTACTTTCGGAATACGCCGTATTGGGTTTTGAATTTGGTTATGCCATGGCGAACCCCAATGCGCTGGTCATCTGGGAGGCTCAATTTGGAGATTTTGTCAATGGTGCCCAAATTATGATTGACCAATTCATCAGCTCCTCAGAAAGTAAATGGAATCGGATGAATGGAATCGTACTGCTTCTGCCACACGGTTACGAAGGGCAAGGACCGGAGCACTCCAGCGCACGCCCGGAGCGTTTCTTGCAAATGTCAGCCGAATATAATATGATTGTGGCCAACATTACAACTCCGGCAAATTTCTTCCACCTTTTACGTCGCCAATTAGCCTGGAATTTCCGCAAACCACTCATCGTCATGTCACCCAAATCATTACTTCGTAAAAAAGAAGTAATTTCACCCTTAAAAGAGTTTACCAAAGGCTCATTCCAGGAAGTAATCGGGGATAATTATGTAGACCCTAAAAAAGTAGAAAGAATCCTGCTTTGCTCAGGGAAAGTATATTATGACCTGCTCGAAAAGCAACAAAAAGATAAACGCAAAGACGTAGCCATCATCCGTATTGAACAACTTCACCCTTTTCCTTCCAAACGTGTGCACATGGAAATCGGCCAATATCCCAATGCCAAAGTACATTGGGTACAAGAAGAACCCGTAAATATGGGTGCTTGGACGTACATTCAGCGAGTATATAAATATGACCAAATCGCCATCGTAGCTCGTAAGTCAAGTGCTTCGCCAGCCACAGGATTCCCGAAAATCCACGCAGAAGAGCAAGAATATATTGTGAATGCTTCTTTTATGTAAATTACATAAACTCAAATCGCGATGAATAAAGATATTGTTATTCCTGTGTTTGAAGATGACGAAATAATCAGTGCCATCATTTTAGAGTGGCATAAAAAAGACGGCGATCCCGTAAAAACGGACGAAGAGCTTTGCGAATTTGAAGTAAACAAAGTGAGCTATCATCTGGGATCGCCTCTTGATGGAATCTTAAAAATACTCGTACACCAGGGCGAAACCGTTCCCGTAGGCACTAAAATCGGTACGATTAAAACTTTTTGAAAAAATAAAGTCAACCCTTTTTTTAAAATATGATGCACGTAGAAATAGTTATTCCTGCTTTTGCCGAATCTATCACCGAAGTAACTATTGGTGAATGGCTCAAAAAAGACGGTGATGCCGTAAAACTGGATGAAGAAATCTGTGAAGTAGAAACAGATAAAGCCAGTCAGCAATTATTATCCCCGGCCAACGGAATCCTAAAAATTACCGTACAATCCGGCGAAACGGTTAATGTGGGAACCGTCATCGGTATGATCAATACCAATAGCGAAAATACTCCTACTTCCACCCCTCAGATAACCACCTCCTCAACGTCTACCGACCCCGTAGTGCCTGCGGCAACTCAACCTACTCCTACCGGACAAATGCAAGTGGTAGAAATGCTTGTACCCAATTTGGCCGAATCTATCACAGAGGTAGTCATCGGCACTTGGCTTAAAAAAGACGGCGATTTGGTAGAACTGGACGAAGAAATCTGTGAAGTAGAAACCGATAAAGCCACCCAACCACTCCCTGCCGAAGCCCGAGGAATCCTCCGCATCGTAGCACAGGAAGGTACTACCTTGCCCGTAGGAGGGCTGATCTGTAGAATCGAGGTCAGTGATGCTGCCACCGGAACAGCCCAACCTCAAACTACCACCCCAACTCAAACTTCATCTGAAACCCCTGTTCCAACTCAATCCGGCACAACTACCTACGCCACAGGGCATCCTTCTCCTGCTGCCTCCAAAATCCTTGCAGAAAAGGGGATCAATCCTGCCGAAGTAGAAGGTACCGGCGTTGACGGACGCATCACCAAGGAAGATTCACTGAAAGCGCAAAAAACTGAGCCCAAAAAAGAAGTCGTTTCCACGCCCGTAGAAAAAACCGCAACCACTCCCGAAGCAGTCGCCGGAAACCGCACACAGCGCCGCAGCCGCATGTCACAATTGCGTAAAACCATCGCTCGCCGTCTGGTAGCTGTAAAAAATGAAACGGCGATGCTCACCACCTTCAACGAATGCAATATGAAGCCGGTCATGGACCTCAGAAATCGCTTCAAAGACGAGTTTAAGGAAAAATATGGGGTTGGACTAGGCTTTATGTCTTTTTTTGCGAAGGCATGTGCACAAGCTTTGATACAATTCCCCGAAGTAAATGCGATGATTGATGAAGGTGAAATCGTGTACCATGATTATGTGGATATCTCAGTGGCTGTCTCCACAGACCGTGGGCTGGTTGTACCCGTATTGCGGAATGTAGAAAACATGAGCTTTTATGAAATAGAAAAGGGGATTGTAGACCTAGCAGCCAAAGCCCGTGATGGCAAACTTACCATTGAAGATATGCAAGGAGGAACTTTTACCATCACCAACGGGGGTATTTTCGGCTCGATGATGTCTACTCCGATCATCAATGCGCCCCAATCAGCCATTTTGGGTATGCACAACATCGTACAACGTCCTTTTGCAGTAAATGGTGAAGTCAAAATATTACCTATGATGTATTTGGCTTTGTCTTATGACCACCGGATCATCGATGGCAAAGAAGCAGTTGGCTTTTTGGTGGCTGTTAAAAAGTATGTTGAAGAACCGGAGAGATTGTTATTTGGTGTGTAACAAAAAAAATCTAAAAAAATACACAAACCTGATAAAATCTAATGATCAGGTTTGTGCCTTTTATCTTTAATACTTGACTTTGGAAATGGATTGTAAGGGTTTTTTAGAGATATAAATAATAAAACCCAAAAAAGATTCCATGCATCAAGGGTAATAATGCCAACAAACAAAGATAGAGATAAGGATTGATAGGCAACTCACAGGACAAGAGAAAATTACTTAGGATAATCCTTTCTTCTACAGATACTTCTTCTTCTAAATGACTATCCAACCCATACTCCAATTCACGGCTTAATTCATCATGAAGAATCATGCCTCTTTTTTTGAGATCTACAAACTCGAGAAAGGTAGTAAGTTGGGCCACAGCAAGCGTCACAGCCAACAGGCTAAACAAAGATAAAACAGTCAGACTGATAGATCGCTCTAAATCTAACCAAAATACAATAACAATCAAAAAGAGGCTGGCTACCAAGCTGTAAAAAAGCCTCTTAGCTAGGTTTTTAGTGGTGTTATCGAGTTTGATAGTGAGATTACTGAGTTTATCCCAATACGTATCCAGTCTACTGATTACACCATCCTCTGTTAGGAAATAGTTAGCACTATTCATCGAATTATTGCCTGTTTATACCAATTATGCAGCTAATACAAATTTAATGATTTTTCATGAAATATATACGTATCAAGCTCAAAAAGTAATACCTCATTTACCTAAAATCTTTAAAAAAAATCTTAAAAAAAACGTATTTAATTTAAGATTCGCCAGATTTTTTTTCGGAATTTTCCTGCGCTTCTATATCATCCAACATAGAATAACGATGTCTGAGTTCTTTTTCATGGGCAATTTTTGCTTCTCCGATGCTGGCATCCAGTGCAAACCCTAGCAAAAGCACCCAAGCCAACAAATACAACCAGGTCATCAACGCAATCAAAGTACCAATTGAACCATATAACTTGTTATAGGTGGCAAAATTACTCAAGTAAAAAGAAAATGCATACGTGTTGACAATCACCAAAACAGAAGCCAACGTAGAACCCAATGAAAAAAAACGCCATTTGTTGTGTTTGGCAGGCGCAATGTAATACACATAAGAAATACCTACATAAAAGACCAAAAACGAAACGCCGTAACGCAGCAAAATAAACCCATAAAATAAAATATCTTCATCGATCATATTGCCCATAGCCGCCAGTACCAACTGACCGACCACCAATACCACCACAGCAAAAATCAACAGAAAGGCAAACAGAAAAGCCAGCCCAATGGCAATAAGTCGTTTAAGCCAAAAAGAACGTTTTTCAGAAAAAGCATAATTGATATTAAAGGTATTCATCAATTCAACCACGCCATTGGTAGCTGCATAAATGGCAAACAAAAAACCAAATGAAAGTAAACCAGTGCTTTTGTTTTGGATAATATCAGCAATGGTAGGTTCCACAAACTCATAGATACCATCAGGAATGCCCCCATCTTTCAACAAAATCAATACCTGATTCAATAGATCGGGCATCTGCAATCGCTCGGCAATAAAGGGAATCAGCGATAATAAAAACAAAATGGCCGGGAAAAGTGAAAGCAAAAAACTAAAAGCAATGGCACTCGCCTGCTGATGAATATTGGTCTGGGTGAGCTTGAGAAATAAAACCTGCATAACTTTCAGTAAAGGAACACGACCACGACGAAACTTGGTTTTCCTGAGCAGGAGTACCAAGTTTTTATAACGCAAAGAACGGGTTATCTTTTCCTGAATCTGTTTAAGCATATACCTAACTTATCCCCAATAATTTAGCCACTTTTAAAATTCCAGCCACAGTGATTGAGTCAGTGATCTCATTGTTCATCACCATATCCAAAGCTTCACGCAGGTGTATTTTTTTAATTTGAAGGTCTTCAGTATCCTCAAATTCCGTTTCACCCGCAGTAAGCTCTTGAGCCAAAAACACAAAACCCTCTTCATCAGTCACCGAATTGGACGTATGAATGCGGGCTACATTCGTCCATAAAGCTGCCGTAAACCCAGTTTCTTCCTTTAGCTCTCGCTTGGCAGATTCCAAAATATCAATGCCTATCGGACCACCCCCCATAGGTATTTCCCAGGAATATTCTTCAAGAGCATAACGATACTGACCTACCAGATAGGTATAACCTTCCTCATCTACGGGAATAACCCCAATGGCTTTGTTTTTGAAATGCACTACCCCATAAATCCCCGGATTGCCGGAAGGATTGATGACCTGGTCTTCTCGGACTGAAATCCAGGGATTTTCATAAATAGGTTTGGTGCTTATCGTTTGCCAGGGATTTTCGTGTTCTTTCATGATGATAAGGTGATTTGTTTTGGAAAATTATTTACTTCATCGAATTTGGAGGAGGATTAAATTGATAAATTCTTGATCATCACTCCAATCAAAGCCTAGACTTTTTTATATTGCAAATTACTTGGTTTTATCCCTGAAAACCCAATTTCGAAGTAGCTTTGATGAACAAATTATTGAAATCTTCATACACAGGTAATTTAATGGAAGCAGGCGTGGATGAAGTCGGGCGCGGATGCCTAGCCGGACCCGTTGTGGCTGCGGCCGTCATCCTGCCCAAAGAATACCAGCAAGAGCAGCTTAATGATTCTAAAAAACTCACCCGAAAGCAGAGAGAAGACTTAGAGCCGATGATCAAACAAAAAGCACTCGCCTGGGCAATTGCTGAAGTATCCGCCGAAGAAATAGACCAAATCAATATTCACCATGCCAGTATGTTGGCAATGCATCGCGCACTTGAAAAGCTGAACCTACAGCCCGAATTATTATTGATTGACGGCAAGCATTTCAGCCCCTTTCGGTTTATCCCTCACGTATGCATCGTTCGGGGTGATGGAAAGTTTCAGGCTATTGCTGCAGCCTCGATACTTGCCAAAACTTATCGAGATCGCCTCATGGAAGACCTCTCCGCAGAATATCCGGCTTATGACTGGGCAAACAATGCCGGCTACCCAACCGTAAAGCACCGCCAAGCTATTCTGGAGCAAGGACTTAGCCCCTGGCATAGAAAAACTTTCAAAATTAGCCCCCCTAGTAAATCATAGAAGACTTTTTTTTGTTATAAATTTTTGAAACAAAAAACATCATCCTACATGTATGCTGAATAGCGCCTATTTTAGTTCTAAAATCCAGGTAGAGCAACTCATCCAGGGGCGAATTATCGCCATTATTACCGAATATACCATTTATAAACTGGATATTTTTTCAGATAAGGTTGTGTTTAGCTGTTTGCAAAATGAATACACCTTTGAGATTTTATTTGAAGAATTACAGGAAGAACTCAAACTGCGCCCTAGAGATTTTAATGAATCCTTTTTGGATACGCTGGTGACCTATTGTGCAGTCGTCTCTGACCAAGAACCCAAAATGCCTTACCCGGTCTGCGAATTTGAAAGTCTAGACAAACTCCTGGATTGGTACCTGCAATGGCAGTGTTTTTCAGAGGAAGAAAGATTAGATTTCCTGAAAAATTTGTAAATAGCCCTAGATATTTTTATCAAAAAATTTGATTCCCAAGCTCAAAGATTGTATCTGCCCATGAAACTAAAAGTCAACGACTATGCTCCTAATTTTCATACAGAAGATGGTTCTTTATGATTTTACTTGAAGATAAATCTATTCAAACGACAAGGTCGCTTTGAGTGACCTTGTCGTTGCCCGTCTTCATGTGTAAATAAATAAGTTTCAAGTAATTTCATAAAGAGCCCAGAAGATGTATTGAGAAAGTCTATCCAACTACAAGATTATTTGGGCAAAAAGCTATGCATTGAACTTCCGAAGCTATGCGTTGAGCTTCCGAAGCTATGCGTTGAGCTTCCGAAGCTATGTGTTGAACTTCCGAAGCTATGCGTTGAGCTTCCGAAGCTATGCGTTGAGCTTCCGAAGCTATGCGTTGAGCTTCCGAAGCTATGCGTTGAACTTCCGAAGCTATGCGTTGAACTTCCGAAGCTATGTGTTGAACTTCCGAAGCTATGTGTTGAACTTCCGAAGCTATGCGTTGAACTTCCGAAGCTATGCGTTGAGCTTCCGAAGCTATGCGTTGAGCTTCCGAAGCTATGCGTTGAACTTTTTTAGCCCGACTCCTTGTACCCGCCCCCCGACTCCTTGCACCCGAGTCCTCATTCAAAAGACAAACTTTCAAAATCATATTTCTTTTTTCGGGTGAATTTTCCATCCAGAGAAAAAATCTCAGAAGCATGAATCTCCACTGCGTATACCCTAGATGCCAGATAAGAATTATTTTGAATAAAAATACTATGTGCTTTTTGAGCAGATTCGGCATTGGCAAAAAGCTTCAAAATCTTGACAGCGTAAGACAAATCTTCAATCATTGCAAAAATACTTACAGATGCAGGATAGGGGAAATATACGATTTTGTTGACTTGGTTCGAGTCAATATCAATCTGTACCCTTACCTCAAAGCGGTGGCTACAATTTTTACAGGTGGCCTGTGCCTCGGTTTCTACCCATTCATAATCACCTCCAGTAGGAGGCAAGCTCCAGGAAATATTACTCAAAATAGGCGTATGAATGTGCCCACATTCCGGGCAGAATATCGGTTTATTCATAATTGATGTTAGGTTTTAGAAGTTGCGTTTTTGATAGTCCTAAAAATGTAATGATGGTTTAAAAAACCGCAATGAAGTTATAATTTTGAGTTTACGAGACATAAATTACAAGAATATAGAAAAGCCAGATTGTCCTCACTGCGGCAGCTCAAATGTAGTAAAAAATGGGAATACTTATTATGGCAAACCCAGATGTATTTGTAAAAATTGCGGAAAACAGTATGTTGTTTCCTACACCCATCAAGGATTATCAAGCGAAGCTAAAAGGCTTAT
>JANRIC010000137.1:0-8339 GCA_033765345.1 Microscillaceae bacterium
TTCGTCTTCGCCAAAGTTGTCCATGTGGGCTACGTATTGCCTGAACTCGGGGCGGCGGAAGCTCATGCGGAGGTTGCCCTGGTGGTCGGTGTAGAAGTATTCGTAGGCGTACTGAGTCCCTCCGGTGATTCGGGGCGGTAGAGCGCGCCCTTCGGAGGTGTGGATAAATTGCAGTTCGTCATTTTGGTAGACGAAGGCACCGAGGTAGTCGGTCTGGATCTCGTCTATGACATCGGGGGTCTCCCAGGAGACTACTTTGCGTAGTACATTGCCTGCGGCATCGTAGGTGTATCTGATCTCTCCGCTCAGGCCTGCTGCGCCGAAGGTGATTATTGAGGGTAAGTCTAAGTGGTTGTATTGGACGGATTGCAGGGCTTGGTTGAGGTCGCTGAGCAGGAAGCCGTTGTCATTGTAGGTCATTTCCTGGGTTATGCCATTATTGGATTTGCGACTGATCTGTCCGTCCCAATCGCTAAAGTCACCGGATAGTCCGGTACGGGTAGAGCCGCTTTCGCGGGCATCATCTACGGCGGTGAGTTGATTGCCTCTATAGTGGTAGGTGAGCTGGTCTATCTGTCCGAAGGTAGGATTGTCTTGTACTACTCTGCCTTGTAAGCCGCTCCTACTCAGGCTTTGTATATTGCCGTTCAGGTCATAGGCAGGGATGCTGAGGTCAAAGTTTTCTGCGGTATTTTGGCTACCGTAATCGGCGTTTTGCAGGCGGCCAAGTGCATCATAGGTATAGGCATAGCTGCGCTGTACGTCGTCAAGGTTGCTGCGCCATCTGACTTCTGCTATGCTGCCGTCGTAGCGGGTCGGAGCTTGGCTGGGCTGTTCGTATTCAAACTCCATGCCGAAGAGGTCTTGTACGGGATGATCCTGGTCGCTGAGGTTGGCATCGTTGATGCTCAATGGCCAACCCTGGATGTTGGAGCGGTAGTCTATTTTTTGGAGGGCATCATTGCCGGAGCCTCCTACTCGCTTGGTGAGTAGCTCGCCCGTCTCGCCATAGCTTAGCTCTGAGAGTACTTCGGTGCTGGGGCTGATGACGTAGTCGTCATCAATTTGCTCAGATACGCTGATGAGCTGTCGTGTGGCATCATATACGTAGGTATCTGTGATGGTGACGGTTTGCAGGGTACCGTCGCCGTCGGGGTCTACCTGGTGTCGGGCAAAGCTTTTGATCTCTCTCCCATCGAAGTGATATTGGGTAGTGATGATGTCTTCGCCGCCGAGGTGGTTGTCACTTTGTACCTGAATGACCCGATGATCATCATCATAAAACACGGCGGTATGAAGCCATTCATCAGGAGCGTTGGGATTGGGATTCAGGATTTTTACTTTTCCTCCGGTGCTGAGGCCGTCTACCCGATCAAAGACTTTGGGTAGCTCCTGGTCGGGAAGGATTTCGGTAAATTGGGAGTTGAAATTCTGGAAGTTGCTTATTCCACCCTCGATAAATTCGTAGCCATCATAATAACGGAAAGAAAGGATTTCGTCTTTGTCTTCGTCAATGGCTGGAAAAGACTGATCGGTGGAGTAATTGAAATCGTGGTTGCTTGCCAGCCTGAAAGAGTATCCCTGACCGGGCGTAGCGGTAAAGACGGCGTTGGGCCTCAAAGTGATGCTTTTGGCAGCGATTTGATCTACAGCCTGGGCAGGTGGCTGTGTCAGGATTAGGTTTTCGGGATAGTTGTGGATGGTCAGTTGAGGGTTCTCAAAGGTGATGGTTATATTGTCAGCGTTTGCCTGTAATACTTCGCGGCTTTGAGCGGCTGAGGCTAGGAATATTCCGCTCATGATTTCTCGCCCGTAGCGGTCATACTTGATGAAGGACCATCGGGTATTTCCCTGGGGGTCTGCACGACGCTGCTCTCCGTCTTGTGTGAGTACGACCTGGTCATTGCGGTTGTAGACCATGTACATTGTTGCAGCACCTGGAACGGTTTTTTCAATGACTCTTCCTCGTTTGTCGTATTTGAAGGTGTAGCAGTAAGTGAGGAGGATGTTTTGCGGACTTCCGGGAGCGATGGCGTAGAGGTTCCATCCATTGGTCCTTAAGAGGTTTACAGCCAAAGGAGGAATGATGGCTCTTAGTTGCCCCAAATCATCATAGACCTGGTAAGTGTCTAACTCTTCTGTGCCGTTGTATACTTTTTGCAGGATGGTCTGCCCCAGCGAATTGGTATAGGTTCGGCTGCGATTGAAGATAACTGTGGAGCTGTTTTGTAAGCTAGTGGGGGTTTGTATCTCGGTGACGGAAAGCTGCCGGTCTCCGTAGTTTTGATTGGGAGTAGAGGCAGATACGATCTGACCGTTTGTATGGTTGTATTGCAGTCGTCTTATGTTTTCCTGGGCAGCAGAAAGGAAGTAGCTGTATCTGGCGGTTCGCCCTCCTCCGGCGGTAGAAGTGGGATTCCACAGCTGACCTACTGAACCTTGCTCCAGCACGCGCTGCAAAGGAGATGCCTCCAAGATGCTATGGCTATACGGATGGCTTTCAGGATCGGTATTGGTCTTAGTGGGATCATTCCAGAAAATCCCCTGCGCAGTAAAAGCATCTTTTTGGTATTTACCATTATTCCCTCTGGTATAGGCTAGGTAGCTAAAGGTAGCTCTACCGTACTCATCA
This sequence comes from Microscillaceae bacterium, assembly GCA_033765345.1. Taxonomy (GTDB): domain Bacteria; phylum Bacteroidota; class Bacteroidia; order Cytophagales; family Microscillaceae; genus JANRIC01. Next base: position 2,633 of record JANRIC010000137.1, read on the forward strand.
TAGTGTACGGGCTGGATGACATCCTGCTGGCTAGGGCTGGCTTTGTGATTGACTGTCTGGAGCGTTCTTCCAAGTCCATCCATGTAGGTAGTGACCTGATCTGCTTTGGTGACATTAAGTCCGGGAATTTGACTCGGAGAGGTAATTCCTTTGGTATGTACGGTACGTTGCCTTACAAAATTCAGGTCGTCGCCACAATCTACAAAAGCAGGAGTAATGGTAATAAAGCTACCTATACATCCTGGCTGAGATAATGATTTGAAACGTACTTGATAACTTTCAGAGGTGTAGGTAAATCTTTCTAAAACTGCCCCTTCGGCAAGGATATTATTGAGGTCGGTAGACACATACCATTCTGCCTTGTAACCGCTTAAAGGCTGTACCCCTACGACAAATTCTTTTCCCAGACAAACTGAGCCGGTATTAATCGGTGTAGGTGTGGGAATACTTCCACATTGAGCCAACACACTACCCGACCAGCATAGTAATTGGACTAGTGCTAAAAGACCATATTTTCGGATGAATGAATTCATATTTGTATAAATTTAATGTTTTTATCAGGATGTCGTCATAAATTTTAATTACAACTCGAGAAATTTATAAATTGATCGGGTGTGGTAAAAACTCGTCCACAAGCATCTGTAATTTCACACTTTACATAGTAAGAGGCCAGAATACTACAGAAGAAATCTATTTCGGTTTGACCGTCTACTGAGCTTTGATAAACCCAATTGGTATTCGGAACGTGTTTGGTATACCACTTTATACTTTGATAAGGTGTCTTGCCTCCACTTGGCTGTACCCTGATTTTGAGTTGATCGCAAGTTTGTACGTATGGGATATTATCACAACCGATTTGCTCATAGCTCCAGTTAGCAAATCCTCCATTCCGGGCAAAAGGTTGCAATGTGGCACTGATTGGGCTGAAAATTGTGATGTTTTCGCTTGTTTCCTGATTGGGATAGCCGGGTTTATACACTTTAAGAGTTACCTGATAAGTACCTGCATTTTGATAAGTATGATAGGGGAACTGACCTATGATTTTATCGGTTCCATCTCCGAAATCCCAGACAAAGGTTGGATCTGTGCCAATGCCGTCTCTAACTACCTGAGCAGAAAATGATTTGGTTTCTCCTGGGTAATTATTTGCACATGGATCAAAGTCCATCTTGACGTTGAGGCGTTGGGAATAATGGTAAGTGTTTTCGGAGATAAGGTTTTTATCCTGATCCCAGACCAAATTTAAGCGGTTCTGATCATCGTATGTATAATGTGTACTGAGGCTATTGGCATCCGAGGCGGAGTTGACACCCACCAAGGGAATATGGGTATAGGTGACCATGGAGGCATCGACAGGATGAATTCTGACTTCATCAATCAAAACACCGGGAGCATTAATTGTAATATTGCCTGTGGCATTCAGTGTGACGTTCCATGCTTGGTAAGTAAATTGGTTAGAATTAATATTTCTGCTTGCTCCATTGACTGAGATGCTATTACTATTGGCCATACGTACCCATAAAGAAACTTTGTAAGTGCCCGCAGGAAGGTTATTACGAACCAAAATCCCTCTGAAGCTTTTTGTGCCTGTATGGGCAAGAGGGGGCTCTGGGGAAATGAGTCCGGGACTAGGGGTATATGTCCAAAGGGAAGCTTGGGGACTTGACTCAAAACTTTCATATCCTACCTGATTTGAGGTGGCATTGACTACCTGCGCCATCGTCAGGTTATTGGTTTCGTCATAAATGGTAGTGGTAATGGGGTTTTGGCGGCTTCTTTGTTCTTTGATGCGTACACGATGGTCATAAACAGTAGAGAGTTCCTGAGATACCCACCAACGGGTATCAAGGTTTAGGCTTCCATTGGTGCTAAGTGTGGTTTCTGTATATTCGCTGGCAGTCATGGGAATGGGACGGTCGGTCTCGATGACCAATACATCCTGAGGGACGATAAAACCTGTGGTGCTTTTAATTACAGCTAATGGGAAGATGTTAAAACCACCTGAGAAATTATCCTCCAATTTAGGGTAGAATTTATTAAAGCTTTGGGTCTGATTGATGATCGCATATTTTGTATGCGACCCAGATAATAAGAAGAAACTATTTCCCGGTTTTTCTTCTATGGATTGCTCCTCGATGACCGTACTATTCATGCCTCTTCTGAGCATCTCAATGTAAATATCGGCTGTACCGCCTGTGGGTGTAAAAGGAGAAGAAATTACCCCCATAGTGCTATTATTATAAGGAAATGGATAGGAAAGATCATTGGTACTTACAAAATCTACGGGATATTTGTAGCGAGTGAGTAGTTTTCTGCCTTCCCAATTGGTGTTTTTGACTTCTTTGACCTGTAAGTTTTTGGGATTATAGGTGTACTCAGTGGTCTGTGTGGCAAATGTCTGGTTGTTCTGGTCTTTGTCATCGTAGGTTTTTTGAGTCACTTGTTTCATATAAAACCATTCGGACAACTCCTTGTAAACACCATATACCATACGATGTGATCTGTCACTGGTAGAACCCTGGATATAGGCCAAACCGCCACCTTCTATGACCAAACCCCGTGCAACGCTGTGGTCAAGCTCTGTGCTGCTTCTGCGTGGATAAGGGGTTGGAGGGTTAAACTCATAAGTATGCTCAGTTAAAGATAGAGTACGTCCAGACTCACTTTTTACCTTTACAGCTAAGGGTAAGCCCCTCCGCCACATGCGCGTAGTATTGGGTAAATAAGGTGGTTGGTCATTGGATAAGACCGGATTCCCAATTGTAATATGGGAATCAGCCAGAGAATAGGTGGTTGGTGAGACTCCCGGCTGTAAAGAAACAATCGCGTTATAGGGGTCATTTGTATGATGTACCCGTAGTTCATACTTCTCCGGTAAAATATCCTTGTACAAAGCATCTTCAAAATGGCTGAACTTATGAATCACCTGACCTCTGCCTGGTTCTTGGAGTGTGACATACTTGTAAATCAGATTACTTCCATTGGTAAGTAGATTGTAATTTGCAGGATGAGAGGAAAAAATGGCATAGGTGGGGAAATTTTCAGGACTGGTGCCACTACCATGAAAACCCCTGACATACTGTACTGGGAATAAGAGGTTGTTAATTGTTCCACTGGATTGTAGGGCTTGGCCGTCTTCTGCTCGGTTATAGGTGTAGATTTGTTCAAAATTTTGGTCTGGATTCAAATTATCCCCTGAGATAATCCGACGAATGCGTAAGCCACCCCATTTTTGATTTTGCCCGTTTTGATCCAGATAATCATTTAGTTCGTATTCATATTCTACCCAGCCTCCGGTCGGGTAAACAATTTTTTGAATTGTTCCTCTGCGGGTGGTTTCCAGAGAAGGGTTACGGTTTGCACCATTATAGTAGGTATTATCATAAGGATTTGACCAGGGAGGTATGCCGGTAAGGCTTCCATTGTTATTATAAAATCCCCAGTAATCAATCTCGAAGCTTCCTTGGGGAGGAAGATTACCACTATAGTAGCTAAATAAATAGGGATTGTCCTGATCAACTTGTAGTTTGTCGAGGCGCAAACCTCTCATAAAACTACTTGTTACGTTAGAATACCCAAAAGAGATTTCTTTTAGTACATCGTTTTGAAGATTTTTTACCGTGATCTTGCTAATTGCTTTTCCTCCCGTGAAATCTGTACGAGTATGATTGTATTCGAAATCGATTCTTCCTTGAGGAAAACGAATGGCTGAAATTGATACTGTGTAAGGAATCGTTTGGGTAGAGGTAATATTTATAACCTGAGTTGGGATATTAGCGGAGGCTGATCCCCTGAGCAGGATGTATCTATTCTTGGTAATTTGACTGTATGAATAGCTGGGTTGTATAGTAGTATTATAATCAAAATAAATCTCTACTTTGCCATTCGGTGCAATGATTTCACTAAGGTACCAGGTGGTGGTGTAGGTCTGTTCGTGAGTCTGAGCCGGAGAGTCACCAATTGCCGGAATATCGGTGCGGTTGGTTAATTTTTCTTTGGCTTTGAAAACATAATTCATACCGCTGCCATCGGTAATTACCCAGCTTTGAAATGCATTTTGATCACAACCAACGGTATTTGAAGTATTTCTTTGAAAAGTGATCTTCAAATTTTGGTAAGGTGTAAGCACCGGAAATCCATAAGCATCCAGTACAAAACGTCCGCTCAATCCCATTACATTAAAGTAATAAATGTCAGGTTGGGTATCCCATTTGCCGTCAAGGTCTGACTCTCCTTCTGCATCCACACCTGTGATACCTCTCAAAACATTTCTAATGCTGTCATAACTATCAACTTGCAGGGGGGCAGAGGGATTTAAAATTTGTTCCACTGCTCTGCCTTTATTACCGCAATGCCAACCGAATTCCGAACCACTTACATCATAGCCTGCATATCCATTTGCCAGGTCATCCGGTTTATCCTGTACAATGCGAGTAATAAATCCGCCGGTGGATAGACTCCATCCCATCCCGACATTTCCGGCAAATTGATTTACAGGTATTCCGGTGGCGGCATAATTCAGCGTGACAGGAACCTGGCCAAAGTACCCGCTTGCACCACACAGAGGGATGCTTAAATTCAATGTACCTGTGGGCATATTGACGGAACCTAATCCCCCACTACCTGACAGACCAGGGGCAGAAGGTAAGACAGAATTGTCTATGTTGACACCAGCCTGCCCGAAAAGTTTCGGTATAATAAAAGTTTGAAGGAGGAAAATGAACATGATTGTTTTCGCTCCATCAGAAAGGCGATTGTATATCATATTTTTATTCTTTAAAGATTTTTAATTTTAAAATCCTAATAAACCTTTTGCGTTGGGTAGAACCGATTGAAGTCTCTTTTTCTCAAGACTTGGAAGCCTGTTAAAATCTACTTTGAAATTGTGGAGATTTTCCAATTGTCCAATCTCGTCGGGCAGGCGTTCCCAGTTATTTCCGCCTAAGTCCAATTCATGAAGATTCTTTAGTTTCCCAATTTCCTGGGGTAGCGTAGTCAAATTATTTCCTTGGAGGTTTAAGCTTTCCAATTTACTCAATTGACCTATTGCAGAAGGTAACTGGGTTAAATCATTCCCCCATAAATCCAAGGCGTTTAGATTTTCAAGCCCCCCCAATTCGGCGGGTAATTCAGAAAGCAAGTTTTTGCGTAGATTTAATTTCTCTAGATTTTTTAAGCCTCCTAATTCAGCAGGTAATTTGGTTAAGATGTTGGTTCTTAAATCCAGTAATTTCAAGTTTTCCAAATCACCCAGTGTTTGAGGAAGCTCAGAAATCAGATTTTCAGACATCCCCAACCTTTCAAGCCCCTTTAAATTGCCTAAGGAATAGGGAAGCGTCTTCAAATTATTTCTTGAAGCATACAATTCTTTTAGGTTGCCAAGTTTTCCCAATTCAAAAGGTAGTGAGTTAAGGGCATTTCCATTTAAATCCAGTTTTTTGAGTTGTGTTAAATTCCCAATCTGAGGAGGTAACCCAAGAAGGCGGTTACCGGAGACGTTTAATTCTTTAAGCTCTTTCAGATGGGTAACCGATGGCGGCAGACTTTTAAACTGATTTAATGAAAGATTAAGAAGTTGTTGGGGATTTTCAAAATTAGAGAATCGGGTCTATTTTTGAGTTGACCAAAACCAAAAATAATGACTACACAATTTGAAAAACTGTCCGATTCTCAATGGGATGCAATATCGTTTCTTTTTCCAACAAGA
>JANRIC010000145.1:0-26331 GCA_033765345.1 Microscillaceae bacterium
TAGCGAAATATTTATATGAAATATAACTATTCTTATAAAACTTACATGCTATATTTTATCAAAACCCATATTTTGCGATATTTTATAGAGTTTTAGAAGAAAACTTACAAAAAACAGGGGGGTGCGAAAAGTCGGTTTTAAGCCTCAGCACAAACAATTCCAGGCTTCCAACCTGCTGTTTACAACAGATGAAAGCCTGGAATTGAAGCTTATAAGCAAAACAATTGTAATTCTGGGTAGAAACTTTGTACTGACTACTCTCTTTTCTTAAATAAGGAGAAATTCAAGCCGAAATAAGGCATTACATAATTAGTGGCTTTATAACGGAGTTGCCCATCTTGCTCTACCTCTGCGAAAGTCCAGCGATAATCAACGCCTGCTACGAAATTTTTATTGATTTTATAGGCAAATCGGGCATTGAGGAGTGATCTTTCATCCAGCTTGAAAGCATCTGCAAGATTGCCCAGATTACCTTTTAAATATGAACCCTGCACAATCACATTGGGGATCAGCTCATCAGCAGATAGAGCCAATTGAATCAAGGCTGGTGTGGCGTCTGTGACTTTATCCGGTATTTGTAAGCCGCCACTGATATGAACCTTGTTAATAATGGTAGCTGTCAGTACACCATAAGTTCCGCTCACCGATTCGGTATTAGCCAATTGCCAAAGCTTGCCGTCTTTGTCGATTTCGTACACTAGATCAAAAAATTGAGGCAAGAAATGCTCTTGTTGCCAGTTGCGCTCCAAACGCACATTTACTTTCAAGATGTCTGCAATTAAATCCAAAGTACCTTGTACTCCGATATTAAATCCATTACCAGCTTTATACCCATTGGCAATAGCTCCGGTGAGTGAATCCGGGAAAGCAGCAATGAGACGATCAATAGAATCAGCTAGTGCCTGTACCTTGCCCAGGCGGGCGTATTGAGCATACGCACGGATATTGAGCAATTTACTTTTGAGTACATTAAGCCCTAGGTCGGCACTCCAGGCTTTGATACCATCTTTGATAAATTGTGTGGAGACAGGAACCCCCTCTGCATTGTACAGCTCTTCATCACGATCACCTAGGAAGCCAAAGCCCATTTCTAGGGTTTTGAGGATGGGAATAGCCGTTTTTTCTAGGGGTTTGACATAAGGTCGGAAAGCCCAGATATTACTCAGCCCTCTGAGGTCGGAATAATTACCCTCGATACCAAAAATTTTCAAGAAGCGAACATCATAACTCAGTCCCAATTTGCGCCGCTCATAACTGGCCGCATTGGTATAATTATTCATCAAATACCCATAGCCCAGATACTCCTGATTAAGCGTGCCGAGTTTGACATAAAACTTATCCTTTTCTTTTTGCCCGAATCGAATATAATCAATAATACGGAAAGCACCGCTGCCGTTTTGGAATTCATCCGTTCTAAAAGAGCCATCATCCAGACTAAAGAAAAGCGGAATATTAAAGCCAATACCCAGCTTCCAGATTTTTATTTCGGGTTGCAGACGCAGACCGACATAGTTTTGATCGCCAATCCGTACATACCCGACCGGCAATCTGAGTACATTGGTACTATCAAAAAAATCCGCCGTAGGGAGTTGCGCTATGGCTTGAGTACTTAGCAGGACACCAAGTAAAAATCCAAAAACAATTCGTTGGGTTTTTTGCATATAAATGAATGGTTAAGTTGATTTAACTGACAAACTTAAAAGTTTATAATTAGATTTTGTAAGATGTTCAAAAACGAAGGAATAAAAAAAGCGGATTATCCTCCTATATTACGATGTACTGATTGGCCTTAAGTTATAAAAAGCATCTCTGCCTAGGTAAGGGCAATATTTCAGTACGAGTTTCTTAAAGTCCGTGCAACTCTCAAGGTTGATCCAGTTTTCTCTAAATCCGACCATAGACCTTCGCTGTACTTTGTATTTTCTCAAAATAGCATTTTCAAGAATAAATCGAAGTTGTGGAATAAATTGCTGTGTATCCCGAAGCAGTTCGATGATGGATTTTGAGGAGTTGGCCACAATATCCGGAAATTTTTCGCGCAAGGTTTGGGCGTTGATGTCACAAGTAAAAATGGTCATACTGCCTTTTTTAACGTCTACAATAAAATCTTTGATCTGGATTTGGGTCTTGAGGATATTTCTGACAAATTCAATTTCTTCCTGAAATATATCCGAAATGATTTTTTTTCTCAGAAATACCTGCCCATATTCGGGGTGTTCGTAAATCTCGAAGCCGTTGGGGATATCCGAAATACAATTTTGGGAAGGCTCTTTCGTCGTATAATAACGATACTTTCCTCTTAAAGTCGCCACTTTCTTAAAAAAAAACACCTGATTGTAGCGATTCATGTAGCTAAGAGGCATAAAATTAAGGTTTTGCTTTTGTATGGTTACGTAAAGAAAGTAAAATTCGTTGACCCCTAAACCTAACATTGGAATTTTAGATAAATTTCCTTAGCCTTGCAAGTCTTTAAATTTAGTCTTTGACCGACAAATTTAAAAAATAATTAGATATTTCAGGGTTATATAAACCAACACTTCGTAAAATAGTGTTTTTAATCAAACCCCAACCCTTCAACAAAAAGTATTGATTTTACCATAAAATAGAAATAGTTCCATGCACGAATCCAAACAAACCGAACAACCGAGCGAAGAAAAAAAGAAAAAAATTAATCGGAAAGACCTTCAAAAACTCCTAAAAATATTCCATTTTGTATTGCCGTATCGCTTCCTTTTTGGGCTTGGGATATTTTTTCTGGCTTTATCTACGCTGACTACTTTGGTGATTCCTTATCTTTCGGGGCAGTTTCTGGATGTAGCTCTGGGCAATTATTCAGGGTTATTCAGCTCTATCCGCAGAGTCATTTATATATTTTCGGCTTTGTTGGTATTGCAAGCTTTATTTTCATTTTTTAGGGTGTATATTTTTGGTGTGGTCAGTGAAAAAGTAATGGCGGATATTCGCACCCGCCTTTATAGCAAAATCATTTCTTTAGGAATACCTTTTTTTGAAAAAAAAAGAGTGGGTGAACTCACCAGTCGGATCGCTTCGGACGTCACACAACTGCATACTACACTTTCTTTTACCATTGCCGAATTTTTGAGACAGATAGCCACACTGGTGCTAGGAGTATTGTACTTATTCATTCAATCGGTAGAGCTGACCTTATTTATGGTGGCTACTTTCCCGATTTTGGTTTTGTTGGCCGTTATTTTTGGAAGATTCATCCGCAAACAAGCCAAAAAATCACAGGATGAATTGGCTAATTCCAATGTGATTGTAGAAGAAACCTTCCAATCCATCCAGGCAGTCAAAGCTTTTACCAATGAATGGTATGAAATTAGCCGCTATCAGAAGGCTTTGAATCAAGTAGTAAAAACCTCCATCCACGTGGCTACTTATCGAGGAGCAATGATTTCTTTTTCTATTTTGGTGCTTTTCGGAGGGATTATGATGGTGCTGGCTTATGGTGCCTATCTGGTAGAGCGCAAAGAAATGTTACCAGGCGAATTGACTTCCTTTATCATATATACCATTTTTATTGGTGGTTCTTTGGGTGGGATGACCAATTTGTTTGCAGACCTTCAAAAATCCATTGGAGCTTCAGATCGTATTCTTGAAATTTTGGGAGAGCAGTCTGAGGTTGATTTGGAAAAAGATCAGTCCCATGCAGTGACCCACCTCCAAGGTAAAATTTCTTTCAGAGAGGTTTATTTCCGCTATCCGACCCGTACGGATGTAGAAGTCCTCAAAGGCATTAGTCTGGACATTGAGGCCGGGCAAAAAATTGCACTGGTGGGGCATAGCGGAGCAGGTAAATCTACCATCGTGCAATTGCTAGGGCGATATTATGAAATCCAAAATGGAGAAATCCTGATAGATGATCAACCGATTACGGGTTATAATATCTCTCAGTTAAGAAAAAACATCGGGATTGTACCCCAGGAAGTAATCCTTTTTGGAGGTACAATTCGGGAAAATATCGCCTATGGCAAGCCCAATGCCACTGAAGAAGAAATCATAGAAGCAGCCCAGAGAGCCAATGCACTGAACTTTATTCAAAGCTTCCCGGCAGGCCTGGATACTTTGGTGGGAGAGCGTGGCGTAAAACTTTCAGGAGGGCAACGACAACGAATTGCTATTGCCCGTGCAATCCTCAAAAATCCCGCAATTCTAATCCTGGACGAAGCAACCAGCTCCCTGGATGCCGAATCTGAAAAACAGGTACAGGAAGCTCTGGATGAACTGATGAAAAACCGCACCACCATCATCATTGCCCATCGCCTTGCTACCATCCGCAAGGTAGATACGATCTACGTCATAGATCAGGGGCAAGTGGTAGAAACAGGCAGCCACGCCGAATTATCCCTGTTATCGGCAGGTATTTACAGTCATCTGGTCAAGCTACAGTTTGAATTGGAAGAACGCGAAGTTGATGTAAAAGCCCCTTCTGAGGGCGGTAATTATGCAAATTGATCGAGGCTATTGAGATAAATCACACATAGTTTCTGGATAATACTGATAGAACTGCGAATCTCCTGCTCATCTGTTTTTTCTTCTTTGAGCAGTCTTCGCCCGTTTTGAATCTCCACATCTAAGGCGTATAAATCCAAAATTCCGATGGTAGCGCGGATGTTATGGTTCATTTTGCGGAGTTTTTCATAATCCCGTGTAAGCAGAGCTTCTTCATAATTGACAGGAAATTCCTGAAATATTTTTTGGGAAAGCTCTTTGTATTTGCGAATAAATGCTTTGTTGCCACCAGAAATTTCAATAATTTTCTTGAAATTAATTTGGTTTTCACCTGTAAGTGGGCCTTGTCCGGGAGTTTCTTCGTTTTGGGCTTGTTCAAAAATTTCCATATTGATTTTTTTGATATGAAGATTTTTACTAAGTTTGTTGTATAAATCTTGTGGAGCAAAAGGTTTAGCTACATAATCATTCATACCTGCCTCAAAAACCAAGCCTTTTACTTCAGACATCGCAGACGCCGTCAAAGCAATGATAGGCAAATATTTGTAAGCCCTTCCCAATTTGCGAATCATGCGGGTAGTCTCATAACCATCCATGATCGGCATCTCGAGATCCATCAGGATAATATCATACTCTTTTTGTTGAACGAGGGCAATGGCGATTTCTCCGTTTTGGGCATAATCAATTTGGGCATTCCATTTATTCAGAAACTGGCTTGCCACCAATTGATTCATTTCATTATCTTCTACCATCAACACACGCGCACCGTTGAGGTCTTGCGGTGTTTTGTCGGCTTTGACTCCGGTAAAGGAAGGCAGCACAGTCTTATGACTTTTTTGAAATCTGAGCGAGAAATGAAAACGCGAGCCAAGCCCTGGGGTACTCTCTACTTCAATATGACTGCCTTGTAGCTCAAGGAGCTTTTTGGTGATTGCCAGCCCAAGTCCGGTACCCCCAAATTTGCGGGTAGTATCGGCAGAAGCCTGGGTGAAACGTTCAAAAATAGATTGGATTTTATCCTGATCTATTCCGATACCAGTATCAATGACCGCAAAGTGTAGATTCACTTCCGGTTCTAGACTTTCTTCCAGATCAATTTCTAATTTGACTTCCCCTTCTGAGGTAAATTTGATGGCATTATCCATCAGATTTGTAAGAATTTGCGAAAGGCGGACAGGGTCTCCGACCAGCACCGGAGGTATACGATCATCAAGGCGGATGATCAGATGAATATTTTTTTCTTCAGCCTTGAAATGCAGCTCTTCCCGAATAGAACTTGCCAACTCACGAAGTTCAAATTCTATACTTTCAAAATCAATCTTACCGGACTCTATCTTGTTATAATCTAGAATATCGTTGATGATGACCAAGAGGTTCTCTGCTGAGAATTTTAAGGTATTCAAGCTGCGTATTTGATTGGAACGTGGGTTCTCCTGCAAAAGTAAATGAGTCATAGCAATCACGGCGTTTAGAGGAGTGCGGATTTCGTGACTCATAGTAGATAAAAACTGACTCTTGATCGCGGCTTCATTTTCAGCTTTTAGCCGCGCTTGTTCCAGTGCCTCAATTTTTGCCTGAAAGAAGCTGAGGTCTTTACAAAATACCAGATATTGACTCGAGCTGCTTTTGTTGATATCCAAAGATACAGGTATTTTTTGCCCCTTTTTGGTAATCAGATAAAAAATCTTATTGGGTTCTTCGGAAGTAATATTCAAAAGATAATCAAGATTAAAGCCTTGACTATCAAGAAGTAGAATTTCAGAAAAAGAATATTGTACAATGTCTTGTGGAGAATAACCCAGAACCTGGGCTACTTGGGTATTGATGCGTCGAATCTTGAGGCTTTTATTGAGTGAGAAGACCATCAAATTAGTTTCTTCAAAGAAGTTTTGTGTGGCATGTAGGTTTTTCTCCTTCTCAGGAAGGTGATGCTCGCTCATATCAAACATAAAAGAAACTCCGCCCCCCTTCTGATCGGCTAATACACAAGGCATGTGGTAGATTAAAAATACCTGCTCATAGATAAAAAGCTGATCCGGGTAGTTTTTGCCTTGTAGGCAAGCTTCATAACCTCGGCGAAGAGCCTGGGCTACTTTGGGAGGAAATACATCCTCTGGAGTTTTTCCTATGATTTTTTTTGAGTTAAAATCCGTAGATTTCAGGGCTTGCCCTTCTACAAAAGTATATTTCAGTTGAGTATCAAAAAATAAAAAAACAACTTTGTCTAAATGATTGGTGATTCTGAGATAATCCTGTTGAAGTGATTCCAGTTGAAGCGCAATCTTCTTGCGGTGAGTAATATCCAGGGTGGTTCCGGTGGTTCCGATGATATTACCGTTTTCGTCATACACAGGAACTTTGTAGGTCTCGAACCATTTCTGATCTTTGCCCAGATCGATAAGTTCCTCAATAAGCTTTTGTTTGCCGCTTTTGATAATTTCCTGATCTTGTTGAATTTGTTCCTGGGCTTGTTTTTTTTCCCAGACTTCAAAATCAGTTTTCCCGATGATTTCTTCTTTGCGTTTATTGGTAAGTTTTGCAAAAGGTTGGTTTACAGAGAGAAATCTTCCGTGTTGGTCTTTAAGCCATACCAGATGAGGCAGATTATCCAGAATAATCTTTTGCTCAATCCGTTTTCTTTTGATTTGTTTTTCTATCTCTTTTTGTTTGGTGATCTCTGTAAGACGAAGTGCGACGGCAAAAATGTTTCCAAGATCATCGACCACGGGCGAGAAACTTTGCTCATACCAATAGTCCAAACCCGCCAAAGCGTTGAATTGTTTTTCACGTACAATAAATTCACCCTGAAAACTTCGGTCAAAATCAGTGATAAAAGTAGAAAGATCCTCAGGATGTGTGAAGTCTTTCATATTTAAATCTTTGGAAAGAGATTTATCCCAGTGTTGGTTGATATGGGCAGAGGCAGCTTTATTAAACGATAAAATCTGAAGGTCTTTACCCAATAAAAAGAAGGCATCTTTGTGGCTATTGATCAAAGAATACAAATATTTCTCGGCGTTTCTGGCCTTTTCTTGCTCTACTTTAGTATGGCTGATATCTATCCCGATGGCTTGAAACTCTACCAACTTTTCATCTGCGTCTAGAACGGGCGTATAAGTCCAGCGTTGCCAGAGTGTCTGTTCACGGTCTGCCAGAATACGATGTTCATAACTGATATTTTTTTTGTGTTGGAGTAGGTAATTGATATTGTCCTGAAGCTTGCGTTTTTGGGAAGAGGATAAAAAGTCTAACAAAGGTTTACCCATGAGGGCGGGGACTTTTTTTCCAAGAAAATCAGCATAAGCACTGTTGATAAAAATAATCTGTGTATCCACCGTGCATCGGCATATCATTTCGGATTGACTGTCAAGAATAGACAGCAACGTTTTCTCATAATGTTCGGGAGAGAATGTATAAGTATTCGTATCCATAAAACCTTCCTGAGTTTAATGAAGTTAAGTTTCAATGCGCTTATAAATTACACAGATAATATGTATCTTAAAAGAAAACCTTTCAAATAATACGAATAAAATTAAAAAAGTATTGTAAAATACAGCTATATTCTCAGGTTTTGAATGTATCTTTATGATTCTGATTAATTTATTTTGAATTAAGTATGCATCTCAACATTCCTCAATATATAGAGCATACCCGCTTAAGTCCGCTTATTACTGTTCAGGAAGTGGAGCAACTCATCCACGAAGCCCTTGAGCATCAATTTCTTGGCGTTTGCATACCTCCCTATTGGGTTAAAAAAGCTAGAAGAGAACTGGGAGAATCGGATATTCGGCTGGTGACTGTGGCAGGGTTTCCGCTGGGCTATCATCGTTCGGAGGTCAAGCTTCAGGAAGTAAATAGTGCCATCCGTGATGGTGCAGATGAGTGCGATGTGGTGGTCAACCTCTCCGCACTTAAAAACCAAGCTTATGACTGGATTAAAATAGAGATTTCACAATTGGCTTCTGTCTTGCACAATCACGAAAAAGTACTCAAGGTAATTATAGAAACAGCATATTTGAATGATGAAGAGATCAAAAAGGTCTGTGGTGTGCTGGTAGATGCCGGGGTAGATTATATCAAAACCTCCACAGGATTTGCCCCAGAAGGAGCTAAAGTGGAGCAAGTAAAGCTTATTCGTTCCATGATCCCAAATCAGGTGGGCATCAAAGCCTCTGGGGGCATCCGTACCCTGGCACAGGTTAGAGACCTGATCGCTGCGGGTGCCGACCGAATCGGGACTTCTACCGGCCTGGATATTATAAAGGCACTAAAAGTGCAAAATTAAATTCATATTTTACGCAAAGTTTTTCTAATTTTGTGGAATTGAACAAAAAATAGAGCATGAAATACTATAAATATTTTCTCCTCAGTTTGGCAATTATTGTACTGGACCAATCTGTAAAGATGTGGGTACATTTTAATATGGAACTAGGACCTATGGGCGAGATCAGCGTGTTTGGAGACTGGTTTAAAATCCATTATATCTTGAATCCAGGAATGGCCTTTGGTCTTAAATGGGATGCCGTTTACGGCAAATTGGTACTGAGCGTATTTAGAATTTTGGCGACTTTCGCCATAGCATATTATATCAGAATACTCATTGATAAACAAGCACATACAGGGCTTATTTGGTGTGTCGCATTGATTTTGGGAGGTGCTGTGGGCAATGTGGTTGACAGTACTTTTTATGGTGTTCTGTTGGATAAAAATCTACCTCCCGATTCACTAACGCCCTGGTTTCACGGTCAGGTAATAGATATGTTTTATATTGATATTTGGGAAGGATATTTGCCTACGTGGATTCCCTTGGTTGGAGGAGATTATTATTCTTTTTGGCCGATTTTTAACATTGCAGATGCTTCTATTTTTGTAGGAGTAAGCATTATACTGGTGATGCAGCAACAATTTTTTAGGAAACTGAATGAAAAAACCATACCGGAGAAAGAACTTTCAAAAAGCAATCTGAATCAGGCAGATACTTCGGGTGAAATGATTATTCAGGGAAACAGTGAAGAATAATCAACTCAAACATTGATTTTTTCTTCCAATTCTCTGATTTTTTGTTCATAGATCAATATTTCATTTCGCATCTGTTCTTCCTGGATTTTCAGGGTTTCGGTAGCTTCCAAAGATTCAAGCAATAAACGCCTGATTTTGATTTCCGAAACTTTGGACTCGGTCACATCCCTGGAAAAGATAGAAAATCCCGTAATCTGATCTTTTTCATCCCTGATCGGGTTAAACCAATGCTCCCGATAAGTTTTATTGGGGTATTCTCCACTTTCAAAAACTTTTCTAAAACGCTCCCCCTCGAGGGCTTTATCATAGTAAAGCTTCCATTTTTTCTCTTCTTTAGAGGTCATATAATGAAAGATCATTGCACCGATTCTTAAATCTATCCCTCTTTTTTTGTATTCATTTTGATAGGCTTCATTGATGACGATGATGCGGTAGTTTTTATCCAGAGCCATAATAAAGTCTTCGGTATCATTAATCAAAGAAGTAAGATTGGCTTGAGCTTCTTTGAGCTGCATGTCTGCAAGCTTTTGGTCAGTGATGTTTTCCATAAAAATAGAAGCCCCGATTACTTCTTTGTGTTCATTTCGGATGGGGTTATAGTGTAATTCATAAAAAAAATTCTGCCCATATTTTTCCATCATGCGAAGCACTTCAAATTTTTCGCCACGGAGTGCTTTTTCATATTCCTGACGCGACTGGGCTACTTCATCCGGTGGTAGCTCTTTTAATAAATTGAGCCCTACTTTGAGCTTAATGCCTTGCTCCATATACAATTGTACCATTACCTGATTCACGACAGTGATCTCAAATTGTGTATCAAAAGCGATGATGGCATTCGAGGTATTATTGATCAAGGCATCCAGGTTTGCTTCTTTTTCAGCCAGTTCTTTTTGAGTACGGTTCATTAATTCCTGGGTAGATTGAAGTTCCTGCATATTTTGACGCATTTGCTCTTCCTGTGCCTGGAGTGTCTTGGTGAGTTCCTGTGACTCGATGAGTAGTTTGCGGGTCTGCTCGTTGTGCCGGGTAGCAGCAATCGTATGTCCGACATTTTCGGCAATTTTTTTTACAAAATCCATTTTATAAGGCTTCATATCCTCAAAAGAAGCCAGTTCTAAGATTCCATGCACCTCACGATTGGATACGAGAGGCACGATGAATAAGGCTTTGGGCTTTGCGCCTCCTAGCCCGGAAGTAATTTCTACGTAATCCGAAGGGATTTCTTTGAGATACATAGGTTCGGCTTCGTTCCAGACTTGCCCGATCAGCCCTTCACCCGGTTTGATTCTTTTTTCAATAAAGCGTTTTTTGTCATACGCATAAGCACTCTTTAGATCCAAGTATTTTTGGGAATGATTATCTTCTTCAATGACAAAAAAACCGCCCTGATTGATTTGCAGATAATCCACCAGGTTTGAAAGTAATTCATCTGAAAGTTGTTGGGTATTATCTGCATTGCGCGTCAGAATATCGCTAAACTTTGCAATTCCATTGTTGAACCAATATCGGATGTGATTGTCTTCCGAGACGATTGTGAGGTTGTCACGCATTTTAGCAAGGGCTTCGCCTAGCTCACCCTGGTTGCCAAATAAAGTCTTTTTGCTTTCATAATTACTTTCTCCCACACCCAGCGCAAATTTCTGTAGATCAATGAAATAAGTCCTTAAACTATTGAATAAAATTGCCAAAGGAACAAACTCGATGGTATTGGCAATGATCCTTGAAGGAATTTGCCCATTGAGTAATTTTTGGGGATACGCCTTAAAATTATTAAGATCGTGGAGGATGTTTTTACTGACTCGTGCAATAGTCAGGATAATAAACAAGAGAATTAGTATCAGAAAAAAAAGCGTCAAATAAAAAGCCGTGTTATATTGATAATTGGCTTCAGTGTTTTGACCTGCCTCATTGATTTGATTCATCTCTATGAGCTCTTGCATCAAATCCTGTATATCTTCTTGCAGCAGGGGGCGGATATCTTGAGTCAAGCGATTGGATAAGGGAAGGTTAAAATATGTAGTAGAATCCGTATCTGCCGAAGAAGCTTTTACGGGGGATAAAATTATCAACTTTTCTGCTTTAAAATTTGACAGGGCAAGCTGAGTTGTTTTTTGCACCTGAAAAACCTTCTTGCGGCAATTCCAATAAATATCTTTTAGTGCTTCGTCATTTTGCAGTTTAATCAATGTATCCAGTGTATCCAAGCTGGGAAAAATCCGAGATGTCCAAAGGTTGTTGATTTGTACATCCATACTTTGTGTATAATGTTTTGTATTATTGGTATGTATGTAAAGGGCATTTTGCAAAATAGACTCGTGCTGATGAAGCCCTTCCAGTAACTGAAAGGAATACGACTCGATGGGCTGAAAAACACTTTGATTATAGGCGATCTGTCTTTGAAAACGCCACGTAATCTGCCAGGCAATCATCAGCGTGAAAACAAACAAAAATGACAAAATCAGCAAAGCACCGACGAGTTGCAGGCGAATAGAATTAAATCTCAGTAATTTGCGAATGAAGGTATTTCTTTTCCTTGTCATTTTCAGGCATATTTCTTAATTAAACGAAAAACAGAAAATAGGTTGATGATCAAAGTCAAACCCGCAAAAATCCCAGCGATCAACCATACCAGAGGATGAATTCCGGTTGTGATACTGATGCCGTTGTCCAATAAAAACTTCTCAATATAACTGACGGCATAATAAAGCAATACGGATGTTATCAACAACAAGATAGCCATAAATGTTGAAAAATGTATAATCAAAAATCGGGTAATATGATGCGGCGTATAACCCAATTGAATCAGGAGGCTGATTTCTTGCTTTGCTTCTGCAAGCATAACTCGAAAATTCATAGAAAATACCACAAATGCCAGCAGAATAAAAAACAAACCTATAAAACCGATGATCGTCATGGCGATTTGAATTACTGAACCAGCCCTGCTTGCATTCAGACGATCTTCATTGATCTGAAAGTTTTTCTTGTTTAGGTATTCTGCTACGGTGGGGTCGGCAGGGTTATTGACTTTGAGCATAATCCGGGAAGGAGGTACTTCTTCGCTGCTACCAATATTTTTATTTGCCCAAAGCATAAAACTTTCAGGTACCAATACTGAGGGAATCCGCTCACTAAACCCAACTACTTTGGCATCAAATGTACGACGCCCCTGAATGCCTATTACCTGTACTTTGATATTGACCACACTCATCATTCCTGGCGATAATTGCGGAAGCCCTTTGCCTAAGGCATAGCCGAAATTGTAAAGATTAAGCATATCCTGAGATAAAATCACCGGCAGGAAATCTGAATCTTCTTTCCATCCCCACGCATCCGGTTTGACATCCAGTAGATCATCTGGTATCGACTCAAAGAATAATTCGGTAAAAAAGGGCACTGTCCCTGTAGATTTGGCAACTACCTGATACTGATTGGAAATAAACCGGCCTACAGTTTCGGTAAAAGGCTGTGCTTCTAAGTCTTTAATTTCGCTTTCGCGGAAGGTAGCCCTGGATAGAAACAAAGTATTCCCCAGAGAAATTTTTTTACTTAGGATCAGGTATTCGGAATAACTACCTCTTGCCCGAAGAAAGGACTGCACCTGGATATAAAGTTGTATGGAAACCAGCATCAGCAGCAGCCCCACCAGAAAGCCCAGTCCGGCAAAAAGAAACTGTCCGTTGCCACGACGGGATTGAAATATTTTTCTAAGTATTTTTTGCATAGGATTACAAAATGATTCTTTGGTCAAATTCAATATAATACGGGTAGCCCAAAGAAGTCATGATAAGCCCAGCTTTATTTTCCTGGCATCTTTGGTCAATTTTCAGACATGCTTTTCGGATGTTTTCTTCGTCCAGGTGGCTAAATGGTTCATCCATCAGCAAAAGCGTAAAGGGCTGAATCAGTGCTCGAATGATAGCTATTCTTTGCCTTTCTCCATAAGAAAGCTGGTAGGTTTTTTTGTCTAAGAGGAAGTTGACCCCAAAATATTCAGCCAAATCTTCTATTTCAGCCCGGTAGTCTTTGGGATAGAGTGCCGTTTTCACCAGAATGTTTTCTCGGGCACTTAGGTGTTCAAAGAGTCTTAAATCCTGAAAAACAACTGCAATTTGGTCTTGCCGGAGTTTTGCCCAAGATTTGAGAGATATTTTTCTTACGTTTTGATCGTTTAGTTTTACTTCACCTTCATAATCATTACGCAAACCATAAATGATATGAATAAAAGTCGATTTACCTTTTCCGGAGGGTGCATAAACCTGATACTTTTTATTTCCCTCCAATTTTAGGCTTCTGCGCCATATTTCCGAAGGGATCTCTGAATGTACCTCCGAATTGAGTGTGCCTGCCAGGGGGGCGGGTGTTACGTGGTCAAAGTAGACATCCATTGCCTTTAATTTGGTTTTTTTTGAGACTCGTTTTTGAAGGCATTTACTAGCATTTGTAGAGAATTTTTCTTCTTCTCTTTTAAAGCCAATACGAATCGGGTTCTGGATACCGAATCCTTTACTGGTAAGGTGTTGATTGAGAAAGACTCAAAAGGCGTTTCGGTAAATTTGGTAATACCTTCCAGAATTTTATCTCCATTAAACAGCTCTTCTGGGAGTTTCTCGCGGGTTTCTTTTTCTACATTGGCATAAGCCATAAAAAAACTTTCATTAGCCATGGTACTCAGATTCGTCTCAGGTTCTTGATCTTTTATTTGCAAAATATCGTCCCTTATTCCCGAAGATGATGTGACAAACAAAATATTATTTTGTTTGACAATGTACATATCTTGTTCAGGCGCGTAATAAGTACTGTCGCCTCCTGTCAATATACCATTTTCTTTGAATGTACTCAGTATTTTATCAAGGGTCGAGATTTGTTTGATACCTAAGCCGATGACATATTCATAATTAGGTTGTCGGGTGGAGTCGGATTTTATGTCCTTAAGAATTGCCACAATATCTCCACTGAGCATATCCAGAATCTGGTCAGGGCTAGACCCGGTCAGTTCAAGGGTCTGATCTGCAACATATTGCAGCATAATGCTGTTGACCAAGCGTTTGATGCCTTTCATATCAAGTCCAAGCCCTACAATTGCCAGGGGAGCAAATTGGGGGAGATGATGAACAAGCTCCTGATCAATTCCTTTTTTAATTACATCCTGGTATTCTTTAAGTGATTGGTTCATATTGTGTAGCTTGGTATCTACTAAAATCTGTCCGTCTTCAAACTTGGTAACAGCCGTCAGGTAGTTGTCTTTAAGATTGACCACAACGGGCAGCAGAGATCGCCTGATACTTTGTTTGACGAGCCATTCATAAGATTCCAGATTAACCCAGGCAGCCATGTCATATTCTGAGAGGCGCAAACGTTGAAATTGCTTGTTGTTGGCTTTGAGAGATTCTCCCTCGGGAATATCCCGCAACTTTAGAAGCGCATCCCGAAGGTTTTTTTCATCGGTTTTATTTTCCCTATTGATAATAAGGGCAACTTTATTTACCCAGCCGATAATACTTTTATTGCCCAGCACAGCATATCGCAATCCTGCATACGATTTGATTTCGGGCACTTGTGCGAAAGCTTTTCTAAGAAATTCATCAAATTTGCTCTCATTACTCAGACGAATGGAGAGGGCATAATAACTTTCCTGGTTTTCTACATAAAAATTGCTGAAAAAATAGGCTACACTATTAAAGTCAATTCCTGAATCTTTGAGTTGATCGGCAAAAATTTCATTTTTTTTGATATTGAGAAATGGAATGTCATTATTAAGTAATTTCTGCCAATCCGATGCTTTTTGAGAAAAATTTGCTAAATTAAAACATAATACAAGTGAAGCGTCTTTGGGGATGTATTTGCTGTTTTCAACCGGGTTGCCACAAGATTGAAACAATAAAGGGGCAAATATCCATATCAAAAAAAATATTTTTTTTTGATATTTTTGGAAAAAAAAAGGAGTTTTTATGGTAACTCTCATCATATTTATTTGGAAAAATTTTTCATTGGGGTACGCAATAATATGGATTATTTCAGATTTTTAGAAATTTTAATCCGGCTAATTACAAGCGTTTTTCCATAAAATTGATTTCCGAAAGATGCTTTCGCTCCAAAAATTAAACTCCTCTGTGGGTTTTTGCAGCTATTTAGCATAAAACCTACACCGGAAAAAAACCTGACGTTGGTAAATATTTGGATTTTATAAGGCTAGAGTGCATCTTGTATGGAAGTTTATACAAATTAGGAATGGATTTTTCACTTAAATTTTGATTCATATTGGTCTACATCGAATTAAACCTGGGTGTTTCCACGGATTATGTGGAGGTACTGCTTGCTGAATTGAGCCAAATCGGTTATGAGTCTTTTGTATACACAGATTCCGGGGCGAACGCATACATACCCGAAAACCTGTTTAGAAAAGAAGAAATCAACGAGTTGCAGGAAAAATACAGCAATTTATTTTCCTTTGAATATTGTTGGCAAAAAATCCTTCCTCAAAACTGGAATGAAGTATGGGAAGCTTCTTATGAACCTATTTTCATTCAGGAAACCTGTGTCATCAAAAGCGACTTTCATCAAATCGCAAAAAAATATCCCTATGAAATTATGATCAATCCTAAGATGTCTTTTGGTACTGGACACCACGAAACCACCAAAATGATGATCGAGCACCAGCTTGAAATAGATCACCAAGCCAAGACTGTCCTCGATGTAGGCTGCGGAACCGGAGTACTCTCCTTGATGGCCGAACTCTTGGGGGCACACAAAATCATCGCATTTGATATAGATGAATGGGCTGTAACCAACACTCTGGAAAATATTCTCGTAAACAACTCTAAACGTATTCAAGTATCTCAAAATACCATAAAAAGTATTACCTTAGAGGACAATTTTGACATTATATTGGCCAATATCAATCGTAATGTCCTTCTAACTGAAATTCCCTGGTACGCAAAATTATTAAAAACCGGAGCTTTGCTCGTAATCAGCGGATTTTATGAAAGTGATCGGGATGCCATCCTGGAAATAGCCAAAGAAGCTTTTTTAAATCTGGAAAAACAAAAAGTAGACAATCAATGGACAGCTCTGGTGCTTAAAAAAAATATTTAAAATTTTTATACCCATGATCATGAACAAAAGATTTCTTTTTATGTGCTTCGCCTGGGCTTTGCTCAGTGGGAGTCTGCACGCCCAACGTTTGGTTTTTCCGGATGATCCGGGTGCTTTTATTACATACACTGGCGATATTTTGAAAAATACCAAACGCCCTGAATCCGAAAATGCCGCCGAGGTGTTCACAGCAGTCTGGAACGGTGGCTCACTTAATGCCGCTCACAAAAATACCATCATCCAAATCTCACAAAAAATGGTACCCAAACGGGCTACCGCTGCCACGGATTACACCGACCTTTCCCGGGCTATTGCTTTTGCAGCCAACGAACAAAAGCTCGATGCTTCAACCATGACTGGCTTCCTGGATGTGACCCTCAAAACCGTAGAAAACTTTGAAATTAAAGATATTCGTATCTACCTGGATAAAATGCAGGCTTTTATGCTCCGTAAAACTATTCACAACAACGCTTACAGCAGGGTATATGCCCCAGGAAGCTTTCAAATGATCTATGTTTCAGAGCTTGATGAAGCCCTCCAAAATGAATTTGCCCCCACAGCCAATGCCGATATTGCGCCTACCGAACAAAATCTACCGAAAATCACCGGACCGATTATGCGCTTTAATGCTACTGATCTCATTTTAGCTACTTCTTTTGATTCTACGTCAATCAAATCTACCAAAGGAGTTTTTCACATTTTAAGTAGCAAATTTATAGGCAAAGGTGGCAAATTTGATTGGTCTGCCCTTGATTTGGATCCCAATCAGGTCAATTGTGAATTTGACGCATATATTTTTGACGTGACCAAACCCATCATCCACGCCGAATACGCCACACTCAATTATACCCTACTCCTAAGTCGCCCCGTAAAAGGTGATTTTGAATACGTGAGCAAAGCCCGAAAAGATATTTATCAGGCTACTTATCCTAAGTTTACCTCATATTCCAATGATGTGGAAATCAACCAATTTGGTCAAGATTTGCACTACAATGGCGGCTTTACCCTGGAAGGCAGAAAAATATACAGCCGCTCTAAAAATACCAATCAACTCTCTGCCATCAGTGGAATAAAAAATGATGAGACAGCTTTTAAAGTGCTTTCCAAAGATTTTAATATCAATGACAGTATTATCTCCGCTCCTCACGTATCCATTGCATTGTATATGGGGGGGATCGATTCTTTATACCATTCCGACCTGCAGTTTAAGCTCCTTCGCAATAAAAGTGAAATCCAACTCGTGAGAGACCGTAATACCTCTGCTGGACAAACTCCTTTTATTAATAATCACCATCAGTTTTATATCAATGCCGATGTAGTCAAGTATAATCTTGAAAAGGACAGCTTGGATATTTATATGCTTAGTGGCGCTCAGGGACTCCGACCAGCCATTTTTGAATCGTTTGACTATTTTAATAAGGATCGCTACAACAATATGATCGGAGGGTATAATTTTCACCCACTCAAACTATTCACAAGATACGCCCAAAAAATAGGATCAACAGACTTCTACATTCAGGAGATGTCAGCCGATTACCGCCGTGATGAAGCCACGCTCCGCAATGTAGCTAGTAGCCTCCAAAGTCAGGCTTATCTCGATTATGAACCCAGCACTGGTAAAGTACACCTTACCAAAAGAATTAATCAGACGGACTCAGCAGATGTTTTTCTCTCAGCCGTAGAAAAGGTCGAGCGCAAAACAGCCAATCAGCAGGACGTATCAATCTATGATACCTATGATCACGATAATTTTATTATTGAATCTTTTGTATCCTCAGGCCCCAATGCCAGTCTAAGCCGATCTAATAATGAACTTGTCATCCGTGGAATAGAAAAATTCCCAATCAGTGAAGCACTAAATTTATTTATCATCCCAGATAGCTCCTCGAAAAGTGTAACGGTTTATGGTGGACGAAATCTATTTATGAAACAAGGAGAAATCACAGTCGGTAACTTCCGATTTATTGGTAAAAATTTCTTCCTCCTTTATAATGATTTTACCCTTGAAATGCCTGAAATTGATAATATCTTATTTGCCATCAAAGATACTACCTCCGGTGAAGGCGGCGTACACGAATACGGGAAAGAAATCAGCTTCAAACCCGGCCGTGTAATCATCAATGACCCACTCAACAAATCAGGTAGAAAAAAAGGCAATATCGCTGGTACCGATCAGAATTATGAAAGTTACCCCAAATTAAGCATCGAGGAAGGTGGAGAAGTATACTTCTTTACAGATTATCGTCAAAATTATTCCTATGACAGCACCCGAGCTTACTTCCAGATTTATCAAATTGATATGGATAGTTTGAACACCAAGGTTCCGATTTTCCCCGGTAAATTCGTTTCCAATATTTTCCCCGAATTTGAAGAAGACCTCATACCCATGACTCACCCCGACAATACAATGGGCCTAAGGCATACTCCTCCAAAAGCTGGTTATCCGCTTTATCCGCAAAATGATCTGGTCAAAGGTGCTCACATGAGCTTTAATCGTCCTCTGGTCATGAACAAAGACGGACTCTTTTCGGGAGGGGAGATCAAATTCTTGTCTACCTCGCTCAAAGCCCCAGAATTTATTTTTATGCCTGACTCCGTAACTTCCGACAATATCGATTTTACTGTCACTTCTGCCAATATCAAAGGAGCTGAATTTGCCGAAGCAGCCGGTAAAACAGCCCAACTCCGATGGCTTGCCACAGAAGACCGTATGATTATTACCAATAAAGAAGAAATCATCCGCCTTGAAGATGCACGCAATACCCTCGCCCCAGGAGCCTTTGAGCAACGATACAAAGATAAATTATTTACACTCTATGGCGTCGCCAATCCTATGACGCTTAGCGGTAACCTGACTGTCAGCTCTGACGGGCTTCGTGGAGAAGGTAACCTGATCCGAAAAGACTTTACTTTGCTCTCAGTCAGTGAAGAACCTTTCAAGTTTGGCCAAAACAGATTTACAGCCAGTAATGTGGAGTTTAGAATTAACTCTAAAGATCGTGATCCTTTTGAGTTCGATAAAGGATTTTTCTATACCGACAACAAAGCCGTATTACACGGTAATTTTGTAGACGTAGATTTTGACCTGGGTGCAGGGAAAGCCAATGTACACCCCGATGAAGAATTCGTGGACTTTGCCTCACTCGCCCTACCTTATGCAGAATACCGAACTTCTATCAAAGAAGCTATCTGGGATTTGAATAAAAAATCTATTGCGATGAGTGGAGACTCTACTTCATTTTTTGTTGCAACTATCTTCGGTAATGAAGATTTTAACGAAGAAAATCTCAAATTTAACGCAGATAAAGCGCTTTATGACATCCAAAAACTCAGTATGAAGGTAGAAGGAATCCCCTTTATCAATTCAGCCGATGCTAGTATTGTGCCCAAAGACGGTATCGCTGTTATCCTCAAAGATGCTGAAATGCAGGAACTCAAAGAAGCCAAAGTATTGATTGATACCCTCAATCGTTATCACCGACTATTTGACGGAAACATCCAGATCAAATCCAGACTGGACTTTGAAGGAGACGCTACCTATCAGTTTGTCAATACCCAAAAAGATACTTTTAATGTGAAATTTGATAAATTTGAGCTGATAGAAGACGAACTGTTTAAAGGACGTAAAAAAGAACTCAAAGGCGGCAAAGTACCCAAATATACCTTCGCACAAGGTACAGTATCCGACAAAGACAACTTCTATATCACCTCCAGGGTACTCTACAAAGGGCAAATTAAAATGTATGCCAACCGACGAAACCTCTCCTTGGACGGATTTATCAAGCTTGATCTCTCTTCCACACAATCCGAATTTAATGAATGGATTCCTTATACCAGTGATAAGGGAGACTCGGTGTTTCTGGCGATTGAAAGTAAAAAAGTGGTGGATAATCAGATTATTACCTCTGGACTCCACTTTGTCAAAGGAGCTAATGATTTGTATTCTACCTTTTTATCTCCCAAACAATCCGACCAAGACAAAGACGTGTTCCTAACCAGTGGTATCTTGGATTATAATCCGTCTATTGACGAATTTAAAATCGCCCCACAATCACGTAGGGATGGAGGGTACGTCGGTAATCAACTGATCTTTGATGACCAAAAAGCTTCTATTTATCTGGAAGGAACGTTCAATTTTATGGATGAAGTCAATAGTAAATTCTTAAAATCATCTGGAACAGGGCGGCTAAACACACAAGAGAAAACCTTTAATTTTGATACCTTCCTGGCTTTTGACCTTCCGATGGATTTTAAGGCGGTAGCTACCATGCAGCCCGAAATATCCAGAATCTTACCTCCAACTACTTCTATTATTTTGGATAAAAATGATCCCTTGACTTCTAAAGTCGCCGAAATTGCTGGAGAAAAAGATTTTATCAAATTTCAGGAAAGTATCGGCGTAAGACCTATCCCCTTGTCCGAAATCTCCCCCGAACTCAAAAAAACCCTGATTTTCTCCAAAGTAGATCTGGTATGGTCTGAGGAATACAAAACGCTATACAGCCAGGGTGCACTACGTCTGTTGAGCGTTTTTGATAAAATTTATAACGCAGATGTGACAGGCTTTATTGAATTGAAGAAAAACGCAGCCGGAGATGGTTTTACGATCTATTTGCAGGTAGACCCAGATGTGTGGTACTATTTTGAGATGGAACAAGAAGTCCTTTCAGTCTTATCATCAGATCAAACCTTCAACGAAATCGTAGAAACCAAAGACGTAGAATTGGCAGCCTTGGATAAAAAAGAAGCCTTTATCAATAAATTCCGTGCAGTCTACGGAGCTGCCGAATTGCCCAAGAGCGAGAAGAAAAAAGAAGAAGAAAAAGAACTTGAAAAGAAAAAAGAAGCTGAAGAGGAAGAAGACGACGGTTTCTAAAAATAATAGCAGTGCTCTGAACCGACAGAAATTCAACACACTGTCGGTTTTTTTTATATATACAAAATTATGAAACAAAAAATCGCACACATTGCATTGCTGGTACGTGATTATGATGAAGCCATTGCGTTTTATACCACCAAACTGAACTTTCAACTCCTGGAAAATACAGTACTCAATGAAACAAAACGCTGGGTACGCATCGCTCCCCCAGGAGCAGAAGAATGTAGCCTTTTATTGGCAAAAGCCACTGACGAAAAGCAGGAACTTGCCATAGGAAATCAAAGCGGTGGTCGTATATTCCTTTTTTTGTATACCGATGATTTCTGGCGAGATTATCAGGCTATGATACAAAAAGGTGTTCATTTTATACGCCTCCCTAAGATAGAAAACTACGGTATTGTAGCCGTTTTTGAAGATTTATACGGCAATTTGTGGGATTTGATCGAGCCTAATTCATACAAGGAATAAACAAAAATATTTTTTCCCAGTTTTATACTCATTAATTTCCACTTTAAATCCTGCGATAATTTGAATTATCTCATTAACTTAACTAACTTTGTCCATATTACGATTTAATAATTATGATTGACTTTATATTTGCCATCATTAATTTTGATTTGGTTTTTATTCTCATAGGCGCAGCAGTTGCCTATTTACTTGGATCAATTCCTACCGCCATTTGGACAAGCAAATGGTATTTTGGTATCGATATCCGAGAACACGGCAGCGGAAATGCGGGTGCCAGCAATACTTTTAGGGTGTTGGGAGTCAAGGCAGGGTGTTTTGTGATGGCGATAGATGTACTGAAAGGGTGGCTTGCTACTTCCATAGCTTCTTTTTTTGTATTTTTGCAAATTGTATCTTATGACGAATTCATTCTCTATAAAATAATTTTTTATCAGCTCATCTTTGGATCTTTGGCTATTCTGGGGCATATCTTTCCGATTTATGCAGGCTTTAAGGGAGGTAAAGGAGTAGCCACATTACTGGGAATGATGCTGGCCGTAAATCCTCAACTTACGCTGATTTGTGTGGGTGTTTTTATTATTGTATTACTACTTTCACGATACGTGTCACTGGGTTCTATTCTGGCTACATTGTCTTTTCCGCTTTTGTCATTGACTCCCCGGTTTCGCCCGGATGACCCAATCCTGATTGTGTTCGGCTTTCTGATGTTTACCGTAGTGGTACTTACCCATCAAAAAAATATTGTAAAGCTGATTCACGGTGAAGAAAACCGGGCTAATCTCCGTCTTAGAAAAAGAAACTAATCCTGGTTTCTTTTCTACAACACAAAGTTTTTATTTCCTAAATCTAAAATATGACTGTAAATAACTATCTCCACACCCACAGAGAGCGTTTCATTGAAGAACTGCTGACTCTTCTCAAAATTCCTTCTGTGAGTACCGATAATAACTTTAGAGAAGACATACATCGAGCAGCCGCCTTTATTCAAGAAAAGCTCAAAGAAGCCGGAGTTCCGTATACCGAAATCATCGAGACATCAGGCTATCCCATTGTTTTTGGAGAGAAAATCATAGATGCATCCTTACCAACAGTACTTGTTTATGGGCATTATGATGTACAGCCACCCGATCCCTTGGATTTATGGAACTCTCCTCCTTTTGAACCCGTGATTCAGGATGGGAAAATTTATGCCCGTGGTTCCAGTGATGATAAAGGGCAAATGTATATGCATATCAAAGCCATAGAAACTTTGATAGCACAAGATGCCCTTCCTTGCAATGTCAAATTTATGATTGAAGGTGAAGAAGAAATAGGCTCTCCAAACCTAGCTCCTTTTGTAAAAGCAAATAAAGATAAACTCGGAGCAGATGTCATACTGATCTCAGATACGAGCATTCTTGACAATGACATTCCCTCCATCACTGCTGGGCTAAGAGGACTCTGCTATATGGAAGTAGAGGTCACCGGACCTAACCGTGATTTGCATTCCGGCGTGTATGGCGGTGGTGTAGCTAATCCGATCAATATACTCTGCCAAATGATCAGCTCACTCAAAGACGAGCAAAATCAGGTAACCATTCCAGGATTCTACGATCAAGTACTGGAGTTATCTGATCAGGAAAGGGCTTTGATTGCACAGATTCCTTTTGATGAGCAAAAATACAAGGACGAACTCGGCATAGATGCCCTGGTAGGCGAAAACGGCTACTCTACTTTGGAGCGTACTTCCACGCGCCCTACTTTGGATGTAAATGGTATCTGGGGAGGATATATTGGCGAAGGAGCAAAGACTGTTCTTCCGTCTAAGGCTTATGCCAAAATCAGTATGCGCCTCGTACCCAATCAATCTTCTGAAGAAATTACCCGACTTTTTACAGAGCATTTTCAAAAAATTGCTCCTGCTGGCGTACGGGTAAAAGTAGCTCCCCACCACGGCGGAGAGCCTGCCGTCACACCCATTGACTCCATAGCTTTCCGAGCGGCAACTCAAGCATTTGAAGAAGTCTGGGGCAAAACTCCCATTCCGAAGCGTGAGGGAGGAAGCATTCCGATCGTATCGCTTTTTGAACGCGAACTTGGATTAAAAAGCGTGCTGATGGGTTTCGGACTAGATTCAGACAATATCCACTCCCCAAACGAACACTTTGGCTTATTTAATTATTTTAAAGGAATAGAGACAATCAGTGCTTTTTATAAGCATTTTGCAGCCTTGCAAAAGAGTTAAGCTATAGCCACACCGTATTTCAGATTGTTGTGAGATAGGGTCAACCATCCGAAATAGAATACTAAACTTGACTTCCTCAAAATTCCATGAATTTGATCGGTAGTGTTAAGAATGTAATGCTCAAATATCAGATCGCTGTAGTTTGTTTTATCAAAATTCCTGAATTCATAGCCTTACGTATTAAACACTATCATTTGATCAATATCATATCATGTAGATTTAAAAAGTGATAAGATGAAAATATTAACTTGTACTGCTCCAGGCTTGTTTAATTATGGAGAAGTAGAAAAACCACTCTTAACTTCGGGCAAATCTATTTTAAAAATAAAAAGAATTGGCGTCTGTGGAACAGATATTCACGCTTACGAGGGTACTCAACCCTATTTTACGTATCCCCGAATTTTAGGACATGAGTTGGGCTGCGAATTCGTAGAAGGGGATGCCGAAGGTTTTATTTCAGGTGAGAAAGTAACTTTTATCCCCTATTTTCACTGTGGAAAGTGTATTGCTTGTCGTCAGCATTATACCAATTGTTGTCAGAATATTCAGGTAGCCGGCGTACATACAGATGGAGGCATGACAGAATACCTATCTGTACCTACACATTCCCTAGTCCATGGTAAAGATTTAGAATTGGACTCACTGGCGCTTATTGAGCCGCTGGCAGTCTCCGCACACGGCATCCGAAGGGCTGCTGTCAAAATGGGGGAGTATGTTTTGATCATTGGAGCTGGTCCTATTGGTATAGGTGCTATGAAATTTGCCAGTATTGCCGGAGCGAAAGTCATAGCCATGGATGTCAATACTCATAGATTGACCTTTTGCCAACAAAAACTACATGTAGACCATGTTATTCAGGCACAAGGAGTCCATGTTTATGAACAAATCCAAGAAATCACCTTAGGAGATATGCCTACTGTAGTCATAGATGCCACAGGAAGCCAAAAAGCCATCCAAAATGCCTTTCAATATATGGCACATACTGGAAGATATGTATTGATTGGTCTTCAGAAAGGCGATATAAGCTTCAGCCATCCTGAATTTCATAAACGGGAAGCTACCTTAATGAGCAGCAGAAATGCAACCCGCGAAGATTTTGAGTACGTCATCTCTTGCATTCGGAAAAAATGGATTGATCCCCAAACCCTAATTACACACCGTATAGCATTTGGGCAAGTGAAAGATGAGTTTTTGAATGTAGTACGTTCCGAAACGGTAATCAAAGCTATGATAGAATTATAAAAAATCATCTGCTAAGAATTTTGGAGAAACACTCAAATAAAATTTCTGCTTCAAAAATTTTTCTTTAAAAAAAATGAATTAGAGCATAAAACGATTCTATCAGAAGGAGAAGATCATACGGATATTTCTCAAATTTTAAACCTCATTCAACTGCTAACATCTAAGAAAATGGTTCTTCAAGAAATTACATGAAAAATTACGTGTTATTTTTAATCATTTTTCTTTTTTTTAAAAGTGATCATTCCGAAGATTTTTCATTTCACGTGAAATCTATTAAATTCCTCAAATCTGATATATGTCTAAGAGAACATCTAAAATGGCTTTTAGATTGTAACAAAAAGTCCATTAAAAGACATCTTACGCAAAACGATGTCAAATTAAGAATTGATAAAGAAATAAACTGGATGTCCTATAAAATATTTTCTTTGGATGAAAATATTCTTATTTCAAATCCCAAATTTACTAGGTATGATTTAGGCGATTTGAAATTATATTCAGATGAGGGCTCACATTTAATTCTTTATTTATCAGAACCCATTGAAAAAAAACTTTTATTAGGCAAAATAGTGTACAAGCCCATTCCTAGTAAAGGTTACTTTGCCGATCTTGTATTTGGAAAAGTATTGCACTTTATGATTAAGTTTGATAAAAAAGGAGAAGTTGTTTCTGCAAAATATATGGGCACTTTATAAGCCTCTCAGTGGTAAAGTTGTCCAAATAAAGAAGCAGTAGGAGATAGCCTCACTCTAGAGTAGGAGTCGGGTATACAGTCATCAATTGTGAGGAATCGTTAATTAGCTTGAGATATGATCAGGTGTTGCTAAATAGAAAAACCCCAAGTTTATAAGCTTGGGGTTTTCATGATACTTGATCTGGCATCGACCTACTCTTCCACGTGTGACCGCAGTACCATTGGCGCTGAGGGGCTTAACTA
>JANRIC010000154.1:0-12669 GCA_033765345.1 Microscillaceae bacterium
CCCGAACACTGCCTGCCTCTCTATGAAGCCGCCCAACCAATCTATGAGATGCTGTATGAACACGCTATTAAAGTCCATAGTCCGTAGTCGGGAGTGGGGTGTTGGGAGTTGGGAGTTGGGAGTTGGGTGTTGGGAGTTGGGTGTTGGGAGTTGGGAGTCGGGAGTTGGGAGTGGGGTGTTGGGTGTTGGGAGTTGGGAGTGGGGTGTAATAGAAGTATAAGGAAATCATAAAATCATAAAAATCCAATAAATCATAGTTTAAGACAAGAATCATAGTGTAAGACAAAATGCTCCAAAAATACAACCCCAAGAATCAAGATATTCAAATTTTTGTAGGCGATCGGCTTTATCCGAGAGCCGAAGCTAAAGTATCCGTATTTGATAGCTCCGTACAAGGCGGTGATGCTGTCTGGGAAGGATTACGCGTCTACCCCGAAGGTATTTTATGCCTTACCCATCACCTCAATCGCTTGCAGGAATCTGCCAAAGCACTGGCTTTTAGTGATATACCTTCTGAGGAATTTATCAGGAGTGCCATTGCCCAAACCCTACAAGCCAATGGTATGGATCACGATACCCACATCCGTCTTACACTGACAAGGGGTGAAAAAGTAACCTCTGGCATGGATCCCCGCCTCAACCAAAAAGGTGCCTGCCTGATTGTACTTGCCGAATGGAAGCCCACCGTCTATGACAATACTCAAGGCATTCGGGTCATTACTTCTTCCATACGCCGCAATGCTCCACACTTCCTGGATTCCAAAATACATCATAACAACCTCCTAAATAATATCCTGGCTAAGATTCAGGCAAATGTCAGTGGGGTAGATGCCGCCTTGATGCTGGACAACTACGGCTTTGTAGCCGAACTCAACGATACCAACCTGTTTATGACCAAAAACGGTAAATTATTCACTCCCTACGCAGATGCCTGTCTGCCAGGAATCACCCGAGGGCTTGTTTTGGAGATAGCCCAAAGACTGGGCATTCCCCTCACTGAAAAAAACCTTTCGCTGACCGAATTTTATACCGCCGACCAAGTATTTGCCACAGGCACGATGGGCGAACTCACACCCCTCACAGAAATCGACGGACGCAGGATCGAGAACCGACATCACACCTCCCTTTTGGAAGAGATCAACAAAACTTTCAGAGAGCTGATACCAGGGCTGTGTGAGAAGTGAGCTGATTTGATAAAATGGTGATACATATTCCTCAGCGGGGGCTGTGTCTTTATAACTCAGGTTTTGAAAGAAGAACTGTCAAATTCTCATTTCTTCATTCTCCGTTATTTTTGTATTTTTGAAAAACGATATGCCTAGAATATACCTAAATCACCTCATGAAGCTCCAAATATTACTGTTTTGCTTGTTTTTATCGCCTGCCTGGCTTTATTCACAGAAAAAAAATGAAAATTTTCAGTATCGAATTCATCGCACGGATGCACCTGTTCAAATCGATGGATTAGCCAATGACTCTGCTTGGCAAACCGCCGAACTTGCCACAGACTTTTTTATGGTGCTTCCTATGGATACCAGTCGCGCACAGGTACGTACTGAGGTCAAGATGCTTTATGATGATAAAAATCTCTATCTACTGGCTATTAATTATGAAAAACTTCCCGGAAAATATATGGTGGAGTCCCTTCGCCGGGATTTTAGCTTTGGGCGCAATGATAATTTTTTACTTTTTATAGATACTTTCGATGACCAAACCAATGGCTTTACCTTTGGTGCCAATGCCATGGGTGCTCAGTGGGATGGGGTACTATTCGACGGCGGTTCGGCCAACCTAAGTTGGGATAATAAATGGACTTCGGCCGTCAGCACCGAAGAAGATCAATGGATCTTTGAAATGGCCGTACCTTTTAAAACCATCCGATACAAGGAAGGCATCCAACGCTGGGGGCTAAATTTCAGCCGATTGGATATGAAAACTACTGAAAAATCTGCCTGGGCGGCCGTTCCCCGGCAATTCCCTACGGCTTCTTTGGCCTATACCGGTGTAATGCTCTGGGATGAACCTCCACCAAAAGCCGGTACAAATATCTCGCTCATCCCATACCTGGCAGGAAGCTTCAGCAAAGATTATGAAAATGACCAAGATGGTGACTGGAAACCGGATGCTGGATTGGATGCCAAAATCGCCGTTACTTCTTCGCTCAACCTAGACCTGACCGTGAATCCCGATTTTTCGCAGGTAGAAGTAGACCGCCAACAGACCAATCTGGATCGTTTTGAGCTGTTTTTCCCAGAAAGAAGGCAGTTTTTTCTCGAAAACGGAGATTTGTTTTCCAATTTTGGCTATGAAAGTATCCGACCTTTTTTCTCAAGAAGAATCGGACTGAACGCCCCCATACACTTTGGTGCCCGACTAAGTGGCAAGCTGGATAAAAAATGGCGAATCGGACTCATGGATATGCAAACAGGAGAAAATGATGAAGGAGTGCCTGCTCAAAATTTCGGAGCAATTGCCCTGCAAAGGCAGGTTTTTGCCCGCTCAAATATCTCTGCCATTTTTATCAATAAAGAAACTTTTGATTATGAAAAGGCCTCCGACCAACACCCCGACCTGGGTCTTAGCCGCTATAATCGCAACCTGGGTCTTGAGTATAACCTTGCTTCCTCGAACAATATCTGGAGAGGAAAATTGCTTTATTTACAATCCTTCAGCCCCTCCAAACAAGGAGACAACCGGACAATCGCCGGAAATATGCAGTATAATTCTAGACATTGGGACATAAGCTTCAAATATGAATACGTGGGTGAAAATTATAATGCCGAGGTGGGTTTTGTGCCTCGCCGAAATTACCAGGCTCTTTATCCAGAGTTAAGTTATTTGTTTTTCCCCAAAAAAAAGGTCAAACTCCTAAGCCACGGACCAGGTACAGGATATAGCCTTTTTTTTGACCGGGATTTCAGGCATATAGAGAATGAAATGTATGTCTTTTATGACTTTAATTTTTATAACAGAAGCGAATTGAGCGTATGGTCAGCCACCAATTTTATAGAATTGCAAAGTTCTTTTGACCCTACCAACCTGGATATAGATACGCTCGCTAGTTTTTCACGTCATATTTGGAAGTCTTTTGGCTTTGAGTATATCTCTAAACCACAAGCTCTTTTTACGTATTCATTCTCAGGGCGTTATGGAGGGTATTATGCCGATGGAATACGCCTCCGACTAGGGGGAGAAATAGCCTATCGCTTCCAACCCTACGTGGCTATTGCCCTTACCGGAAATTACAATCACCTTGATTTTGAGAGTGCCGAAGTATTGCCTGAAAGCCTTAAAAATCAAAGTTTTAATCTGTGGCTTGTCGGTACCCGATTGGATGTAACTTTGACCAATAAACTCTTTTTTACAAATTTTCTGCAATACAACAATCAAATCAAAAACATCAATATCAATATGCGCCTTCAATGGCGTTATGCCCCTGCCTCTGACTTGTTTTTGGTTTATACCGACAATTATTTTTCGGATGGTTTTAAAATTCGCAATCGTGCCTTGGTTTTTAAACTTACTTACTGGTGGAATCTGTAAGTACACAAGTTAGGCAAAATACTGCTTGGATTTTTTCTCAAAAAAGTATCTCGAGTTATTGATGGTTTTATCTGAAGATCAACCTATCCAAATGATGGTTTGCTCAAGGCGACCTCATCGTTGCTATAACTAAGCTTCTTCAGAGCAAAGTAAAATTTCTTTAGGATAATTAGGCTTTGCACAAGATGAAGAAGGCTTCGCATAAGATGAAATAGGACTCGCACCGGATAAAGTAGGATTCGCACGGGATAAAATAGGACTCGCACCGGACAAAGTAGGATTCGCTCAAGATGAAGCAAGCTTCGCACGGGATAAAATAGGACTCGCACCGGATAAAGTAGGATTCGCTCAAGATGAAGAAGGCTTCGCACGGGATAAAATAGGACTCGCACCGGACAATTAGGATTCGCTCAAGATGAAGAAGGCTTCGCACAGGGTAAAGTAGGACTCGCACCGGACAATTAGGATTCGCTCAAGATAAAGCAAGCTTCGCACAGGGTAAAGTAGGACTCGCACCGGACAATTAAGATTCGCTCAAGATAAAGCAAGCTTCGCACAGGGTAAAGTAGGACTCGCCCCGGACAATTAGGATTCGCCCAACATCAAGCAAGCTTCGCACAGCGTAAACTACGACTCTCAGATGACAATTAAGATTCGCTCCAGATACACCACGCTTCTCCCCGGGTACCCTAGCAGTCGCTCCTGAGAATTAGGATTCGCTCAAGATGAAGAATGCTTCGCACAGGGTAAAGTAGGACTCGCACCGGACAATTAGGATTCGCTCAAGATGAAGCAAGCTTCGCACAGGATGCACAGCTTTATTTTCGGGGTGCACTTAGCTTTTAGACAGCGACTTAAGGGTTCGCTCCAATCAAGCCCTGCTCACCGAACACACAGTTTTAGGATCTTTTTTCAAACAACCATACGGGCAAGCAAATAAATACGGCAAATAAAGAAAAGATTAATCCGCCAATTGCTCCTATTGCCAAAGAAAACCAAAATATTTCTGTGTCGCCTTCCGTCAAAAAAGGAGCTAAACCAAGTATGGTTGAAAGTGTGGTCAGAAATATGGCATTGGCTTTTCCGCTGATTGCCTTGATTACTCTATGATTGTGCCGGCGAATGTGTGTCAGATGATTAAAATCGTGGAGGACAAAAATGGAAGCATTCACTACCAATCCGCCCAAAAGTACAAAAGCAGCGTACCCTCCTTGATCAAAATAAAACTCTCCCCAGGCAAAAATCAAAAACAAACCAATAAATGAGATCGGGATGGTTAGAATAATTAAAAATGGGGCAGAAAAACTCTCAAACAAAATAGCACAGATGAAAAAAATGGCGATCAGCAAAAGCAATAACAAGGCGTATTGTCTTTTGGTCTTCTCGAGATCAAAACGATATTCCAGCTTTTTGGCTTCAAAGCCGATGGGCATTTCTTTTTTCATTTCTTCTAGGGTCTGATCCAAGAATTGCTCTCCAAATCGAGGGCTGCCGTAATAATCAAAACCGATCACACGAATGTACTGACGGTTTTCTTTATGCAAGGAGTTTTGGGTACTTTCTAAGGATATAACACCGAAATCCGACAGCTTAATTCTCTGTCGGGTATCCAATAGCAGGGGCGTATTTTGGAGATGATAGGCAGAAAAATCAGCTGCACGAGACTCCTGAAGCCTGAGCGGAATACTTTGATTTGCATAATTCAGGGACAAGCCCGCCTGATTGGATTTACTCTTTTGAAGAAGTGCTTCGGTAATGCCCAAAAGAGAGAAGGCTGCGGAGTTGAGCTTTTTGCTATCCAAAAACAAGACAAATTCCTGAGAGGGTTTTTCATCATAACTCAATCTTTCGTGTACATTTACTTTCTGAATTCTTTTGTGTTTTAAGAGTTTTTTTGCCAGTTTTTGTACTTCATTTTCCAATAAATCGTACTGATAGCCGCGCATTTCAACCCGGAATGAAGCCAGGTTTTCACCACTTGCATTGCTGAACCCTTCGCCTACCCCATAGATATTCCATTTGACCCCGCCCCAATCCAACGATTGTTGTATCAAATCGGCTTTTAGTTGGTAGGGCAAAGAGGATAAAGCATATTGCTTCTCGAAATGAATTTCTATACGAGCGTATTGCCCCGAATGTACCAACGTGACAAACTTCTCCAGCCCCTGGACTTTTTGCAAGAATTTTTCTGCCTTGATGATGATTTCATTCATCTGATCAAGGGTCACTCCAAAAGGCATCTCCGCCTGGACGTACAGTTTGGTTTCTTCGGGGCTTCGATAGCCGGAGTTTTCGTATACATTTTGATAAAAAAGCCTGGAAGCTCCTCCCAGTATTTTGTCTGTATAAGGTCGGATTTCTTCCTGATACATATCCGTGCCTAGGGTTTGATTATAAAAATCCCAGCCTTCTATTTGATATGGCAATAAAAAGACAGGCAAGCCGAAGCCCAGTACCAGTGACAGCGTAAACACCGTGCGATACCTTCTCAGAAAGCGAATAAAGCCGAAATAATATCCATAAACCCGCAGCCTGGTACGAGTCCGCCTTCTTTCGGCTTGAGTTTTGAGGGAAATTGCGGCGGTTTTTTTTAGGCCGAATACATCATAACAAGCCGGAATATAAAACAAGGCCAAAACCAAAGAAACGCCTAAATTCAGGACGATGACCAGGGCAAAATCGCTAAGATTCATCCGATCTTCTTGAGGAAGTAAAAAAATTAGCCCCAGGGCGGCTATCGTGGTAAGGGTAGCCCCCAACAGGGCAAAAAAAGCATCTATGTTTTTTCTTTGGTATCTGTGCAGATGATCGAGCATCACGATGGCATTGTCCAGAATCAGTCCGAATGATAATGTAAGCCCTGCCAATGAATACAAATGAATGTTAATACCCAAGACATAAAGCAGGATGGCTGTCCAGCAAAGATTTACCCACAGACAGCTCAGTAAGATGAATAAATACTTTAAATTGTGATAAAGGAGGAGAATCATTCCGATTAAGACGGCGACGGATAAGCCCGTCCTTGTATAAATTTTGTTTAGCTCTTCGGATAAATGCTCGGTATGGTCATATTCTTTGATGATTTGAAAGCCTGCGGGTAAAGACAGGGTTTGAATTTTTTTTTGAATATCAGCCGCTAGTCGGAGCTGATTGATATGATCACGGGCGTAGATGATCAGATTTACGGAGTTTAAGCCGTTGATTCGGAGGTATTGCCGTGCTTCCTGCTCTTGCATATAAACTTCTGCGATTTCGCCGAGAGCCACTCCGCTGCCCGGAGAGATGCTTAAAGAGCTGTCATTTGCCTGATTTTTCAGTGCGTCAGACTTGCTACTTGGGATGAATATCCGCTCGATATCCTGGAGGCTTGTAAGCTTGGAGTCGGTTTTGATGAAAAAGGTTTGTCCGGCGGTATTTTGAAAACTTCCCAATGCTATATTTTCAGTATGATTGCGGATTGCCCGAAGAATATCCTCTTGGAGAATTTGGTATAGAAGCATTTTATTCTGGTCAAAATCAACAACAATTTCAGGTAAACCAGCCCCCTCGATCTCCAGGCGGTCGATGTCGGATAGGGTAGAAAGTGGAATTTTGAGGAGTTCTTCGCAAATTTCCTGAATGCGATAGGAGGCCAGCGGAGCGTTGATGGAGTAGATCAGCAAAGGGTTTGCGTCACCCTGCTTATTGCTTTGTCGGCGTAGCTGTGGGTAAGACGTTTGAGGGGGCAATTTGGGGTATATCCGGCGAATGATGGAAGCGACTTCGAGGCGTTTGAAATCCAGCGAGGCTTTGGGGTCAAATTCCAGGCGGATGCTGCCTGCGTTGTAGCGGGAGGTAGAGTTGATTTTTTTTAGATCCGATAATTGTGAAAATACATTTTCCAGCACTGAGGTCACGCTTTGCTCCACGACTTCGGGAGGGCTTTGGGGAAGACGGTAACTTAGCTCCAGGCTCGATTCAGAAGACTTTGGCAATAGGTCTACCGATAATTGACCAATCAAGCCCAGCCCAATGAGGCTGACGATCCAAAAAAATAAAATAGTGCGAAAAGGACTTAACATAGCTTGTGTAATGCTCGCTTCAGATGTTTTTTTCAAATTTAAAAATTTGAAAGTTTAATTTATCTTCTTCTTGATTTTTATTTTTTGGATGTGTAGGACTCACATACAATCCTTCTTTGCCCACAAACCAGGAATGAATGATAAAAGTATCTTTGGGTAATTTTATTTCTTTCAGTATGTTGAAACGCTCATCAAAGACCATTAAAAATAATTCTTTATCTAAAAAAGTGCTTGTTTGTCCTTTAGTTGTTTGGTAAGAGACTTGTCCCCAATGAAACCTATAATACAACTGCCTATAAGGATCGTATAACACGTGAAAATAGTGAGGATTTTCAAGAGAGTGTTTAGACCAGTTATCCGGATTTTGATTCTTGATAGAGAAGATGCTTGCATAACTTGGAGAGAACTTGCTTTCAGCTTTATAAACACTTTTTTTCCTGTTTTTTAGATCATACGTGTAAATATTTGATTCATACAAAAAATTATACACCAATAAATCATGATAGATGAGGTCTTTGTTAGGATAAGCCAGATAGCCTACATTGCCTTGATTATTGATATAGTAGTCACTATAAGTGATAGGTAGTTGGCTAAATTCTTCGGAGTTAAGATTTAATGCGCTAATAAATGGACTATTATAATTACCAGGCGCATAAATACTAAGCAAAAAGACTGTTTTTCTTTTGGCATCATATTGCAACCTAAAGTGAAGATTAGCGGCCAAGCTACCAAACTTTTGATAATCCAGGGATCGCGCTAAAGAAATACTTTGGCGGATTTTTCCTTGATCATCCAGGACGTGAAGTTTTTTATTGGCATACACAAACACACTATCTGGGCAGTGTACGTATAAGCCCTCTATTTGCCCTACGCCGTTACTTCCTTCCCTATCCAAGATAATATGATGAAGTATTTTTTTAGAAGACAAACTAAAAATATCCATGCTGTGTGTGTTGAGGTTGTAGGCAAATAAAGTATCCTTGTAATGGTGAAAAAAATCATATCTTGGAAGTGATAAAGTATCCAAAGGGATAGAAATACTATCAACTTGATAAGTCAGACGGCTTGAGTTAGTCTGATTAGTCGTATTATCTGTATGGCAGGACACAAAAATACTTGAAATAAAAAGAAATCCATAATACGCTAATTTTATTGAGTTTTTCATGTAAATGTCTTTGGTAAGTACAAAAATAAGTTTTGAGATACAAGATAATCACAACTTGTATTTCAATATTTTGAAAACCAATCCATTTGTTCATCGAGCAATTGAGTCATTTATTGATCCCCTCCACTGGGTGCAGGGCAGCTTTTGGCTGTGCTGCAACTAGGTCCGTTTCCTAATGAGCAAGCCGCATAACTTTGGGTTGATTGACACCAAGTACGATATAAGTTATTCTGTTGTGCTCGCACCGCTTGTGTATTTAAGGTTAAAGTAGGCAAAGTAACAATTTCATTTACTTGTGTTCTGCTGTCTAGAGATACCTGTAAATTTAGTACAAAAGCCAAAAAAAACACACCTGCTGCCAAAAATTTAATTTGTTTTTTCATACAATAAAAATTGATTGTTTAAGGATTAAAATATAAATTCAATTTACACACCGGAGGCACACAAGTCAATGTTGAGTCAAAATATCTGCTCTGAAATATAGAAAAAACATGGCTAAATTGTATTTTTTTTTTTTGAATATGAAAATGTAATGAAAAATAAGCCTTAGCCGAACTTAAATCTTATCGGGTAAGCAAAATTCAAGAAAAAATACTATATTTAAATTCGCCAAAAAAAATGTCTAAAAGCTTGCATTTCTATTTTTTTTTTTTTGATTTGCGTCATCCGGGTAGTGTATTTTTTCCCAGCAATCGTGACCATTTTGGCGTGGGAAGCCGATGTTTTTTATGGTTTAACATTTTTAAAATTTAATTTTTATGAATTTGAAGAAAATTATCAACATTCTAAGCTTTTGTTTAATATTATCTTTCTTTTTTATTTTTACAATCACAACAAACAATAAAATTGAAGCGCAAACAACAGCGTCAATATCAAATACTTGTAAATGGGAGATTTCGTCTTGCGGCTGGTTTTGTGATAGCCGAGAAGTTTGTGTAACAACAGGTAATGGAAATACATGTAATTGTGGCGCAGTAACAAGAGCCTGTTGTTCAAAAGGTGGCGGCGCAGCACAATAAACGAAGGAGCTTTACTTATGATTAAAATTCTTAACAAATAGTAAGAAGCAGTCAATCAATGTCTTCTTACTATTTATTAATTATCCATAATAACATAAAGTAGTTGATACGGTGATCTGTAAGGCGTAAAATATTTTAAACTTTATTTTATTTTTGAAAAATAATAAGCTTTAATTTTGAAAAACAATTCGTGGTTTACAGTAATTTTTTTCTTAACAGTATAATCAATGATAATATGTTCAACAAAGCTTCAATACATTTTTATTATTTTCTTATTCTTTTTTTGAGTGTGTCGTGTTCTTATGACACAAAAGACCAGACACGGTTAACTCCTGATTTTCAGATTGATATTTCTCTGAATGATATTAAGAAAAACATTAAATACTCTGATTTTATTGACCAGTATGATTTCGTCAAGCTTGAAACCAGCGAAAATTCTCTCATTGGAAGTATAGACGAAATCAGATGTAGTAAACAATATATCTTTATTTTAGATATGTTTATCTCGAAGGGCGTATTTCAGTTCGACAGAAAAGGGCGTTTTATAAGGCGTGTAGGCAAAGTAGGAGAAGGACCGGGAGAATACACTTCTCCAATTAGTTTTACAATCCATGAAAAAAAATCAAAGATATTTATATTAGACAATCGGCAAAAGATTTTATGTTTTAACTTTGACGGTGGATATATTGAGCAAATCCGGTCTAAAGGTTTTCTGACAGAAAAAATAGAATTGTTAGATGATAATAGGTGGGCATTTATTGGAGGAGGTACTGAAGATCATGTGGTTATGGCAGATTCTCAGCTTAATAAAATTAAGAGTTATTTACCTTTTTTAAACAGAGCAACTTCAGCTTTAATTCCTAATGCAATTTTTAAATTAGGAGAAGATATTTTAGTCAGAAGGGATTATTTAGATACTGTCTATGCTGTGACAAAAACTGAAATCAGACCTCATATTATTTTTAATTTTAAGGATAAATCACTGCCTTTTGAGATGATAGCTAAGAATCAGGAAAACCCTTCTATAACGGCTTTATCAAATGACTATTGTATTGTAAGATTTTATTACGAATTGAAAGATTATATATATTTAGGATTTATACATAAAAGTAATGCTTACATCGTAAATTACAATAAACTTAACAGATCAGGTATTTTATTTTCCTTCAACGATATCAAAGATGATATTACCTTTCTTGATAATAAATTCAACTCATACATCGTAGGTGTAGATCTAATTACTTCTCGGTTTATTTATAAGGTTGAAACACAAGATTTTATTCAGGGCGTAGAATCTGCTCAAAAACAGCATGCTGAAGGAGAAGCATTTATTAAAGCACGTGGGCTTGCAAAACAACTAAAAACCGATGATAACCCCGTTTTGATGTTTGCTAAATATGCTAATTTCTAAAATGAAAAATATAATCACTATTTTTTTTACAATCATACTCTTATTGATTGGCATATTTTCAATACTACAATCAGAACAATACAAATCTGAATACCGAAAGAAAGATAAAGAGCTTATTCTCTATCGAGAAAACGCATCTTCATCCCTAAGTTACATATCCTATCTTGATTCATTAAAATTAGTATCAGAAGGCTTTTTTTTGGATAAAAATACGAAGGTAAAAAGCATTAATGGTAATACTTTGGAATTATCAAAAATACTGGAAGAAAAAAAGATGATTTTATACTACAGCTCGCTTCACTTTTGTGACTGCTTTCAATCTGATTTTTTATTGTTAAAAAACTTTTTAGACTCCACGAATTGTAATAAGATTTTAGTCTTGACAGAATTTAATCACGAGCGTGAATTAAAACTTTTCCGCAAGGAAAATGCATCCTTCTGTGAAATTTATCAAATCGAGCAAATAAAAATACCTATGATAAAAACCCAAATCCCATTTTTATTTCTAATGGACAAATCTCTGAGAGTTTCTTATGTCTTTTCTCTATCCCGAGGGAATTCTCCTAATTTATTAACTTATCTTAAATCAATTCAACAATTGCTAAATGTAAAACCTTCTTAATTATCTGTAAGACACAAAATATCCCCTCCCCCCCCAAAAAAAAACAAGCCTAAAAGCTTGCATTT
Source organism: Microscillaceae bacterium (assembly GCA_033765345.1). Lineage (GTDB taxonomy): Bacteria > Bacteroidota > Bacteroidia > Cytophagales > Microscillaceae > JANRIC01. Next base: position 11,887 of record JANRIC010000154.1, read on the forward strand.
CTATTTTTTTTTTTTGATTTGCGTCATCCGGGTAGTGTATTTTTTCCCAGCGATCGTGACCATTTTGGCGTGGGAAGCCGATGTTTTTTATGGTTCAATTTTTTTAAAATTTAATTTTTATGATTAAGAAAACTATTTTCTCTTTTTTAGCCGTCTGCTTGATTGGCATATCTACTATAGGAATATCCGAAACACTGGCGCAAGGATGTGTGGTATGTAAGAATACAAGTTCCACTGAGTGTATGCGAGTTATCGTTCCAGGACCTCCATTTACTGTTCATATATTTTATGGACCGACTTCACCGTGTGAAGACATAAAATAAAACTTGGATTTCCGGTTAAGAGAAACCGGAAATTTTTCTGTCTTTATAAAAGAACTAAGTACTTTTTAATATATCTTTGACTATGCCATTAAGCAGAATAATATTTTTGATTTTATTTATGAGCACTATGAGTGCCTGTGAGAATCGTAAAAAAGTGCAGACAAGCACTTCAAATCCGCTCGAGTTATTTCCTGGTCTGATCTCCTTGCAAGGCAAAGCACTGTCAATCCCCTCGAGGCAATTAAACTTTGTGCTGGATATGCAAATCATACAAGACTCCCTACTATTTCTATTTGATTCAGATAAAAAGTACTTATTCACTGACATTACGCAGGCTCAAAATTTGGAAAAGTAATATTTTTTTCTAGTGCCCAATTTTTGAGTTCCTGCAAATATTTCCAAGCGGATTTGAGCGATTCAATCAAGATTTGTTTTTTAAGGGCATAGTGATTTTTCTTGG
>JANRIC010000155.1:0-5620 GCA_033765345.1 Microscillaceae bacterium
GAATTTTTGCTGCTACATCGCTTGCTGCAAAAAGAACATACCCGAGGCATTCTCTTTGAGAACTGGGTTAGGGTACAGCTTCCCGGTCATAAGCCAGGCATCAGCACCGATGTATTTATGCCCAGATCCTCCTCCGGCACCCCGCTACGCCTCCGCCCTGACAATATCTTAGAGGAAGGCAAAGGCTACACTTTTTATGAATATAAGCATTTTGTCGATCCGAAGACCGTAATCAATCAAGAGGATTTGGATAAAATTAAAGCCTATGCCTTAGCCATTCGGGGAGGCAAAAAGGTATTTAGTTACGAGGGTAAACCTCTGACCAAGGTGGTTTATATTTTTAGTAATAGAGAAGGGTTTTTGAGGAATTATTCAACGATTAAAGAAATTGCCGATGACTACAATCTAGAGAATCTAAATTGTTTTTATCTTGGAATAGAAAAAGGACAATTAACCTTAAAAAACGAATAACTATGAATATTCATAAAGAAATCGCTATTGTTTTTGGTGTAAAAAACTTTGAGGGAAAAATAAGTGAATATATCCGGGAATGTCTTTATATATTTTCAAAACACATTTCCATACTTCCACAATATTATCAAGTAGCAGGTAAGGCTGATTATAGGTACATCAAAGGTTGGGAGGATCCAAAGATTTATAGGGTCTTAGAAAGTAAAAGTTTTTCTTATTTAATTATTCAAACATCTGGAAAGGAGTATCAAGTTTATATTTCTAAAAGTGCTCTTGTAATAGATGTAAAAAAAGATATTTTGCAAGCTCAACAACTTCGTGAACTATTTATGGGTATTTTTTTACTCTTGCCTTATTTGAGACATGCAAATATTTATGAACGAGGTTCTTACAGGGAAAGAATATTTGCCTCTTTTACCTTTATCGGAAGAGATAGTAGTTTTTCAGGCTTTCGTTGGCTGACCTACCTCAATGCCGAAGAAATGACCCTCAACGGAGGCGAGGCATTATATCATTTGCCTTACCTGACCAAAGCAGAACCTTTTAAGGACGGCATCTTGATACAAGTAGGAGAAAGCCCTGATGTGTCGCTGAGTTATGCAGGGCAGAAGCAGCTCTACCTAGCTACCCAAGCCTGGTGCGCTTTGGTCAAATCTCAGGGATTATACGAGGATGATGTCCCTCCGGCGGAGTTTCATCCTATCCCTCCTACCTCCTGCCGCATTGATCCCGATCAGGTACAAGAAATCCAACTCAGCACACCCCTCCGCAAAGGGCAAAATACCTTGATTGATCTCAGCATAGCCGTAGCCTGGTCGGAGCAAAAGATTCTTTTACACAAAATCAAAGCCACCGTCACGGCAGTGCCACAAGGAGACATCGGCTACTACGAGTTGATGGTCATACTGCCGCAGGAGGTCAGCGTGGAGGGCGTGACGTATCAGCTGGATTCGGAGACAAGATTCAGGGTGGAGGGCTGAGGTTTTGTTTTGTTATTTTGAAAGAACTCACCTAAACAAGCAAGGAATATTTCATAAATACATTGGATTATCAAATACCTGCCTTAGCAGTCTCCTTAATTTGCGATGACCTCAAAAAAAACAAGAAAAAAAATACATTTTCCTTGCAAATAATTACATTGTTTATTAATATTATCACATTAAAAAACAATCTTTTGTAAATCATTAAAAACACAAAATATTACTTAAACTTAACATCTAAATCCTTTTAACCAACATCCTTTAGCAACCTTAAACTTCAACGTGTATGACCTTACAGCAAGAAAATCAATTGAGCATGTACTATGTTTTGCAGACATTTTGCCAGGCTACACTGGTGCGAGTTTACAAACTCGTACCCACCATCAAGAGAGTTACCAAAATCGAGAATTAAACTCTTGCAATCCCAAGTTTCTACCATGCAATACCTATTAAAAAGCACGTTGCTTGATGCTATGGTATTAAAAAAAAATATTTTATCCATTTACATCCAACCCTCACCTATCTACACACGATTCAGAGAATTAAGCAGAGATTTCCCCTGAATAGCGGTTAGGAGGCAGCAGTACTGCTTAAATGTTTGCTCAATGATTTTAGGGTGTAGTAGAACCTCAAATGCTACGCTAAAAAATCCCTCAAAAATGGTATATTTGCCTAAAAATCACTTGAATTATGACGAAGAGTAATTTTAGAGAATGGACATTGGATAAGATTGATGAAGTCTTTGCTACCACTCAAGTCGATGGTTTGCCAAGTTTGTCTAACTGGTTAAGTTTTAAATATCAATTGACTGAATTTGAAAAATTATACCTTGAGCAATTGCGCACAAACTATTCCATCGGAGGAGATGACTGGAATGAAGTAGAACTCGAGAATAAATTTATCAGCCCATTGATAGTAATGAGTGGGATTGATACGCGCATCTTTTCTTATTTTCTCGAGCGCGAATTGTCAGCAACGATTGGTGATTACGAATTGATGGGTAAAGTAGATGGGATGATTGCTTCGGGTTTTCGTAGTCCTAAAAAACCTTTCTTTTGCCTCAAAGAATACAAACGCCAAACTGACCCCGATGGCGACCCGCGTGGGCAGTGCCTGATTGCTATGCTGGTAGCACAAACCCTTAATCAAAATAATCAAGCTATTTATGGTTGTTATGTGATTGGCAAACTTTGGCACTTTATAGCGTTGGAAGGAAAAGAATACGCCATTAGTAGCGGTTTGTTATGCACCAACGAAGAAGTATTTGATATTTTTCGTGTTATCAAGGGGCTGAAATTTTTGATTGAACAACAACTAAATCCACAATCTTAAAATAAAACCCTTATAGTTTTGAGCCAAAAGGTTTATAAACCGAGTCATACTAATAGACGGATGCAAATACATCGAGTTGGGAAACTCTCTGAATGGTAGGTACGAGTTGGAAACTCGCACCAGAGGAGGATTATTACGGATTGGTTTCATTACCTAATGGAAGTTTCAGAGCAGTCTGGTCTGATGCAAGAAACGGAAAATTTCAATTTATATACAAGTTAAATTTTTATCAAATAATTATGAAAAAACCTAGTATACTTTGTTTATTCGCATTTTGCTTGTCAAATTTTTGTTTTGCACAGTTAAAATTGAACAAGTTACAAAGAGAGGTAATAGCCTTGATTGAGAAAAGAAAAGCTGAATGGATTGCCTGTAGTGATAGTATATGGTCGTATGCAGAAGCATCGTTCCAAGAAGTGAAATCCACGCAGTTTTTAAAAGAAATTTTCAAAAAGGAAGGATTTAAGATTGAAGAAAACGTATGTGGGGTAAGCACACAATTTATCGCAAGTTATGGTCATTCAAAACCTGTGATTGCTCTTTTTGGAGAATATGATGCTGACCCTAATGCCTCCAATAAAGTTGTTCCAAGAAAGGAAGCATTGCAGGAAGGTGCTTTGGGACACGGAGGTGGGCATAATCTTTTGGGAGTAGGTAGCCTCGCAACAACTTTGATTATCAAAGAATTAATACAAAATAAAAAAATCAATTGTACCATTCGTTATTATGGCACTACAGATGAAGGGGGATTAGGTTCTAAAACTTACCTTGCACGTGATGGTTATTTTGATGACTTGGATATAAGTTTATACTGGCATCCTTCCCCTGTAACTACGGCAAATGCTTCCAATTGGGATGCGATGATAGAATTTGAAGTGGCTTTTAAGGGAACAAAATCAAATGCTTTTTTGGCACCTGAAAAAGGAATTAATGCCCTTGAAATAACCGAGCAATTTATTCAGGAGGTAAAAAACCTAAAAAAACAAATCAATGAAGACATCATCATGAATCATATCATTCCATTTGGAGGAGATGATTTGCAATATATTCCTGACTCTACACACATCAGGTTTAGGATTCAGTATGCAAAACAGGAAGTAATTGCAGCATTTTTTGAAAAAATCAAAGAATTGGCTAAAAAAATAACTCATATAAATAAAGCCCAAGTAAATATTCAAGTCATCAGGGCAAAGCACCAGATGATTCATAACCTACCTGCCTTGAAAATGATAGATGCTTGTATGCAAGCAATTGGAGCTATTACTTATACATCTGAAGAACAACAATATGCCAGAGAAATGCAAAAATATTTGAATCTGGAAGAAAAGGGTATGGATGAAAAAATATTACCCTTTTCAGATACAATCAACTATCAAACAAGAGGATATGCCAGTGATATTGGGGATGCAAGCTGGTTTGCACCTGAAGTATATTTCGTAACCACTACTTTGCCTTTTGTACCTATGCATACTTGGGCGGGAACAGCCTTTACAGCCCATTCCATAGGACATAAAGGGATGCTCTATGCAACAAAGGTGATGGCTTTGTTTATCATCAACTATTTGGAGAATCAAACATTACAAGAAAACATACAAAAAGAGTTTGAACAACAAACCCATCACTATCATTATAAGTCTTTTTTACGATAATGCTTTACCCATGCCTAAGACCGTTGACTACTCGATAAGCAACAACCCCTTATTAGGCATTTCCTTGACCTTTTCCATTTCCCAACAAAATTCCGTACTTTAGCCTTTATGAAAACAAATCAAAAAATACCGTATGGCGTGAGTGACTTTGCAACCCTTATCCAAAGTCGGAGTTATTTTATGGACAATACGCCATATATTGAGCTATTAGAAAATATGGGGGAAAGGTTTTTATTCTTTTTTCGTCCTCGCCGATTTGGTAAAAGTTTGTTTTTGTCTATGTTGTCTTATTATTATGGCACCCAGCATAAAGATAAGTTTGAAGCTTTGTTTGGAGCGCAGTACATCGGCAAGCACCCCACGCCTTTGGCAAATCAATATGCAGTTTTGGTTTTTAATTTTAGTGGGATTGACACGACTAGCCCTGATAAAACCCACGAGGCTTTTTTAGAATCTATTAGGGTGAGTATCAAGAAATTTATGGATGCCTACTTACCTGAATTGCCCGAAAATGATGTTGAAAAAATATTAAGCAAAAAATCGCCTGCTATTTTAGTAAATTACTTTTTCGAGTATTGCAAGCATCTTAAAATCTACCTTTTGATAGATGAATACGACCATTTTACGAATGAAATCTTGGCCTATGACTTTGGGCAGTTCAAGGAGATTGTTACCGGAGATGGTTATGTGCGTAAGTTTTATGAAGTCATCAAAAATGCTACTTGGGAAGGGATCGTAGATAGAATATTGATGATGGGGGTCACTCCCGTTACCTTAGATTCTTTGACGAGTGGGTTTAACATCGGACGCAATATATCCAACACCTTGGTGATGCACGAAATGCTGGGGTTTACCCACGTCCAAGTAGAGGAATTGGTGGAGGCTTTTTTAGAACCTGACGCAGCCCACAAGGCATTCATTATGAGTGAGTTGAAAAAGTGGTACAATGGCTATAAGTTTAGCGAATATGCTGAAAAGCTCATGTATAACCCTGACATGGTCTTGTATTTTTTATCAGAACATCTTTTGCAGAGGGAGTTTCCTCGCAAAATGTTAGACACCAATATCGCCAGTGACTATGGCAAGATGAAAAATATCTTTCGTATAAAAAATCCGGAGCAAAACGATGAAGTGTTAAAAGATATTGTAGAAGGCAAGGATTTGTATGCGATGCTTACCCAGCAATTT
>JANRIC010000156.1:0-16938 GCA_033765345.1 Microscillaceae bacterium
CGCACCCTAGCGAAATATTTATATGAAATATAACTATTCTTATAAAACTTACATGCTATATTTTATCAAAACCCATATTTTGCGATATTTTATAGAGTTTTAGAAGAAAACTTACAAGAAAACTTACAAGAAAACTTACAAAAAACAGGGGGGTGCGAAAAGTCGGTTATAAGATTGCACCTTAACTAATTCAAACAACTGATGAACTTTGTTTTTTATTGAAAATGTGCCTATAAATGTATTGTAAAATCAAAAAAAACATTTACATTAGAGTAAATCAAGTTTGTATGAAAACATATCAAATCACTGTAGCAGATGAAGATAACGAATTATTGCTTCAAATCTTAAAAAACTTAAAAATCATCAAACATTTCCAAGTGGAAGACATAGAGGAGTTTCATCAAAACTGGCTCAATACTTCTTCTGAACATTTCAATAAGGCATATCACGATCATGAGCCTGATTATACTACTGTACCTTTAAAAGAAATGAATCCAAATTTTCAATAATGAATGTAGGAGATATAGCCAAAGCAAGATTACAACAAGCAGATGGAAGCTACAAACTTCGTCCAGTTTTATTGTTAAAGCAAATGCCTCCGTTTCAAGATTGGTTAGTTTGTGGGATTAGTACCCAACTAAGGCAGTTTGTAGTTGATTTTGATATTTTAATGGACAATACTCATCCTGATTTTGCGCTGAGTGGGTTGATTGCACCTTCTATTATTCGCTTGGGTTTTATGGCAGTTTTACCAGACAGTATTATTCAAGGAACTATAGGTCGCATTAGTGCAGAAACATATCAAACACTTTTACAAAATCTTATCAATCATTTACAATCATAGTGCTTATTTTTTATTCCAAAGATAGATAAATGGAAGAGGAAGGTCACCGTTCTTTGAGGTATTCCGAAGGATCACCTCAAAGTATTCGGAAAGTCTGCTAATTCCAGCCGAAGGCTTGGGACGTTCTAACCACGAAAGTTAAAATAACTATAAGGTGACGACACAAAGCCGGCGTTTTATTATAGGAGCATTAGATCTTCAATACTACCCAAAATATTTTATAAAAAAAACCGACTTTAAGCCGGTTTTTTACACATTTCAAAAATATCTTACCATTTACACCGCAAAACTTTCGCCGCAACCGCAGGTACGGGCAGCATTGGGATTGACAAACTGAAAGCCTTTGCCGTTCAATCCGTCCGAAAAGTCCAGCGTAGTGCCAAGCAGATAGAGCAAACTGCGTTTATCTACCAGAATTTTTATTTCTTTATCTTCATATACGTGGTCGTCTGCTTTTACTTCGGCATCAAACTCAAGATCGTACATCAATCCTGAGCAACCGCCGCCTTTGACAGCCACGCGTATATTATATCCATAGGTAAGCCCTTCTTTGCTCCTTAGCTCTATGATTTTATCTTTAGCCTGTTCCGTAATTTTTATCATAAGTTTTTTAAGTTTAATTCCTCTAAGCTTATCTAAAATAAGCATTTTTTTTATACATAAACAAATCGATTTATTAACTTCAAGGCCGTATGAAAAGTTTCCACGTATTTACTTCATCAACAATCATTGATCACGTATGAAAGCTATTTGGGGCATTGACCTGGGCGGCACCAAAATCGAGGGTGTGGTTCTGGAATCCCGTCAAAATCCAATCGTTTTAAGCAGAATTCGCATCCCTACGGAGCGTGAAAAAGGCTATGAGCATATTCTCAATCAGATTCAGCTACTGCTTTCAAAGCTTTCAGCCGAGACGGGGTTAAAACCCGAAAAATTAGGTATATGTACACCCGGTACACTCGATCCTATCACAGGGCGCATGAAAAACTGCAATACCACCTGCCTCAATGATCAAGCCCTTGACAAGGATTTAATCGGCAAACTGGGTATTCCGGTGATTCTGATGAATGATGCCAATTGTTTTGCCATGGCTGAGGCTCAAATGGGCATTGTACCCGATATCATGCCGGAGGCAAAGATTGTATTTGGAGTGATTATGGGTACAGGCTTGGGTGGCGGTATCGTCGTAAACGGTCAGGTACTCAATGGCAGGCAAGGAATTGGCGGTGAATGGGGGCACATGTTTCTGGATGAATCCGGCGGACCCTGCTACTGTGGGATGCGCGGCTGCGTAGAAACAGTCATTTCAGGACCTTTTCTGGAAAAGTATTATTCCTCTTTCAGTGGCATCACGAGAAGCCTCCCCGAAATCATTGACAGGCATCAGAACGCCTCGGATGAAGCAGCCACCAATACCGTAGAGCGACTTTTACACTTCTTCGGCAAAGGGATCGCTCAGGTAATCAATGTCTTAGACCCGGATGTGATCGTACTGGGCGGTGGCTTGGGCAATATTGACCTGCTTTATACACAAGGTGTGGAAGAGGTCAAAAAACACGTGTTTAACCTTCGCCTGGATACCATTTTTCTCAAACCCAAGCTGGGAGATAGTGCAGGGGTTTTTGGGGCGGCTTTGTTGGAATAAGGAAATCTTAATAATCGTATATCCTGAGTGAAAGTTGATTTCTTGTAAAAATAGGAAAATATATATACTCAAAACAAAATCACCTTCTATATTTTAATGAGTTAAATTATTCATAATCAAGCTACTAAATCCTGAAAATCAATTTTATTCAGGTATAAAAAACACATCCCTCCCCTAAAGAAATCAAGATGACCAATCTTGGCCATCCTGATTGAACTGAATAGACTCATGAAACAAATCTATGCCTTAATTTCTTCCAAAGAGGGATAATCGATATATCCTTTGGCTCCAGGAGTATAAAAAGTATTTTTGTCCGGTTCGGCAAGTGCAGCTCCCAACTCAAATCTTCGGGGAAGATCAGGATTGGAAATGAATAATGTTCCATAAGCAATTAGGTCAGCATGTCCTTCTGCCAGGGTTTGATTTCCTTTTTCTTGGGTATAGCCCCCATTGCTGATGAGCGTTCCCTGATAAGATTTACGGTAAAATTTGGCGACTTCTTTGGCAAAATGTGTATCTTCAGGCAGTGGAACCAATGGCTCGACCAAATGCAGATAAGCCAGATCATACCCATTCAGTTTTTCAATGACATAAGTCCAGGTATTTTTCGAGTCTGAGTCTCCCTTCGTATTAAATAAACCACTGGGAGACAATCGCAACCCTACTTTTTTGCTTGTACCCACTTCGGATATTACTTCATCCAGAATTTCAAATAAAAACCTGCTGCGGTTCTCCACAGACCCACCATACTCATCGCTACGCTTGTTGGTACTATCCTGAATAAACTGGTCAACCAAATAGCCATTGGCACCATGAATCTCTACTCCATCAAAACCAGCTCTCAGGGCATTGGCTGCGGCTTTTCGGTAGTCTTGGACGGTAGATTTAATCTCTGAAACAGTCAAGGGGCGAGGCGCAACCGTATGCGTAAAACCATTGTGGGTATATACTTGAGCATTCGGATTAACATCCGAAGCAGAAACCGGCAATTCTCCATCATGAAAATCGGGGTGTGAAATCGCTCCCACATGCCACAACTGATTGAAGATCAAGCCTCCTTGGGCGTGTACGGCATCAGTCACCTTTTTCCACGCCTCGACCTGGGCTTCGCTATGGATACCGGGCGTGTTGACATATCCCACGCCCTGTTTGGAAATCTGCGTAGCTTCGGTAATGATTAACCCCGCAGTTGCACGCTGTGAGTAGTAAGTCACGTGTAAATCAGTCACCTTGTTTTCGGGATTATCAGCTCGGCTACGAGTTAAGGGAGCCATGATGATTCTGTTTTTCAGGGTATAGTCTCCCAATTGAAAGCTTTCTAAGAGCAATTGTTTAGACATAGTTTTAATAATTAAATTGTAAAATGTATGTACGTACGTACAAATTATGATTAAAAAAATTCATTTTAAGAGAATATTCTCCAGGAAATCTCGGAATATTTTAAGATCAAGGGCTGATTTACTGGTTTTCATTCTTAGCAAAGCTCCTTCCCAGCTATTCCAGATAAATCGGGCTAAGTGGTGGGGATGCCTAGAAAGGTTCAAAGTTCCTTGTTTTTGAGCTTGCTCAAGCAGATGTCCTATTCTGACAATATTTTTTTTACTGGAATTCTCCAAAACCTCCCTGATTTTTTCGTTTTGATCACCCATTTCTTGAGACAAATTACCGACCAAGCATCCTTGTGTGCAATCTGTAACCTTCTCATAATGAGCAATTAGCGAGTCAAACAGATTTAATAATCGTTGTAAATGAGGGTAATCGGTATCATCCAGATAGAAATCAAAGGCATCCTTTTTTTGCAGTTGATAATACTCAATAGCTTCAAGAACAAAGGCTTCTTTACTTTTAAAATAATTGTAAAATGCCCCCTTGCTGCAAAGGTCTGTTGCCTCAACGATATCACTAATTCCTGTCCCATGATATCCTTGTTTTTTTAAAATTTCTATTCCTTTTTGAAGAACATCTTCCCTTTTAGTACTATTTTTTTTCATAATCAGAACGACCGTACAGATTTTTAAACATTAAATCATCTTATTTTGTTCACATTGCCTTTTAAAAACTTAGTTTTGGGATAAAACCTACAGGAATTATTGTTAAAATATATCAATTGATACAGATCGAGCCAAAAAAAGGCTGATTGTTGGTCAGCCTTGTCAGAAATATCTTAAATTATACTCAAACCGAAGTGGTTTTCCGAGATTTTAGCTTTTAAATCATTAATAATCAAGCTAATCAATCAAGAAAATCAGGCAAATCACTTCAATCTGGGTATATTTTAATATTCTTTACCTTTTAGCAGAGATTCAATGTGTTTTTGGGCACTACGTCGGGCTTTTCTGTTGGCAATCATATTGAGTCCTATTCCGGCAAGTAGAGAGACTAAAATCCCTAATAGAAATACACTATGGGTAAGAGGACGATTCATATTAATAATGAGGTTGATAAACAGCCCCACGATGGAAGCTGAAAAAAGCAAAGAGAAAGTCACAAACAAATTGGCAAGTCGAGGGTATTTTAATAATACATTTTGACTATCACTCAAAAGCACAGTATTGAAGTCTTCGTTCCTCATAATCTTCTACAATTAATAATTACCTATCACATCAATTCAAATAAAGCTGATTCATTAAATAAAAAACGTTTGTATCAACTAATAGTTCAAACTTATCTCAAATTATAACAAATATAAATGATAAAAGTCACAAAAAGAGATGATATTGAAATTTATTATGTCTTTTTTGCACGGGTACTTATGGTCAAAAATACTATATTTTTTTGAATAATGTACTTTTTCTATGCGAAAATATTGAATTTTTTAGTTTTTAATGTTTTTAAAATTACCAAAAACTTACATGGTTAGGTAATTTGGGAAATTATGGTGGATTAGAGCAGATTTAGTCAGTAAATTTTGATTAAGCAGGAGATAAAATAATATAATCCGAAAGGTTATAATATTTGTATAAAAAATCCAATGAATATTTACTTTATTAATTAGGCTATACGTGTTGGCAACAAAAAAGGTTTATTTTTATGCAATAAATTATAAATAATATTCAAAAAAAATATATCCTCTTGTTTTTTTTATCGCTTACTTTAGTTCATAATTAGCCAATATTGGAAAGTGGTCAGATTCTTTGTGCTGATAGAGGGTCTCAAAATGCAGTATGCGTATTCCGGGAGAGTAAAATTGATTGTCAATCCTCAAAAAAGGTATTTTGCCTTTGTAAGTAAAATTAAACCCACTACCTCGCACCTCAAAGGCATTATAAAAATATTTCTTTAATCTTTGATAAGTATAGCTGTAGGGAAGATCGTTCAAATCTCCACAAAGAATAATTTTATGGGGAGACTGGAGGATAAATTTCTCCAGGTAATCTACCTGCTGCCCCCTGCTTTGAAATCCATTCCGGAGTTTTTGGTATGCAATACGATAAGCACGGTAGGTATGACTTATGTGCTGCCAATCAAACAAAGATCGATCATCCAGGGAAAGAGATTGTAAATGTACATTGATTATTCGGAGCGTATCTTTTTCCCAGAGTATGTCCATAAACACCCCTCTTTGAGTCCAAGGCTTATTGAGTGGAAAATCCCCGGATTTCACTACGGGCAATTTGCTAAAAAGAGCCAGTCCGATATATTGATTTTTGAATCGCAGTGATTCGCTATATACCAATTGATAGGTATATTTTTTTGATTTGCCTATTTTATGCAGTGTATTCAATGAAGGAATTGTTTTGGAAAAATAAAACTCCTGAAAACATTTGATTTCGGCAGGATGCTTAGATAGCCAGTTGATCATGTGAGCCGAAGTACCAGGTTTTTCAAGCTCCAGGTGTTTATACGCATTAAAGACCCTCACATTATAACTCAATACGCCAAATGATTTTTTAGAAGTACTGCTTCCCATCCAACCGATGGAGAAACTGGCTGTCAAAAAATTCCAGCCTACAAGTAAGGTCAGTCCTGATAACAAGGCCCTGCGATCGATAAACCTGAGCCACGTGAAAAAAAAGAAAAGATTAAAAACCCAAAAAAACGGAATAAAACCAGATAAAAAACCCAGAAAAGGATAATTTGCTGGTGAGATATAAGAAGTGCTATATACAATGAGCGTTGTTATCGACAGCACGATGTTCCATCGAAATATATTTTTTTTTGAAAAAAATTTACGGAAATAATTTCTCATAACCGATCTTAATTGGCATTAAACCTTGAATATCTTACAAATAAACACCATTTTCCCCTTTAATTACAATATTGTTGATTAAGATTTACCAATAATTTGCTTAAAAAAAGATAAATACCTATATTTGTGGCTTGAAACCAAATATTGGGTTATAATTAAAATCAAATTGAAAGCATGAGACAGTAAATCGTAAGAGATGTAGGTAAATACCAAGATGCAGGTAAATTTTTTGTTTGATTATAATCTTTATATTTGAGGGCTTTTTGCCCTTATTTTAATTTTAAAGCATTCTAATTTTTGAATGAATATAGAAGAAAAGATCAAAACATTACTGGCAAATTTTTTAGAAGAGGAATTTTTTCTGGTCGGTTTAGAGTATAGAGATAAAAGACCTAAAACCAAGTTATTGGTGTGGGTGGACGGTGACCAGGGAATTTCTATTGATACTTGTGCGGAAATTAGCCGCTATTTATCAGATGAAATAGAAAACCAGAATTTAATCACTTCCAGTTTTGTGCTTGAAGTTTCTTCACCTGGAGTGGATGCTCCACTAAAATTATTGCGACAATACACAAAAAATATAGGGCGTAAACTTAAAATTATCACAAAAGACGGCAAAGAAGAAATAGGCATTTTAACAGCGATCGAACCGGAAGCTATTATCATTGAAAAAAAAACCCGGAATAAAAATCCAAAGCCTGAAGAAAAACAAAGCTATACTATAGCACTGACCGATATTCAGGAAGCAAAAGTGATGGTTTCGTTCAACTAAAACGAACAAAAGGAAAGTGGAAAAAGAAAAATCTAAATTTATTGATACATTCGCCGATTTTGCCCGATCAAAAAGTATCGACAGCGGTACCATGGCGAAGCTTCTGGAAGAAGTATTCAGAACGATGATCCGTAAAAAATATGGATCCGATAAAAATTTTGACGTAATTATCAATACTGAAAGCGGTGACCTCGAAATCCGACGTTTTCGTCTGGTAGTAGCTGATGAATCGGAAGAGGTAGACAACGCCGACAAAGTCAGCCTTTCAGAAGCCCGTAAAATTGAAGATGACTTCGAAATCGGCGAAGAACTAGCAGAAGATATTAGTCTGGAGACTTTCGGACGACGTGCCATTCTCACAGCCCGTCAAACACTGATTCAAAAGATTAAAGATCTTGAGAAAGAAAGTCTTTTTGACAAATACAAAGAACTAGTAGAAGAAATTGTCATTGCAGAAGTATACCAAATATTAGGTAAAGATGCGCGCGAGGTACTCCTCCTGGATTCTGAAGGGAACGAACTGATACTGCCACGATCCAGGCAGATTCCCAAAGATCGTTTCAGAAAAGGAGATGTAGTAAAATCTATCGTAGAAAAGGTGGAAATGGTGAATGGAACTCCTAGAATCATCCTTTCCAGAACCTCTCCGATATTCCTCGAAAGGCTCTTTGAAAGTGAAATACCTGAGGTGTATGACGGCTTGATTATCATCCGAAAAGTAGTACGTGAACCCGGTGAAAGAGCCAAGGTTGCCGTAGAATCTTATGACGATCGCATTGACCCTGTCGGTGCTTGCGTCGGAATGAAAGGCTCTCGTATTCACAGTATTGTTCGCGAACTCAATAACGAAAATATTGATGTTATTAGCTATACTGATAACCTAGATTTGTATATCTCTCGTGCCCTAAGCCCGGCAAAAATATCTAACATCGTCCTTGAAGAAGGAGGAAGGGTTTCTGTATACCTCAAACCTGATCAGGTTTCATTAGCTATCGGTAAAGGTGGGCATAATATCAAACTAGCCAGCAAATTGGTGGGTTATGAAATAGATGTATTCAGAGATAGTGATGAAGTAGAAGACGAGGAAGATATTGACTTGGCAGAATTCGAGGATGAAATAGACCTATGGATTATTCACGAACTCAGACGTATCGGCTTGGATACTGCCCGAAATGTACTTGACCTCGGAAAATCCGAATTGGTCAAAAGAAGTGATCTAGAAGAAGAAACTATTGATCACATCATGGAAATTTTAAGAAGAGAATTTGATTCATAATTTTTGGTACTCATATTGCATTATTTAAAGTATTGCTTATCAATGCTTTTCTAATGATTAGTACTACTTGGATTCAATCACAAAGACTAAATATTTGAAGGAGAACATTATATGTCAAACGAAAAAATGATAAGACTTAGCCAAGCCGCAAGAGAACTCAATGTAGGGATATCAACCCTCACTGATACACTTGCTGCCAAAGGTCACGAAGTCGAGAATAAGGCAAACGCCAAAATCACTATCCAGCAACTTGAAATGCTGGCCGGTGAATTCGGTGTGTCTTTATCTGACCTCAAGATCGGCTCCAGTCTTAACATAAATACCAAATACGCTGAAAAAATGGATACAGAGGTCGCCCTGGAAGAACCGCCTGTGATTACACCCCTGCCTGAAAAAACTGAAGAAAAATTGATTACTCCTAGCATTGAGGAGACAATCCCAGCAACCATAGAAATCCCTAAAACCAACGAAATAAAAAACCCTGAAAAGTTCTCCGATACAAAACTACCCGGACTAAAAGTAATCAATAAAATTGACCTGGATAGCCCCAAAAAAAATAAAGAAAAACCCAACTCGGACTCTCAAAATATATCCACTCAAAACGAAACTACGCTGACTACTCAAACTACCCCAAAAGTCACTTCGCAAGTTATTCCCGACTTAGAAAATATTCAAAAAAATACCCCCGACACAGTCAAGGATAAACCCATTGTGACAGATCATACGATCAAAAAACAAATAGAAGAAAATTCGGTATCTTCTCAACAACCTAATCTTCCCGAAGAAATTCCGGCTGAAAACCCTACCTCAACCCAAAGTCAGGATATATATGAGACAAAAGATAAAATACTTCCATCCATTGACCTCATAGAAGATACTCACATACAACCGATAAAAGTAGAAGTCATTACCCCAGAAATTACGTCTTCAACTCCCAAAAATGAAGAAAAATCTGCCGAAATTAAAAACCCTGTTAAAGATAAAAAAACTGTCGACTTAAATAGTCTCAGAGCAAAAATTGAAGGCAATAAAGAATCCAAAAAAGATCGAGCCGATCAAGATAAAAAAACTAAAACTACACCTACCCAAAAAGTTGAAGTTGAACTAGAAAGCGACCTGGAAGAAAATACCCAAAAACCCAACGAATTAATTAAAGCCAAAGCCGAAACCCTCAAAGGGCTTACCATTTTGGATAAAATTGAGCTTCCTGCCGATCGCAGAAAGGCAAACCGACCCGTAGCTTCCTCAGATGATAAAGCTAAGAAAAAAAGAAAAAGAAAGAAAAAACGTGTGCGTAGAGATGATGAAAGTGAGACGCCTCAGGTAAAAGCTCAAATTAAGCCTAAAACTGATAATCCAGCTAAATCTTCTGTAAAACCGCAGACCAATAAAACTACGGAAAATAGTGGCAGTGCTGTCAAAACCCAACCTGCCAATACCGATAATGCCCCTAAAAAAGTTTTAAAAGACAATCGGGATAAACCAAAGACGGTGAATAAAGGAGTGGTCGCCAAAAAAGCCCCCACAGAAATCACCGACTCTGAAATCCAAAATCAAATCAAAGCCACCCTCGCTAAACTAAGCAATAAAGGGAAAGGCCGAAGAAATGTCAAATATCACAAAAATAAAGATAGAGATCAAAGAGCCGAACAAGAATCGGAAAGCACCAATATTTTAAAAGTGACTGAGTTTATCTCCGCAAATGATCTCGCTAACTTGATGGGAGTCTCAGTCAATCAAGTAATCGCCACCTGCCTTAGCTTGGGTATGTTTGTTTCTATCAATCAAAGGTTGGATGCAGAGGCAATCACTTTCATCGCCGATGAATTCAATTTTGAAGTAGAATTCATCAGTACCGTAGACGATGACAAAATCCTCGAGGAAGAACTAGATGCTGAGGAAAATCTAACCCCCAGAGCACCCATCGTAACCATCATGGGACACGTAGACCACGGTAAAACCTCTTTGCTGGATTATATCAGAAATACCAATGTGACAGCCTCAGAATCAGGAGGTATCACACAACATATTGGTGCTTATGATGTTACTACCGAAGACGGCGGAAGAATTGCCTTCCTTGATACCCCAGGTCACGAAGCATTTACTGCAATGCGTGCCCGAGGTGCTAAAGTAACCGACATTGTTATCCTGGTCATCGCTGCCGATGATAGCGTAATGCCTCAGACCAAAGAAGCTATCAATCACGCCAAGGGTGCTGATGTACCCATCGTAATTGCCATTAATAAAGTAGATAAGCCCTCTGCCAATCCTGATAAAATCCGAGAAGAACTTTCTATGGAAAATATTCTGGTAGAAAGTTGGGGCGGTAAATATCAAGATCAGGAAATCTCAGCCAAGACAGGAATGGGTATCGCTGACCTACTTGAGAAAGTACTCCTCGAAGCCGAATTACTTGAACTCAAAGCCAATCCAAACCGTAAAGCCATCGGTACTGTCATAGAAGCTTCCCTGGATAAGGGAAAAGGGTATGTAGCCAATGTACTCGTTCAGAATGGTACACTAAAAGTAGGGGATATCGTGCTGGCAGGTTCGCATTACGGAAGGGTTAAAGCGATGAGCGACCACCGAGGCAACCGCATCAAAAAAGCCGGACCATCTACTCCTGTTCAGGTATTAGGGCTTGACGGTGCACCTCAAGCAGGTGACGTGGTGCGTGTTATGGATAACGAACGTGAAGCTCGTGAAATAGCCAATAGACGTGAACAGATACTAAGAGAACAAAATATTCGAGCTACCAAAGGCCTTACCCTAGAAGAAATCGGCCGAAGAAGGCTTATTGGAGACTTTAAAGAGCTTAAAATTATCGTAAAAGGTGACGTTGATGGTTCCGTAGAAGCTCTCTCCGACTCATTGCTCAAACTTTCTACACCCGAAATTGATGTCAAAATCATTCATAAAGGAGTAGGACAAATCTCAGAAGCAGATATTATGCTTGCCAGTGCTTCCGAAGCGATTATCATTGGCTTCCAGGTTCGCCCCTCGCCCAATGCCAAAAAAGCCGCAGAGAACGAAAAAGTTCAAATTAAACTCTACTCTGTCATATACAGTGCCATTGAAGAGATTAAGGATGCGATGGAAGGTATGTTGGCACCTAAATTTGAAGAAGTCATCGTCGGAAATCTTGAAATTAGGGAAGTTTTCAAAATCTCTAAAGTGGGTACCGTAGCAGGTTGCTATGTAACCGATGGCATTATCAAACGACAAAATGATATACGATTGATTCGTGATGGTATTGTAGTCTATGAAGGCCAAATCGGTGCACTCAGACGATTTAAGGAAGAAGTCTATGAGGTTAAATCAGGTTTTGAGTGCGGTCTAAGCATCAAAGGCTTTAATGACATCCGGGTAGGTGATGTGGTAGAAAGCTACGAACAAAGAGAAATTAAAAGAACTTTAACCTAAATTCTATAAAATTGGGGAATGTCCCAGCGAGATTCCCCAATCTTTGAATTTTAGTACACTGATTTTTGAAAATGCTTTTTTTTGCCTGGAAATTTAAACGCTTTTTATAATTATCGTAAATCCGGCAAACCTACTTATCCGAATATAATCTGCTTATATCCTAAATTCAACAAATTTCCTTTAAACCAAACCTTAGACAATTTCTCAAAATATTCGTATTTTAGATTATTCAAGGTATATTTATCTCATCATTATCCAAGAGACGAATGCTTGTCCAACATTATTATCCACAATCTTTATCACCAGCGCGCCTGGATAAATACCTGGCCAGCGGTTGGTTTAGAAGTGCTCCGATGCTCTACCGATCACAATTGATTTGTCTGGAAGAAGAGGTTTTTTCAACGGTTAATATCCGAATCAAACTTGAAAACTACGAATTCAGAAAAAGTCTTCGTAAAATTATCACCCGCAATGATAAACTTTTTAGGGCTGAAATCAAGCGATTTTCACTCAATCAAGCCAAAGACCGATTATACCAACAGCAAAAACACCGTTTTAAGGGATTTATTTTTGATACTCTCCAGCAATTTTTTTATGCCAATCTGGAAGATAGTGTTTTTGATACCTATGAAGTGGCGGTCTATGATGGAGATGCCCTGGTTGCCGTTAGCTTCTTTGATTGTGGCAAAAATAGCCTAGCAAGTATCTTAGGACTATACGACCAAAACTACGAAAAATACAGCTTAGGCACTTATACCATGTTGCTTGAAATAGATTATGGCATTCGTACCGGAAGAAAATATTATTATCCCGGATATGTATTGGATAAACCCTCTATCTTCGATTACAAACTACGACTTGCCTCCGAAGATATGGAATACTACAATTGGAAAGGACGATGGAAACCCATGGATAAATTCTCGGAAGAGCGATTGCTTGTTCATGAACTTCGTGAAAAAATTCAGGAAATGGAAAATGCCCTGATCCAATATCCTATCCCCTACCAACGCATTTTATATCCATTGTTTTCTATCGGGTATTTGGTTTTTTTTGGAGAAAATTTTCTTCGTTGCACACTTTTTCTCAATTGTTTCCCCGAAGAACACGCCCAGCAGCATTTAATCATAGAATATCTTCTTGAAGAAGGTATGTATCGTTTGAGCAGAGCAAACAAATGCCCAGAATATCAGGAATTTATCAATATGCGGGTTTCGCCTGATCTCAGCGATCCAAACCTGTATTGTCTTGAATTGTTGCGTTATGAGCGTGTGATTTATGAAGATAACTCTATAGAGAAAGTCATTCAAAAAGCCCTTGAAAATATTTAATTCCCTCCTCATCAATTTAAGCTGGGTTTGTTTGAAATTGCAGAATAATCCTTAATTTGGACGTGTATTTCTACAAAAGCACTATCTATCTATTTGCAAATGGATTATACTGAATATTATGAATAAAAAAGTAATTCTTCTGATTTTAGACGGCTGGGGCTTGGGTACTAAACCCGAGGTTTCTGCCATTGCCCAAGCGAAAACCCCTTTTATGGATTCTCTTTTTGAGAATTACTCCCATAGCAAACTGGAAGCATCCGGGCTCGCCGTTGGGCTTCCGGCAGGGCAAATGGGCAACTCCGAAGTAGGACACATGAATATCGGAGCTGGGCGGGTGGTCTATCAGGACTTGGTCAGAATCAATAAAGCGATTGAAGAAAACACCTTAAAGGATAACCCTGTATTGCAGGAAGCCTTCCTATATGCCAAAAACAATGATAAAAAAGTACATTTCCTCGGTTTATTATCTGATGGGGGGGTGCATTCTCATATCAATCATTTAAAGGGGCTTTGCAGTATCACGCAGGAATATGGACTCACACAGGTCTATGTACACGCCTTTATGGACGGACGCGATACTTCTCCTAATGGTGGCATCTCCTATCTGGAAGACCTTCAGCAACACATGAATCAGAGCAGCGGAAAAATAGCCTCAGTCATAGGAAGATACTATGCTATGGACCGTGACAAACGCTGGGAAAGGGTCAAAGAAGCTTATGATTTGCTGGTAAAAGGTGTCGGAACTCCCACTCAAAACCTTTCCGAAACTATGCAGGCATCTTATGATCAAGGGGTAACAGATGAATTTATCAAGCCGATCGTGATGGTAGATGACCAGCAAAACCCGGTGGCTGTCATCGAGCCGAATGATGTGATTGTATTTTTTAATTTCCGCAATGATCGCACCCGCCAACTGACGCACGTACTCAGCCAGCAAGATGAGCCGGGTTTTGATATGCACAAAATGCCCCTTTACTACGTCACAATGACCAACTACGATGATACATTTCAGAACGTACACATCCTCTTTGACAAAGATAACCTGAATAATACCCTGGGTGAGATCGTCTCTAAAGCTGGTAAAAAACAAATTCGTATTGCCGAAACCGAAAAATACCCACACGTGACCTTTTTCTTCTCCGGCGGAAGAGAGGAGGCTTTTGAAGGGGAAGCTCGTATTTTGTGTCCCTCACCCAAAGTAGCTACCTATGATCTACAACCGGAGATGAGTGCCAAAGACATTCAGGATGCCATCATTGCTGAACTCAACAAACAGGAGGTAGATTTTATCTGTCTGAATTTTGCCAATGCCGATATGGTAGGCCATACCGGCGTATTTGAGGCCGCCGTCAAAGCCTGTGAAACGGTAGATAGTTGTGCAAAAAATGTGGTCGAAGCTGCATTAGCAAATGGATATACCTCTATCTTGATTGCAGACCATGGCAACTCCGACATTATGATCAATGAAGACGGTAGCCCCCATACCGCCCACACGACCAATCTAGTGCCCTGTATTCTCGTAGATCAGGATTTTCAACCCAACCTCAAAGACGGAAAATTGGGCGATCTTGCCCCTAGCATTCTGACTTTGATGGGTATTGACATCCCGGCAGAGATGGATGGAGACGTATTGTTTGAATCATAGTCTCCCTCTACATTCGCTAAACCGTTAAAACGGTTTTTTTCCAGACAGTGAATCCCATAGTTAAAGCTATGGGTTTTGTTTTTTGGGGAATTGGCGTTTGTTTTTTGAACAATGTAAAAAGAATTCATTGTAAATCCATAGTTTTTTGGTATCTTTGTTTAAAGTTTAAACATTATGGCAATTAAAAGACTCATTCGTTTTGATTGGGCAATGAAAAAATTGCTCCGAAACAAAGCCAATTTTGAAATCCTAGAAGGCTTTTTGTCGGAACTTCTTTTTGAAGATATTAAAATTGTCAAAATCTTAGAAAGTGAAGGAAATCAAGAAAATGCATTGGATAAATACAATCGGGTGGACATCCTGATAGAAAATTCCAAAGAAGAACTCATCATTGTAGAGGTACAGAATGATACAGAGTTGGACTATTTTCAAAGAATTTTATTCGGAACTTCCAAACTCCTCATGGAATATCTCGACCTAGGAGAAGAATACGCCAAACTCAAAAAAGTAATCTCCATCAGCATCGTTTATTTTGATCTGGGGCTGGGAGAGGATTATATTTATCACGGGAAAACCAGCTTTTACGGGCTTCGTAGGCACGACCAACTCACCCTTAATGCCCGACAAAAAACATATCTTCAGAAAGAAACCGTAGAAAGTGTCTTCCCTGAATATTACCTCATCAAACCCCAAAGCTTTGATAATCAACTCCGGGACAGCCTGGATGAGTGGATTTATTTCTTCAAAAACAGCGATACCCCCGAAACCATCACCGCCAAAGGTCTTGCCAAAGCCAAGCAAGTCCTGGATGTGATGCAGCTCCCAAAAGCCGAACAGAAAAAGTATCAACGCTACCTGGAAGACATGAGCTACCAGAAAAGCATCACCGAAACCATAAAATTTGAAGTAAAGGAAGAAGCCGAAAGAATCAAAAACATGATTATGGAGCAAGGTGCAAGAAAAAGGGAAAGGGAAATTGCACTCAGCCTTCTGAAAAATCAAGTCCCCCTGGAAATCATCATGAATTCAACCGGGCTAAGTCTGGAAGAAATTGAGGAGTTGAGGAAGGAATTAGGTGCTTAAACTTAGTGTATACTCCCTTCTCAATGCCCGCAACCTCTTAGCCTGAAGATTATGGTGTGCCATAAGTCACGGTATTAACTTCCGAAGCTCAACACATAAATCCGAAGCTCAACACATAACTTCCGAAGCTCAACATATAAATCCGAAGCTCAACATATAACTTCCGAAGCTCAACATATAACTTCCGAAGCTCAACATATAACTTCCGAAGCTCAACACATAGCTTCCGAAGCTCAATACATAAATCCGAAGCTCAATACATAGCTTCCGAAGCTCAATACATAGCTTCCGAAGCTCAACACATAAATCCGAAGCTCAACACATAGCTTCCGAAGCTCAACACATAGCTCCCCACCTGACACCAAGACGGCTAAAGAAGAAAAAAACAAACCCAAAAGTCTGTATCCAGAAGCTTTCTGGTTTTTATGGAAAGAACAGAGAGCAAAGCGTTTATCTCGATTATCCTCTTGTTTAAACCAGATTGCTTATCAAACCTTTTCCTCCTCCACCCAAGCATCCACTTCTTTTTTTTCGGAACTGAAATTAAACCCCAAAGCCTTTACAGGTTTTTCTTCTTTGAGATAAGGTTGGACGTACCCGTTTTGTCGGATTTGATCCAGGGCGGCTTCGGCACTTTCATCTAGTTTGAACTCCATCACATAAATCGCCTCCTGTGTAAACACCACGGCATCAGGTCTGCCCTTAGACTGGCTCACTTCGGCCTGGATATAGG
>JANRIC010000047.1:0-7988 GCA_033765345.1 Microscillaceae bacterium
GCTTTTTCCGAAATGGATTGAATATCATTAGAAAAATCATGAAGAAGAATAACAAATTTGATTTTAATCCCATTCTTCAACTCATTTGCCAACTCATTCAAGAAAATATATCTGCATCAAAAAAATTGTCATGTAGTATTGTCTAAATACCAATAATAAAAAGCCAATTGCTGCCCTATGATAAAAGCCTGGGCATTTTCTTCCTGATTGGTCAGAAGCATGGAATCTATCCTGAGTGTAGGAGTTTGGCTATCACTGAGATCTATTTCGGCAGCAGCCTCAAACGAAGAACTAGGATCAAAACGAGGTTTTTTTTGACTTCTTCTCCGATGCCTATGGCTGAAACCAAGCGGTTAAATATGGACTTTGTATTCACAGGTTTTTTAGGAGTGGCCCAAAGGCCTAAGCTTGTAAATAGGATGCAAAAGATAGTCGTTGATAATTTCTTTTTTTTCATGTTATTATAGTTAGTATTTGGTGTTCCAATACTCTATCCTACTAAAAAAGCAGACTAAACGCAACATGTAAAAGTATTATATTTTGTTTTTAATTTAAAATACAAAATTATATTCTTAAACAAGACTCTTATCATTATTTAGGCTGATAACTGAAATTCAATAATTTTAAACCCATAATTTCGTCAAAAGACTACCTTTTAAAACTATCAGTCTAATTTTAGGCAAAAGCCATTTTGTTTTTAAAGTGCGTTTAGTCTACTACAAAACATTGAGAAAACAAAAGAAAAAATACATAGCCGGTTTCACATCGCTGATTTATATCTTTTGATTAGTTAGTTTTGCAGACCGTTTGATCTTTTTATCAATTTCTTGATACAAACATACTCCTTTTTAAATTGCCATAAATCAGCACTTTTTACTAAATTTCCCTACTCACTTTATAGGAGTAATAAATCATTACTTCTGAGTATAAAAGTGTTGAAAAAATTATCGAATTTTGGAAATTCTCAATAGATACTTTTGAATGAATAAAAATTAGTGAAATATGCTCACAGGAAGGTATGAATTTTAATGTAAATTAGATTTTCATTATTTTATCTTGAAAAAAACATAATCCAGTTAGATTGTCAATACTTTAAGTATACATCAGCAATTCATTCAAAAGGGAAAAACAGATAAGAAATTCTTTTTTAAAGATACTTTTCAGTAGGTATTGCTTAACATTTCCGAGTGATATTTTAGTTTTTTTGCTTAATCACAACTAAAAAACTTCAAATAATATCCAGTAATTACAAAGTGAGTTTTTGAAAGCATCTTCATAAATATAAATGCATCATGGAAAATTCAAAAAAACAAAAACTTCGTGCCTTGTTGGTAGGTATTGACGAGTATCACCCTAACAGTAGTGTCAAAAGCTTAAGGGGATGCAAAAACGACATCCACGCTTTTGCTGAAATATTAAAGCAAAAATACAGTTTTTTAGAACCGGATATTCTATTATTAAAAGACCAGGAAGCCACTCAGGAAGGAATCGTTCGGGCTTTTAGGGCGCATCTCAGAGATCAAGCCGATGAAAATACCACAACTTTGTTTTATTTCAGTGGGCATGGTTCACAGCAAGCTACCCCAGAGATATTTCAGAAATATTTGGCTGATGAAAACTACAAACTGGAAGAAACCCTGGTTTGTTATGACAGCCGGGCAAAAGACCCTAAAACTGGCAAATTTATTGCCAAAGACCTGGCAGACAAAGAACTCGCCATACTGATTGAAGAATTGGAGCAAAAAAAGGCTCACGTAGTTTTTATCCTGGATTGTTGCCATTCTGGTTCAGCTACGCGTGAGATTTTTGATGAAGAGGAAATAGACGTTCGCGACTGTGATGCCCGCGACCTTCAAAGTGCCCTAAATCGGAGTTATCTGGATAACTATTATGAAAAAATGCTCCAAGAAAAAGGAGAAGTCATTATCCCACGTAAAAAACACATCTTGTTGGGGGCTTGTCAGAAAGACCAGACTGCCAAAGAAATTTTTAAAAACGATCGCAGAGGAGGGGCTTTTAGCTTTCATTTATTAAAAGTACTGGAAGAAAATGACCTTCTGAGTTACAATGATTTATTTTCTCTGGTACACCATTCCATTCAAAAAGAAAGTTTCCAGAAAGCCGGTTTTCCTCAAAACCCTCAGTTTGAAACCTTCAACTTTTTTGATGCTTCTACGCTCTTTTTGGTAGGCTCTAAATCCCCCACAAGCAACAAACGCTATCGCCTGAGCTTTGAAAATAATGCTTGGATGGTAGAACTGGGATCTATCTCAGGTTTGGCTTCTGATGCCCAACAGCACTGCGAATTTGCCATTTATGAAAATCACGACAGCGAAGAGGTATTGTCTTATGCCAAAGGACTTTCTATCGGAATGGATAAAAGTAGCCTGGAAATTGCCCAAACTTCACAAATACTGGATACCCAGAAAAATTATTGGGCAGAACTGATTAGCCTACCTTTTACCAAAGAACAAGTACACATCCAGGGGTATATCCAAACGCTGGAAGAACTAAAAGCATTACCTTCTCCTTACATTGAATTTAGCACCGAAAGACCTGATAGCGACTATCAGGTATGGATTGATAAGGATTATTACCAGATTTTTTATCGGGGAGATGAAAAATATCAACAATTCAAAGGAGCCCCTTTTTCGGCCGAAGAAATACTGCACAAACTCGAGCAAATAGCCCGATGGAATATCCTTTTGTATGCCAATAACCCACGGACTGAGCTGGATGCAAGTGCCTTTCCCCTCATTTTTGAGACCAGAGAGAACCTTGAGCGTAAAATTCAAAAAGAAGGGCAACCCAACTCAGATCGTTTTGCGGCGTATGAAGTGCTATGTGAAAAAAATAAATTTTATAAGCAACAAGGCTTTGAATGGCTCGTACCCTATCTGATTAAAGCAAAAAATAACAGCGATCGAGATGTGTACTTTACCTTGTTGTATTTCTCCCCAGATTATGGCATCGAGGTCTACGCCAACGAACACGTACCCAAAAAATCCAAAGAAATCGTACTATCCGATCAGTACGGGCTTAACCCGCGCGATAGGATTTATACACAGGATAATTTCAAACTGCTGATCAGTACCAAAGAGTTAAAAAACTTTTATTTTACTCAACCTGGACTCAGGTCTGAAGCCACCAGAGATTCCGTAAAACTCCCAGATGAAACCCGTACTCCCGAAGACTGGATCAGCAAAGATATAAGTGTGAAAGTAATTAAAGCTGGTAAACGCTTGGAAATGATTTATGATACACCGGGTTATCAGGAGGATTTTATGGGCGAAGGTTTGAAAGTAGCTTTTCCTGTGTTAGATGACAAATGGCAGGCAGAAATTGCCCCAGTTGAAGGAAATAAGGATAATATTTTACACTACCTGAATTATAGCCTGATGCAAAATGCCCTTCGTCGTTTTCCTTTTTATACCGCAACCAATATTCTTGGCAATGAATTCAAAAAAATTGCCCGAAAACAACTATTCGGAGGAAGCGATCAATGGGAAAAAGACCCTCGAATTTCAGAAGATCATCAATGGGGAAAAGAGCTATATAATGCCCCTAAAAGCGATTTTGACCGAGGTCACATGACCAAAAGAGAAGATGTGCAATGGGGAAAAGAGCCGGAAAAAGCCAAACTGGCAGCCATGTCTACCTTTTATTACACCAATGCCGTACCCCAGCGCAAAGAAGTCAACCAAGACATTTGGCGAGACTTAGAAGACTATATCCTACAAGATGAAACAGTAAAAAAACACCTGAAAATCAATGTATTTACCGGACCTGTACTGAAAAAGGATGACCCAATTTTTGTGAGCGAGGTAAAAGGCACTCATCCACAGATACCGACCCTGTTTTGGAAGATCGTCTATTTTACCAAAAATGATGGAAAACTCTACCGAGTAGCCTTTTTGGTAGGTCAGCGACACTTGCTTGAAAAAGAAGAAATCGTAATTATTCTCAAAGATACCGAACCCAATCCATTGGAAGACCTTTTTAGCAAATTTGAAAAGGCCGAAACCTATCAAGTCAACATCAAAACGATCGAAGACCTGACCGGACTCCGCTTCACCGAAGCCCTGGAACCCTACCAAGATAAACGCCCCACAGCCCTGACCCTAGAGGAAATTGAGGTCAGGGATACCGAATACGAAAAAACGGTGAGTTATGTGAATGGGTTAATATTGTGATAATTCTATATGTACTTTTAAAATGGAGGAGATGGCATCTGATTTAGAAAGTTTTAAAAAAGAATTACTGGACTTGATTAACGAAGGCAAATTTAATGAGGTATTTGCAAAAATCAAATCAAGTAAATCTACTTATGATAGATTCACATTTAACACACTAGAAGCGGAATTTACTTTTGATATTGAACTTCAATTGATAAATCGCCTTAAAGTTTTTATAGGCACTTTAACAGAAGAAACGCCGGGATTAATCGCTAGAAGCTCTGACACCAAATCTGACAAAGAAGTATTTTATGATGCCTTGTTCGAGTCAATAGGAGATATTATAAAAGAATATTTTCATGATCATCGAATCAACTGGGAATCCAAAGAAGCTGATTTTGAAAGTTTTTTGTTAACAATCAAAGAAAAATGTACTAGCAATCTGAATCATTTCAGAGACTTTAGTTTTTATGATTTTAACGATCAAAATATAATTCGTAATATTTACGAGGAGTTATCAGCCTTTTTTGATCAAAATGATTTATTAACTTTTAACTTAAAGCTTAATCTTCGAAAAAGTTTATCCAGAAAGCTAAAAATTGATTTGCTCAGTCGCTTAGAGGGGATAAATCCTTTGCCTTTGGGTATTTCATCACTGTTGGCAGATGTTGATTTGGACGCTGAAAAAAATCTGGTCAGGGCATTGTCGGATTATGAAGATGAACTCCAGAAATTATATCAGGATACCATTAATGCCGAAAAAGCACAAATTGCCTTATCTTCCATCTATGTAGAACCCAATTTTAGTATTCATACCCAATGTTTTGATTACAAAGATTCTCGGCATAGGGAGGCATCAGATGAAGGATTTATCAACGTAATACCCGATAGTATACATCAATACCTGTCGGAAGTTTTCCATCAAAGAAACCCTGCACAACTGCCCGTCAATACTCCTCCTCGCTTGATATTGGTGCAAGGATACCCCGGGCAGGGCAAAACTTCCTTTATCAAAAGATTTGTTCACGATCTGTTGGAAAAACAGATTCCTTGTGACAAAGAAATCTTTTACTTAAAATTAAAATATCTTAAAAAACGGGAGGAACTGATAGAAAAGCCTCTGGAAACCTTACTTGATAATTTTCGAGATATTCTCAATTGTAAGGAATTATCTATCAAACATCTGAAAAACTCGCTTCTGCTTTTAGATGGTCTCAATGAACTTGCCGAAGAAGAAAAGATTACTCCTCGATTGACAGCACTTATGAAACAATTCATAGGTTTATGCGATGAAAATAAAAATCTGAAGATAATAATTACCTGTCGCTCAGGGTATTTAAATCCCGCTTTTTTGAAATGTCATGCATTTATGCAGATTCTACAGATTGATAGGTTTAAGCAAGAACAACAGATAACCTGGCTGAATAAATACAAAACCATCAAACCTTCTTGTACACTTACAGAGAAAAATGTTAAGACTTTTAATCAAACCGAAAATGGAGGAAAGTACAAATATCGACAAGTAGCCCAATTATTGGAAATGCCGATATTTTTACATTATATCGTCAATGCAGACATCAATTTCAACAAACCCAAACATATTAATGCGGTATATGTTTTTGAAAAACTCCTTGAAAAATTGGTAAAAGAAATCATTCAAGACCATCATATTCAAACCAATGGAATAAAGCTGCTAAGAATACTGCGGGAAATAGCTTTTGGGATACATATTTCTCCTTTTGCTTATACTTCCAAAAAAGAAATCATAGATCATTTAAAGCTTAAAGAAGAAGATATTAAAATTCTAGAGATTTTGATAGATGATTTTTATTTTAAAAAAATTGACCCGAATTATGTAAAAGAAGAAGTGTTTTTGAACAAAGGAGATTTTATTTTTACTTTTTTACACAGTTCTTTCAGAGAATACCTGATTGCCGAAAAGATTTGGAATGACCTTTTACAGCTCGAGTGTTATGACCCAGAATTAGAAACAGATCAACAAAAAGTTTTTAACACCCTTTTTACACTATTTTCCCGGCAAAAGCCCAATCTCGAAATCGTTGATTATTTCGTGGACATCCTACTTCATAAAAGAGAACTTAAAAAACCCGGACAACTGCGAGAAAAGTTGAATGCTTTTTTGGGAATATTCTTAAATCACGATTTTAAACTCAAGCAAGGTATCACTAAAACCGAATCAGTTAATATATTTTACGGCATGTGCCTGACAATCAGTTATTTAAATTTGAAAGGGGAATTTTTTAACCAGCTAGAGATTGGTGAAAGACAAAAATTTGTAAGTTTTTTAAAACAAAGTTATTATCCCAAAATTAATCTAAGTTATCTGAATTTTGATGGTTTGGATTTGAGTAAGGCTGAATTGCAAAGCTTAAACTTGAGCAATAGCAGCTTTAAATCTACCAACCTCCATGAATCCAATTTAAGTGGGGCAAATTTAAGAAAAACCGTTTTTGAAAACGCCGATCTTAGTCATGCCGATTTAAGCCTTGCCTATCTTAGTGAGGCAAATTTTACAAATGCCCTGCTGGAATCCACCGACTTGACTGGAGCCAAAACCTCAAAAGATACCGACTTTATGAAAGCAAATTTGAAAAAAACCACATTCTGCGGTATGGAAGGGCTGAATACAGCAAAACATCTCGAGCATGCCTATATAGACAAAACCGATTTTAGAGATACAAAATTGAATGATCAACAATTAAAAAGTTTAAAAAATACCAATGCAATATTGGATAAAAATAAACCAGGTAATGGATTAATGATAAACAACTGAAAATTTTTAAAAAATATCTAGTATAATAGCTTGAATATGTTTTAATTGCATATATACTCATAATACTATACCAAAATGAATAAGCTTTTACAAGAATACGAAATCACCGTGTTAGAATTGGAAAAAGAATGGAAAAAACCGAAAAAAAAGAATGGTGGATATAGAGACGACGATCGGATAACATTTCTGAGAGAAAAGAAAAACAAACTACTAGCGGAATTAGCTCAACAAAGCTTATAAGCTAGATTTAATTTATTCTTATTCAATCAGTTATGATTTTTTCCTTATTCCAACTTCTTCCCAACAGAAGTAAGAGGGCTAGTCTATTGTAAATTGTCTTATCATATTTTAAGGATAAAAACCAAAAAACCCCTGTGTTTTTAACAGGTGTATTTACCCTTAAACCAAAATTCTTGAAACCGATCAACAGCAGTAGGAAATTTATAAATATCAGCATATTTTCCTTTAACCAAGCCCATCTTTTATTTATTCTGTGGGAAGTGCTGAACTTGTACTTATAATTAAAATTTATAATGTGATGCATGTTAAATAGTTACTTCATTCACTTTGGGCAATACCCAAGCTTCTTTGGAAATCATTGTCTTGAAACAAGCTTCTAATTTTAATCTGAATGCTTATTTCGATGGCAAACTTCCTCCCGAAAAAGACATTATCCTTACCCAACGCATCTTTGACTAGGAATAAAAGCTATTTCTATAATTTATTGGTTCAACACATAAAATCTAAAAACAATGTTTATTCACTCTGGAGACCGGGACTTTCCCGAAATTTTTGAAGCCCAGCGAATGCTTAAAATACTGGGCTTGTATCCTTTTGATATTGACGGTATCTACGGTTCGGGTACCGAAAATGCTATCATCCGACTTTTCGCACCCCCCTGTTTTTTTTGAGTTTTTTTGTAAGTTTTCTTCTAAAACTCTATAAAATATCACAAAATATGGGTTTTGATGAAATATAGCATGTAAGTTTTATAAGAATAGTTATATTTCATCTAAATA
>JANRIC010000048.1:0-17356 GCA_033765345.1 Microscillaceae bacterium
TGTGGTAGTGCCTACTGAAAAAGTAGCAGGAGCATCATTAGTTACTGTGATTGGGGCTACACCACCTGTTACAACGGCTTCGGGAAGTGTAACTGTAGCACCACATACACCTGGGTCATTGCTTACGGTAATGTCTTCAATAGCAGCAATTGCTAATTCAGCAACAGCGGCATCAAAGATGCGGAAGTTATCAAAGAAGAAATTAGACACAACACCTTGCGTAGAGTCAGCTTCTACGCTAAATCGGAACAAGGTAATGGCTACACCAGGACCACTCAACAAGCTGCTTAGGCTTTCTGAAATAGTCTCTGTACCGTTTCCGGTGAATGAAGCCAATTCTGTCCACTCAAATCCTCCATCTATGGAAGCTTCCAAAGTTACTGTATCGCCTGCACCCAACGCAAAGTTTAGGTCTACAACCAAAGTAGGCTGCTCTAAACTCAATTCATCCAATAGGAAAAAAGGGCTGATGACAAATGACTGCTCATTGACACCAATTGCATTCAAAAAAGCTCCGCTACTTGTTAGCTCCCAGCTATTGGCTTGGGCACATCCGGGCGTTCCAGCTGCAAATCCGCCGTTACCAGCTTCAAAATCCTGGCTATAAGGCAGGTCTTGTACTAAGGGTAGTAAGCCGATGTTATAACAAGCCTGGGTTTTATTACCGGAAGCATCAGTAGCTTCGTAAGTTTGTTTGGTGATTCCTAGGGGGAATACCGAACCGTTTGCCAAACCACCTACCAGCTCAAAAGTAGCCTCAGGGCAGTTGTCGCTCACCACAGGGTCTAACAAGAAGATTTCACTGGGGGCATCTGTGGAAAGGAACAGATCGTCTACTCCGGCTGTGAATACAGGAGTTTCAGTATCGTTGACAGTTACATCAAAAGATGTACTTACCGTTTGACCGGCACCATCTGTAGCTGTATAAGTAACGGTAGTAGTTCCTACTGGGAAAATTTCAGGAGCATCGTTTGTGATGGTGATTTCACCTTCTCCACCTGTTACAACAGCTTCGGGAAGGATTACAGTAGCACCACATACACCTGGATCATTGCTTACTGTGATATCTGCAATAGCAGCAATTGAAAGTTCGGCAGGTTGACCTTCTGTAACAGTCACAGAGAAAGTACATTCGGCAGAGTTACCAGCGTCATCAACAGCAATGTAAGATACGGTTGTTTCTCCGATTGGGAAGGTTTCACCGCTGTCAAAACCTTCTAGAAGTGTAACAATAATCAAGGCACTACAATTATCCGAAGCTTCTGGAAAATCATAAGTGACTACCGCACCCGCAGCACCGAATGGAGCGGTAGCGTTGATATTCTGAGGGCAAGCAACAAAAACCGGGTTTTCACGGTCATTCACTGTAACGATAAATGAAGTAGAAACAGAGGTACCATTGGCATCAGTAGCCGTATAGGTAACTGTGGTTTCTCCCAATTCAAAAGAGGCAGGAGCGTCATTGCTTACATTTACAGGAGTTACACCACCTGTTACAACAGCTTCGGGAAGGGTTACAGTAGCACTACAAACGCCAGCGTCGGTATTTACAGTAATATCTTCAATAGCAGCAATAGCTAAAGGCTCTACTACATTAGCTTCTTCAATTTTTACATTATCAAAAGCAATTCCGTCCAAATTCTCTTCACTAGCATCAGAAATAAATAAGAATCGGAAGTTTACGGTAGGGTTACCTGCCAGGAAGCTCAGGTCAATTTCTACGGGTACATATCCGTCTGAACCAAGTGCGTTGGCAGCATCGCCGGTCCAAGCAGGGATGAAACCAAGGTCAGAAATACCGAAATCGTCAAATACGATACCGTTATAACCGTCTACTCCATCAGTAACTACAAAATTAGGATCAACGAAAGTCCAAGTGGCTCCATTGTCAGTAGAATATTGCAAAGCACCTCCATCAAGGCTAAATGTGGTTTCCCACCAGATATCAAAGCTTAATTGGGGAGAAGTCAAAGCTGAAAAATCAAAGCAAGGACTTAATACTTGGGAAAGCTCGGAATCAAAATAAGAATCTTGACCACCTAAGGCAGTGGAAGAAGTAGTCCAGGCATAGTTCCCATCGGAAGCACCAAAGAAAAGTAGTCCGCTTGGAGTTTGGAGTTCCCAGCTATTGGTTACGGCAAAGTTAAAATCAGGAGCACTTACCCAACCACCGTTGCTTCTTTCAAAGCTTTCAGCATAAGGAAACGCATTGATTTTAAGGCTAGGTACGCCATTGCTGATTCTTACATTGTCAAATGCAAAACCGTTCAATCCGGTGTCACCTGTTCCAAGAATATCTTGTGCAGAGCGGAAAACGACTCTTAGTCGGATTGTTTGTCCTACAAAAGCACTTAGGTCGGCAGAAACGGTCACCCAACCGTTACTACCATTGAGATCAGAGTTAGAACCTGTCCAGGCAGGTACAAAGTTAGAACCTCCGAATCCGGCTTGTCCATTGTAAAAATCAGGATCAACGCCCAAACGGGTAAAAGTTGTACCATTGGTAGAAACTTCTAAGAAAGCTCCATCTTGGAAGAAAACGGTTTCCCAATATACATCCAGTGACAAAATTGGGTTTACAGCACTACCTAGATCAATGTTAGGACCTAATACGGCAGACTGCTCGTTGAAATTGTGGTTACCATCCAGATTAGTAGCCCAAGCTTGGGTACCATCAGAAGCACTGTTGATTACGCTGGCAGAGGGAGTACCCAATTCCCAGCTTGAATTACGCCCGAAGGGTCCTACTACTTTGGTCCATCCATTGGCACCACTTTCAAAGCTCTCCTGATACAGGATTTGCGCAGATAGATTATGGATATTGACATCCATAATACCAAGCATCATCAGGCATAAAAGCCATTTTCCTAGACTTAAACCCAATTTGGGTAAAGCCTTCTTGGTTAGTAATGATTTGAAACTGTACATTTTGTTAAATTAACAAGGTTTAGATATTAAAATAATTAACTGATTATAAGCTGGTTATAATTAGTCTTTTTAAGATGTATATATGCATAGCATTTAAATTATTCATAATCTATAGGTAAAACCGATTGCGAACGTCCTTCCTAATTTATATTTATCATTAAAAAACTCAGTACCATCGTATTGGATGGCATAATCCGGGTTAATGAGATTATTGGCTGAGAACCTCACTGTATAATGTTTGGCAAAAAGATACTGAATGTTAAAGCTCAAATCAGGGCGAGGTTGGGTGAAGCCGTTTCTGAGTTTAACCTGATCTATTAGGTTTCCATCAGGATCAGTCACTTCCTCAGGATCAGCAGCAATCAGTGAAAGAAATTCTCCCTGCACGTTGAAGTTCAGGTTTACTTCTAATTTTTTATTCTCACTGGTATAATTCAAAAAAGCATTCAAGGTATACGTAGGTTGCCCTAATAAACGGCGCTCTACCAGAACTACCGAAGGCAATAATCCAAGCTGGTAAACAGCCCTCCCCTTAGCCTGTGAATACAGATAAGAAAAATTAGCACCTCCACTTAAATTTTTGAGAGCAGGAGCAATAAAATCAAAGTTCTTTCTGGCTTCCAGCTCCACTCCCAATACGATACCTTCGGGTACATTGACGGGTACTACCAATACAGCCCCTAATCTTCCGGAACCATCATTTACATAAAAACGCTCTATCACATCTGTAAAATCTTTATAAAAAATGCTAACTGAGTAAAGTTCATTGCCTTTACGGGGATAATAGTCAAGTCTTATATCGTAATTATCCACTAAGGCTCTTCTTAAACCTGGGTTACCAGTACTCACAGGGCCGCCTATAAAATTAAAATTCCTAAAAGGAGATTTTTCTCTAAAAGTAGGAATCGCAATGGTGCGGTTATAAGCTAGCCTCAAATCAAATTGCTCATTCAAATCATAGGTAATATTGATAGAAGGCAATATATCAGCATTATCCAAAACTAGTTTGTCATTTAATTCCGCAACACTGGGAATAATTGAAACCGAAGCGGCATCATCAAAGGCATCACTGGTAAAGTGAATACGATTAATCTCATAGCGAGCTCCTGCCACGACTCTGAGTTTACGCCATATTTTAAAATCACCCATTAGATACGCTGCATAAGTATCCTGGTCAGCATTATAATTATTCAGCGGTTCGTAGCCGTCTACGATATAAACACCAGGCAGGAAGCCATTTCCGATTTCTGTATTTGGGTCCAGTACAGGTAGAAATATCTGATCCAGAAAAGTTTGCCTTGATATACTAAATGTATCCAATACGTAATTATAGGTAAAAGCATTTTCCCTGAAATCGCGTACCTTTCTCAGATAAAAACCTCCTGCTTTGAGTTTGCCGCCTTCTATTTTACCTGGTTTGAATTTGTAGGTCAGGTCTAGTTTCAGGTTGGTATTATCTTCTTCCAGATTTCTAAAAAAATGGATGGGGCGAAAACCCTCTGAAGCAAGCGCATTGACATTTTGGATAGGCGGTCTTACTCCTGTTCTAAAAAACTCCTCTATTACAGATCTTTCTCGATTAAAAAAACCAAAAAGCCTCCAGTCGGGCTGGTCAATTTTAGATTGTGAATAAGCACCACTCCAGTTGATTTCGAGATTTCCGGTATTTCCCAAAGCGTGCTCACCAAAAAACTGATAAGATTTCAAATTTCTTTCTTCATAAAGCAAAGAGCTGTTTTCGTTGTAATCTCCCAGGGACTCGGAGCGATTTTCGCCAGCTAGAAGGTACGTAGTAGATTGGCCTGACTGATTATACAAAAAGGTAGCCCCTAGCTTATGTTTCCCAAACTTTACAGAGGTAGTTGCTACTCCGCCCCAAAGTACATTTTCCTCTCCTTTGTCATATATATATTCAAATTCCGCTTGGGGTCTCTGAGAAGCAGGCACACTATCCGGGATGGGAAAAGGAAAACTTTCTGCAAGAAAATAAATACTTTGCCTTCCGTTCTCCACGAAATTATTCTCACGAATATAAGCCAAACTGGCTTGATATCCCCATTTGACTTTGCCTAGGTCAGTTTGATTCCCAATAGAAAAGTTAAATCGGTGATTGAGAAATTTTGAATCTCTAATCGGATCAAACTCTGTGCTGAAAGCCTCGGTTTGCTCACGAATGCGGTTCAGGCGAGCAGCATCACTGTTGATTGCCAGCACGACGGGATCGAGGTCTCTGGATTCTACCACAGGTACACCAGGCTCGACTTCGGCTAAATCATTGGCAATTACATCAGGAATCGCACGTGTGCCGTCATCCATACCCAGCCAATCAAGATTCCCTCCTTTATAAGTAATAAAATTATTATTAAAAGAAGCTAAGGTATTATAGCCTAATTGAAAAGAGGCGCTGACCGAAAACTCCTCTGGGAAATTGGCCGTTGTGATGTCAATGGTACCTCCGGTAGATGTACCGGGGAGATCCGGTGTAAAAGATTTGCTGATTACGATGTTACTGAGCAACTGAGCAGGGATTAAATCCAATTGCACGGTATTACGATCTGGGTCAAGGCTAGGGATTTGTAAGCCATTGAGCAATGTATTGGTGTATCGGTCGCCGATGCCACGCACATATACATAACGCCCTCCTTCTTCGGAAGAAAGCCCTGTAACCCTTCTGAGTACCGAACCCACGTTTACGTCGCCAGCTTGTTTGATACGTTCGGCGGTGATCCCGTCTATGAGTCCGGCAGAATTTTTTCTTTTGGTAATCATGGTCACTTCTGTTTCAATTTCCTCATTTTTGAGGGCTTCTGCGGAAATGACGATTTCACCCAGTTGTTGATTATCAACGCTTAGGACAATATTATTAAGATTGGTGATTTTTCCTTCTTCAACTTGTACATTTTGGATGGTTTTGGAGGTATAAGAAACATAAGATATTTTAAGGGTGTAGGTTCCGGAGGGAATTTTGAGGCTAAAATTACCATCCAAATCAGTGACTGTACCCTTCCCGGTTCCTTCCAATAAAACAGTTGCACTTATCAAAGCTTCTCGGGTGTTTTGATCTATGACTTTTCCCCGGATTGTTCCAGTTTGAGCGTGTAATAGGTTAATTGTCAGGAGAATAAAAAAAATTTGTAGTAAAGATTGTTTCATAAATTTGATTGCATTTCAAAGAATTAAATGACATGAGCTGATATTTTATCAAATGTTTTGGATTCAAGAATCAGTTTTTGATTAGCAAAAGCTGGTGTGAAAAGATGGGGTAAACCAAATGAATTTTAAATACGTTCTAGTTTTAACAGATAAAAATAAATTTTCATTTATTAATTTAACAAGGTTTAATCGGATTGGTCACCGAATATTTCGGTGATTAATCTTTTTATTGGTTTGAGTTTTTGTATACCTTGAAGTAGTTCGGAACGTTTACCCCATCTATATTTTTAAAAATATAATCCTGCCGAATTTTCAATAAGACTATATTTGTAATTTGCTTTTGTTAATCAATTAGAATCATCAGCAAGGTTAAATGATTGATGACCAAGTATGTGGTTTTTAAAAGATAAAAAGGAAATAGCATCCCGAAAGATGCCATTTCCTTTTATCTACTATTCTGGAGATTCGGTTCCTGTACCAGGTCCTAAGTTACCACCAGGGTTAGCAAACACGAAAGACCACATCGTCCAACGTGAAGCCCAGCTGGCAGTTACATTACCTTGGAAAGCAGGTGTAAAAGCACCGGCATAGTTAGTATCCTCAAAGAAAGGGTCTTGAATCAAAGTAGCAAGACTGGTTGGGAATAAAGTGATACCAGAGCTAGGTACGCACTCAAATACATCACCGTTGGCTACTTTACCAGTTCCGAAAAGAGGATCACCGATTACAGTATTGGTAGTAGAATCCGTGAATGACAGTCCTGAACGATTACCAGCACCAGTATAAGTGAAAAGAGCAGCTCTTACGTTATTCTCAACATTAAAGAACACGTTGTCTACGAAAGCTAAAGTACCTTCATCGATACGATCATCGCAACCACAAGTGGCAGGGCTACTACCAGCAGACAAAGTACCATAGGCATCACGATCTTCAGCTTCTATACCTACTCTGTGATCTACAAACAATGAACGCCAGAATTGACCAGCTGAGTTATCAAAGAAACCAGCAGCCTCAGTGTTTCCATTACCTTTGAAAGTTACGTTAGCAACCACAGGAGCACTGAATGGAGCAGAACACTCATTGTTACCTACACCACCGTCTAGCTCACCAGCAGCGTCACCTACGATGTCTTGGAAAGCAAACCAGAACTGACCTTTACCACGGAAACCTAAATCCCAGTCAAAAGCATCATCACCGCAGAAAGCTGTGATCAAGTGTTTGGTGTTTACAGTACCACCGAACCACTCAACACCATCGTCACGGTTAGAGATTACTTCTACGAAGTCGATGGTAGTTCCATTACCTACTGATCCTAAAGTAAGACCGTTGATCTCGTTACCGTTACCGATTTCAGTACCTCCGTGGCGGATAGATACATAACGAATTACACCTGAATTGTCGGTGTCATCAGTACCTCCGTGTTGGAAAGGAACAGCACCACCAGGTTGGATACCCTCGATGTTAGCCACTCCACCTGTGCTTACGTTGTTGTTGGTAGCACGGCCAAGCACGATTACACCACCCCAAAGACCTCTTACGCCTGGAGGCAGAGGACGAGTTGCTGGGTAGATTTCACCTGGACGAACACGGTCAGCAATAGAAGTGAAAACGATTGGTAACTCCTCAGTACCGTCAGCGATGATTTGTCCGCCTCTGTCTACTACAATGAAAGAAGAACGTGTAGTTTGACCAGGAAGCGCTTTGATCACTGTTCCTTCTTGGATGGTAAGAACATCACCATTACCAACTACTACAGGTCCACTCAATACGTAGATAAAGTCGTTAGTCCAAGTAGTAGTACCAGTTCTACCAGCAACTACACGAAGACCCCTTGTAGGAATAATAGCTTTGGCATCAGCCTCACTAAAATAAGCTTCTGTTTGCAATTCGGCAAAATGCTGCTCACCTTGCTCAACATACTTCAACATAGAAGCAGGAAGCAAGCTTTTGGCTTGTGCAAACACATCATTTAGATTTTCAGAACCTACCTCTTGAAATAGTTGGTCCTCTTCTCTTTGGTTACAGGAAACGATAGCTACTATCATTCCCGCAAAGAATAATGCAGATAAAAATAACTTGTTCATAAAAAATACTTGGTTTGAGTTTGTCACAAAACTCCTAAAAAAAGCTAAACAAGTCTATTGATTTGCATTATGATATTGTTAAATCATGAAGTATGATTTTTCCTACATGTTTTACTTCAAAAAGGGACATTTAGAAATTCATTCCAATTATTTGCATATGCATCCCCTCACTTATTACCCCCTATAAATATAACTTTTTTAATATAAAATATAATATATTATTTCAAATTCTGGCATAAAGTTGTATTTTAGACCCTATTGCCCCTTGTGCTCATGTCTGAATAAACATACCTTCAGGCTCAAATCTTATACATGTAAAGGATTTGCTAATATTTAACACTAAAATAACCTAAGTAATAGGAAAATTTTATAACTTTTGTTAAATATTTGTGTACTTGTTTTTTCAACCAAGTGAACTTAATTACATATACAATGAAAATAAAGCTATTTGAGATTTTTGTTTTTATCGGCATTTTATATATTGCAGGTGCCTGTTCTGATTCGGGAGGTGGTGAGCCGGAACCTGACAACACCCTTAACGAAGAAAGCCTAAGTGCTCAGGAATGGGCTTTAGTTGAATTTAACGGGACCAGCAAAGGATATATCTCCGGTCTTGAAGACCCCAATACTGCAGATGATACCCTACGCTTTGAGTGGGATTATTTAGAGTGCGTAGGGGTTCTTGTTTGTGATGGTAATTGTAACAAAGACAATACCCTCAAATTTACGGCTTCTAACAATCGCTATGAAATGCGTACCAATGCGATCAGTTGTAGCAATGGCTCTCAAACAGAACAGCTTGAAGACGATCCTACCAATACTTTTGAAATCAATCGTGAAGGAGATAAAGTTTATTTGGATTTCAAGCAATTTATCAGTCTGGAAAACGCCTTTTTCCTGAATACAGATGCTACTTACAAAAATTTTAATTTTAATTCTCTAAGCAGCCCTTATAGATTTGAGCTTTTGGAAGGTGATAACTCAAGCGATGTACTCAAATTAAGATTTACACATTTCTGGGAGGGAGAAGACGTTACTTTTGGTTCTGCTTCTTCTTATCGGGTAGAAGTAAATCTGACCATGCAAAAAGTAAATTAATTTAGTTTCTCTTTTAAATGAAAAAAACGCTCTATCGATACCATCCATAGAGCGTTTTTATTTGGATCAAATACCATCTAACCCCTCAACTTATCAAGAATCTTATTCAATTCAGCCGCTTCCTCTTCACTAATATTACCAAATGATTTTTCCACAGATTCAAAATTACGATCTATCTGCGCCAATAAGTCCAAACCACGCTGCGTAATCCAAATATCCACCTTGCGGCGGTCACCTTCTGACTCCTGCCTCATCACCAGACCCCTGAGCACCAATTTATCAACCAACCTCGATGCGTTGGACATCCGGTCTAGCATCCGGCACTGAATATCTCCCAACATAATTTTTTCGGGATGCTTCCCCCTCAAAATTCTCAAAACATTGTATTGTTGGCTGCTTAAACCATATTCCTTAAAAAATTTATTATTCAGATTATTCAGCCAGTTGCCTGTAAATAATATATTCAAATGAGCCTTAGCTCTCTCACTGCTAAACTTTTTCTGTTTGATTTCTTTTTCCAATTCCATCCGATTTGATTGATAACTATTGAACCACACACATAGATTTGAATCCAAATTTACAGTTATTCACCTGTAATAACAATAATTGTAGAAACAAAAGATACAATAAAAACTAATTATTTTTTGCAAAAACGGTACTTTCCCCATAAATTGGCTTCAAAAAAATCAAATTGAAACCTCAAATCAGCATTATCATCCCTACATACAATGGGGCGCATAAAATCGGCAATACCCTCCAGTCCTTGGCATCACAGACCTGGGACATTCCGGAAGTCGATTATGAAATTCTGGTGGTGATTGACGGATCCAAGGATAATACGATGGAAATACTTCATAACCAAGAGTTTATAAACAAATCTCTGCAAATTATTGATCAAGTTAATCAAGGCAGAGCGGCCACACGCAACCGAGGTGCTCAAGAGGCACAAGGAGAGCTTCTAGTCTTTTTTGATGATGACATCCGACCGATCCCCTCCTGCTTAAAGCTGCACTGGTTGCATCATCTCAATCACCCTCAAAGCATTTTGGTTGGTAGCCCCCTGGAGGAAATGCGCCTGATGCAGACCGACATTCAAAAATATCGCGCTTACCTGAGTAGAAAATGGGTAGCTCCTTTGGCTAAAAATGCAGAACCGCTGAAAGCCGATCAATTGTTTCTGACGGCCGCTAATTTTTCTATCCCCAAAAAAATTTTTAATGATTTAGGGGGGTTTGACCACCGACTGAGCGATGCCGAAGATTATGACTTGGCTGTACAAGCCCATGAACTCGGGATTCCGATTTATTTTAATCCCGAAGCACTAGGCTGGCACGATGACTTCATCACTTGTAGCACTTATATTCGAAGGGGTAGAGAATATCGCAAAGCCCATCAAGCCTTGCAAAAGCTCAAACCCGAACTCTATCAAAAATACAATGTAGAAGCCTACGCTCCAGCAAAAGGCTTAAAAAAAGCTATTTATCGCTTTTTTTCCCAAAAAAGCTGGGTAAAACTCATTGATCAGAACTTCTGGCTCTTATGGATTCCCCAAAAACTACGCTACAAAATTTATGATCTGGTGATCACAGGCCTGGTAGCTCATTTTCCGGAAAAGAAAATTTAATTTTAATCAAAATTTTTTATGGCTGACTTCAAAAAACAACACACCCAATTCATCAAAGCCAAAGCACAGGAATTAGGTTTTGATTTTTGCGGAATCTCCAAAGCCGAATTCTTGGAAGAAGAAGCCCCTCGCCTCGAGCAATGGCTCAAGCAGAGTATGCACGGAAATATGCACTATATGGAAAATCACTTTGACAAAAGATTGGATCCTAGGTTATTGGTAGAAGGAGCAAAATCTGTGGTCTCATTACTCTATAATTATTCTCCCCAAATGGTCATTGCCTCAGAAAATAATTATAAAATCTCCAAATATGCCTATGGGGAGGATTACCACGATGTAATCCGGCAAAAACTCAAAGCATTTTTAGCGTCTATACAAACACAAATTGGCGAAGTAAACGGAAGGGTTTTTGTTGACTCAGCGCCAGTGCTAGATAAAGCCTGGGCTGCCCGCAGCGGTTTGGGCTGGCAAGGCAAAAACAGCAACCTGATTCATCCCCGAAAGGGTAGTTTCTTTTTTATTGCTGAAATGATCCTAGACCTCGACCTGGTATACGACAGCCCGATCCGGGATTATTGCGGTACCTGCACCCGGTGCCTGGATGCCTGCCCCACCGAAGCTATTGTGGCTCCCTTCGTGGTTGACGGCAGCAAATGCATCTCTTACTTCACTATAGAGCTCAAGGAAGAAATCCCTGAGCGTTTTGCAGGGCAGTTTGAAGACTGGATTTTCGGATGTGATATCTGTCAGGATGTATGCCCTTGGAATCGATTTGCACAAGCCCACCAAGAGCCTAATTTTGAACCCTCAGACTTGCTTCAGAATATGCGTAAGAAAGATTGGGAAGAACTCACCGAAGATGTTTTTGGAAAGATATTTAAAAAATCTGCTGTAAAAAGGACAAAATTTAAGGGCTTAAAAAGAAACATCACGTTCGTTTCTAAGCCCAAAGCAAAAAAGTAATCTGTCTAATTGGCAGGGTTTAGCGAGAAACAGTCGTCAAAAACTGTGGAGAACTCCCGGGAGCCGTAATTTTCGTAGCACCATTTTTTGAGAGATTGGATTTCGTCCGGTGCAAGATAATTCGCTATTGATTTCCGTAATTCTTTTTCAAAAAGCCGTAAATCAAAACTGACTTTTTGAAGAATTAATTTTACGTATTCAAGCATATTATTCTTAATTTTGGTTTTAGTATTAAAAATTACATAATCTAAATAGCCATACTATTAATCTTTCACAAATCTAATATTTTTTTGTATTTTTACAAACTATGATGCAAAAAAACCCAAATATCTTTTTTTTAGTACGATGTATTTTCATCCTGAGTATTTTGTCAGGGAGCGATGTAGTCATAGCCCAGAAAATCACCATTCAGATTGAGAAAAGAGAAGTTTCGCTCAATGAGCCTTTTACTATTTCGGTAGAATCTTCTGAAAAAGACATCAATAGTCTGACTGCTTTTCCAGAGATTGAAAGCTTTAAAAAAGTCAATATCTCCTCAGCTACGTCTAGTAGTACATTTAACAAAAAAATTACAAAAACTTATATCCGAACACAGATCTATCACCCTACTCGGGAAGGAAAATTCGAGATCAAACCCTTCATCATGCGAGTCAACGGAGTGGAAGTAAAACATCCCGGGGAAACGTTGGTGGTAGGTCCCCCGGATGAAAGCAAAGGAGAGTTGTTTGATTATATTTTTAATGAAGAACAAAAATTTACTGAATTAAAAGATGATGCTTTTATTGATATTACTATTGATAAAAATGAGGTTTTTGTAGGGGAAGGTTTTCATGTGATTCTGGCCTTGTACGTAGCCCTGGATAATGAAGCACCTATGAAGTTTCCGCCCGATATGGGAGAACAGGTGGAAGAAATAGCTCAAAAACTTCGCCCAGCCAATTGTTGGGAAGAAAACTTCGAGATCGACCGTGTACGTGACCCAATACGCATGCTGATTAATCATAAAAACTATGATCAATATATCTTCTATCAAGCCTCTTTCTTTCCTCTCAACAACGAACCCGTAGAGTTTCCGGTGGTAAAGCTGAATATGATCATCAAAAATAAAATGGCCGAAGATGAAGAAAACCCCAATGAGTTCAACGAAAAATCTGAAACGGTTTTCAAAACCTTTTATACCCGCCCCCGCAAAGTGACGGTCAAAGAGCTTCCCAAACACCCACTCAAAGATCAGATTAGTGTCGGATCTTATTATCTTCA
The DNA here is from genome assembly GCA_033765345.1 of Microscillaceae bacterium. GTDB lineage: Bacteria > Bacteroidota > Bacteroidia > Cytophagales > Microscillaceae > JANRIC01. The sequence goes on from JANRIC010000048.1 coordinate 13,111, forward strand.
AGAAAATTACCCTTATCAGGTTTTACATACCGGAGATGATTTTGTGTATGAATTCAGAATCGTGGGTGAAGGCAATATAGCCTCCATTCGCAGCCCTTTTAGTGAATATTTGCCCTCCCTGGATGTATACCCTCCCAATACCCAACAACTCATTCGCCGAGACCAGAACAAGGTACTGGGTGCTAAAATTTTTTCTTTTCAAATGATTCCCAAAGATTCGGGAACCTACTCCCTCAGAAATTATTTTCACTGGGTATATTTTAATCCCATTAGTCAACGCTATGATACCCTGCGCCCCAACGCCGTAATCAGGGTTTCGGGTGAGAGTATCCGAAATGCCGAAATTTCATCCAACGCACTCATTCCATTTTATCGCAATATCAATCAAGTCAGCAAAAAAAGTGTAGACCTCAGCGACCGCAACTGGGTTAAGATGATTGCTGAGATTTGTATATTTTTTATGCTTGTGGTAACAGCAGTAATTTCATATCGCCGATAAAAGCACAATAATTCATCTCTTTTCATTAAATATTACATCGTAAGAAAACACCTCAAAATGTGTAAATGTTAAAGAAGAATTTGAATATATTTGTTCTAAATAGACACCATTAATAGCTGGGTTTTAGCCCATATTCATCTCATGCGAACCTACCGAATCGCCTTTTATGAATTAACTTTACAGGCTGGAGTATTGTATGACCAATATAGCCAATTATTTGATAATCAGCTTTTTAGCCGATTTAAGTATGGCTCTGCTAAGGCTGCCGCACTGTTTGGAAAACAATTATTTGAATTAATTCAGGATCAAATCCCCTTTTTGTTGGAAGATCAAAACCTTTTGATCAGTGCCTCTCCGTACAAATCCGTACCTCCAGCCTCTCACGCAATTACCCACGCACTCATCAAAAATTGGGAAAATAGTTCTCCTTATACTACTCCCCAAAATACCAAAATCGGACGTACGCTGCTTTTTCCTTCAGATTATAGCCGGCTGGATCGCGAAAGCCGATCCAAATTAATGCAGAAAGTGAACCTCCACTGGATTCATTTACCTGAAAAATCTAACAAGAAAATTATTGTGGTAGATGATGTTTTTATTACCGGAGCGCACGAAGAAAGACTGACTAAATTTCTGGAAAAAGAAAACTTTGAAGAAGTTTATTTTATTTATACAGCTCAACTGGTTAGCCCCGTACACCCTACCATCGAGCATCAGATCAATCACGCCTCCATTTCTACTATCTGGGATTTGGCTCAGATCTGGCACCAGGACGGCTTCATACTCAATGCGCGAATTTGTAAGTTTTTGCTCGCTTATTCGGAAATAAACGAACTTTTACAATTTGCTGAAAACATACCCGAAACCTGGTCTCGTGAAATCGCCGAAGGTATGACCCAAGACGGCTATCACCAAATGGATATCTACCTCAAAAACTGGGAAATCTGGGAACGCTACATCTCTGTACCCGTCGAGTGAAAGAATTTGGTTTTTATACACCTATTTTTCACGCATCATGCCCCAATTTACCCGAAATAACCAATGCCTCTAGCCATTAAAGATGCACACAAAGGAATAAAAATCAAGAGAATCAATTCCCACTTGACTAAATTACGCACCAAAGTAGGAATTTCTATTTCCGCTTCCGGCAAGCCCTTCTTACCTTCTTTGGCAAAAAATATAGTGGGATAAATAGAAAACAAACCCACCGTGGTAAACAGGCTCAGTTTTACCCAAAATATGGCGTTATAAGTATAAAACTGTGCAGGTTTGCTCCCTACAAGCATCCACAGCGTAAAACCCGCCCCCAGCAACAACACTGCCGCCAAGCCATACAACTGATCCAAAATCATAATCCGCCGGATTTCACTGCGGTTCAGGCTTTTTTTCAGAAGTATATACTCTCCCGCAAGGGTTGCCACAATCGTAAAAACACAAAGAAAATGCAGATAACGAACCAGTATCTCGAGCATCGTGTATATTCTGTTGATTTATTTGCAATTTTAATCCTTCAAGCTGAGTCTGACAAATTAATTGGGCTTTTGTAATAAATAAAGTTTTTTAAACAAAAATTAAAATATTTAAATATATTAGAGCAAACATATTTTACCTGGTGTTCTCAAAAAGGATTACAAAATTGTTTGTTATAAAATTAGCTCTCCACACGAATCAAATCTATCTTTTCTATAATTTAGGGCGGTAATCCAAGTTACGATTTTTCAAATATCATAGAACAAACCCAAAAGATCAAACCTATGGGACACGAACCCTGTCCCATCGGGACAAACTATGGGTAGCCGATGCCCTTTCTCAAGATTTTACGTGCTGTCAGGTACGTTTTATGAGTACGACAAGTTGAACACCGCCCACACATCAATTGTCAGAGAACCTAATAATTTATACTCAAACCGAAGTGGTTTTCCGAAATTTTAGCTCTTAAATCATTAATAATCAAGCTAATCAATCAAGAAAATCAGGTAAATCACTTTAATCTGGGTATAATTCATATAAAGGATGCGAAATGTCAGATAAAAACCCAAAAGCCTCTAGAGGCAGAACTCCGGGTTTACGCTTTGCTTCTTGAGCAGATTACGGCCTTAGGCATTCGCCTAGATGTTCGGGAGAACATCTTTTTATTGCTCTATTCTAAGTTTATGCTGCGTTCAAACTTAGAATAACGGTGGGGGAAAGCACCTTATTTCAATTAAAAGTCATAATGACCGAAACAGTTGTTGGTGACGAAAAGTGCCATAACTTAACATATAGGCTGTCATAAAAACATTTAGCACTTTTCTTAACACCAACAACGGCGTAAATATTTAACCAAAACAAACCCAAACAAGGCTTGTTCTAGTTTTTCTTGGTATCTTTACATTGGGTTTTACAAGTAAAAATTATGAGTAAAAAATTAGTACGATTCGATTGGGCAATGAAAAAATTGCTTCGACACAAGACGAACTTTGATATTTTAGAAGGTTTTTTGAGTGAGTTGCTCTGTTTTGATGTTAAGATAGAAAGCATCTTATAAAGTGAAGGTAACAAACAGGATGAATACGACAAGTACAACCGAGTAGATATTTTGGTAAAATCTCAAAGCAATGAATTGATGTTAGTAGAAGTTCAGAATGAGTCTGAAGTTGATTACTTTCAGCGTATGTTGTATGGTGTTTCGAGATTAGTTACTGAATATATCAAGGAAGGTGAGCCTTACGGGACTATCAAAAAGATTTATTCTATCAATATTGTTTATTTTGGCTTAAGGCAAGGTAAAGATTATGTGTATGAATACAAAGGGGAGTTTGTAGGCTTGCACGAAAACGATCTTTTAATGCCAACAAGCCTACAAAAACAGGATTTTAAGGTAGAAAAAGTTTCTGATATTTTTCCTAAGTATTATATTTTGAAAGTGAATAACTTTAATGATATTGCCAAAGATACGCTTGACGAGTGGGTATATTTCCTTAAAAACAGCGAGGTTAAAGACGGCTTTAAAGCAAAAGGCTTAGATAAAGCAAAGGAAAAATTGCAGTACGAAGTCTTATCTGATGAAGAAAAGAAGATGTATGACCGTTTTCAAGAAAATAGACGTATTGAAAACAGTGTAAGTTATACAGCAAAGCAGGAACGAAATGTTGAAATCGCTAAAACTGCAATCTTAGAAGGTTTTGACAATACAATAATTTCAAAATTGACAGGCTTGACAGTTGAACAAATAGAAGCACTACGTAACGAAACAAAAAAAAACTGATGACAACATTGGGGCGAGTAATGATTTAGCTGGCGACCCAAATCCCGGAGTGGTAAAAAGTTTGACAATTCTTTATCGCATTGGACAAAGGCAAATTCAAGCGACAATAATAGAAGGAGCGACACACACCATACCTGACGAATGAGAGTAGAGTAAGAAGAGCAGCCGCCAACAAAATGTTTATGCAATGCGGGGGTTTGGTGTTAAATTAAAGTTTATGTTTCACAATCTAGTTCGGTCACGGGGGACAGTTCCGAGCAGGTCGGGCTTAACATTCCGCTGCGCTTCATTTTTAAGCCCTCCTATTCCCCGCACTGCATAAACACAAACGTTATGGGCAATCCCCCTACCATTTATACACAGTTGAGTTTTCTAGCTAACGGAAGTTTTGTAAATTTCTTGAAAAAGAAAACGCAAACTTGTGGCAAAAGTCAAACAACAAATCACTAAATTTGATTTGACTAAGGAAGAACTTGGATTTGTAACTAATTGACTATGAA
>JANRIC010000210.1:0-4967 GCA_033765345.1 Microscillaceae bacterium
GTGAGCCAAGACACCAACGGGCAAGACCACATCGAGCTGACACCAGGGCAAAAGCTGCGTGTCTATCAAGAAGGGACAGCCCTCACCCCTGCCGCCGAAATGCACACCCACACCGTCCAAAAAGGCGAAACACTCTATGGCGTCGGCAAGCTTTACGGCATAGAAGTAGAGGAACTCAAAAAGCTCAACGGGCTATCTTCTGATAGCCTGAGTATAGGTCAGGAGCTGAAAATACCCAAAACATCCGGCAATCTAACCGATCCCCAAGCTGAAGCCCAAAAATCAAAGCCCAAATCACCCACAGAAAAGAAATCTGAATATCCGTACACAATTCATCTGGTAACTTCGGGGACACAAACCTTGTATGCCCTTTTGGTTCAGGAGGAAAACTACCTCTATCAAATCTGTAAGCAGTTGGGAGTAGATTATGACAGTTGTAAATCGCTAAACCCTGGTCTGGGCTTGAGATACAAACAATTTCAAGCTCCTATCCAGACCAATCAACTGGTATTTTTGCCTACTTTTATGCTTAAAATACAAAAGGGTGAGACAGCTTACAGCATTTACAAAAAATACTACCCAAAGAGCTTTCAAAAAGAAGAATTAGAATATCTTTTGAGTGTACAGGGTCTTAGTGCGGAAAGCATCCCAGAAAATTTCCCACTGATGCTTATTCAACATAATAGCCTCAAAGATGTAGAGACCATCCAAAGGGAAGGAACTGAGGAAAATATTGATATGGAAGAATATTTTAAAAAATATGAAAATTTCGCACAGAAAGAATTAGATTACTAGTATAAGCATTCTGGGATTTCAAATTATTTAAATGTTTCCGAGGATAAACGAATTACAGGTAAGTACTTTTCACAAGCTGCTAAGGAAGTTTATAAGAATAAAAAAGATGTTAAATACATCATCCCTGTTCAAGTAGCAATAGCTCAATTACTCAACGAAGGAGGTTTAAAAAGAAATGAACGAACTCCAGGAAATGTCTATAATGTGTATGCTTATGATACAGGGGTAAATGCTAAAGAACTTGCAGTTAACACTTTAGAAAAAGGATTCGCTGCATATCATAATTTAATAGCTGATTCATATTTAGAGCATAAATCGGCAGATGAGTTGTTGGAAGCTGGTAACTTTATGAATAGCCGTGGAGGTGCTTATGCCACCAATCCTCATTATGAAGTACTGCTTCGTGCTAAAATTGGCAATATGTACCGTCGGAAAACAGACATAAAGCTATACTCAGGGGTGGGTGAAGGTCGTGATAATCAGTCTGTAGATGTAAAATTAAGGCTCTTACCAAAGCTTAGACTGATAACTGAAATTCAATGATTTTAAACCCATAATTTCGTCAAAAGACTACCCTTTAAAACTATCAGTCCAATTCTAGGTAAGAGCCAAATTAATTGGCGAGATGCTTTCAAAATTAAATTATATTTCCCCAAAAGATATCAATGACACTGAAAAAGTCACAAGAGCTATCAAGAAATTTCAAACCAAAGAATTGGCTCCTATTCAAGAAGAATGGTATAAAAAACGAAAAGCAGGAGTACTGAACATCGTGGATAAAAAGAATTTAATGATTCAATACAAAAACCTTACAGATGGCGCAATAGATCCAGATGGCGCAGTATTAGATATTTTGTATTTTATGACCTATATGAATAATCAAATACCCAAGCTTTGAGACCACAAATTTTAAACAGAAAATTGCCTAATTACGCATTTATTTTTTATCTGATGTTGATCATAGGTTGTTATAAAGAGCACTCTAAACAGACTGATATTTCTCAATCCGGAAAGATTAAAAGTCTTGATTTAGCTCAAAATTATAATAATTCAACTGAAGAATTTGAAAAATTTCTGCAAAAATTCAATAATCCAATTTCCCTGAATAAATCTACCGATTTGCCAGAAGCTCCCTGGGGCAGGAGAATACCCGGAGGGGAAATTGAGCCGGAATTCATGAATCAATTCGTACTGCCCTGCCTGGATAAATACCAAAACCCGGCGGATTCTCTGCCAAACGATTTACCTAAAAAAAGCGATGCTAAAACACTTAAAGGTTTTTATCTTTCTGAGCTCAAACATCCTAAAGATACCATGGTCGCAGCCTTGCTTATAGACCTGATCGGGTATCAGGGCAAAGAACAAATACAAGAATGGATTATCTTGGCTTATTTTGAGAAACATAGCGGAGAAGCACTTGGTTATGATATTGTGGCCTGGACTCATGAAGTACTTAGTTCACAGATACATGGCCGCCTAAAAATGATCGAGGATAAAATATGCCTGGAAAATCTCTTCCTAAAAGATGGTCTGAAAGTACAGAAATACTTGATTAGCCTTAACAATCCTGTTCAAAAACAAAATTACCCTAAAAATACCCTGGAATTATCCGCTCAGGATTTTACAAAAGAGGATATCCGATACCAAAAATATTGCGATGAGATCACCCGTACCTGTGTGGATTTACCCTTAGATGTATTTGTATATGCTGGGAGAGTCAGCCTTGAGAATGCCGATGAGTTTTTTGTCTCCCAAGATCAACAAGCACAACTTGAAATCAACCGTCAGGTTCAAATGATTGATGAGACCTACCTCAACATTCAAAAAATGTATAAATACCATCAGACTTTCTTACAGGAGAAAGGCTACCGAATTAGTTATCAGTATTTGGGCAATGACTTTTTTGTACTCTCCGGTATCAGTAATGAACACATAATTATTTACAGTAAATATTTGATTGAGAAAGGGACTCCTTATGAGATTACTCTGACTTATCCTGAAAATCAGAAAAAACTCTACAACAAAATTGCCGAACAAATCCATGCGTCTTTTCAGGTGAAAGATTGAGTTTTCCTTGAATATCCTTCCCTTTGTATCCTCGTCCGCTCTCCCACTGGTGCGAGTTTCCAACTCGTACCTACTATTAAAAAGAGTTTCCTAACTCAATAAGTAAATCCCAATCACCGTACTTTGAAGTGAAGCTATGCTTCACTTCAAAGTATCGGAAAGTCTGCGAATTCCACCCGAAGACTTGGGACGTTCTCAGCACGAGAGCCTAAGATAAAATATTCTTTATAAAATAGCTGGATTTTTACATACAAAACCCGAAAGCCTCTAGATGCAGAATTCGGGTTTATGCTTTGCTTCTTGAGCAGCCTACGGCCTTCTGCTATCGCAGAGTAGGTGCAATCTACTGTAATTGGCTTCCTTAGAATTATTCTAAGGAAAACTTTGTTTTTTTTAGTCATTCTCCGAAGAACTGGGGGCAAAAACTATCTCTAATTTCTGTATCACTTCTTTTCTTATCTTTTCAAATTGCCATTGATTTAGAATGTTAAATTTTTTTTGATGCTTCAAATCTTCCAAATAAACTAAAATGTATATTCTAGATGAATATTTTAAAATTAAGCGGAAAAACACACCTGGAGGCTCATTCTCCCACATAATATCTACATACATATTTGCACCATCAGACTGTAAAAAGTTTTCCAGAGGTTTTCCAATATATTTTTCAGTATCTAATGAAGATAGTTTTACCTTGATTTCATTTTCATATTCAATAAGGTTATTTTGACCAAAAGACGACTTGTAAACAGCTAAAAGAGATAGCGTAATTATGAATTTATACATTTACATATAATTTTAGTTAACCCCCGTTCTTAGAAGTGTTCCGAAGGATCACCTCAAAGTATTCCATAAAAGGAAAGTTTGAAACTTTCCAGCCGAAGGCTTGGGACGTTCTCACCACGAAAGCCTAAGATAAAATATTCTTTGCGAAATAACTGGATTTTTACATAAAAACCCGAAAGCCTCTAGATGCATACTTTCGGGTTTATTTTTTGCTTCTTGGGCAGCCCACGGCCTTAGGCATTCGCCTAGATGTTCAGGAGAACATCTTTTTATTTGGAAGTGGCAAGTCATCCTTCGGAAGACTTGCCACAACAGGGTTGTAAAAAAAAACCTGTTCTACAACTTAGCGGAGAAGTTGAATTTGACGAATGTTATATCGTAGCTGGTCAAAAAGGACAGCCTGCTAAGGTAATTGCTCGCCAAAGAGAGAGCCGAAGAAGGCGTTTGAAAGGCAAAAGAGGTCGGGGGACAGCCTTAGACGAGAAGAATCCTGTTTTTGGTATCGCTGCTCGGAGTGGTCAGATAATTTTGCGCGTCTTAGAAAATGTGAAGCAAAAGACAATTCGTCCCATCATTAATCAGGGAGTGGAAAAAGATACACAAGTCTACACAGATGAGTACAATATTTACAATCGTCTCAAAGACTGGGGGTACCGTCATCAGCTTGTCGAACACGGAAAAGGAGAATATGCCCGAGATGAGGATGGAGACGGTTTTTGTGAAGTACATTGTAATACCATAGAAGGGATTTGGTCTTTACTCAGAAGCTGGTTAAGACCGCACCGAGGAGTAAGCCAGGAAAAGTTACCTTTTTATGTAGGATTCTTTGAATGGATGTATAATCTCAAAAAAAGAGGGCAGAAAGCACTCAATGAAACCTTGAAATGCTTATTACAACCTGATCAAAGAACCTATGAAGAATGTATCTTAAATTTCTCCCTAAAAACAGAATAGAGCGCAAGATTTTAAGATATTCAGGATTTTTTTCTTTAATCCTGTATATCCATTAATCCTGCCAATCCCGATTCAGACACCTTTTCCCCGTTACCAAATCGGTAATTAAGGCTTCACGGTATTCTTTGATGGATGATATTTCTTTTTGGGCTTTGGAAATGGCTGTGTCAATATCAAATTCAATCTCTTTAATTTGATTTACGATTTCAACCTGCTTTTCTATCGGTATTCACCCTACCCGATAAAAAATAAAAGAGTAAAAAGTCTTCCAAAAAAATAGTAATTTTAAGGTTTCCAATCTTCAAAAATATACTATTAGATGAAAGACTTTATGACTGCCAAGTTAGTGAAAATTCTAGGTAATTTAT
>JANRIC010000213.1:0-11640 GCA_033765345.1 Microscillaceae bacterium
CGTGCCGGTGCTTAATCTGCTTCAGAATACCATGCAAGACAGTTGGGTCGGCAACCACCAAACAGCCATCACCCGGATTGAAAAAGCCAAACAAAGAATCGCCCAAAGACTCCAAGAAGAAGAAAAGAAAAAAAACGAACCTCTCTATCGCTTACAAGAACTATTCAAAAAACCCGAACTTAGCCCCGAACAAATCGCCCAAGCCCGACAACTCATCCAAAAACTCCCCACCAGCACCCTACAAGGCGATTATTTTGAAAAACTACAATACAAAGTACCGTATTTTAATCAGAGGGATAGTGAAGTATCAGGCTATGTAGGAAGCGGTGCTTATTGTAATTTGGGAGACTATATGTGTAATATGAGTTCCATGGCGATGGGATTGGCTCTTTTTGGAGTATCTAACCCAAAACCTGACATGCAATATGATGATGCCGTAGAACAAGTCAGAATAGATCATTATCCAAGTTACAAAAGAACAGGTGAGGGGCAGTTCAGGATAGCCAACCATTTTGGTTATAAGTACGAGTCACTGGATGGAAAAGGCAGTGAAACCGGATTATGGGGGGAGAAGGAGTCTTATTTGTATGATTGGTATGTTCAGCATGTATTGCCTCATTTAAGAAAAGGCAATGCTATTACAATTGGAATTGCACTTGGTGAACACGGGCATATTGTTCATTTATTGGGAATAACTAAACAGGGGCTATCTGTACATAATCCCTACGGTAAAGTTGATTTTGAACAGACAGATTATGCCAAAACAATGAATAACTTTGCAAATACGAGAGAAGGCGTAGGTTCAGATAAAGGAAAAAAAGAATTTTGGAGCTTTGAGGCAATCAAAAATAGTCCTAAACTTCATATTTCCTGGATAAGAGTAACCCGACCTAAATAAAAAAGCTCTTACTATAATTAGCATAGACTAATAACTGAGATTCAATGTTTGTAAGCCTATAGTTTCGTTTCGTCAAAAGACTATCCTTTAAAACTATAGTCCAATGCTAGGTAAGATACAGTAAAAATTAACGTTCAAAACACAGTAAATTTTAAACTCATGAAATCAGTTTCAAAATTGAGCAAGGTTCTCTTAGCTATTATGTATCTTATTTTTACTTCTTGTATACATCAAAGTACAAATGATCTAAATAAAAAACTTATAGGTTTTGATGATAAAAAACAAATGGATACAAATAATAAAATTCCTAAAAAAAAATATCAAGAGTTTATCTACCGTAATATTTTTAACGGACCGACTGGAGACCCTGTGGATGAGGTAAGTCTTCTATACCGTTTAGATTTATCACAAATAAAAGATGAAAGTCTACAAAATAGCATCCTATACTATTATTTTAGATTACCACCTTTTCTTTTTGATGAAATTGGTCAAGTAATACATAAATATGGTGAGAATGGAATATTTCAAAATAGTTATTACAAAGATCGACTGGTTTATCAAAATATTAATCACGGTTTTTTGAAAGTTATGAGTGATATTCCTCTTTCAAGAGATACTACAAAAAAATCTGGTATTGAAATAGCCTTATTTAAATATCAAAATCAAAACATTATTGCAACAAATTTTCCAGATTTCCCTTTTATTAATTTTCTAAGGCTAGACGATGTAGAACATACATGGTATGATATAGATCATGAAATATTTCCAAACTTCATTCATGAAGATAATGGTGGCTGCTGGAAAAAAGATGGAAATTACGATTTAGATGGGCAATGTAATGTTTTCTTCAAACTTCCTGAATATGGTACACAAATCTTAGGCATAAGAAGTGATCTAAATTCTTTGGAAAACCCCGAAGCCTTCTGGCAAGACAAACTCCAAAACGCCCCCGAAGAAATCATCCGCCTCAACTGGCAAGACGGCAAATTTGTGATCGAGTCCCCTACACCCAAGTGGCAGTCTGGCGGTGGAGGAATGCCCATTGTTGCTCAGGAAATGGCACTCGATACTGAGGATATTCCTCAAATTCCTACCTTTGTATTCCCTGGTCTGTGGCACACAGACCAGTAATTCCGGCATGTGTACCACCGAATGGGGGATTAAATCTCCAAAATTTGGAATATTTTACGCTTATATCGGCATGATGCCTGGTTCGGTCACCTGGATATTAAGCCGCTCGAGGCCATCTTTGAGAACACGAATGATTTTTTCATTTTTACCTTCCTTATCCAGTTTGATGACAGCTACTTCTTTTCTTCCGCCGTAGATTTTTTTGTAGAGCTTAAGCACTTTTCCGTTTTTGGAAAGAGTAGCCTGAAGTTTGTCAAGTTTGACTTTTTTGCTGCTTTCCATTCCGAAGTAGTTTTTGTATTTGATATACAGGATTTTTTCATCCAGGTCAAACTCTATTTGTTGGGTATATTTGTAAGAGTTGGCTACCACAAATACCAAACCCCCCACCACCGGTATACCCAGGTAGGGATTATCTATGATTACTTCATTAAACAATTGAAAAACCAAAAAGCTGCTCCACGCCCATTCGCTGCCCACTTGGTGATAGGTTCCCTTTTCGATTTCAAAAATAAATTTATCCTGGTGCATACGCTTACGCAGGGCGAAGGGGCTTTGGTATTTCTGTACATTAATGACTGCATCCTGTAGATGCTCAATCCAATCTTGGGTGCTTGGGCGTAGCGGTGGGCGATACAAACCTTCATCAAAACTTTTTAAAAACAGGTTTTGAAGGTTTTTGGGCAAGGCTTTGAAGTTTTCATGCGGAAAGGGCATTACCTCTATCAGGTTGGCACGACTTCCGTGCGGAAAAAGCCCTGCCTGTATTTTTTGTTCGTGAGAGACCAGGTTTTTGTAGGGTTCTGCCCCAGTGACTGCAAAGGGATGAATTCCGAATAGTATTTTGTAAAAGACCACAGCCATCGAGAAGCGATCCCAGGTCTCGGGGATGAGCTCGGATTTGAAATTCAGGTGTTTGACTTCGGTAGGGCAATATTCAGCACTGAGCTTTTGGGCAGAAAAAAGAAGATTTTGGCGATCAATGATTTCCAGCGAATCCAGGTCAATGATTGAGATATAACCGTTGAGGCTAATTTTGATATTTTCGGGTTTGATGTCTACGAGTACGTATTTGCCAGTCTGATGGAGTTGCTGTAGCACAACAGCGATATTGTGGCAAAGCTTGATTCGGTTATTGAGTCCTTCTTCGGTCTCACGAGAAAACTTTCGATTCCAATCACTGCTCAAGCGGGCAGAGAGTTTGAGGCTGCTCAGGATTGTCAGGTCGTGCTCGCCTCTAGCACGACGCATCATAAAACCCACAAAAACACCTTCTTGATAGACGACCACTTGAGGCCAAATGATGGATAGTTCGTCTTGCAACTCGGGAGGATGCCCGATCATATAGCGAATTTTAGCTTCCCGGTTTGGTGTGCGTTCTTGGGAGTGGTATACCTTGACTACATAATCTCTGAACGAATAAGGTTGAACGACTTCGAAGACCTCTCCTTCTCCTCCTCTACCCAGGGGAGTATCCTGAAGAAAAATCTCTTTACCGATTTCTACAAAATTCTGATTAAAAAGATTCGCCGCACCTTGATTCATATAAAATTGAGGTTAGATATAGCTAAAACGACAAAGCTCCGATTTGCGGTTCAAAAAACGCTATTGATTGAGATATTCAAAATACCAATTATCCAGAAACTTTCTGCAATTCACCAAAATACCTTCTGGTCGTGGGGCTTTGATGCCATTTTTGAAACTAAAACCGCTTTTAAACACGTGTGCTTCATCCCAGATATTCTGTTCGTACAACAGGTTGAGTAAAAAACTCCCCCCTTCTACGATTACAGAGCTTACTTTTCTTTGATAAAGGTCTTGCATCATACTATTCAAGAAATCTTTTCCTTGGATTTTGACATAATCCAGATTAGGTTTTTGCTCGTTTTTGATTGAGTTGTAGCAAATTGTAGGGGTTTCGCCGTTAAAAATAATCAAATTAGGTGACAATTCCAGGTGTCTGTCTACAACAATTCGGAGCGGATTTCTGCCTGACCAGTCTCGAACGGTCAGTTTGGGATTGTCAAACCTGGCTGTATTTTTACCAACCATAATGGCATCTTCTTCGGAACGCCATTTATGGACGATTTTGCGGGACAATAAATTGCTGATCCAGCGGGAGTCAAAGTTTTCGCGTGCCATAAAGCCATCGGCGGTTTCTGCCCATTTGAGGATTACGTAGGGTCTTTTTTTCTCCATAAAAGTAAAAAACCGTTTATTGAGCTGATAACCTTCCTCCTCGAGTACACCTTCTTGCACTTTTATCCCTGCTTCTTTGAGCATAAGCAGTCCTTTACCAGCCACCAATGGATTGGGGTCTGCATTGGCAACCACTACACGGCCAAGCTGGTGTTGGATAATTGCTTCGGCACAGGGAGGTGTTTTGCCGTAATGGGCGCAGGGTTCAAGGTTCACGTATAGCGTAGATTGGGGAAGTATGGTAGGGTCTGCCACTGCGTTCAGGGCATTGACTTCGGCGTGTGCTTGTCCGTATCTTTGGTGCCAACCCTCAGCGATGACCTGGTTTTGAGCGTCTACAATGACACAACCCACCATTGGATTAGGGCTTACCCTTCCGTGCCCTAGCGTAGCCAGGTCTAAGGCTCTTTGCATAAAAAGTGTGTCCCATTCGGTGTTTTGATCAATCATTGTAGAATTTTTCATTTGTTTATTTGTCAAAACTTAATCACTTTTACAATTATAAATAATTTCATTAAGTAAATGTCAAAGTTTTTCAACTCTCTGTTTGGGTTTGTGTTTTTTTGTCTTCTAAGTTTTTCCTTAGCCAGGGCGCAGTCATTCGGAATTTCAGACCGGGCGCAGGTCAGCCTGATTACTGGTTCGCCGGGGGCAGACCTTTATGCCTTGTTCGGTCATAGTGCTATTCGGGTCTACGATCCAGCAACTGGCATTGATTTGTTGTACAATTACGGGACATTTGATTTTGACACCAAGCATTTTTATCTAAAATTTGCACAAAGACGTTTGGATTATTTTTTATCTATTTCTAATTATCAACAATTTGTGTCTTTTTATGCAGGTCATAATAGATCTGTTTATGAGCAGGTGCTTTATCTCAACCCCGAACAAACCCAAGCTTTGTATGCATTTCTTCAAAACAATTATCTGCCTCAAAATAGAAACTATTTGTACGATTTTTTTTATGATAATTGTTCGAGCCGTATTCGGGATGTATTTAAGCAAGTTTTTAAAGAAGATATTCAATTTAGTCAGGAAAGAGATCAAGATAAAAAAACTTTCCGCAATCTCATCGACCCTTATCAGCACGATCCCTGGGTGCAACTGGGGCTGTATCTGCTCCTGGGTACACCCACCGATCAAGTAGCAAGTGCCGAAGATTATATGTTTTTGCCAGATTATTTGATGGAAGCTTTTGACAAGGCCAAAATCCGCCAAGGAGGGCAGTTTATTCCTTTGGTTTCGGAGAAAAAGACCGTTTTTCAGGCAATTGTCAGTAAGCCAAAGCAGGGGATTTTTACGCCTTATTGGGTATTTTGGTTGTTTTTTGCATTCATGGCAGGGCTTACTTACCTAGAATATCGCCGAAATACACGCTTTCGCATCGTGGACTTTATCTTGTTCTCAGTTGTTGGTTGGGTGGGAATATTATTTGGGCTGATGTGGATAGGCACAGATCATTTACAAGTTGCCTGGAATCTGAACATGCTTTGGGCTTTGCCTACGCACGCAGGTTTTGCCTTATTTACATGGAAGAAAAACCCATCGCTTTGGATGAAGCGATACTGTACGGTTACTTCTGTGATTCTTGGGCTTACGTTGCTGGCTTGGTATATTTTGCCTCAGCAATTACATCCAGCATTGATTCCTTTGATGTTGGTACTGTTGGGCAGAAGCCTGTTGATTATGAAGGGAAATTAAAAATTAAAATCACAAACTTTTGTTCGTTATTTTCCTATTCTGGCCATTTTCCCAAAAATCTCCCAGCGCACTGTTTTGGTTTCTTGTGGATTTGACCAATATTTTTTCAAATCTGCTTCTATCAGTTCTATGGGGTTTGATTGATGGGTTTTGATATATTTTTGTACAGCCGACCAACTATGCAGATAACCGAGCAAAGTGTCATAGTCCCAGGCAAACTCCATCATAAAATAAGGGACAGCGATCTCATCAAATGGAAAAGGAATCGTACTATAAGCCTTTTCTACATATTTACGCTCTGGATCCCAATAGGCATCTCCCAGAATATCGGCATAAAGCCGCTCTAAAATATCATAGAGCTCCTGATCACACTTAAAAAGCCCATAAGCGAAACAGATCAACAAAGCTCCCGATTTGGCTACCCGCCTTACTTCGCTATAAAACGGCTCTCCGGCAAACCAGTGCAGGGCTTGCCCCACGGTAATTAAGTCTACGCTGTTGTCTTCCAGAGGAGCTTGATCTGCTTTTGCGACCAGGTACTCGATATTGGGCATCGCTTGGGCTTGTCCGATTTGTGCTGCACTGGCATCGGTTGCGATTACTTTTGTGAAATGAGGTGCCAATTCGGTGGCTACTTGACCGTTGCCAGTGGCACAATCCCAGGCAAGGTTTCGTTCAGAGACATTTTTGAGGATAAAATCGTACAATGCTTGTGGGTATCTGGGGCGAAATTTTGCATAACTTGGTGCTTGTTGGGAGAAATTATCTTTGTAGCTCATTGGTTTTTGTTAATATGTGTGACTCTTATCAAAAATAGGCTAAATTTCAGAAATAATTTTTTATCTCTTTTAAATATATGCAAACCAAAATGGTTTTCGGAAATTTAAAATTATAAATCATTAAAAATCAAGATAATCAATCAAGAAAACTTGCCCCGTAGGGGTCTTGCATTTCCTAAATCACTTCAATCTGGGTATAGAAATGGCTATTGGGTGTTAATTTGATCAGTTATTTTTGTCCAGCCGATCGTCCGGCGAGATTGCTTCAGGAAAATGAACCGAGTTTGATGGAGCATCCTGTTGTTTTGGAAGTGGCGCAGGTACACGGATGTACTCCGGCGCAGGTACTTATTCGTTGGGGTATTCAGCGGGGTACTTCGGTGATTCCCAAATCGGTCAATCCGGAGCGACTCCGACAAAATTTTGAAGCACAATTCATCGAGCTCTCTGAGGAAACCATGCAAAAACTGGCTGCTCTCGACGTGCACTATCGCTTTATCAATGGGCGTTTTTGGGAGGCTGTAGGCGGGGTATATACCGTGGCGAATTTGTGGGATGAGTAAATAAATAGCAAGAGATTTTCCAAATTCCTAAAAGGTAGTGTCAAACAAGTAATGCTGTTCGTTCAAAACAGTGGGCTGTGAAGACACAGCCCACGGCGACTGAGATTTTCCAAATTCCTAAAATTTGGAAAATCTTCAAGAATTTGGAAAATGACAAAAAAACCAGCTAAATTTGTGTACTTCAACCTAGTGCAGTGTCTAACATAAATGCTGTTCGTTCAAAACAGTGGGCTGTGAAGACACAGCCCACGGCGACTAGTGTCTTACTTAATTGTCCATTGTCCATTTCTCATCATATTGTACACATAAATATGATTTTCAGATGATCCAACTAAAAAAATTGTTTCTAGCAGGTCTTTTATGTCAGTGCTTGAGTATGTTGGGTGCTGTGTATGCCCAGGTACAAGTCATTCAGTTAACTCCTGAGTTAATTCAACTCAATCAAAGGGATTTTTATATTGCTGAGGTGATTGACCAACGCGTTCAGCAAGATATGATTGGCTTTGTGCAGAAAGGCATGATGAATAAAAGGGTACTGGCTAATTTAGAACAGGGTGTTGCCAAGTGCCTGATGAATTATTTTAACTGGTCTTTGCCCAAAAAAGAAGATACACACAAAGCCATCATTTTAGCGGTATACCAACTTTATATCGGTGAAAAAACAGGTATGTTCAAAGAAACCGGCTGGGCAAAGGTATCGCTTGGATTTGGAATCAAAGAAAACGGGATTTACAAAGAGCTTTTTAAAATCCATGCTCAAGTGGAAAACAATGGCTTGGATGTAACGGCTGCCCACCCCAATAGAATCAAAAAGGCAATTTTACAATGCCTTGAGGGTTTTGCCAGTCAAACTCCGCCTCCCCTAGAAAGTGCTGCTATGGAAGAAGATACCGAAAAGATCGAGGAAATGCCGGTACCCAATTTTGAAAACATGGATTCTCCTTATGCCAAAGAAGCAGACATAGAAAACAGCATTTTTACTTGCACCTCTCGAAAAAAAGGTGTGTATAAAAACTTTGATGAATTTATTCATAACAATCCTTCCACGTTGGATTTTCGGGTAGGTCTAAAAGAAGGTTTTTATGCCCAACTCTACGACCTTCAAAATAAACGCCTCAAAGATGCTTATGGCTTTTGTGACGGCGAAAACCTGTATATCAATACCTCCCTCTATTCTATGAAAAAGGATTTTGTCAAAGTCCTAGAGGTAGGCAGGTATATCGCTTGGCTGGATCAATACTTGGACAATGACGACATCGTCATCAATGGCTTTTATCCATATGCTATGAGTATGAATCGCATGGATGTGGATTGTATCTTAATGACCTACGATGCGGGTGTAATCGTACCCCTAAACAAAAGCGTGACCGAGCAAATCCTTCACGATGACCCCGAACTATCCGACTTTTATCAATCGATCTCTCTTAAAAAAGATGCTATGCTGCAAATAGAGCTGATCAAAAAATATAATAAAAAACATCCGGTGAAGTGATCTCATTAATACCCGTACTTGTCTTTCCACAAAAATTTGAGGAATTTGCGTAATTCCTCTTCACGGGGATTTTTGCCGGGTTCATAGAGTTTTTGTCCGCTGATTTGTTCGGGGAGGTATTCCTGGGAGCTGAAGTTATGGCTGTAGTTATGCGAATACGCATATCCCTGCCCATAGCCTGATTTTTTCATCAGGTTAGTGGGGGCATTACGCAGGTGGAGAGGTACGGGCAGGTCGCCAGTCTTGCGGACAAGCTCTTGTGCTTGATTGATGGCTGCATAGCTGGCATTGCTTTTGGGTGAAGAGGCGAGGTAGGTAGCAGTTTGGGAGAGAATAATCCGGGCTTCGGGGTAACCCACAAAGGTAACCGCCTGGAAACAATTGGTCGCCATTACCATCGCCGTCGGATTGGCATTGCCGATGTCTTCGGAGGCGAGAATAAGCATTCTTCGGGCGATAAATTTGGGGTCTTCCCCTCCTTCTATCATTCTGGCCAGCCAGTATACGGCTGCGTTGGGATCGCTACCCCGCAGTGATTTGATAAATGCCGAGATGATGTCGTAATGTTGTTCGCCGCTTTTGTCGTAGAGTGCAGTTTTTTGCTGGGCAGCCCTGATGACAGCCTCATCCGTGATTTGTAGCGTGTCATTCCCTTCGAGCGAATGGAGGGTTAGTTCAAAGATATTCAGCAATTTGCGGGCATCCCCGCCTGAGAGATTGAGCAAGGCCTCTGTTTCCTGAAGCTCGATCTTTTTTTCTTTCAAAATTTCATCTTCGCGCATAGCGCGCTCCAGAAGACCCAACAAATCTTCTTTTTCCAAAGGCTTAAGGATATAGACCTGACACCGGGAGAGCAACGCCGAGATAACCTCAAAAGAAGGATTTTCAGTGGTAGCACCAATGAGCGTAATCGTACCTTCTTCAACAGCACCCAAGAGGGCGTCTTGTTGGGCTTTGTTGAAGCGGTGGATTTCGTCAATAAAAAGGATACTTCCCGGACTAGACTGTGCTTTGGCAATTATTTCGCGTACATCTTTGACTCCAGCACTGATGGCACTGAGTGTAAAAAAAGGTTTTTGAAGTGTTTTGCCAATCAGGCGTGCAAGCGTGGTTTTGCCTACGCCGGGTGGTCCCCAAAAAATCAGCGAACCGATATTCCCTGAGTGCAACAATTGCGAAAAAACGCCCTTTTCACCGATCAGATGCTCCTGACCAATAAAATTTGCCAGCGTATCGGGGCGCAGGCGCTCTGCCAGAGGTTTGAGGGAGGCGGTGTTTTTCAAGTATTTTATTTGAATTTAAAGTGCAAATACATTTCTTGCTGAATATCCTCGTGTGAAATAACTCGATGATTAACTATATCTTCTTCGCTTTCTTCAATAGCTTTGATATGATGTAGTTCTTGCTCTTCTGTATAACTTTCTTCCAACTGAACAAATGATAGTTCTTTTAATAAAGAAAGAAAGAATTCTTTTTTTTCTGATTCTATTTTTAAAACCAATGTATCCATATCTTTACTTAGTGTTTAGTCAAAAATACTAAAATTACTTAAGAATAGGCTTCATCCTCCACAAAATTATCTAAGGGCTAGAAGTCATTGACCGTATCTTCTAAAACACTTCCAAATAAAAAGATATTCTCCTGAACATCTAGGCGAATGCCTAAGGCCCTAGGCTGCCCAAGAAGCAAAAAATAAACCCGAAAGTCTGCATCTAGAGATTTTCGGGTTTTTATATAAAAATCTGGCTATTTTACAAAGAATAGAATACTTTGAAGTGATGCTCCGCAACGCTTCCAAGAGTGGTGTGATTTTGGATAAGATATACGAAGCATTAAGATTGAATTTAACAAATTTTTGTTATTTTTGTTAAAAACGAACACTATGGTTAAAATATCAATACAAGTAAACGAATCCCTACTCAATCATTACGGGTTGGAGGCTTTACAGGCTAAATTACAGAAAATCATTCAACTTGAGGAGCTTCATTTAGAAGGACAAAAAATACAGGATGCTTTGTCGGAATCTGAATTGGACCATGATCAATTGTGGGAAGATGCACGGGCTGCTGCTTGGGAGGATTATAAAAATATTTTTTTAAAAGATATCTTACCCTAACTGAATGAAAAGATATGTGACAGATGTAAATGTTTTGTTTAGTGCTTTGATGAGTGGAAAAGAATTGTACCTAAAAATATTTACAGAATTTCAGTTCTTTTTACCTGACTATGCGCTCTACGAGCTTCAAAAGTACCAATTAATGATTTTAGAGAAAACTAAGCTCGATAGGCCTACCCTTCAACAATTCGCATTCGCTTTGTTTGAGAAGATTACAATAGTTCCTAATCTGTTAATAAGCAATCAAAGTTATTTACTTGCTTTTGAACTATGTAAAGATATTGATGAAAAAGACCTTACCTATTATTGCACTTGCCCTAGAAATGAACCTGATTTTCGTCACCAAAGACAAACTCTTGGTAGATGGGTTAAAGAGAAAAGATTTTAAGCAAGTTTTGCTTTTTTCGGAATTTTTAGATGAAATACTCTAAGTAAGTGAAATTTTCTAAAGCCTGGATATGACATCTCCGTTAGCTTAAATTTAGCGCAGCATAAATAATTCTAAGCAATAAAAAGATGTTCTCCTGAACATCTAGGCGAATGCCTAAGGCCTAGGCTGCTGAGAAGAAAAAAATAAACCCGAAAGTCTGCATCCAGAGGCTTTCGGGTTTTTACTATACCTCCCTCACCTGACGAGAAGAAAAAAATACGAAAAAAAACTCCCCGTCACCTGACGAGAAGAAAAAAATACGAAAAAAAACTCCCCGTCACCTGACGAGAAGAAAAAAATACGAAAAAAAACTCCCCGTCACCTGACGAGA
>JANRIC010000225.1:0-9510 GCA_033765345.1 Microscillaceae bacterium
AAATTAAGGAAATTAAGGAAATTAAGGAAATTAAGGAAATTAAGGAAATTAAGGAAATTAAGGAAATTAAGGAAATTAAGGAAATTAAGGAAATTAAGGAAATTAAGGAAATTAAGGAAATTAATTATTTTCATTCTCTTAATTCTCTTAATTCTCTTAATTCTCTTAATTGTTTTCATTCTCTTAATTGTTTTCATTCTCTTAATTGTTTTCATTTAACAAAAAACTGAAAATAAGAAATGAACTCTAAAGAACAAAAACTTCAGGCCTTTTCTCGTTTATTGGACATCATGGACGAACTGCGCGAAAAATGTCCCTGGGATCGAAAACAAACGCTCGAGAGCCTTCGCCATCTGACTATTGAGGAGACTTATGAACTTACCGATGCCATCATGACGAACGACCTAGAGGAGATCAAGAAAGAACTGGGTGATTTGATTCTACATATTGTCTTTTATTCCAAAATTGCCTCCGAAATTCAGGCTTTTGATATAGCTGACGTACTCCAAGGGATTTGCGACAAACTGATCAAAAGGCATCCACACGTATACGGAGACCAAGCCGTGTCAGGGGAAGAAGAAGTAAAAAAGAATTGGGAACAGATCAAACTACAGGAAGGAAAAAAATCAGTGCTTTCAGGCGTTCCCGGTTCTTTGCCTGCACTCCTAAAAGCCTATCGAGTCCAGGAAAAAGTACGTGGTGTCGGTTTTGAATGGGGAGACAAAACCCAAGCCTGGGGCAAAGTAAAAGAAGAAATGGAAGAGTTCGAGCAGGAAATCAACCGCCCTGAAATAGACCCCAAGAAGGCTGAATTGGAATTTGGAGATGTACTTTTTTCACTCATCAGTTATGCACTCTACCAGCAAATCAATCCTGAAACTGCCCTTGAACGTACCAATCGAAAATTTATCAAAAGATTCCAATTTCTTGAGCAAACAGCTCAAAAAGCAGGTAAAAAACTGGATGAAATGACACTTGCAGAAATGACCACGCTTTGGGAAGCGTCCAAAGCACTGGATTAAAACCATAGAGGGCTTGAAGTGATATGCGCAGTATTACGTTCCCATCATTGCCCTTGAAACAATTGTCGGATTAATGGAAGCACTTTTTGAGCCCTTTCGGGGTCTATGGATCGGGTAGTCTGCCCGTTTGTACTTCTGCCTCCATACTTAGCTAGATCAGCGATTTTCTGCCTTTCAGGAATGGAATAATTGGCAAAAGTTCTGCGTAGAAGCGGGAGCATATCTTGAAATACCTCTGAAGAAAGCCCATTTACCCATTGATCCAATGTTTGCCAGAGTGCATAATTATGGAGTAAAAGAGAAGCATTGCCATGTAAAAAACCTTCAAGCCAGTGTGCAGCGTCTTTGGGTTGATTGGCAGTAGAAAGTGCCAGGCTCATTTTTTCCTGTGTATTTTCAAGTGTATCTATTTCCTGATCTAGTAAAAGCCTAGCACAAGCTCCTCGAATCAACGGATGAGTGCTTTCTGAGACACAAAGTTTGACCAAAACTTCTTCCCAAAACTGTTGATAGCTCGCTTCATTCAAGAGTTTGATGTCAGCATTCACTGCCAGGATCATCCCATACAGATCTTGAGCAGCTTCTTCACTCAATGCCTGACAGGCACCCGGCAATCCGGCACAAATCCTGGGGATCATCCCCTCTATTACCTGAGCTACCATAGATAGGTCGGTTTTACGCACATTGCCGTATTGGCGGATTTTGACCATAGGACTGAGTGCTCGCATCAAATGCCCTGTATCTCGGCTGAGTGCCGACAAATCCATCATTTTTTGGATCACTGCCTGTAGGGCTGTATCAAGGTCTGCATCCAGGACTTTGAGTAGAAGCCTCCCTATTTCGTCGAGTGCCTCGATTTGAGAAGTTTTATGCTGAACGTAGCTTCCAGCTGCATCAAAAACGGTATTTCCCCAGATACCAACCTCGATGATTTTGAGGGCGAGTTCGGGTTTCCAATCCAGTGACCAATATTCGTGAAAAGTGCCTTGTAGCTTGCCGGGAGCTGCCTTTTTCTCAGCCCATATAATTCCTAGAAGGTCGAGGCGATGTAGGAAATGGCTTCTCTGAAGGTCATACTCATTCCTTAAATCCAGGTCAAGAGCCGTATCGCCAGGTTTTTCAGGGTCAGGTTTTCTGAGGGGGAGGCGCAGGCTTTTCTGAAGCTTTTTGATGTCCTGATGCAAAGGGATGACATCTTCGCTGTCGGGTACAGTGCCCATTTTATCCCCGATGATTAATTTGCGACGAATGATCTGCATGGGTTCGTCATAACCTCCGCAAAAAACAGCCACTGCGGCTTCGTACATTTCCTGAATGCCAGGAAGGGACAAATCTCTGATTGCAGCCAATGATTCGGACATTCTGACGGCCTCAATAACGTGTGCCGAAGAGGCATCCAAATCTTCTTTGCGGAAAAGGCGAGCAACCTCCACAAACCAGCGAATGACCGAATCGGTACGGGTTTTAAAAACCAGCTCATACCAGGCCGGCGAAACTACACCTGCGCCATAGCCGCTCTCTACGCTCAATTTTTCATAAGTCCAAGGAATCCAGTTCACTTGGGTTTTGATTTTTTTGAGCCCTTTGATGAGTTCCTGATCTGCTTTTAGGGGCGGTCTGTCTATCAATGCCGGGACGTGCCAAGCACCGCAAACCACCGCTACATTTTTGTATTGTTTTTCAGCATCTCTGAGGATTTTCCGCAT
The DNA here is from genome assembly GCA_033765345.1 of Microscillaceae bacterium. Taxonomy (GTDB): domain Bacteria; phylum Bacteroidota; class Bacteroidia; order Cytophagales; family Microscillaceae; genus JANRIC01. The sequence goes on from JANRIC010000225.1 coordinate 2,729, forward strand.
AAAGGCTTCCCGCTGCAAATCTCTTGAGGGTTCAGGAAAATTGAGTTCTTTGCGTAGCTGGCTCATCAGTTCGGCAATAGCCGGAAAAATCCCTTCTGAAGTATCTCGATGCTCTACCATAACCTCCCACCAGCGTTCGCCGTCTGCATAACCTGCGGCTTCGGCGATATAGGCCAGAGGGTCTTTCCTGAGTGTAGAATTTTGCTCCGGTTGAGAAGATTCCTCCACAGTGGGCAATTCGGCTTCGTCGAGAGCAAAACTTACCCCGGCAGGCATGTCCATCAATTGCACCGGAATCTGCTGACTGAGGGCATATTTAATCGCAATCCATTCAGGTGAAAAAGAGGCAAAAGGATAAAAAGAAGCTTTGGACAAATTCTTGGGGTCATAAATCAACATCGCCACCGGAGGCTTAAGCGATTTATCAAGCATTACAGGGATAATTTCTTCGGCATCAGGCGGCCCTTCCACCAGCAATACATCTGGTTTTTGTTTTTTGAGGGCTTCCGAGAGGCTTTTAGCAGAGCCTGCGCCGTGATGTCTGATTCCGTAGAATTGTGTGGGCATAGTTTATATTTTCAAAGTTAATACTTTGTAGCGACGTTGCAATGCTTGTAGCGACGTTGCATTGCAACGTCGCTACGAAAAAAAGGTTATCCCCTAAATCAAATCCTTACAAGCTCTGTAAATATCTTTCCAATCATCTCTTTCCTTGACGACGGTCTCCAGGTATTCCTGGAAGACGACTTTATCCTGCACGGGGTCTTTGATCACCGCACCGATCAGTCCGGCGGCTACATCACTTGCTTTGAGCAGTCCATCGCCGAAGTGAGCCGCCAAAGCCTGCCCGCTATTAATTACCGAAATGGCTTCTGCCGTACTCAGTGTACCGCTGGGAGATTTGAGTTTGGTTTTATTGTCGATGGTTTTGCCAGAACGCAGTTCTCTGAAAATAGTCACGAGTCTTTGGATTTCCTTCAGGGGAGGTAGCTCGGCGGGTAATTCTAGGGATTTGCCGATGCTGTCTACCCGGGTTTTGACGATATTGACTTCCTCCTCGAGAGTGGCTGGTAGAGGCAGTACCACCGTATTAAACCTTCTTCTCAAAGCACTCGAGAGTTCGTTGACTCCTTTGTCGCGGTCATTGGCTGTGGCGATTACATTAAAACCTTTGACACCTTGCACTTCGTCATTGAGTTCGGGGATGGGTAGGGTTTTTTCAGAAAGGATGGTAATCAGCGTATCCTGCACCTCCGAAGGAATTCGGGTAAGCTCTTCAATGCGTGCAATCGTACCAGTAGTCATGGCGCGGATCACGGGGCTTTCTACCAAAGCATCTCGGCTTGGTCCTTCGGAAAGCAAACGGGCATAATTCCAGCTATACCGGATGGCGTCTTCATTCATCCCTGCCGTACCCTGAATGAGCTGGGTAGAGTTGCCGGAAATGGCAGCCGCCAGATGCTCCGAAACCCAAGTCTTGGCTGTACCAGGTACACCAATGAGCAAAAGTGCCCTATCCGTTGCGAGGGTGGCAATGGCTACTTCCATCAGGCGTTGATTGCCGAAATATTTAGGAGTGATCACAGCACCGTTGTCCAGCTTACCACCCAGCAGATAGGTAAGCACTGCCCAGGGCGAAAGCTTCCATTGCGGCGGCTTCTGGCGTGTGTCTACCTCGGTAAGGGCTAACAATTCGTGGGCAAAAAGTTGCTCGGCGTGGGGGCGTAATAGGTTTTGGCTCATGGGTTTATCTTAATTGTATGATTGATTTTCAGAAAGATTCTTTTGGGCAAATATAATGAATTAGTTGGGATAGGGAGTGGCTTGGAGAGAGATTTGGAAGAGGGAATTTTGAAAAAAATTAATCATTAACCATTGTTAGCACCCTATCGGGCGACTAACAAGGTTTTTTGGAGAGGATCTATGATTATTTGTTCGTGATTCACCCTATCAGGCGACTAACAAGAAATTAGCCTGATTTATTGGATTGATCCGCTTGATTATGAATAATTTAATTGTTGAAAGCTCCCATTTGCGGTAAAAAACCTCCAACTTGCGGTTTAATGGGTCAAATTTGCGGAAAATCATGGCAATTTTGATCTCCAAAACCTCAAGTTTAAGCTAAAAAACCTCAAATTTGGTCTCCAAGAGATCAAATTTGGGGTAAAAAACATTAAATTTACCTGCCGAAACCTCAAATTTGACTAAAAAAACATAAAAAAGCTGTTTTTGAAGATCAATGAGGAGCTAAAAAACATAAAAAAGCTGTTTTAAAACATCAAATTTGGAGTAAAACACATCAAAAAGAAGGTCTTTTATTGCAAAAAGGTCATCAACTCCCTGTTATGTAGTTTTTATGCCGAAATTTATGGCATTTGTGAAACAGATCAGAGGTAAGAGAGACAAAGCACAATTCACCTTTATTTCTTCACCAACGCTTCCCACAAAATTTCCACGGGATGCAGGGCAATTCTGCCAGTTCCGTCTTTGATCTGATGGCGGCAACTTGTGCCGGGGGCAGCGATAATCACTTCTTCGCCTTGCTTTCGAACCGTTGGAAAAAGCACCAATTCGCCGATTTGCTGAGAAAGTTCATAATGTTCTTTTTCATAACCGAAGGAGCCGGCCATGCCACAGCAACCCGAAGGAATCAGGTGCATTTCATAATTGGTAGGCAAAGTCAGGATTTTTTTGCTGGGAGTGAGTGAAGACAAAGCCTTTTGATGGCAGTGTCCGTGATACTTGATGAGTTTTTGATCGGTCGTGAACATTTCAGGGCGGATGTACCCTTTGTCCATTTCCTGCGCCAGAAATTCCTCTATGGTAAAGGCACACAGGGCGATTTTTTGTGCGGCGATTTTATCTTCTCCCGATAATAAATCCAGGTATTCATCCCGAAAGGTGAGTATGGCAGAGGGTTCAATGCCAATCAAGGGTGCTTCCGGGCTGATCAAGCCTTTGAGCAGATTTACATTTTTGCGGGCAAGTTTTTGGGCTTTTTTAAGCAGTCCTTTGGAGAGATAAGTACGCCCACTTTCTTCGTGCGTGGGGATGATGACTTCGTATCCCAGTGCATTCAGTAGTTTCACAGTGGTTATGCCGACCTGCACATCATTATAATGGGTGAATTCATCCGCAAAAAGGTAGACTTTTCGGGTGAATGGTGTTTGGGAGGGTTTAAATTGATTTCTAAACCACTTTTTGAGCGTTGTGTTATGCAAAGGAGGCATAGAACGTTCCGGCGCAAAACCCATCATTTTTTTGGCAAGTTTTCCTAGCAAAGGCAGGTTAAAAAAGCCATTGTATGCCCAGGGAACCAAAGAAGCAAGGCGATTCAGACTGCTAAACTCGGCAATCAGGCGAGTTCTGAACGGAACTCCTTTGGATTGATAGTATTGTTGTAAAAACTCGGCTTTCATCTTACCTATGTCTACATTGGAGGGGCATTCAGATTTACAGCCCTTGCAAGAAAGGCAAAGATCCATGACATCTTTAATCTCCTCGCTGTCAAAAGGATTTTTTTGGGTAGAATTTGTCAGGACTTCTCTAAGGATATTTGCTCTGGCGCGGGTAGTGTGTTTTTCAAGGCGGGTGGCCATATAGCTGGGGCACATGGTACCGCCGCTGATTTCGGTTTTGCGGCAATCTCCTGAGCCATTGCACATTTCAGCCGACCGGATAATGCCCTGATAATTGCTAAAATCAAAGACGGTTTTGAGTTCGGGAGTTTTTTGGCCGGGGCGATATCGCAGACTTTCGTTCATGGGTGGAGTCTGCACGATTTTGTGTGGATTGAAGATATTCTCTGGGTCAAAAGCAAATTTGACTTCCCGTAGCAGTTCATAGTTTCTATCTCCGATCATCCATTGGATAAACTCACCTCGCAGCCGCCCGTCGCCGTGTTCACCACTGAGTGAGCCTTTGTATTTTTTGACGAGAAGGGCGATTTCTTCGGCGATGGTGCGGAATTGTCGGTTACCTTCTTCGGTTTTTAGATTGATGATTGGGCGCAGATGTAGCTCTCCGGAGCCTGCGTGGGCATAATGCACGCATGACATCCCATATTTATCCAAAATTAGATTAAATTCTCGGATATACTCCGGCAAATCTTGCACATCCACGGCTGTATCCTCAATTACGGGCACGGCTTTGGCGTCGCCGGGGATATTGGCAAGCAGCCCTAGGCCGGCTTTGCGTAAAGTCCAGACTTTTTTGGTATCCGAGCCTTCTACCAGGGGGAAGTGATAGCCTAGTCCGGCGGCTTCCAGATCAGCTTGAAGCGACTGCGCCAAAGTGCGGACTTCTTCTAGGGTATCTTTACAAAACTCTATCACCAGGATTGCACCTGGATCACCTTGCACAAAAAAACGGTTTTGACGCTGCTCGATATTACTTTTGGTGCATTCCAACACAAAATGATCCATGAGTTCGGAGGCACTGGGCTGATATTTTAAGGCAATCAGATTGGCGCGCAAAGCTTCGTCAACGCTCTGAAAGTGTACACAAAACAGCCCAATTTCTTTGGGAGGAAGCGGTACCAGCTTAAGTTTGAGTTCGGTGATAAAACACAAAGTACCTTCCGAGCCTGCGATTAACTTGCAAAAATTAAAATCCTCTTTGCTTGCAGTAAAAGGTGCTGTATCGAGGAGCATATCCAGGGCATAACCCGTGTTGCGGCGCGGTATGGAGGGTTTGGGGAATTGCGTTCGGATTTCTTCCTGATTTGTTGGATCGGAAAGAATTTGGTGAACTTTTTGGTAAATTCTATTTTCAAGTAAATCTCCCTGAAGTTTTTGCTCAAATTCAGCCAAAGAAAGGCTTTTAAATTCAACCTCTGAGCCATCACTCAAAAAACCTTTGACCTCCAGTAAATGCTCCCGGGTACTGCCATAAACCATAGAATTGGAGCCGCAGGAATTATTACCCACCATCCCGCCAACCATAGCACGGTTGGCCGTGGAAGTCTCCGGTCCGAAAAACAAGCCGTATTCTTTTAGGTAAGCATTCAAATCATCACGTATGATGCCGGGCTGGAGGCGCACCCATCGCTCCGCCGCATTTACCTCTAAGATTTGATTAAAGTATTTGGATATATCTACCACAATTCCCTTGCCCACGACCTGCCCCGCCAGAGAAGTGCCTGCGGCGCGCGGAATCAAAGAAACACGGTTTTTTTTGGCAAAATGGATAAGTAATTGGATATCTGCGTCATTTCTCGGCAAAGCTACGGCAAGGGGCATCTCCCGATAAGCGGATGCATCAGTAGCATAAAGCTTTCGCATCAGGTCATCGTGGTAAAATTCACCCTTAAATTGAGCGGCTAATCTGGAGAAGTGACTGCTTAGTTTATTTTCAGTAAGTTTTAACATTTATTCACGCTTAATTGAAGCCTTAAAATTAAATAAAAATATTTTATATCTATATTTGTGGTTCAAATAGAAAGTTATGTTCAGTACGACCGAAATCACCTCCGGAGAAAAAATATCCGACAATCCAGTACACCAACGCCTGGTATGCGCTTATGTGGAAGCTTCAAAAATCATTAGCGGAAATTTGCTGGAAGTTGGTTGCGGCTTTGGAAGAGGCTTGGATTTGCTGGTGGCAAACAGTAGCACCTATACAGCCATTGACAAAAACAAAAAGCTCATCGATCAACTCAGCCAGCAGTATCCTTCATTGACCTTTATCGAGCAGCATATTCCTCCTTTCAAAGGGATTGCTGATAATAACTTTGACTTTGTGGTGAGCTTTCAGGTGATTGAGCATATTGTGGATGACCAGTCTTTTGTCAAAGAAATCCATCGCGTACTTAAGCCGGGCGGGTCGGCCATCATCACCACACCGAATATCAAACTATCCCTTACCCGCAACCCCTGGCACGTGCGTGAATATACCGCCGAAGATCTGAAAAAATTACTGGGAAAATATTTCCCGGAAGTACAGACTCAGGGCATCCACGGCAATGAAAAAGTAATGCAATACTACGCCGAAAACAAAGCTGCCGTGCAGAAAATCACCCGTTTTGATATTTTTAATCTACAGTACCGCTTACCTCGTCAGTTGCTGCAAGTACCTTATGACTTACTTAATCGCTTGAATCGTAAAAACCTACACAAACAAAACACAGGACTGGTGGCTGAGATTGACTACACGGATTATTTTCTGAGCGAGAAGCCCGAAGAATCGCTGGATTTGTTTTACAGAGTGAGGAAATAATGTTTTTTTGTGGTCTCAAGCGTAATCATTGTTTTTAAAAACCTCAACATTGCTGCTTCTGAGGTGTTTTTTAGGATTTAAATATACCTCATTGAGGTTTTGAATGAGCTATTTGATGTTTAAAAATACCTTTTTGCGGTTTTTTTAGAGAAAATTGCCCTAAAAGACATCAAATTTGTGTTTTTTTCGGAGAAAATTGATCTCTAAGACATCAAATTTGCGGTCTTTCAGGTCAAATTTGCGGTTTAAAAGATAAAAATTACCCTAAAAGACATCAAATTTGCGGTAAAATATCTCAAAAAGCTCTTTTTTTACTGCAAAAAGGTTTTTAGAAACCCATAAGGAGAGTAAAAAAACGGATTGAATATACTCAGTTTGAGAATCTAATGGATAAAATAAATGATTTTCTAACAAAATTTGTACAAAAGCCAGTAGAGCCTTATGCTACATCTTTTTCGATTTAACATGAGGTCTAAGTTCATTTCTCTTCAGAGGCTAAGGATTGTGGATGAGACCAACCCACAAAAGTATCAGGCAAACAGAAAAGTTTGTTTTTTTATCTTAAT
>JANRIC010000249.1:0-6465 GCA_033765345.1 Microscillaceae bacterium
AGAAGTCTATCAATGGAGACAATGGGAAAATAAAGTGTGATGATGTTGAGGTGTCGGGTGCAAGGAGTCAGGGGTCAGGGGTCAGGAGTCGGGGGGCAGCGGTCGGGAATTACCGACACCTCGCACCCGACACCCGACACCCGACACCCAACACCCGACACCTCGCACCCAACCCCTCACTCCTTCCCTTGCCAAAAAGCCCGACTCACTAGGTCAAAAGGACAACTCACTAGAAAAACTAGATTTATTCTGAAACAAGGCGTATTTTTAGGTAAATATTTTGCTCAATTTAAAATCCGATGAAAAACCTTATTTATCTCCCGCTGCTACTTTTCACAATAAAAGCTTTTGCTCAGACACCTACACTGGAGCAATAGAGGAAAAATAGAGGCAAAAAACAAGGGCGAAGTCGAGATGTATTTTGTGGAATAGTCGTTTGTGAAGGCACAAACAACGGCGGAAATACAAAAGATTTTATAAATTTGTGAAAACAAAATTAAAATAGCTATGAAATCTTTTGAAAATTGGAAAACCGAAGATGTGGAATTGACCTTTGGAATCCAAGAAAATCAACAAGCAAAACTTTTTCTTGAATGGCTTACTAGTCAAGAAATAATCACTGAAAAAGAAAAGGAAAAAATTATCTCGCTTCAAAAACGATTAAAAATATATGCTGATTATTGGAATGAAGAAGATATAAAAGTATTTTTTGTCATTCCATTAATTGATGAGGTCAATTTCTATGCTGAAAATAAATACCGCATTTTTTTAGAAGCTACTATTGCCGCAAAGATAAAAAATATTCAAAATCAGGAAATAGATTTGCGAGGGCGAGTAGAGTTTTTGGTAGCCACAGGCAAGCAAGACCCCCGTATTCCTTTTTTCTTTTTGAATGAATATAAACCGCAACTTAAATCTCAAAAAGACCCCAAAGGACAGCTACTAATCGCGATGCTTACCGCTCAAGCCAAAAATGAGGCTTTTCATATTCCCATTTATGGGCTTTATACAATTGGACGATTTTGGTTTTTTGTGATGCTGAATGATAAAGAATACTCTGTCAGCAGGGCTTTTGATGCTACTGAAGATGACGTCTGGCAAATCGTAGCGATTCTGAAAAAGGCTAAATTATATATTGAGGAAAGTTATCAGAAAATAGTGAATAACAAATAATAAGGGTGAAGTCGAGATGTATTTTGTGGAAAAAGACCCAAGAAGCACTTAAACAGCAAATCCAGAATAAAATCAAGCAGATTAACGGAAAAATCCGAGACCTTTCTTCGGAAACAGAGGAAATGCTGAAATCTTCCATAAGTCTGCTTTATAAAGCAGATGAATTAAAAGATAAAATCAACCAATCTCAAAAGACGGATTAAATTTATCCGGTACTCTTTATTTTTTCAGGATTCCCTCGATTTTTTCAGCTTTATGATCTTTGGCAAATTGATCAAATTCTTCGTGCAGTTTTTTAGTAGTATTAATTGCAAGATCGGTTCGGGACTTTAAGTACTCTAATTTCTCCTTAATTTCCTTGCTTTTTTCCTTTAGCCTTTCTTCAAATGAAGTATTTTCCATTTTTTTAATCTTTTACAGGTGATGAATTAAGAGATTCAACGATTCAATTTCAAAACTAAGGGTAATCAATTTTAATTCCTGTTCTCTCAAAGTGCGATAAAGTTCTTCCAGTTCTATTTCTAACAGCAGAAGCTTGGCTTGATTATTCGCTTCATCTGAAAACTCTAGCCTCAATAAAGCAATTTCATCTTCCAGCAACGCATTTTGTTTGAATAGGTGACAATATTCATCCACCATGAGTTCTTTTTCTTGAGTGAGTTCAATAAATCTTTTAATTTTCGGATGCACATCACGCTTGTTGATGAGTAAATATACTAAGTTTTTCCGAAATCAACTATGGGTAACAATGTTCAAGTTTTTTAATTCGGATTGCCGCCCCGCCCCCCCAAAAAACTCCTTCCCTTGCCAAAAAGCCCAAGCCACTAGGTCGGAAGGGCAAATCACAAGATTTACTAGATTTATTCTGAAACAAGGCGTATTTTTAGGTAAATATTTTGCTCTCAAAACTATATGAAAAAGATTTTACTTTGCCTGCTCTTTTTGCTGCTCTCTTTTCAGATTTTTGCCCAAAAAACGGAGGTCTTTCGCATCGATAGCCTGCCTAAAGATGGCATCTTGCTGGATAAAGGCTGGAAATTTAAAATAGGCGATAACCCAGAGTGGGCGAAGGCGGATTTTGATGATTCGGACTGGGAAGGGATTGATCCGACACGGGATATTTCTGAATTGCTGCAGATACCCAAAACCGGAGAAATAGTTTGGCTACGATTGCATCTTATACTAGACTCTACCATTTTTCAAAATCAGTTGGCATTAATTATTCAGCAATCAATTGCTTCTGACTATTTTTTGAATGGCAAATTGATTCATGGTTTTGGAAAGATTAGCGCAAATCCAAGCGAAATAGAGGCTTTTGACCCACTTTGGAAACCCGTTTCTTTTCCTATTAGTAAAGAACAAAATCAGGTTTTGGCTATTCGTTTTGCCCTAAAACCAGGTATTCAATATACCAAAATCTTTGAAACTTCAAACCCGATTACTACTATTCAAATCTCAGCATTTGAGCAAGCCGTAAATATTTACACCAATATACGGGCTTATACCGAGCGGTTCACGATGATACAGTTGGGGGTTTGGGTGTTGCTTTTTGTGATCAATTTCATTTTTTTTCTAACAAATAAAAACAATAAATCGAGTCTATATTTTGCTGTCTTTGCCTTGCTTTTTTTGATTGGTGATGTTACTCAACTCAATTTTTTTATTTTGGAACACCATGTTGCCAACAAGTTCTATACTGGCAATTGGTCATTTGTAATGTACATTTTTGGCGATTTTTCGTTAATGATGGCTATTTATGCCGTGTTTGAGCGAAAAAGAGATTTGGTATTTTGGCTTATTTTCGGCTATATCATTCCTGCTATACTCCTTGATACCCTTGTATATGGCTGGGGTTGGCAGTTTGGTGGGGCTATGTTAGAAATATTTGTTCATATAAATATTGTAAGAATAGCTATCATTGCCATTTTCAAAAAGAAAAGAAGTGCCATAATTGTAGCTATAGGTGCATTGGCTTCGTTGCTTTTTTTTATCTTATTTATCAGAATGGGAACATTTTATAACCAGTACTTTCTTTTAAGTTTAACTAATTTGAGAAGTGCTTATTATTTTCTTTTTATTTTTAGCATACCCATTGCTGCAAATATTTATTTAGGGCTTGATTTTGCGTTCATAAATAAAACATTAAAGCAAAAATTAGATGAAAATGAAAAACTCTCTGCCGAGAAACAACTGATCCTCTCCACCCAAAACCAAACCCTAGAACACCAAGTCACCGAACGCACCGCCGAATTAACCCTAAAAAACCGAGAATTAGAGATAGAAGCGGCTTTGGAAAGGGTAAGGAGCAGGACTATGGCCATGCAGAAAAGTGAGGAACTTAAAGAAGTTGTTGCCGTGGTATTGAATCAATTTAAAGAATTAGGGAATGTAGATGACGCAGCAGTCATTTGTATTTTCTCAGACGATTCAAAAGATCATATTCAATGGATAGCTGACTTCAGGGAGTCCTACGCACAGCCGTTTAAGATAAATTATACAACGCATTCCTTAGTTTCAGATATTTACATTGCAAGGAAAAGCGGAGTAGATTTCTTTTCGAGACTTTATCCAGTTGAAGAAAAAAATGCTTTCTTTGAATACCTGTTTAAGGAGACTGAATATTTCAAACAGGTTCCCAAAGAAGTAATGAAAATACTTTTTGATGCTGAACATTATGGAATTTCAATTGCATTTGGGAAACATACTGCGATGCTTATTCCCACCATTACCGAGAAATTATTAACAACTGTTGAACAAGAAATTTTAAAACGTTTTGCTGCTGTCTTTGAACAAGCCTACACCCGCTTCCTCGACCTCCAAAAAGCAGAAGCCCAAGCAAGAGAAGCGCAGATAGAAGTGGCTTTGGAAAGGGTGAGGTCTAAAACGGCAGCAATGCAATCCTCTGATGAACTCTCTACCCTTATTGGATTGATTTATTCAGAAATGGGAAAATTAAATGTACAATTGCAAAGATGTTTTTTCATGATATTTAATCCTCAAAACCTCGGCGTTACGTGGTGGATGGCAAGTGGTGAATCTTTAGATCTGGGTCAAGGTTATTTTGTAAAATACAGTGAACACCCCCCTCAGTTAGCTTATTTGAAAGGCTGGCAAGAGCGACAAGAAACATGGCGTTACATGATGCAAGGCGAAGAAAAGGCAAATTGGGATGCCTTTTTATTTCACGAAACGGAACTCTCGAGTTTGCCGCCCTTTATTATTGAGAATATGAAGTCTTTTAAAACCGTTCATTTAGATGCTTCTTTTGGCTCTTTTGGCTGTTTGACAACAGGAAATGAACAACCTATAAATCAGGAGGCTTTTGATTTATTAATCCGTTTTTCTAAAGTTTTTGATTTGACCTATACGCGTTTCAATGATTTGAAAAAAGCGGAAGCGCAAACCCGAGAAACACAAATTGAATTGGCTTTGGAAAGGGTCAGAAGTAGAACGATGGCCATGCAACAAAGTAATGAACTTGCTCATTGCATCCAGCTATTGTTCCATCAAATACAAGTTTTAGAACTACCCTTTTTAACTTGCGGCTTCACATTTATTGAGGAAAATTTGGGTATACAAAGGGGGTGGACGGTTTCACCTGATGGAACCCTGATTCCTGATTTTATTGATTTCCCATTGACCGGAGACGATGTTTTAAACCAACGTTATGAAAGTTGGAAACAAAACAAACCACTCCATGTCGCTGCCCTGCAAGGTGATGCAAACAAAGAACATCATCGATTTTTAGCGTCTAAAGTTCCTTCCAGTTTTTCAGATGACATTATTGCCCATATACCTGATAGAATTATTTTCTATTCCGCCAATTTTTCACAAGGTAACATATTGATCCTAGCAACTGAATTCCTGAAAGCAGAAGAAGAGCAGATACTCATTCGCTTCGCAAAAGTTCTTGAGCAAACCTACACCCGCTTCCTTGACCTTCAAAAAGCCGAAGCCCAAGCAAGAGAAGCGCAGATTGAGACAGCTTTGGAGAGGGTGAGGAGTAGGACGATGGCAATGCAAAAAAGTGAGGAATTAATGGAAGTAGCTGCAATCTTGTTTAGACAGGTTGAAACTTTAGGGGTAAAGGCCTGGACTACCGGATTTAACGTGTGGAGTGAAGACAATAATTTTTATACCGATTATCTGACCAGCCCACAGGGTGCAGTCATTGAGCCTTATACCATTGATGTATCGGTCTATGAAGTTTTCAGAAAAGTAAGCGAAGCCAAAAAACGAGGGGATGAGTTTTTTGTTCATTACGAGGAGGGAGAAATGCTTAAAGAAACTTATAGGCAATTGATGAGTTTCAATAACACAATACAATATGATAAAATGCTTGAGGATGCAGATGATTTTCAATTTCCACCACAGCAATATGAGCATTTTGTATTTGGTGCTAAGGTAAGCCTAATGTTCATCACTTATGAAGCGGTCCCAGAAGCCCACGACATTTTCAAACGCTTCGCCAAAGTCTTTGAGCAAACCTATACCCGCTTCCTCGACCTCCAAAAAGCAGAAGCACAAGCCAAAGAAGCACAGATAGAGGCGGCATTGGAAAGGGTCAGAAGCAGAACAATGTCCATGCAACGTAGTAGCGAACTTCGGGATGTAGTTGCTGCGATCTATGAGCAACTACAAAACCTCGGTTTTACGTATGGTGCTCTGGGCATTGTGATTATGGATACACTATCCGGCGATATGGATTGGTGGATGGCAGGTTTTGGGAAAGAACAATACCCCGAAAATTACTACATCCCTTATTTTGACCATCCCTTTTATCTAGCGCAATTGAATGCCTGGAAAGAAAATAAAAAATTTGTGGCTTTGGAATTGTCAGGAGCTTTGAAAAAATCCTATGATGAACTGATTTTTAGTAAAACAGAATTTGTGAGAATATCTCCTGAGACACAGCAAGTCATGAGAAGTTTTGAAAAAATCACTTTCTCAAATGCCAATATGAAGCACGGAGCCCTGTCTTGGGGCATTGAGCCGATTACCGAAGAACAGACTCAGATACTCCAACGTTTTGCGGTTGTATTTGAGCAGTCCTACACCCGCTTCCTTGACCTTCAGCTCAAAGAGATACAGTCCATAAGAATAGCCGAAGAAAAACAAAAACTCGAAGAAGCCCACGAAGAACTCAAAACCACCCTCGAGGAACTCAAATCCACCCAATCCCAACTCGTCCAAGCCGAAAAAATGGCAAGCCTCGGGCAACTTACCGCAGGCATCGCCCACGAAATCAATAACCCCATCAACTACGTCTATGCCGGCGTAGATTCTTTGAAG
>JANRIC010000251.1:0-17495 GCA_033765345.1 Microscillaceae bacterium
GGGAAGCCCGTCCAACACCTTCCTCGGGCTAAAAAAGTTTTTAGACTGCGAGACGATCTTTATCAATCGGCTTCCCGCGCCACCACGTAGCCAAGGATGATCCGGTAATATTCATCATCGGACCAAAAACCGCCGGTGCCAAGCCGACTGTCGCTAATTTATCCATCATCATAGCTAGTCCTGATGCCAGTCCTGCATTTTGCATTCCTACCTCGATGGCGATAGTTCTGCATGAGCGTTCATCCATCCCGATGATCCGGCAAGCCCAGTAGCCCAAGAAATAGCCCATGATATTATGAATGAGGCAAGCCAGAATCAATAAAGCTCCGATTTTCAGCAGGTCATCTCGCCCGGCTGCAGTAATGATTGTAATAATCATGGCGATGGCTGTCATAGATACAAAAGGCATCATTTGATCTACCAACTCAGGTTTTTTCATCAAATAAAAGATCAAGCCCAATAAAGTAGACCATAAAAAGACAAATTCTGTAATAAACAAGGCTTGAGATAATACATTCCTGAGTCCAATCTCAGTTATGCCAGGAATCACACGCCATGATACATATTGGAATATCAATTCTAGCACAATCAATATAAAAAATAAGAAGGGTTTATACAGAAAACCTGGAGCTTTGTGATGGGCTACCGAATTAAATATCAAACCTGCCGCAATTGGCACGATTACTACTTGGATAATATCCCACATCATTTTCCAGAAATTTACTTCTACCAACTGCCCTGCGAGGGTTTTCATCAAAAAAGGAGTCATCAAGGGAGCCATCAAAGTAGCTACGGCCGTCAAGGTAATGGATAAAGCCACATTCGCTTTGGCAATGTATGACATCACGTTGGAAGCGAGCCCACTGGGGGCAGCCCCTACCAGTACAATCCCGGCGGCGATTTCGGGTGGAAAATCAAAACCATAAGCTATTGTAAATCCCAAAAAAGGCATAATTGTAAATTGGCATGCAATCCCAACAAATACACCCTGGGGCATTCTGACTACCCCGGCGAAATCTTTAAGGCTCATGGTGGCTCCCATACCTACCATAATAATCTGTAAGAGCGGTACGATCAGCCTTTTTAGCTCAAAATTGCCTATTTTGACGAAATAATCAGGGTAATACATCGATACAGCGACAGCCGCAAAAATCCAGAAAGTATAGCTAAAACTTTTCACCCCCTCCAAACCCTGGAAAGCCAGGGCAAAACCCACCAAACAAATCACCAAAAGCAACCCTGATTGAGCTCCAAAGCCCATCATCCATAAAACCATAAAAATAAGCAGACAAAACAAAGCCCCCCCAAGGAGGGCTTTATATATTTTTTGATTCATTTAAGTTAGAAATTTAAGCATTATAAAAACCCAGAAATGGTTTTTGATCCATATATCCTTTTTGTACACTTCCCTCAGACTAGCTCCACAACCTATCCCAGGAGCGTTCATTGTCCCATTCGGTAGTCGGAGCGAAGTATTGGGTGTCTTTACGGATATGCTTCTTGACCTCCTCATCATTGAGCTCGACTCCTAATCCAGGTTTATCAGGTACTTTGGCAAATCCTTGCTGTACGATAGGTTTTTCAATTCCCTTGACCAGATCATCCCACCAGGGTACGTCTACCGAGTGATGCTCCAGTGCCACAAAATTCTGGGTGGCAGCCGCACAATGCACATTAGCCATAAAAGAAACCGGGCTTCCTGCAAAGTGCATAGCCATCGCCACTCCTTTTTCTTCGGCATAATCTCCGATTTTTTTGGTTTCTAGGATTCCTCCGGCTGAGGCAAGGTCAGGATGAACCATATCTACTGCACGGGCATCAATAAGCTTGATGAATTCTTCCTTGAGGTAAATATCTTCTCCGGTAGCCGTAGGGGTAGTGATGGATTGCGTGATTTCTTTCCACATCTCTGTATATTTCCAGGGAACCATATCCTCAAGCCAGGCTAATTGAAAAGGCTCTAACTTGCGTGCCAGACGAATACAGGCATTGACATCGATATGTCCGAAATGGTCGGATGCCAGGGGTACATCATACCCCACGGCACTGCGAACGGCATCCACGTATTCGGCCATTTTGTCTAAGCCTTTGTCAGTGATTTGGATACGACTGAATGGGTGTTCGGTCATCCCATAACTCATCGGTTCGGTAGTCCATTGCTTGCTGAAATCGTGTGCATTGGCATTAATCAGAGCACCTTCAATATTTCTGACCATTTCGATGCCAAAATCCATTTTGAGGAAGGTAAAGCCCTTGTCTTTGCGTTCTTTCATACGCCTTGCGTATTCAGTTGGGTCTTGTGACTTGGGCGTGTCGGCATAAATCCGAACTTTATCCCGGTATTTGCCTCCCAAAAGCTGATAGACGGGTACATTGTATGCCTTTCCGGCCAGATCCCAGAGAGCCATTTCAATGCCTGATACACCGCCACCTTGCCTGCCGTGGAATCCAAATTGCTTGATCATTTTAAATAGCAATTCTACATTGCAGGGGTTTTTGCCTAGAAGTCGGCTTTTGAGGAAAAGTGCATAACGCCAGCTCCCGTGGTCTCGCACCTCCCCCAGTCCATAAATGCCCTGATTGGTATCAATACGGATGATTGGAGCGGGTACAGGGCGATCTAGATCACAATATCGAAGATCCGTGATTTTTAAGTCGGCAGGGCTAGAAAAGCGATTGACTTTAGAAGTGCTTTGAGCCAGTACATCTTCTATAGGGCTAAACATAAAACCGCCCAGTGCCAGACCGCCTAAGCCTGCTTTTTGGAGGAAATCCCTTCGAGGAGATTGAGAGGCGTGGTTTTTATCCTGATTTTGAGGATAAAGATTCAACTTGTCCCAGATAGTAGATTTTTTCATTGTTTTGAGTTTTTAGTTACCAGGTTCTATTTTCCATAAATTTATCCAGTTCAGCTCGGGTCATAGGCAGTTTATCAGGATTATCATCGAGCCATTTGAGGAAATCCTTTTTGATCTCGTCAGTCCATTGGGTATCAATCTGACCGGGTGTATACTTGCCTTCTTTGAGTCGGGTGATTCCGAATTCGTCTCTGAGTTGGATAAATTCGGCATTGATGGCTACTTTTTCGGCCAGGTGAGCAGGAATAAAAATCACACCTTCCCTTTTGGCCAGCACTACGTCACCAGGCATGACGATAGCCCGCCCGATTTGTGTAGGGGTATTCAGACCGATGAGGGTCATTTCTTGAATAAAAGAAGGGTCCCAGTCTCTTACAAAAGCATTAAAACCCTGAATTTTTTCAAGTCCTTCTAAATCTCGCACAGAACCGTCAAAAACTACCCCATTTTTGGATTTGGAAAAAATAGAATTTCCCAAGTTATCACCTATGAGCGTACCATTGATTACCTTCCCAAAGCCATTGGCTACGTATACGTCACCAGGCTGAAGCATATCAATCGGCCAGGAATTGGGAGAGCCTATCCTGCCTTCTTTTTTGCCACGTTCTCTGATTTGCTTGTCTATATCTGGGCGGCTAGGTATATACGTAGCCGTCAGAGCTCGCCCTACAAAAGATTGATTTTCATGAATCATTTTCCATCCACCCTCGAATTGATTGTGATAACCGTCTCCACGCATTACGCCCCAGGCTTCTTCAATAGAGATTTTGCCCAGGCGTTTGATCAGGTTGTCGGGTACTTTAGGGCGTCCATCTGGAAAGCGTTCACCTTTCCATTCTGAGGTAAGGTAAATCATTTCTTCACGAGAGATAGTTTGCGCCAGGAGATGTGAGCAAGGGAGCAACAATAGAACCATCAAAATAATGTTTTTTGAAAGTCTTCTGAATATAATCATTATAATGAGTTTTTGTGTTTTTATGATAGAGTGTTTCAAGATAGGAAATGACATTAAAAAATACCAAAAAAAAAGTACTTTTCTAAGAAATTTTTTAGAAATTTAAAGGAAGGTCTTTAATTGGAAACCTTATACTTGCAAGGTTAGCTTAAAAGTCTTCGCTTTGTTCATGAAAACTAATTTCAAAAGATAGTAAAACAGGAGATTCTGGTATTTAAAAAATTGTGTCTATCCTATCGTTATCTGATTTTTTCCTGAGACGTATGGGCGATTATTATTATTATGGCTCTTACCATAATTTAGGCTGATGACTGAAATTTAATGATTTTAACTCCATAATTTTGTCAAAAGATCGCCTTTTAAAACTATCAGTCCAGTTCTAGGTAAGAGCCATTATTATTTAGTCTTACGGTCAATCATATTTTATGACCCAATCATGTGAGTTGTTTCGCACGCTATTACCAGCTACCGCTTGCTCCACCACCCCCAAAACTTCCTCCACCAAAGCTGCTGCTTGAGTAAGAGGAGGAAGATGAAGAACTGGAATCGCCCCAAGAAGAAGAAGAAGATGAGGAGGAGGAGGAGGATGAACTACTGGAATACGTATAACTACCACCACTACCAGAAGAACTGACCTTTGACATCCCATAAGCCAATAAACCCGCCACAATATCTCCCAAAAATATCGGAATGAGATAATTATAATAGCTGTAAATAAACATCACAAAACTATGAGCGATCATAAATACTAGAGTATAAGTAGCCCATTCTTTCAAAAAAGCATTTTTTTTCCATTGTCTGGGCTGTATTGCCTTATAGATTTCAAAAAATATAGCACCTATCAACAAGGCCATCCCGAGCATACCAAATACATAAATCATCACCGTAAACATCCAATAGTCTTCAGTATTGATCGTTTTTGTTGTTTGATCAGGGATTGACTCAGCCTTAAATTCGCCGTTCAACATTTTAAAAATGATGCTAGTAGCCTCGTCGAGCCCTTCATAAAATTTGCCTTCTTTAAAATTGGGCTTTAATTGATTCTCAATGATTGAATTAGCCGCTAGGTCAGGAATCAACCCTTCTAACCCATAGCCTGCTTCTATCCGCATTTGGCGATCATTTTTGGCGATCAAGATAAGCAGTCCATTATCTTTGCCTTTTTGACCGATCCCCCACGACTGAGCAAGTGCCACAGAATAATCCTCAATCGTTCTGCCTTCCAAAGAATGAATGGTGACTATGACTATTTGAGTAGACGTGGTGTCATAATATCCCCGCAGTTTGTTTTCAAGTAGAGAAGCATTCGGAGAGCCGATCATACCCGCTAAATCATTGACATACACCGCTGGTTCGGGTTTCTGGGGTATAGATTGCGCTTGGGTGTATCCAATTCCATAGCAGACTAGGAAGATAATAAAAAATATTCTTTGGATCATGTTAGTTTAGGCTTTAGGTTTATAACTACTCAAAAATCGCTTTAAAACTGATAGTCTATGTTTAAACAAAATACGGATTTGTGAGCTAAGATTTTCAGAAATCAGCTAAAATTTTGCCATATCTCAGATTATTTTGATATAAAGCAACTCTTATGCAACCTTAGGAAGATTTTACACATCTGAAAATTATACCCAGATTAAAGTGATTTGCCTGATTTTCTTGATTGATTAACTTGATTATTCATGATTTAAGAGCTAAAACTTCGGAAAACCACTTCGGTTTGAGTATAAATCATAAAAAAATTAAATCCATATTGATACTCCTAACAATGTTTACACGAATTAAACAACTTTTTGCACCCAATGCCCAAAAGACTTTGTATATACTTGTGGGTATTTTAATAAGCTTTGTCGGAAACTTACAAGCACAAAGCGGAGAAATCGGTGAAACAAAAAAAATCAAGGGTTTTATCCCTTTTTTATATAAAAAATTTGAAACCCACGGAAATTTAAACTTTCCTCTCAAAGAAAACCATCAAGAATTGATCTTACAGCTAAGGGCCGGAAATCTTACCTTGACCAATCACGACAAACCCGAAATCGAGATCGAGGCTAACATCCGAACCGTATCGCTAAGCCGCAAAAAAAGCAGCAAATTCATTCAGGAATTCTTGAAATTTTCGGTCTTGGAAAAAGAAAACAAAATTTATATCCGCAGTCAGTTCGACATCCAAAGACAAAAAAGAAAAAGTGTGGAAGGAGACCGATATGTGTATACCTTCAGTATGGGAGCTGCGATGGGTACTCCGGGTTCAAAAATCCACCTGAATATCAAAGTGCCTACCAATATATATGTATTGATCAGAGACCATTCCGGAGGCATTGCCGTTCGTGATTTCAACAACCCCCTCAGGATTGAAGACAAATCGGGTCACATAAAGCTGGAAAATATCGCCGGAAAATTGAGCATATCCGATGGCTCCGGAAAAATTGAAGGAACACAATTGCACGACAGTGTTTCTATCCAAGATAGATCCGGACTCATTAAAATCAATGAGGTAAAAGGTACTTTGGCTATTGACGACCGCTCCGGCCACATGGTCATTCAAGAGGTAGCAGGGGATTTGAACATCGATGATGCTGCTGGGCTTATCGAGGTAAGTCATGTAAGTAATTCACTCAAAATCAGCGATAAATCGGGAAAAATTATTTTAAGTAATATTTCTTACCCAAATAAGAACAATTCAGAAATTAGGATTTGGGATAGGTCAGGGAGCATTTTCCTGCACGAAGTACACGGAGACCTACACCTTCAAGATCGATCCGGAAAAGTACATCGAAGATAATCCGCTAAATTTTTCCAAGAAATAGATTTATTTGACAATAATTTGGGTTTTCTCCAAATTATGTATAATTTAGCAGTGAATAAGCATTCTTCTAAACCCGTCAATCCTCGGAATTATCCTAAACTTCCGACATATTTCTTGAATCTTTTTAAATATTTGTATCGTCATTTCTTGGGTTAATTTCTTTTTATTTCGCACAAATTACTTAACTAATAAATTGTGTATACTCAAACCGAAGTGGTTTTCCGAGATTTTAGCTTTTAAATCATTAATAATCAAGCTAATCAATCAAGAAAATCAGGCAAATCACTTCAATCTGGGTATAATTTGAGGTGATTATAGCGGATTTATAGTATGCTTTTGACAAAAACGCGTGTACGTAATTTTCTCCGTTTTCGGAGTATCCAGTCTAAACTGATAGGAGCATTATCTATTGGAGTAGGGTTCAATTTTTTGATTATCCTGGCTTTTTACAGTTATGTTGGTCGGGAATCTCAGATGGATGATTTGAAAAAACAGTTAGATCTTCTGAACTCAGGCATCCATCAAACAATAGAGTTTGAGAAGGAATATTTGCTTAGGAAAGCTTTTAACTACCCAACCCCAACAAGTAATTTAGCTGTTAAACACCAGGCTCAAATCCGGGAGATATATAAAAACCTTGAAAAATTACGAAATCGCCGGACTAATCAAGGAATTCCTTTGTCGGATAAAATCAATATCATTCACTCTAAAGTCAAAAACCTTCAGAAAAATTTTGATCAAATTCTTCTCAGAGAAGACTATGACCAAGTTTTGAAGCAAATCAATGCTTCTGAAGATATATTAAACGTTCTGATTGTAGACCTCCAAGCCGCCACCGACTCGCATTTAAATCAGCTTCGCAGCCGGGTAAAGCTATTGCTGCTAGGCTTATTCTTGAGCTTTATTATTTTAAATGCTGTTCTGGGTTATTTTATTATTTACAAATTGACCCGCCCCATTCAGAGGCTTTCCCGATCAATCTATGAAAGTATCCAGAATAATTTTGATGCACAAAGCCAAATCTTTCAGACCAACACCAGAGACGAAGTCGGAGGTATATCCAGAGATGTAAGTGTAATGCTGGAAAATGTACAACAACGCACCAACGAATTAATCTCAGAAAAAGAAAAACTGGAACAAACCCAGGAGCATATCAAGAGACTCAGCCGAATTGGGCAGGAAATCACTGCCAATCTATCTTTTGATACGATCGTTCAGGCGGTTCGGCGTAATATTAGCCAATTGATGGATGTATCCGTCTTTGCTGTTGGGCTGTATAATGAGCGAAAAAACAGACTGGAATTTCTCAAAGAGGAGTACAACCTTTTCCAGCGTTATGAAGAATGGATAGATCTGCGGGAAAGCCGTGATTTGGCAGTACTTTCTTATATGGAGCAACTAGAAATCCTGAGTGGAGACGTGCAAAAAGAATACCCGGATCATTTTAGCCGTATCGGATTAAAAAATCAGCCTGAACTCAAGGTACAATCGCTGATTTATCTTCCCTTGGTTTTTAAAGAAAATGCCATTGGAGTACTCACGGTGCAGTCTTCTCAAAAAAACGCCTACACCCAATACCACCTGAGCATCCTCAGTAACCTCCGAAATTATTTGAACATCGCTCTGGATAATGCACATATCTACGAAAGGTTAAATGCCAATAATAAAAAGGTTTTGGATAGTATCAACTATGCCCAAAAGATTCAAGAGGCTATGCTTCCGCCCCTGGAAAATATCCGAGAGGTCATTCCCAATTCATTCTTTTTGTACAAACCCAGGGATATTGTCAGTGGAGATTTCTATTGGTTTGCCGAGCTAGAGGCACATACAAAGTATAAAAACACACTCTTGGATGCCCAGGGAAATAAAAACAATCACACCAAAAGCCCTTCCCGTCGGAATCTACTTGCAGTAGTAGATTGTACCGGGCACGGTGTACCCGGCGCATTGATGAGCATGATTGGACACGACCTGCTCAATCAAATTGTATTACAATACCAGGTTTCAGAACCAGATCAGATTCTCAATGAATTACACGAAGGGATCAAATCCTGTTTTAAACAAAAAGAAAACACCGACGGTATGGATTTGGGGCTTTGTGTCATAGATTTTGAGGAGCGTTTTATAGAATACGCTGGAGCTTTTATGCCTTTGGTAGTGATTCAGGATGGAAAAATGCAGGTGATTCGTCCCAATAAAAAACCGGTTGGCGTTTGGTATCGGGAAAATGAAGAACGAACCTACGTCAAACATCGTATTGAGCTTCTGCCCTCCAAAGAAACATATTTTTATATGTATACCGATGGTTTTGTAGACCAACTGGGCGGACCTAAGCGAAAAAAATTCCTCTCAGTCAATTTTTACCGCCTCTTGCTTGAAATCCATCACCAACCTATGGAAACTCAGAAACAAATCCTGGCAAGAGCACTCAAATCTTGGCGAGGCAAGGAAGCCCAAAACGATGATATACTCGTAGTCGGCTTTAAAATAGGGCCGGAGGAACTACTCTAAGCTTCTCCTGCCCAAATCATTCTACAAAAAGCTATGAATTCTCATTATTTTTCTTTATTTTGTATACTCATACACGAATACCTTCTTTAAAGCATGATTTTTTTAAATAAACTGATACAAAATATATACAAAGGCATCACCATATTGGGGAATCCAAGCCATTCTTACACCCCTCAAAAAACCACTGACCCTACCCGAAAGCTTCTATCCAAATTACCAGTGCTGGTTTTTGCCTGTGATACACAAGGAAAATTTAGCTTTTGGAATGAAGCCTGTGAACAACTGACAGGTTACTCCTTTCAAGAAATCAGCCTAAACCCAAAACCACTGGCTTTGTTATACCCTGAATTAGGAAATAATCCTTCTATTCAACACATCATTGAGCCGCGGA
Organism: Microscillaceae bacterium; assembly: GCA_033765345.1. Classification (GTDB taxonomy): domain Bacteria; phylum Bacteroidota; class Bacteroidia; order Cytophagales; family Microscillaceae; genus JANRIC01. Next base: position 9,525 of record JANRIC010000251.1, read on the forward strand.
TTCCTCCTGCTTTGTTTACGTTGAAAGGAGTTCAAAAAAGGATTCAATGGCAGCCTATCCAGGATTTAGCCCTTGACGACACACAAGAACAGTGGTACTTAGGTATAAATATTACCAAAAAGGTATTTCATCAAGAGCTACTTCAATTACAGACTGAGTCCATAGAAAAACTATCTAAGAAGTACCCCATCCAAATTATTTTTAGAGACCTTACGCTCCATATTAATCAATTGCTACCCGGAAATCTTTCTACAGTAATGCTGGTACAGAAAGATGGCAAACATCTCGATCCGACAGATTGCCCTCAAATTCCTCCTGAAATTGTCGATGTACTTCATTCTTTTCCTATCGGACCCAATGCTGCCTCCTGTGGTGCCGCAGCTTATTATGGTAAAAGAGTCATTACTGAGGATATTAGCCAAGATCCCAACTGGGAAGGCTATCAAGCATTGGCACTGAAATATGGTCTGAAAGCTTGCTGGTCCGAACCGATCAAGTCGGAGCAGGGCAAAGTATTAGGCACCTTTGCACTCTACCTCCGCCATGCACGTAAGCCCTCTGCCCTGGAAATCACACTGATGAAGAAAACCGTATGGGTTGCCTCCCTGATCATTCAAACCTACCAAGCCGAAGAAAAACTACAAGAAAGTGAAAATCGTTTTCGTACCATCTTCGAAAAAAGCCTCAACCCAATTTTTATTGCCGATGATGAAGGCTACTACCTGGACGTCAATCAGGCCGCTGCCGATGTTATGGGATACCCCATAGAAGCTATGAAGGGCATGCACGTGAGTAAGCTACAAATCATCGACCACCCCTCCCCGCTAAAATCTTATGAAAAATACCTCCAAAAAGGTCGAGAAATTAATGAATTAAGCTTCAAACGCCCCGACGGCCAAATCCGAACAGCCCTGTACCAAGCCATCCACATCAGCAAAGACCTAAACCTGAGCATCCTCTCCGACATCACCGAACGCATCGAGATGGAGCGAGAACTTCAAAAGAATAAAGAACTTTTCGAGACTTTTATGGATCACCTGCCCGGTATTGTTTTTATCCTGGATGCCGAACACAAAACAATCTATGTGAATAAAAAAATGAGAGAAATCCATCCCATTAAAGAGATTATCGGCAAATCGGCAAGTGACTTATTCCCCCCTGAAGTGGCAGCAAAGATGACTTATTACAACCATAAAACCCTCACAGAAGGGTATCAGGTAAATCGTGAGGAAATCGCAGAACCCAACGGAAAAGTCTCTGTCTATGAAACACACCGCTTTCCTATCCTAAGAGACAGTGAAGCACTTCTCTTGGGTGCTTTTGCCCTGGATATTAGTGACCGGGTAAAGGCGGAACGAGAGCTAGAAGAATACCGCAAAAACCTGGAGAAACTAGTGCAAGAGCGTACCCTTGAGCTAGAGGCTATGAACAAAGACCTGGAAGCCTTTGTATATTCTGTCTCCCACGATCTAAGAGCTCCTCTCAGGCATATCGACGGCTTTAGCCAAATACTCTTTCAAAACATTCAGAATCCTTCCCAAAAAACTCAGCGATATGTCGATAAAATCAGGACATCCATCCATAAAATGTCTACTATGATTGATGATTTGCTTAAATTTTCTCGCTTGGGAAGGGCTTCTTTACAAAAAAAACCCATTGATCTGAATCATCTGATTGCCGAAGTGATCGCAGAGTTTAAGCCTGATTTGGCTCATCAAGAAGTGAAATGGATTATGGGGGAATTACCGATCATTGAAGGTGATTATAACTTACTTAGAATGGTTTTTGAGAATCTGATTTCTAATGCCCTTAAATTCTCGGCCAAATCTAAACCCAGCACAATTGAAATCAATACAAATCCCCACGGGCCAAACAAATGCACTATCTTTGTACGTGATAACGGCGTAGGCTTTGATATGGCTCACGCCGATAAATTGTTCAAGGTATTTCAACGCCTGCATACCGAAGATGAATTCGAGGGTACGGGCATAGGCTTGGCCAATGTGCAGCAAATCGTCAAAAAACACGGAGGCTCAATTTGGGCTTATGCCGAACCCGGTAAGGGAGCTACTTTTTGTTTGAATTTTTAATTTTTTTAATGCCAAATATATGGATAAACTACCCCCTATTCTTTATGCAGAAGATAATGAGAATGACATAGAATTGACCCTGGCCGCTTTTGAAGACTGTCATATCAAAAACAGGATTGATGTGGTCAGAGACGGTCAGGAGGTCATAGACTATCTGCGTTATCAGGGAAACTATACAAGCCGCCCACACGAAAACCCAATTGTTATCCTTCTAGACATCAAAATGCCACGAGTAAGTGGAATCGACGCACTGCAAATCATCAAATCGGATGATCATTTAAAATTAATTCCTGTCGTAATACTTACTTCTTCCTCTATGGACAAAGATATACTAGAAAGTTACAATCTGGGTGTTAATGCTTATGTAGTCAAACCCGTGAGTTTCGAGGAGTTTATGCAGGCTGTCAAGAAATTAGGGATATTTTGGGCTTTGGTCAATCAGAGTGTGAGAGAATAATTGATTGGGGAATGAACGGATCGAGAATCCGAGTCTTTGTTTTTTAGCACGATCCATCTCCCCCTAACGCAATGTTTTGAGCTTTTCAAGTTCCTTATCTCCCAGTTTAATATGAACGTCTCTTTGTGGAAATGCAATCACAATACCTTGCTCATTAAAAATTCGATGGATATGGAAGCGAATATCGCTTTGTACAATTTCAATATCCCACACATTTTGAGTCCAGAAAAAAACCTCAAAAAGTAGACTATTATCTCCAAAATCTTTGAAATACACGCGGGGAGGTTCTATATCTGTATTGCTATTGCTCAAAAGAGAGGCGGGGAGCTCTATCAGTACCTCCGGGTGTGAGGATGTAGCCAGTAGTAGCATTTCTTTGACCAGGTCTACATCGGAGCCGTACATGACCCCAACACTGATCCCAAATCGGGTGTAACTCGTCTGCCCACTCAGATTGGTGACCTGGTCTACAATCAGCTTAGAATTGGGTACCATGATTGTCACATCATTTCTGGTGCGAATGATTGAGTATCGGTCTCCAATTTTTACAACCCTACCTACCTGTGTATCCATTTTGATAATATCGCCGACTTTTACACTGCCCTCAAACATGAGGATAAACCCCGAGATCAAATCATTAAAAGTTTGTTGTAAGCCAAAACCCAAACCTACAAAAAGGCCTGCAAAACTGGTAAATATGATAGAACCGATATGGAGTTTATCCAATGTGACCGAAATGGCCAGCAGATAAATCAGGTATTTGGAAATCTGAATGATCGCATTTTTTTTATGTTCGTCCAGATTGGTTTTTTGATAGACAAGTCTTCTGATGAGACGGACTGCAAACCGAGCTACAATAAAAACAAATAAAATGAGTGAAACATCAATCAGCAATCTGGCAACTGTCAGATCGTCAAAACCGGGGATGGGGGTCCAACTAAATATTTCTTCGAGGGAAATCAGGAGCATATCTTTAAAAAAAAGTCTGAAATTCTTTGATGCTCGAATTTCAGACTTTTTGACCAAAATACACAGGAAATACTCTATTCTTTTTGGAAAGTGTAGGTTTTAAGACAAAATAAATGAATTAGCTCACCAAATAAGGGGCTATTACCAGTGCCACAACCGACATCAGTTTTAAAAGAATATTCAGTGAAGGTCCTGATGTATCTTTGAATGGGTCACCTACGGTATCACCCACTACGGCAGCTTTATGCGGCGCAGAACCTTTGTAGAAAATCTCACCATTGATATCTACCCCCTCTTCAAACATCTTCTTGGCATTATCCCAAGCTCCTCCGGCGTTGGATTGGAAAATCGCCATAAGCACCCCAGAGACAGTCACCCCAGCCAACAAACCACCTAGCATATTCGCTCCACCCAGGAAGCCAATCACTACGGGTACGAGTACGGCAGTGACTCCAGGAAGTATCATCTCACGAATAGAAGCTGTAGTGGAGATTTCTACGCATTTTTTGTATTCGGCTACTCCATCTGCCGCATCAAAAACTTGACGATCTTCCTTAGACCAGTCTTCCATTTCTTTGCCGTCATTTTTACGCATCACCTCGAGCGCAGCTTTTAAAGCCGGGATTTCATTAAATTGTCTTCTCACTTCATTAATCATAGACATAGCCGCTTTACCAACAGCCTCCATAGCCATAGCTGAGAAAAGGAATGGTAGCATCGCACCTAGGAATAATCCTGCCATCACTATGGGATTGGCTACATCTATCGTCTTGATACCTGCTGTCACCATAAAAGCACTAAATAATGCCAATGCTGTAAGTGCCGCCGAACCAATGGCAAATCCTTTACCGATGGCAGCAGTAGTATTCCCTACGGCATCCAGTTTGTCAGTGCGTTTACGTACCTCTTTGGGCAGTTCGCTCATTTCAGCAATCCCTCCGGCATTATCCGAGATAGGTCCATACGCATCTACAGCCAACTGAATCCCTGTATTGGCAAGCATTCCTACGGCTGCAATGGCAATCCCATACAGCCCTGCAAATTCATGCGCCCCAATGATAGCTGCCGCCAGAATAACAATAGGAATCATCGTTGATTTCATCCCTACACCCAGACCAGCAATGATATTGGTGGCTGCCCCAGTAGATGATTGCCGCACGATGGCTTTCACGGGAGGAGAACCTGCACCAGTATAATACTCAGTAATCAATCCGATCAGCAAACCCGCTACAGCCCCAATGATGGTTGCCCAGAATACTCCCTGAGCCGTATACTCGACTCCTTCAAATACCCAACTAGCAGGCAGCACCTGCACAATAATAAAATAAGAAGCTACGATCAGAATTCCGGTAGAGCCAAATTCACCAATATTAAGAGCTTTTTGAGGGTTACCACCTTCTTTGACACTGACCATAAAAGTACCAAGGATAGAGGTAATGATTCCAGCTCCAGATAAGATCAAAGGCAGTAAAACCGCACTCAATCCGCCAAAAAGGACATCCTGCTCGATAAAAGCACTTTCCTTCATAAAAGTCACACCCAGTACCATAGTACCCACAATGGCACCTACATACGATTCAAACAAGTCAGCTCCCATCCCCGCTACGTCGCCTACATTATCGCCTACGTTGTCGGCAATGGTAGCAGGGTTCAGTGGGTGATCTTCAGGAATACCCGCTTCTACTTTACCCACAAGGTCAGCCCCTACGTCGGCTGCTTTGGTATAAATACCACCTCCTACACGGGCAAAAAGCGCAATGGAAGAAGCCCCAAATGAAAATCCGGTGATGATATTCAGCACTTTGTTCACATCAGGTTCTTCTACAAAGGGAAAAATATTACTATAAATCAATAACAAGGCACCAAGCCCTAGAAGCCCCAGGCCTACTACTCCCAGCCCCATCACAGAACCTCCCGTAAAAGCGATTTTGAGTGCCTGGCTAAGTCCGGTACGGGCAGCTTGTGTAGTACGTACATTGGCCTTGGTGGCTACACGCATCCCGATATAGCCGGCCAGTGCCGAACAAAAGGCACCCACAACAAAAGATATTGCTACCATAAAATGAGAAGAGGGAGTTTGAGAGCCGCTCACTCCCAGCAGAATGGCTACTACCAGCACAAAAATGGCCAAAACACGGTATTCGGCTCTCAGAAAAGCCATGGCTCCGTCAGCAATATTTTTTGCAATCTTAGCCATTTTGTCGGTTCCCACATCCTGTTTGGCAACCCAACTTGAGTAAATATAAGTAAAAAACAGCGATATAATTCCTATAATTGGAATGGCTAAAATAATCGTAGCAGATGTCATAAATATTTAGGTTTTATTTTGTACTATTTCAAACGGGGCAAAGATAGAATAAGAATTTTGAAAATTGTTCTATTTTTTTTACAAATATCTTTGTCTTAAGTTCAAATTTGCTGATAATCAGGAAGGAATTATGTGTATCAAGTTGTGTTATTGATCATGCAGCTATGCACAAAATATCCTAATACCTGCAAATTGAATCACAGAAGAAGCCGAAGAATGAATTTTTGAGCATAAATTGATTGGGCTGAGGTCTAATGTAGGTATTAGACCAAAAGCCCCAAAAAAGTCTTTGCAGAAGGTTATTTTTTAGAGACTTTCCATTTGCTTTCCAGGTACAGTTTTTGGGCATCTTTGATGGCCTCGAGGGCGGCATTTTCATCGTCCCAGCCTTCTACCCCTACTTTCTTTTTCTCCAGGTCTTTGTATACTTTGAAAAAGTGCTCGATTTCAAGTTTAAGGTGAGGAGGGATTTGATCCAGGCGATAGATATAATTCCAGATCGGGTCACTGATGGGCACGCAGAGGATTTTTTCATCGGGTCCTTTTTCATCATACATTTTAAAAAGACCTACAGGGCGAACTTCAATGATACATCCGGGGAAGGTTGGTTCTGTCACGAGTACCAAAGCATCCAGCGGGTCACCGTCGCGAGCTAGGGTTTCAGGAAAAAAACCGTAATCACTCGGATAATGTACTGAGGAAAAAAGCATGCGATCGTATCGAATCATACGCTTTTCGTAATCATACTCGTATTTATTTCGGCTGCCTTTGGGAATTTCAACTACAGCATCAATAGAAAAATCATGTAATTCTTGCTGATCCATTTTTTTAGGATTTTGTAACAGACTTAAGATTTCGGCAAAATTAGGCAAAGTCTTTACTTTTTTACGCAAGAAAACCCATAAATTTGCGAAATTTTCAAAAAAATTAAAGATCCCCGGTATCTAATCGATGAGTTTTATTTCTACAAGAAAGGTTTTGCATTTTTTTGTTAAAAAAATAAACAAGTCCACATTAGAGTAGAAAATATCTTGTATCTTTATTTGAAATAAAGATATTTTAAATGAAATATATTGAAAAAATCAACCTGTTATTTAAACCCACAAAAAAACTATACTCAAACCGAAGTGGTTTTCCGAGATTTAGCTTTTAAATCATTAATAATCAAGCTAATCAATCAAGAAAATCAGGCAAATCACTTCAATCTGGGTATAACTTTTAAAGTTTTGGATCTTTTTGCTGGATGTGGAGGACTTTCACTTGGTTTTGAGGCCATAGGGTTTCAAACTACAGGCTATGAAATGGATATAAAAACTGGTGAAACCTATAATACAAATTTAAAGGGCATTTGCCATACACAGAAACTAACCATTGATACGGAATTTAATGAGGAGTACGATATTGTAATTGGAGGACCGCCTTGCCAACCCTTTAGTGTAGGAGGGCATCAAAAAGGGTTGGATGATGAAAGAAATGGATTTCCTGTTTTTATACACGTGATTAAACAGGTAAAACCAAAGGCTTTCATGTTTGAAAATGTACGTGGCATGCTTTATTCAAATAAATGGTACTTAGATCAAATCATTAAAGAACTACAAAAAGAAGGGTATTTGATTGATTATAAATTATTAAATGCTGTAAATTTTGGGGTTCCTCAAAATAGGGAACGAGTTTTTGTAGTAGGGCACAAAGGAAAATTTAATTTCCCGAAAATACATACGGAAAAAGTTACTGTAGGCGACGCTATTGGAGATTTGATTGATACTATTGTAGATGAGAGTAAAATATTGACGCCCTCTATGGATAGGTATGTAGCAAATTATGAAAAAGCATCAAGTTGTATTAATCCCAGAGATCTTTATTTGCATAAACCAGCAAGGACGCTGACGTGTAGAAATATTGCAGCTCCTACCGGAGATATGCAAAGAGTAAAACTCAAAGATGGAAGACGAAGAAGAATTTCTGTAAGAGAAGCCGCCCGATTACAAAGTTTTCCGGATTGGTTTGTATGCCTCTAAGCAAGGCCATCCCTTAACTCCCTAAAACTGGTTTCATTATTGCTTATGTTTGAAGTTTTTTGGCAAGAGTAGGTGCAGCTCTTGTATAGAAGTGTCCATGATATTGTCAAGTGTATGGATGAGCCATTC
>JANRIC010000026.1:0-4938 GCA_033765345.1 Microscillaceae bacterium
AGTTTTAGAAGAAAACTTACAAAAAAACTCAAAAAAAACAGGGGGGTGCGAAAAGTCGGTTATAAAACTTACATGCTATATTTTATCAAAACCCATATTTTGCGATATTTTATAGAGTTTTAGAAGAAAACTTACAAAAAACAGGGGGGTGCGAAAAGTCGGTTAAAAACCTCTTTTTTTACATAAAAAGCCCGATGATTACTCACCGGGCTTTTTTTATCCATCATGTTGTGGGTTTATTCCTTCACAAGGATCACATATCGATTGGCGCCTTCTACTTTGAGGAAGTAACTTCCACTGGGCAGATGTGTGATATTGATTTTGAAAGAATCGCTTAGTTTATCCATGTGTCCGTTAAGTATGGCTCTACCTGACTTATCTACCAGCATATAATCAAAGTCTTTTAATACTTTGCTTAATACAACAGTCACAAAACCTTCGGTTGGGTTCGGATAAGCTTGTATGATTTCAGCCAAACCTGGCATTTCTTCTTCTTTGATTTCTTGTTCACCCGAATCAGCAGACTGAGCGACAGTTGTAGCTGTTCTGGCGGCACTAGTCTGAATGGTAAATGTCAGACTGATCGGCGTTCCAGCAGTACCTAATGCGCCATCCAGGGTATAAGGGGTTACGGTCAGCGTATACGTACCAGCGGGGAAAGCTTGTCCGTTGTAGTTACCGTTTACATCTCCAAAGATTGCAAAAGGTTCTAAGCTTTCGGTTTGGGTTACATTTAGCGGGCCAGTCATTACAAATCTTACACTTTCTACGGTCGTAGAGGCTTTATTGGCTCTGATCGCTAAGGTAGGATTACCAAGTGATGCCAGATTGATGACTGCACCATTGCTCAAGGTTTGAATATCTTGATCTGTGCCTGCATTAATCAAGGTAAGGTTAGTGAGCGAATTCGGATTCGGACCAGGGTCATTATCTCCCGTAGAACCTACGGGCTGCACATTGCTGAGTACATACATATAATCCTGATAATCACCGTTACTTGCATCTTCAAAACATACCAAATAGCTATTCTGTACGAGTACCCCGTTTCTATCTTTGAGCGGATACGTTCTTACGCGGCGAGCCACACCTCCAGTATTTAATTGATCTTCGGTATAGTTGGTTCTATTAAAGGTATTTGATTGACAATAGATACCAAAGGGCTGTGTACCTGGGTCAAAGCTAGTTGTACCCGAAAGAATCGCAGGGAAGAGTGCCTGATGCTCCCCAGGAGCATTAGAAAGCACGGCTACCTGAGTTTTAATAGGATTATTATTGTTGTTGAGATAATATCCATAAGGTAAGGTTTCGGCAGGTGAATACCTAGCTACTGGGATTATACCTACATTGCCTGAACTGGCTTTTTCAAACAATTGAACGAGTACTTCTTCGCCCATCAGTGCAGGATTGGTATTACTTGCCAGGGTAGTCCAGCCCACATTAATGCCATAACCCAGAGTATTGACTACATCCTGTAATGGGGGTTCATTGCTTCCTTCAAAACCATTGAGACTCAATCCGTAAAGACCAATATTGAGAATGGGTGAATTTACAGAGTTATTGGTGATTCTGAGTTGGGCACTGAAATCCCCTACGGTAGTCGAGGAGGGATTAAATACCACGCTGAAGTTTACAGATTGCCCTGAACTGAGGCTGATCGGAAAGGCATGGCTGGATGTCAAGCTGAAATGAGCACCGACTATGGAAGCAGCACTAATTTGCAGTGTGCTGGCACCATCGTTGGTGATTGTCACCGTTTGGGCAGCCGTAGTAGTGCCTTTGACTGTATCAAAGATCAGTTCATCAGGATTTGAGCTTATGAAGGCAGAACCTTGATCATTGGGTTTGAGTAGGGTGATTTTAGCGGCACCGTATTCGGATACATAGATATTGCCAGTATTCACGTCTTCTATCAAATCCAAAGGGTCATTAAATCCACCCAAACCAAGTATATTCCCATCTGTTGCAGCAATGATATTTTTATTAGAACCCGAACCAGGCTCAAGAACAATAATATCATCCTGCTGACTATATCGAACAACTAAAAGCATTCCTCTAAGTTTTCCAGCAAATACTGCACTGCGGTATTCAATAGCCCCGTTGGGGGATTTATTTTTTTCAAAATTGTAAGCTACTCCACTCAGACGATAGTTCGGATCAGCCTGAATGCCATTATACGCTGCATTATCCACATCAATATCTCCACGATTCAGGATATATTCTGCTCTTTGCGAATTAGGGTGACCATAATAACCTCCCTGCACCACACGGAACAACCAGTCATTCTGAGAAGGTGTGATGTTGGTCACAGCGGGGATATTGGTCGGACCTGTATATGCTGGTGCACTCGGATGTGGTGCGACATAAAGCGGATCAGTTGGATTGGAAGTAGGAGCGTTTCCTCCTGCTGCCGAACCATTGGTAGGCAGATAAATCTCTCCATTGGAATGGAATACGAGATCATACGCATTTCGGATACCCGTAGCGTAAATGGTTAAGGCTGATCCCGGAGCATAAGGATTATAAGAACCCCCCTCTTCGGTTTTTGCGTCGATCGGTAGATTCGCAGGCAGATTATTGACATTCAGCCTCAATAATGCAGCAGAAAGGAGTCTTTCTTCACGATTGCCCCAGGTACCGTCGGCTCTACCCATCGCTGAGTTAGCCCCCTGACTGAAATAAAGCGCACCGTCTGCTCCAAAAGCAATACTATTGCTGAGGTGATCTTTGAGCGAACGAGGCAAATTAATTACTACATCCTGAACCGTTTGCAGATTAGATCCTGTCAGTTTGGCTAGGTTGCCATCCCAATCGGGACCATTGTTGAAGACAAAATGCCCGCTATAAGTCACCCAAGCAATCAGGTTGTTGGCCGTAGAGCTTGGATCAAAGGTCAATCCAATCAAGATTTTGTTATCGTTGGCTACGTTTGTACCTCTTCGATGTGCTCTTAATCCGGTTAGATCTTGAGGATTGCTTAATGTACCATCTGCATTGATGGTGTATCTTCGGATCAAACCATCGATGCGAGCGGCATATAATTTACCGTCAGGTCCGATTGTCAATGTAGCATATCCCAGACCTGTCGGGTCAATGGTGGAGGGTAATTCTACTTTGGTAAATTGTATCCCAGTCAGGTTAGTAGGAATTTGATTGGTAGAAGTCCCTGTTGTAAAGGTAATAGAGAATGGTATCATCGCCTGTCCATTGAGATCCCTTACATTGTCGGTGATGTCATAGCGATAAGAAGTATTGGCTTCAAGCAATACAGAGGGTACAATCGTAATGGCATCTCCACCACCGGTGGAGTTGACGTTGGCAGGAACTACCGAACCGTCATTGATCTTAATTAATTTGATGTTTTCTGGGATAACCGTTGAATTATCCAAGCCTTTGAGTTCATTAGGGATATTGCTTGCAAACCTGATCTGTGTAGTGGAGATATTGACATCCAAGGGTATATTCGTTTCGCCTTCAGTAATTTCATTCGTACCTCCATCAAATACCCCAAGAATATAAGGTCTTAATCCATTCGGATCTATGACGGTCATTGTCAGATGGATGGTTGCATCCGAATAGCCGTTGGCAAAAGCCGTTACATCCGCTTCATAAATACCTGCGGCAAGCCCGGTAGCATTAAATTCAAAGGTGATTTCCGAACCTGTGGTATAAGAAATATTATTCAGGAGCAAATTATTGACTCTTAACCAGGTTGGCACATTGCCTGTGTTGACATCCTTAGCGTTGAGTATAGCAGTAGTCGGGTCAGTGTTGTTGCTGGTACTGATAAAGTTACCAATACTGCCGATAGTCCCTGTTTCAAGCTGAATGGTATTTGGGTTTGCGGCAAATTCAAGGCTTGCTCCTCCTGTACTTACTTCAATAGCGCAAACTAGGGCGTTATTAACTACAGAAGAGAAATTAATATTCAATACCCCATCATTGACTGTAATGTTGCTAAACTGTTTGACAAGGGCTGTAGCAGCAGCTCCGGCTTCGGCATAGATGTCAAAATTATTCTGAATTGCCTGCCCATTCTCAATGTTGATATTAAACACACGACTCCCGGCTCCACCCGAAACTCCACCAGGCGCGCCATAAAAAGGCTCCATAAAGTGCAGTTTTACAGTAAAAGGTCCGCTTGTACTTACTGGAAGATTATAAGAAAAAGGATTGCCTGGATTGGTACCTACCGCAGTTGCAAATCGGTATGTCTGATAAAGTACATCTTCGGTAGTATTGGTGATGGCAAAGGTTTTAGAGCCCGTAGAGCTTGCTGTGTAATAAACTCCCGTGGCATCTGCCTGCCAATTATTTTGTTCACTATCTGTAAACAAAGGTCCGGCAGCATTGATGCGATAGATCGTGGTAATAGTCCCTGGATCAAAATCTATCATTTCAAAATTAATAGTAAGTGGTGTACCGGCGGTGCCTGTTCCACCTGCTGCACTATAAGGTGTAATAGTAAGGGTATAATTTCCTAAACCAAAGGCTTGTCCATTATAATTTGTACCATTATTTATATCTCCAAACAAGGCATAAGGAGCCATACTCTCGGTTTGGTTATGAATCTTGGCACCCGTCAAGGCAAATTTTACACTTCCTACCGTACTTGGGTTGGTATTAGCCCTTACAGCCAAATTATTATTTAGTAATGACAAAAGATTAATCTGCATCCCATCTTGTAAGACAAATAAATCCTGGTCTGTTACTGCATCCATCAAAGTCAAACTAGCAATAGATAATCCATTACCTACCGGAGCAAAGTTTGCCTGTAAAGTCTGATTACTATTGATGGCGAATGTATATGGATTGGCTGTGCTTGCTACCACACCTCCAGTAGTGGTCCAATTGACGAACTGATAATTAGCACTTGGGCTAGCAGTAACCGTTACGTTTGCCCCTGCCTGATAAGGTCCTGTTGGCGAGGCGGCAGCCGTT
>JANRIC010000027.1:0-2739 GCA_033765345.1 Microscillaceae bacterium
TAGCGAAATATTTATATGAAATATAACTATTCTTATAAAACTTACATGCTATATTTTATCAAAACCCATATTTTGCGATATTTTATAGAGTTTTAGAAGAAAACTTACAAAAAACAGGGGGGTGCGAAAAGTCGGTTTTAAACTTGTAGCGTGCTATTTTTAGGAAACTTCAATTTTATGCCATGCGAGAATATATCCATAGACCCAAACCGGCTTCTGCCTCTGCTCGACAAAAGAAAAATAATGCGCCTGTAAACAATCTTCTGAGCAATTTCATTTCGTCGGAAACTCACGAAGAAGCAACCGATAAAGCCCAGGAGACACTCTTAGACCATCTGGTGAAAGAAGGGGAAACCCTTTACGGAATTGCCAAACAATACGGACTAACCGTAGAGCAACTCCTGGAAGCCAATCCTCAACTTACTTGGTTGAAAGAAGGGCAGCCCCTTGAAATACCCGGTTTAAGAGAATTGTATTATGTCAAATTTGGAGATACCCTGAGCAGTATTGTGCGGGCATACAAGCTGCAATTGCCTGATTTGAGTGTGAAAGATATTGTTGCCAAAAATCTCCAGCCAGGAGTCAAGCTGAGTATTCCAGACACAACAACATCATCGAAAAAATCGGAAGCATCCACGGAGAACGAGCGTCTATTCAACGCCAGAGAAAGAAAAGTCCATCCTCAACACGGGGAGATCACCCTGACAGAAGATATTTCATTCCCGGTTGTTTTGCCAGATCGCCTGCAAAAATTGTTGGCAGAAAGTGCTTATAGAAGTCATAGCGTAAAAACCGGAGACAATCTCTGGACAATCGCCCAGTCGTATTGGTCGGCGGATTCTCTACACGTAAATGAATCTGAACACCACGTTTTGATTGCCACAATTGTAGACGATATCATCCACCAAAATAACCTTACCCTCAACCCTGATGGAAAAATAGAGGGTTTTATTGCTAGTGAAATGCCTGCTTTGTATCTGTTAGTCCCCTACGAAGCAGGTACAGAAGAAAATAAAAAAGAGAACACTCCAAAAAAACAAAAAACCGTTGAAAAATCAACTCAAAAAATACTCACCGACGAACAAAGTGCTCAAATTGGAAATGTTATGGGGAAAATATCAGCAATTGTAGCACTCATTGAAATATCCAAAAAATATCTAGGTGAAAATAATATACTTTCTCAATTTATAGCCAAAAGTATCGGCAGATCGCCATTAATTCCTTTATCTTTTGACATAATCAAAACAGGAATTGACTTATATGATGGACGTTATAAAGGTAAACCTGAAAACCTAATATTTGATTCTTTAAAAATAATTGCTTCTTTGAGTCCTTATGGAGCAATTTTAAACGAATTTACATTCCAAATGGGTATTGACGCAAATAGTTTTTTTGCTTATTGTAAAAAACACAATTTGGAACTTCCAAGCATTGGTCAAACAAAACAAATTATACAAAAAGACGGTACCAAGTTGAATTATTATCAATTTGAAATCAGTCCGGGAAAATATAAAAACTTCAGTCCTAAAAGGTAAAAGACTTAGTAGTCGAGGACAATCTCCGTATTGGGAAGCCATTCACGGATTTTAGCGAGTTCATACACAGGAATCGGATTGTCTTTCAGAAGCAGTAATTCTAACTTTTTTAGATTTTTAATTGATTTTGGTAAATGTGTAATTTGATTGCTTCTTAAATCCAATACAGCAATTTGGGTCATTTCTGTAATTACTGAGGGTAATGTTTTCAGCAGATTATGATCTAGATAAATACCGATGACTTGATTGAACTTTCGCATTTCTTTTGGTAAAGTTTCTAATCTATTATGGCCAAGGTTTAAATAAGCTAGGTTCTTTTTATTATAAAGAAATTTTATTACATCTTTGATATTGATTTTAGGATTTCCTGCCAAATCTAGTAATAATATTTGGTCAATTTCTTTTACATCTCCAGGTAAATAATTTAAATCTGCATTTTTCAAACTGATGGTGCGAAGATTTGGAAGTTTTGCCAAAAACTGAAAAGTAGATTCAGTATCCAACCCTTGATTATCATTGAGCAAAACCATTTGCAGGTTCTTAAGCATCACCAGACTATCAGGCAGCCTTTTCAAATGATTTTCACTTAGGGTAAGATGCTGTAAATACTTAAGCCTTCCGATAGACTCGGGCAGTTCCCGAAGTCCTTGCCCTTTGAGATCAAGCATATATACTTTTTCAGGGGCAGCCAGGGCTTCCTCCAGGGATGTGTATTCTTTTTCACGCCTCAGAAGAGAATCGGGTAGCGGCGAAGGCAAGGCGTTTTGCGTTTTGGCTGTTTGCGTACAGGAGCTTAGACCGAAAAAAAGTACGGTGCTGAAAATAATAAATAGGCAGTTTCTCATAATTAAACGGTCTTTTTGATTTTCAAATTTAGCCTTAAAACACACAAAATCGGATAATTTTTGATGCAAGATTTTTTAGGGAATGCACCTGACTTCCTGATCTGGTTTTTGGGTGAGTGTTTTGATTTTTGATTTAATTTGCTGCACGGTGCAACATACCAATCATTTTATTTTGTCATTCCAACGCAAGGAGAAATCTTATCGTCTGCATCAAGAAGCACTAAGATTCCTCCTGCCGTCGGAATGACAACATTTTCTCCCTGTCATTCCGAGCGATAGCGAGGAATCTGAGCCTCTGTGCATCCGAGCATTCAGATTCCTCCTGCCGTCGGAATGACAACATTTTCTCCCTGTCATTC
>JANRIC010000038.1:0-6935 GCA_033765345.1 Microscillaceae bacterium
TGTTTGTGTAATAAGTAAGTTTACACAAACAAAATTATCCAGAAATTTTATTATGATAAAATAAAAAAAATAAAAATTTTATATCTTAATAATATAAAAAACAAAATTAAATTCTGAAACAAGTACCTGAGTAGTAACAAATCATTTAATTCAAAGGTCTACAAAATACAGAGCCCGAAAAGCCTAATTTCGAATATGAACAATAAGGATAAAAAATATATATCTGACTTAATACCACAAGGGCTGCCTTCAAGCCTCGAGGAAATGATCAAACGCGAGATGGAAGGTTCTAAGGTTCATCAGATAGATGACCCATTACCCAAGGATTTGCCTGGTATTTATGACAAAAACGATTTCGAGGTGCTTTTAAATATGAAGCCCCAACCCTCTTATGCCTTACTTTTGCAAACGCTTGATAAACTCATCGAGCAGGATAAACAAAGAGAAAGAGATGGTTTTCCTCGTAAAATCCGGCTTGGCAAACTGGTTAAACCCAGTAAGGATAATAAAGGACAAGTGGTCATCGTACCTACCACCACCGAAACCAAGTTCTATCACGATGACAACCCAAGCCAGGAAGACGAATCAACCGGAGGCGTAGGCGATGGCAACGAAGGCGATGTGATCGGTGAGCAACCCATCAACCCACAAACCGGTGAAGGCGAAGGACAAGGAGCAGGACAGGGAGGTAATACCAAACACGATGTCATCTCCGAAGCTTTTGATCTGGGACGAATTCTGACCGAAAAATTCGAGTTGCCTAACCTCAAAGACAAAGGCAAGAAAAAATCTCTGATCAAACACCAATATGACCTGACCGATCGCAACGATGGCTTTGGCCAGATTTTGGATAAAAAATCTACCCTAAAAAAAGTCATCGAGACCAATATCCACCTGGGCAATATCAAAGACCAATCTGAAATCCTGAGTGAAAACCTGGTCATTAGCCCCGAAGATAAGGTGTATCGAATTCTTTCCAAAGAACAAGATTATGAATCACAGGCCGTAGTGTTTTTTCTCAGAGATTATTCCGGCTCTATGCAGGGTAGACCTACCGAAGTGATCACTTCTCAACATCTTTTTATTTATAGCTGGCTGATGTATCAGTACAAAAACAATGTCGAAAGTCGTTTTATTGTACACGATACCGAAGCCAAAGAAGTAGAGGACTTTTATACCTATTACAAATCTACTGTGGCTGGAGGAACCAATGTCTACCCTGCTTATGATTTGGTAGTAAAAATTATCGAGGAAGAAAATCTGGCCAAAGATTACAATATCTATGTTTTCCACGGTACAGACGGCGATGATTGGGATACGACAGGTGAAAGAATGCTCAAAGCTGCCAAAAAAATCCTCAAATATGTCAACCGATTAGGAATTACGATTGCCAAAAATAGCTGGGGAAGCTACAGTGATTATACCACCGTAGAACGCTACCTCGAGGACTCAGGCATCCTGAATGAAATGCCTGATCTAGTCAAAATGGACACCATGATTGCTGAAAAAGTAACCGAAGACCGTATCATCGAGGGAATCAAAAGACTTGTAGGATAAGCTTATGGAACTCATTAATCAAAAAACCAAAAAAATCATGGAAGAGTGCAAAGAACGAGCCATGGATGCCGGATTGCACTTTGAAAGTGACACGCTTGAGTATATCGTTACCAACCGAGACCTAATTGAGCTTTCGCCCAAAGTAATGATCCCAACTCTTTATGACTATTGGGTCAATGACGTGGAAGTACTCAAAGAACAGGGAAAGTATAAACTTGCTCCCAGCAACCCCTACGAAACCGTAATCAATTCACGACCTGCCATCTCCTTTTATAATGATAATAACCCGGACTGGCTCAATATCATGATTTTTTATCACGTGCTTGCTCACATTGACTTTTTTCAGAATAATAAACTTTTTGAGCGCACCTGGGGAGACGATTTCGTAGGACAAGCCCTGGCAGATAAACGACTGATTGCCAATCTAAAAAGTGAACACGGCAGGTGGGTAGATTATGTCATTGAATTCAGCCGATGTATCAACAACCTAGTGGGTTATTTTAATGAACTCTCAAGGGCATCTTTTCCAAAGGATATGAATCCAACCGATAAATTGGATTATTACTTTGGGACTTTTCTCCAGGATATTGTGCAGATACCCGAACACGAACTCTACAAAGAAGTAGAACGCTATAATCAGTTTATCGCACAAGACGAAAACGTCGGAGAAGCTCTTTTTTTTAATGAAATCAAGAAAAAATACCCTGAATTTAACAGCAAATATAACAATCACCTGAGTCACGAGAAAAACGGTTGTATAGATGTAATGGAATATATCCGGGATCATTCTCCTTTTCTAAATAAAGAAAAAAATAAATGGATGCAATCTGTGATGAGCATCGTCCGAAGCACCTCCCTATACTTTGAACCCCAAATTCGCACCAAAATCATCAATGAAGGTTGGGCAAGTTATTGGCACGATGAGCTTTTCTTGAAAGATGAACGCATCAAAGGACACGAAATCGCCTATGCCAAAATCAATGCAGCCGTAACCTCTATCAGCCGAGTAGGTTTGAACCCTTATGCCATCGGGCTCAGACTCGTACAACACGTAGAAGAACTCGCTGAGAAAGGCAAACTGGATTTCCACTTCCAGAAAATTGAAAATATTGAAAACCGAGAAAACTATGATAAAAAAACCTTAAAAGGCAAAGAAGCCATTTTCGAACTCCGAAAAAACTTCTCTGACTTCACCCTGATCAATACCTTTGTAAGTCAGGAATTTGTAGATAATCATAATCTTTTTGTCACTAGCCGCAGATTGGATGAAGAGCGCGAAGTCTATCAATACTATATCAAAAGCCGCAAAGCCGATGATTATAAACGTATGCTCATTGATTCGCTGTATCACCCCCCAACCCTCACCGTTGACCTAGAGCGTACGCATGATGATATGCTTTATCTGGTACATAAATTCGAGGGCAAGCAATTGATTCGGGAATTTATCGCCGAGACCCTGATGGCCATTGAGTTTTTGTGGGGAGGTGAAGTCAAACTAGAGACTACTGATGTGATTCAATCTGATTATTCTGATGAAGTAGGGTATCAAAAAGTGCTTTATACTGCCAATTACCGAAAACTTGAAAAGCAGGAAATTGACTAAAATCCCTTGTTTTGCGAATGCACAGCGTTTTTATTCGCTAAAATCCGAATTTTTATTATGAAAAATCAATTTTCATCCCATATATCCAAACGTTCCAGAACTCACAAAGCATTGATCAATCTGGGAAACAAACTGCGTAACAAAGAAATTCGTCAGCCCATTACCTATGATGAATTTCTGGATATTACCGCCAAGAAACCCAAACATATTTTTCGGGATATTTTCCAGGTTTTTTATGACATGGTGCATTATTACGTAGATAGCAGCATGCCTATAATTGATCATAAAACCCGACAAAATGGTTCCGGTTCCGTAGAGTTTGAGGAGTATGACTGCTCCAATTTATTTGAAAAAGGTTGTGACAACCCTTTTTTTGCCGATCGCCTTTTTGTCAATCGCTTTCTCAAACTTACCGATGGCTTTAAAAAAGGGGTACAAAACAATAATATCTTTTTATTTGAAGGGCCTCCAGGAAGCGGTAAAAGTACTTTCCTGAATAACCTCATCCAGAAATTTGAAGATTATACCAAAACCCCGGAAGGGGCTTGTTATGAAACCTTCTGGCGACTCGATGTAAAAAAATTGGGAGGCTTCCAAAGGGTCGAAAATCTTATCAAAAAAATTGATGAGGCCAACGATGACGAAGACCGTTCTGACGGCGACAAAGCACCTACGATCCGCCTGGATATTGAAAATTTCCCCCACGATTTTGTAGAATTCTCATGCCCCAATCACGATCATCCAATCTTGCTGATTTCCAAAGATTACCGACAACAATTTTTGGATGATCTGATCAAAGATAAATCCTTCAAAGAAAAACTCTTTTATCAAAAACAATATGAGTGGGTTTTTAAAGACATCCCCTGTACGATATGTACTTCGCTGTATACCAACTTGCTGATGATTTTGGGCGACCCCCTAGAAGTACTTTCTATGCTAGGGGCACGCAAAGCAATTTTCAACCGACAATTCGGAGAAGGTGTAACAGTATTCAACTCAAGCGATCCTATTTATAAAGGGTATATCACCAGCCCTACGATCCAAAGTATGATCAACAGCCTACTCAAAACCGATAAAGTGACCTATATTCACTCCAACTTGGCAAGAACCAATAATGGTATTCTAGCTCTGATGGACATCAAAGAGCATAATGTCAAACGACTTATGAAACTCCACGGGATTATCAGTGACGGAGTACATAAAGTAGATTTGATCGAGGAAAGGGTAAAATCACTGTTTGTTGGCCTAGTCAACCCTGCCGATAAATCGCATTATGAGAATATCCCTTCTTTCAAAGACCGAATTATTACAGTCAATGTGCCTTATGTACTGGATTATAAAACCGAAGTGCGTATCTTCAGAAATAAATTCGGGGAAAATCTGGATGCTTATTTTCTGCCACAGGTACTCAATAATGTCGCCAAAATAATAGTATCTTCCCGACTCAATGAAGACTCTCCTTCGATCCGCCGATGGATCAAACAACCCGAAAAATACGCCAAATATCTTGACGATAATGCCCTGCTGCTTAAAATGGAGCTTTATGCCGGAAATATTCCCAATTGGCTCTCTGATGAAGATCTAAAAAGACTCAATCCTACCACTCAAAAACAAATATTTGCCGAGGCAGAACTTGAAGGCGTGACGGGTTTCTCAGGGCGGCAATCACTCAATATCTTTAATGAGTTTTTTGCCAGATACGGCAAGTCCGACAAACTGATCACGATGGAAATGGTGAGTGCCTTTTTTGACAAACGCACTCATCTGATGGAAGAAATCCCAGACGGTTTTGTAGAAGCCATAGAAGATATGTATGACTTTAATGTGCTACAAGAAGTCAAAGAATCTATTTATTCCTACAATCGTGACCATATCTCCAGAGATATTCAAAATTATCTTTTTAGCATCAATTTCGAACCCGGCGAAACCAAAATCAGCCCCTATACCCAAGATACCATTGAAATTACAGACGATTATTTCAAAAAATTTGAAATCATTTTTCTGGGTAATGACTGCACCCGCCGTGAACGGAGGGCTTTTCGCAACTATGTCCAAAGTGAATACATTACCACTACACTGGCTCAAGAAATCCATATTGAGGACAAGAAAATCACTGATACCGAGCAATTCAATAAGCTTTTTGATAAATACACCCAAAATCTTAAAGAAAATGTACTGGTCGCCTATCTCGATAATGATAACTTCCGCAGAGCAATCCAAGATTTCGGCACATCAAGTTTTAATACCTATGACAAACGCCTCAAACAAGATGTACAGACCATGACCAGCACGCTTCAAGAAAAATTCGGCTATACCGAAGAGGGCGCCAAACAAGTCAGTATCTATGTGTTGGATAAAGGGCTTGCCAGGAAATATTAGCCTTTGTACATGATTTCTGGCTTTTTTTGATGAATTTCAGCTTGGATCAAACTTCATTAAAGTAAAATATTATCTTATTTTTTTGAGAAAACAATTAAAAAAGCTGAATTTTAGAACAGGAAACTCATCTGAAATTATGCATACGAAAACTGAGCTGGGACATTATTCTTTCGACCCTTCTTTGACAGGATTTCACGCAGATAATGCCCTTTTTATGGCCAAATGCGCCCGTTTGTCCTACGAACCCCGTGAATTGATCCAACACGTAGCACAGGAAATCTGGCATTTTCCTGGTTTTTCATTCATAGAGTACAGTACCGATGAAGATGATGTGCAAGCTTTTATGATCTCAGACGGGCAAGCCATCATTGCTTCTTTTAGAGGAACCGAAGCCCACAAAATCCAGGATTGGGTCAATAATATGGATACTTCTCTCAAACCTGCCTTTGGGGGAAATGTTCATCAGGGATTTTTACGCGCTTTGGAAGCCATTTGGGATGAATTCAGCAGAGACCTTAATTTCCTAAAAACAGCAGACCAGAAACTTTTTATCACTGGGCACAGCCAAGGGGGAGCTTTAGCCACATTGGCGGCTGCCAAATGTATAGATACGGGAATTGACTTTCATCAGGTCTACACCTTTGGCGCACCTCGTGTTGGTGATATTTTATTTTCAAAAGCATTTAACAACTACCACAAACAAAAGCTCTTTCGTGTAGTCAATCACGGAGACATCGTCACGCGTGTACCCACACGACAATCAAGTTTTTATCATTGTGGTACATTCTTTTTTCTGGATGAGGCTGGTATGCTGCATCAAGATTCTACGTATTGGACTCAATTCTGGGACAGCCTGGGGGTCTCGATCTGGGATTTATTGGATATGGCCATCGGAGAAGTAGAAGCCCATAAAACTGCCGCTTATATCCAAAAATTAGCTCAGATATAAATTATACTCAAACCGAAGTGGTTTTCCGAGATTTTAGCTTTTAAATCATTAATAATCAAGCTAATCAATCAAGAAAATCAGGCAAATCACTTCAATCTGGGTATATCTTTTAAAAACCAATTCTTCTGAAAAGTTTCTGTACAAAGTGTAGAAGTGCCATAAGTCTTTTATCAACTCAGGGATACTTCAATCAACGATGGTAAAATAGCCAGATTTTTACATACAAAACCCAAAAACCTCTAGATGCAGAATTCGGGTTTATGCTTTGCTTCTTGGGCAGCCTACGGCCTTAGGCATTCGCCTAGATCCGACTTTTCGCACCCCCCTGTTTTTTTTGAGTTTTTTTGTAAGTTTTCTTCTAAAACTCTATAAAATATCGCAAAATATGGGTTTTGATAAAATATAGCATGTAAGTTTTATAAGAATAGTTATATTTCATATAAATAT
>JANRIC010000049.1:0-34547 GCA_033765345.1 Microscillaceae bacterium
GCGATTTGAGCACCGTTTTCTGTCCAAACATAACTTACGATCGTGCCATCTGCATCCGTAGAAGCTGCGCCATTCAGACTTACTGCCTGTGAGCCGTTATTATCGCTATCTGTCACAGTCTGATCTGCTCCAGCATTGGCAGTAGGGAGAGTATTTTGACTGGGCACGGTTACATTCCAGATAAACTGTGTAGAAGCACCTGCGGGTGGCGTACCGTTATCAAGCACAGTAATATCCACATTGTAGGTACCTTCTCCTCCTGCTCCGGCAGTAGACTGAGGCAGATTGGTAAGATTCTCAAAACCACCAGGGAAGCCTTGTCCGTATTTCGCCACACTAAATAGGGCAAAGCGGTCAATCTGATGCCCTGCGGAACGATTAGAAACGATGACTGTAATGGTTTGGGGTTGTTTTACCCAGACATAGATACCGTGAGGATCATTATCGCTGGTGTTAGCATCCCAATCAAATGATCCTGAAGCTCCTCCGGCTCGGTAAATTTTAAAATAACCGCTTCCACCTGTTCCTTCGGGGACATTGGCCGCACCGCCTAATCCGCTTCCGATCGGGTAGACAATATTGGAAGCATTGCCATTGACGGCAGTAATGATGCCCTGTTCGGTAGCAGTTCCTTGCTGACCAAAGAATACAACGCTGGAAGTATTATTTACTTTCAACCAGCTATCATTGGCATCGGTACTGGAAGAGCCTGTGTAAGCATTTCTCCAAATAAAGCGGTATACACCTGGTTGTGTAATATTTAAGTTATAGCTTAATTGATCACTGTTGGGGTTTCCAGTACTGTTGGCTGTTCCTTGTAAATAGGTGATACTGCCAGAAGTTCCCTGTTGCCAGCCATTATTGATTTGGCTAGAAGCTGATTCCATTTCGGCTATAAAAAGCCCTCCGGTTTGTCCTCCAAAGCTTTGTTCTTGGAAAGATCCTGTACCGCTACCAATTGTACCTGTGATTAGCCCTGTACCAGAATTGATAGAAAGACCTGGAGGTAAGCCATTGGCAATGTAGGTAAGTGTTTGCTGTGCATTGGCGTCACCATCTTCTGCAACAATTGGCAGGTTGATAACAGAGCCGCTTTCATTGGTCTGATTACCTGGATTTTGCACGACTGGTGGAAGATTAGCCCCGGCAGGATCAAATAATACTACCAAGACTTGAGAGGCTACACTAATTTGGCCATTTGTGCCTTTTGTAACCGCAATAAAGTGGTTCAAACCGCCGTTCGGCCCTGCATTTCCACCACCTGGGCTTGTGGTCTGTGTAAGTGTAACGGGTACACTGGCATTACCTGAGGCATCCAGAGTGACATTATAAACTTGCTTGGCAATGATTTCATTGGCTTCAAAAGCGTCGATGTCGTAACCGACTCCGTCATCATCCAGTTGTAAACGTCCGTCACCTCTTAGTAGGGTAACTGTACTATTGGGAGCACCCGTGATATTGATTACTTGATTTGCAGTAGTTACAATGACTTGAGAAGCATTAGAGCCTTGTAAGGCTACGGTAGGAACTGTCAGTCCGTCAGGCTTATAAATTACGGCTTTGGAACCTCCATTGCTACCATTGTCAAATAGAGACCCAGTTAGGATAGAACCATCCTGTAATTGAACCGTGACGACCGAGCCAATCAATTCAAAACCAGATACCGAACCTGCATTTCCTGAGTTAGGATCACTCTTGATACTGGTAGGGTCAATATCAACGGAGAAAGTAATTGCCTCACCTGGATTAAAGTCATTGAAATTCAAAGTCATTGCCAGGAAGCCATCTTGATTATTAGTACCATTCTGCGGTTTGCTGAAAGGATCAATGGCTGCATTGGCAGGTGTTATATAGCCTGTGCCGCCTACGCTACTTATTTGTAAAGGTTTGGCTACGGCATCGCCCGCTAATCCTTCGGGATCAAATACAATATCAGGAAGGAAGGCAGATTCCATATCAATGGTTACCTTCACGATATTTTGATTACCAGTATTGGTCAGTACCATGGATCCGCCACCAAAAGTACTTGCAAAGAAATCGCCTGAAGTACCGTTGATTTGTAGCTCTGCTACGGGATTTGACGCTACGGGGCTTACATTCAAAGTAACCAGGATAGTATCGTTTTCGTATCCAGCCACCGGACCTGCGATCAACTGTGCGATGTATGTTCCTGTGGCCAAAGAAGTAGTATTGGCATCAAGTTCATACTGGACTCCCTGATTGACAGCACTTGTCGTAGCCAACCACGTGGGCGCATTGTTGGTCGTCAAATCAATCAGCGTAATACCAGCAGGAGTTGGAAGCGTACTTCCATCGCTTGAATTGACGGTGATCAATTGCATTCCTGTTGTACCTTGAACCAAATTAAATGTAACCGAGATAGGGCTGATTACTAAAGAAGGCGTTACAACGGGAGGCTGATTTTCAACTCTTACTCTGAGCGGAGCAGAACTAAGCCCAGTAGCCTGATCTATTGCATAAGGATTGTTACTCAGAACAGCCATCAGGTAGTTCAGCTCGAAGCTTCCGACAGTTGCATTTGCAGGTGCAAAGAGGTTCAGATTGACATTGGCTGTACCGCTTCCGTCTACTGACCGCTGTAAAGTACCTTTTGATCTGCTAAATTGGCATAAAAATCTGCATTTTGCACACTGCTTACTGCTGGAATGATCGCATTGGCAGGCGTAAAGTTGGTACCTAATTGAAGTACAGAGAAATACGCATTGGGTGTACCAGTAATTGTAAGTACCTGATTGGCAGCACCTACTTCTACATTTTGACCAGCAAAACCTTGTAAAGCAATACTTGGTGCTGTTGGCTGGGAAGCACCTGTAAGAAGCACTTGTCCTCCTCCATTACTGCCGTCTTGGTAGAGGCTTCCTGTCAGGATAGTTCCATCACTAAAAGTAATAGTTACAGTAGCACCGCTTAATTCAAGCCCTGAAACAGCCCCTGAACCACCAGCCCCGGGGATATCTTTGATGCTATTGGGGTCTACATCAA
The DNA here is from genome assembly GCA_033765345.1 of Microscillaceae bacterium. Classification (GTDB taxonomy): domain Bacteria; phylum Bacteroidota; class Bacteroidia; order Cytophagales; family Microscillaceae; genus JANRIC01. The sequence goes on from JANRIC010000049.1 coordinate 3,004, forward strand.
TACCTCCGATGAGTTGTTCATTGGGGTCAAAGTTGGTAAAGTTGAGTGTTACTACATCATAGCCGCCATTACGCTCCATAGAGAATGGTGTAGAGCAGTCTGCATCAGCCAATTCTGTACCTCCATCACCGGGAACGGTAAGTCCAAGGTTCGCAGCACTTGTGCTACTTGCATTCAGGTTTAAACATTGTGCTGTGGCATCTCCGCCATTGCCCACGGGATCCCAAACCATATCCGGGAAGATTCCGGTACTTACATCGATCTTCACCTGCGTGATTTGTAATCCCAGTGTAGATTGATTAAAAATTTGGATGGTGCTGGTACCAAAGGTAGTTGCTCCGAAACCTCCACCTGGGGTAATTTCTAGGAGAGCCTGAGGTAAGCCAATCGCAGCAGGATTAATGGTAATCGTGATTTCATCAATGATAGAAGCGTTACATTGATCTGCCACAGTAGCAATGATGTTGTGTACACCTACGCTTAGGTTAGATACATTGATTGATGCGCCTGTACCTAAGGAAGGGCCGCCTACGCCATCAGTCCACTGGATATTGGCAGACAAATCGCCGTCTTCGGTATCATTGGCTGAAGCCGTAAGATTGATATTTTCTCCTTGAGTAAAACTACTGCCATTGGGTGGTGTAGCAATTACAATTGTTGGAGAAGTATTCTGAATAAGGGCAATATTCAGTTCATCCGAATCTGTAAGTGGGACTGCATCAGTAATGGAAGCTGTCACAATCTGACCATTGCTTACTGTGGTAGTCAGAGAAGCTCCTGTTCCTAACAAATTGCCATTGGAAGTCCACTTGATCAGTGAAGATAAATCTCCTTGTTCAGGATCGGTAGCGGTGGCTGTTAAGGTTACTTCTTCTCCGTTGGCACCGCAATCAAGCACTGATGTAAAATCAGCTATATCCACTGTTGGCGTTTGATTAGGTACAAAGGTGGCTGCATCGCTGATACAGAGGGCACTGATTTTACCGTTATTGGCACTGGCAGGGAAGCTGATGTTTAAAACTCCATCCGTTACGGTTACCTGATAATTTTTGATTACTCCGTTTAGTGCACCAAATTGGCTAAATAAATCCAGTCCTGTTTCTACGACATTGCCTTCTAATTCAATATCAAACACTCTAAACCCAGCTCCTTCATTTGCTCCACCTCCGGGTGCACCTACATACAGCTCCGAAAGATACAACTCAACAGCGAAAGTACCATTACCGGTTGGGATGGCATATTGCAAATTGGTATTAAAGCGTTCAGTTTGCAATAAATCTTCTTCAGGGCTGGAAATGACTGTACCTCCGATTGCATTGGCACTAGATACACTTCCGAATGTTTGTCCATTCAAGAAGTAATTATCTGCAACAAATGATTTTCCGAAGGCATTAATTGCGTCGCCACCGGCATTGATACAAAGTGGTAAGGTCACCCCTACTATCGGATCGATTACCACACTCGTTGTAGTTGTACTAGTAATCCCACAACCGTCAGTAACGGTGGCGGTAATCGTATGTGTAGCTATGCTCAGATTGGCTGTGCTGATTGTAGACCCTGTACCGAGGCTACCGTCTACATTAGAACTCCAACTTATACTGGAAGCTATATTACCATCCTGGGCATCGTTTGCTGTAGCTGTAAATATGACTACATCTTCACTGCTAAATGTGGCAGGATTTTGACTTGGCGAAGTAATCGTCAGGACAGGTACATCATTATTGATTTTGGTAAAGGTGTAATTATTCAGATTAAATAAGAAAGGATCACCGGCTACTCCAGCAGGTTTGTTGAATAAGAAGCGGATGGTTTGATTATCCCCCGCAGTCAGATTAACAGAACCAGTAAAGCTTTGGTAAGTTTGCCAGCCTCCGGTATCTCCTTGGATGGCCAAATAGCCGATCGTTTGATTACCAGATAGTACAGTAATTGTACCTCCTGAAGCACCTGCTGCTGTGTTGACAGCCGCCTGTGCAGATAGTGCGTAACAACCGCTTTCGTCTACACATACAGAATAATCCACAAAAGAAGCATCTTTGATAAATCCGATGTTTACAAGTCCGGGAGCTGTTCCTTCGGTTTGAATATCAGTCGATTTAGCTGTAAAGCTTTCTGCCTCTAACAAACCGGGAAGTGCTGTTCCGGCACAGCTTGGCTCAGGTCCGGTCACTTCAAAAAGCTCCCAAACGGCTGTGAAAGGCGAGCCGTCGGTCGCAGTTGCGGCGCCACTAGAAGCTGAAGAAATAATTCCAACAGCTAATACACCATTTTGGATAAAGCTTGAGATATTTACCGAAGTCCAGGTAAAGCTTACAGGTATTCCATCCAACTCATAACGAGGTGTTGCCAAACCTGTTGCGGGGTCAATATCTATATACAAGTCAATCAGATTTGAAGCACGAATGGCTGAGGTATTTACTTGATTTTGCTCACTGCCACTGGTAACGTTGTTTGTTTCAATCGCTCTTTGGGCTCGTACTGTGGTGGCGTTTTGAACACCAATTACAAACTTCATATAGTTTGCTTGGTTTCCTTGTCCCAGTTGTAATCCAACAGCTTGGAATGAATTTATCTGAGGATCTGAATTGGGGAAAGGATTCTGAATACGTGTGTGTACTGTAAAAGGCACATTGGGGACTACAATCCCAGTCTGGAAGCCATTTGACTGGTTATTTTGTGTACCAAAAGCATCTCCTCCATCAATATTTCCTGTGCCTGTTGTGAGGTTAATTGTCAATGTACCTGCCGTATTATCCACAATGATATTATTGGGATTAAACTGACTCAAATAATTGGCAGTACCATTGGTCATCATGCCTGTAAAGCCAGAACAGAGCAGGGAATTGTCGATTTTCTGGTCAAAATTCAATACCAAAGGTAGATTTGTAGTGGTACCGTTGTTGGCATCGAGGGCAAAAGCATCGTTTACATCTAAGATTCCGTCGTTATCATCATCTGTATCTACGGAATTGATCTGGCCGTCATTGTCTTGATTGGCATTGGCGATATCCGCACAATCGGCAACCACTGGCGCAGTAACAGTCCATTGGAAATTCACGGTTTGAGCGTCTGCGTTGTTTCCATCAGCATCATTGACCGTAACGGTCACAGCATAAGGGCTATTGGTAGCAGCTCCTGTGGAGATTGTACCGCTGATAAGCCCTGTTGTATTGCTGATACTTAGTCCGGTCGGTAAGCCTGTTGCTGCATAACTCAAAGCACCATCACCCCCTGTGGCAGCTACTTGCAGATTTATAGCAGTTCCCTCAAGGTTGGTTTGATTACTAATGCTTGTTACGTTAATGGGTATCTCTGTGGGTGGATTAGCACCTAAACTAAATACCTCGATGGCGGAAATTTTGGCTTGATTCACACTGGCTGTACCTACAATATTCAATGTGCCGTCATTCACAGTCACGTCAAAAGTTTTGACTACTGCTGTAGCAGTTCCCACATCTGCAATGATGTCATAGTTATCCAAAAGGGTTTGTCCTTCTACAATTACATCAAAGACTCTGGATCCTACTCCACCACCTGAACCACCGCCAGGCAAGCCAAAGTAAATTTCAGCAAAGTGCAGGTTAATGCGGTATGTTCCAGGCTGCGAAATGGGTATCTGGTATTGCCAACCACTTGATCCGCTTCGCTCGGTCTGATAAATGAAATCTTTATCTGTGTTGGCAATGGCAGTACCTACAGGATTCTGACTAGCAGGATAAGGATTTCCTGAAACGGAGTACTGATCTGCCGACCAAAGATTGCCCTGCGGATCTGTATATGAATCATTATCCCCTGCATTGATTCTGAACAATACTTGCGGTTCATTGGTAACTGTCACTGTAAAAGTTTGCTCCACAAAGAGATTTTCTCCGTCTGTGGCTCTTACCGTGATGTTGGAGGTAGCAGGGTTACTGGGGAAAGTTAGGGTCAGGATATTGCCTAGAATACTTGCTCCTACAGCATTGTTGCTGTTGCTTTGAATAGCATAAGTCAATGTGCCGTTGTCATCAAAGAAATTATCCAGATTAATATTCTGGGCAGGATCATTGACAAAAGCCTCCACGTCAGGCAGTGCATTCGTAATAAAAGGAGCATTGCCTTCTACCTTGATAAAATCCCAGTTGGAAGCAAAATTATCATCGCTATCAGCAGTACCAATGATTCCGACAGCCAGTAAGGTGTTGTCATTTTGAATGGCATTAAGTACCGAACCTATAGCATTAAAAGGGCTGCCTACATTCGTTTTAGCTCCACCATTGATAGAAAACTGAGGCTGGACAGAACCGTTGGCAGGATTCACCATAAAATACAATTCAATAGAATTGACATTGGCAGGGATCGTGATGGGTGAAAAAGCCCCTACATTGGCTGTACCATTATTTTCGCTCACTACCTGTACGATTTTTTCTGAGCCATCAGAGGTGAGTACCAGCTTGATGTAATTGTCCTGATCTCCCGTACCAATAAACAAACCTTGTGATTCGGTATTGCTCCAGTTGTGGAAGGGTGGGAACATGGCAGCACTCACTTCAAACATTCCAGTACTTGTACCTACTTTGGCAGCCATTTGGAAGGCTTTCTCCTGGTCGTTTTGATTGCCTAAGGCATCTCCAGTGGTATGATAGATTGTCATTGCACCAATGGCTCCTCCGTAGATATCATCCGTATCTGCGTTAGAAGCAGTAGGATCATCCAACCAGTTCTGATAATTGGGGTTTGCGGTGCCGTTGTTCATTAAACCTGTCAAGCCCAGACCTAAATAACCTACCACTTTACCATTTCCATCCAGTTGTTGAGAAAAAAGCTCGTTATTGATTGGAAGGGTGGCTTCAGCCAATGCGTTGGCATTTTGGGTATAATTGTATAATTGGAAAGGATCATTGGCATCCAAAGTACCGTCGTTGTCATCATCAGTATCATTGAGGTCGGACACATTATCTCCGTCATTATCTGTGGGGAAGTTCCCTCCATTACAAAGGTCGGTATTGTTATCTATTTCATCCTGATTGATAAATCCATCATTGTCATTATCAGCCGTTGGGCTGTAGCCAGGTTCACCAGGGTTGATACAAATCACAAAGTCATTGGGTTCTAATACCACAATCCGGCTATCAAAAGTAGCCGCCCAGATCGTACCAGGGAAGATATCAGCATCCCCCTGACAAGTAATCCCTAGAGGATTACCACCGCTAGTAGAAAATTTATTTTGCTCTACGGTAGCAGTAGTACCATTATTGCCCAAGATGACTCGGTGCAAATTTCCACCTGATTGCCCTGCGATAAGGTTTCCTTGCATCTGCCCTCCGAAGTTAGAGGCAGTATATTCGTCAATGCCATTGGTGTTATTTTGCCAAGTAGCAATGATGATGTCTTCGTCACCGTCAGGGTTGGCATTGCCACTCAAATCAGGCTGACGAAAATCTGCATTCGGTGCAAAAAATAGTGCGGCATCTACAGGCGGCCAGTTGGCAGGAAGGGCTGATTCGGGGTCTGTGCTAGAGTTGGGTGTACTTCCATCAGGGTCATACAGTTGCGTTCTGAAGGCATCATCTGTGAAGGCGGTAGCAGTAAAATAATTGGCACTGGCATCCGAGTGGGTACCTCGAGTGTACAGTCCTGCATTTGGGTTTGCACGAACAGGGCAAGGGTGACCACCATACACACTTCCGAAGGTATAATTCTGAATATTGGTTGTTACTAGATTCAGGTGATCATCGTTATTTACCTGTGGATCAAAAGGCGAGTTATTCGGCCCTGAATCGGGTCCACTGCTGCCTGGTTCGCCTACCCTAAAGATATTGGATACTAGGTTTGGATTTGCTTCGTATTCAGGATAACCTCCCCATCCACCGTTGGCACCGTTGTCGGTTACATATACGCCACCGTTTTCGGTAATTACTAAGTCATAGGTATTGCGATAACCGGGCGAGAACATCTGCACAGGGCTTCCTACGACCAATTTAGCCATATTCAAGCCGTCATTACCCCCCCAGGGGTCATTTACATCCACTCCGTTGTATCCGGCTGTGTTGGGATCTGTAATTCCATTGGCATTGGCACGGGTAGGATCATCCAGGGTAGGTAGATCATAGACATAACTGCGACCACTTGCCGCATCGGTCAAAATAGGCATGCTCTCAAGCATGGTCAGGTTTACAGAAAGTACGGCACCTGAGAGGGCATACTCTGTAATATAGGCAAAATTATTAGAAGGAGCACCTGCATTGGTGAATCCTCCACTACACACAATAAGGTACTTCGTACCATTGACTGTGATAAATTCCAGCCCATTGGTAGCGTGGTTTTCTTCTGAGCGAGGCAAGCCTCTGACCAAATCTACGGCTACCCAGGCATTTCCATTCCAGGTAAGGCGTGTGATAACTCCGGAGTTGGTATCGAGATTAGTATCTCCTCCGCCACCTCCGGCACCAACGCGGCTATCAGAAGAAGTAACATAAATTACCGGGTTGGCGGCTGTACCTGCTACGGTCAGTCCGGTTACTTCACGAGAGTTCACGCCTGTATTCAGCGTACCATCATCATTGTGGTTTGGAATTGATTTTACCAAGGTAATGGTTTGCGAGGCAGTAACCTGATACGCCCCAGTACCTTCGTTTCTTTGGATGGTAAATACTTTAATGTCGCCATCTACTTCGGATACATAGAGACGGTTGTCCGGGCCAAATTCCAGGGAGGTACTGCTGGAAATGGAGCCGTTTCCGTTAAAGTTAAGTGTTTTAAGGTTAAAAGCGATATTTTGACTTTGTACCCAATGAATACTTAGCCAAAAAACAAGCAGACCTGAGCAGAGGTTTCGCCATCTCAGCCATCGATTACTCGTAGGTGGATGTAAATGAGCTGTTTTGTTTTGGATTATTAACATAAGCAATTTTTTATTTGAACAAAAGTTTTAGGTCCCCATAATGGGTACATGATAAGATGATTTAAGTACATAGACATGAGCCTGGTTGGGCTGACAATTATATTTTTGCTAGTAGAAATAAATTATTAATATATTTTATACAATAATTTCTTTTTTTTATTACATTTTTAAAAAACATAATAATTTAGCTTATAGAAAAACACATAGACTAATATTTCTGATATTTTCCTAACTTGATAAAATTTTGTCAAAAGAAATTATCTTCCATCTACTCGATGGGTAATGATTTGGTTGATTAATTGTCAGTAAATTACAAGGACTTCTATCTTTTAAAGGATAAATTAGATGAGTGTATTTATCCTTTTGAAATGTTGGTTAAGGTCACAGCAAAAATAAGTTCTGATTAAATATAGTTAAAGAGATAGAAGTTTTTTCTCCCTTAAATACAGGAAATAAATCAAATATAATGATTAAAATTTTTACTGGATTGAAGCATTTGTGTTTGCAAGGTATGGATTAAAATATAAGCATGCAAGTTTTTAATATAAATTTTATTATTTTAACGATTTCATCCAGCCTTATTTAGCATTAAATATCTGATTATAAGTGAGTTAAATTCTAGAAAAAAGTTCCTTCAAAAAAAAAGGCGATGCAAATCGCCTTCATGTTATTCATTTTACCATTTAATTAATGCAGAAGCCCAAGTAAACCCACTTCCAAATGCAGCCAGACAAACGAGGTCGCCGGGCTTAAGTCGGTCGGCTTCCCAAAGCTCAGAAAGGCATATAGGGATAGTAGCGGCGGTGGTATTTCCGTATTTCTGGATATTGTTATAAACTTTGTCTTCGGGCAAGCCCATTTTTTGTCGTACCATTTCTGAGATTCGCAGGTTGGCTTGGTGTGGCACAAGCATATCGATGTCGCTTACCTGATAATTATTTGCCTGCAAGGCTTCTTCTATGACTTCAATAAACCGGGTGACGGCGTGTTTAAAAACGGCATTTCCCCGCATAAAAGGCAAGTGTCGCCCTTCTTCAATGATCTTGCTAGACAAGCGGTCTTTGAGATTACTGCCTGGATGCTCGAGCATCAAATCTTCGGCATATTGTCCTTGGGCGTGAAGATGTGTAGATAAAATACGATGCTCGGGATCGGTGGATTTTTGTACTACGGCTGCCCCTGCCCCATCTCCGAAAAGCACGGCAAAGTCTCGATTGCGGTTACTGGTTTCAAGGATATTGGATTGAATCTCAGCCCCCACTACCAGGATATTTTGGTACATGCCCGTTTTGATAAATTGATCGGCAATAGAAAGGCTGTAAATAAATCCACTGCACTGAGTTCTCACATCCAGGGCACCAATTTCTCGGAAGGGCAATTCTCGCTGGAGGAGTACACCCGATCCCGGAAAATTATAATCTGGACTTAGTGTAGCAAAAATGATAAAATCAATCTCTTTGGCTTCCAGACCGGCTCTTTCCAAAGCAATAGCGGCAGCTCTGGCACCCATTTTAGATACTGTATCTTTGCCCTCAGTAAAAAATCGTCTTTCTTTGATACCTGAGCGTTCTGTAATCCAGGTATCACTTGTATCCATCAGTTTTTCTAAATCGTGGTTGCTAATGATATTTTCCGGCACATAAAAACCCAAGCCGGTAATTTTAGAATAGTTAATCATGGAATTCATATAATTTTTAGAGGATGCAAAATAAATAATTAATTCCTGAAAACTATCGAGTACGGGTCAGCTATCTGTAAGAAATATAATGACTGTCAGTCAATGTCTTAGAAGAAGATAAGCGGAAAAATACAGAGGGCTAAGCATTAAAAACCTTTTAAAAGGATCATAAAGTCACCGTTTAGTACAATCTTAGCAAAAATGGTATCTGGTTGTAAAAAAATCTCTTTGATATAAAATTGATGTACCTGCCCTTGAAGAGTTGCTTGGGGACTAAATTCAAAATTTTCAAGTCCTTTTTCAACTTGTTTTCTGATTTCAAGTATTTGATTATTAAGTACTTCTTCTGCACCTTCTTTGAGCTGTTTTTTGATTTTCCCAGCAAATAACCAACGGGTAAATTTAGAAATTTTAGTTTTGGCATCAAGGATATAAGCAAAATTACGGATTTCCATTTTATTTGAGGAAGCATTATAAACCGGGTATCCTGATAAATAAACCTTTCCTGTGATGCTTCCGCTGAGATCAAGCTCTATGACTATATCCTGCCCACTTCCATAAAAATTGATCCCCAGTATTTTTACATTGTATTTTCCTTCACGAAAACTATACGCTTTGTTCAAAAACAGTTCGTTGGCCTTTTTGAGTGCTGTAGCTTTGGATACCTGTGCATTGACGAGCATTTCCACGCCGGGTTCGAGGTCGTCATGATAGCTCAAATTGGGCAGGGGTACCATTTTAGGCTTGAGGTTTAGTTTTTTGCTAAATTCGGCATCGGCAAATGCTTGCAAACGAATTTGTGTTTTTAGGGCATCTTCCTCAAAATGAAGGTTTTGAATGATGACTTTTTCGTCTGAGGGTAAAAAATACAACCAAGTTTTTTCTTCTCCCCACACCGAGGCTACAAAGGGCAATTGAAAGGTTTTCCAAGAGAGTTCTATTTGTTTTTTTAAATCAAACCTTTGACGAATCTCCCGGTCAATGGTTCTGTTGATGCTATCCTTTTGTTCATCAATCAGGCCGTCGACGATACTTCCCATAGGTAGCTTGACGGGTCCGAAGTCAATATAAGGTTCTTTGATCCAGCGATACTCTACCAGTGCGGTTTTACTGATAAGATCCCAATTATAATTCAGGGCAATTTTAGTTTGAAATTTGGTGAGCAATTGCATTTCCTGATCGATGGATTTTCGCAGCGTCAAGCCCAAAACTTTGGTTTTGAGTGTGCCTTTTACGTGGATTCGCAGGGGTACAAAGCTAAAAAGCGAGCTTTTTTCACCCTGAAGCTTGATTTTATCCAAACGCCAGACTTTCATAGAGAAGTCCGACACGCTGGAGTTGTTTAAATCCTTTATTTCGTAAATCAGGCTATCCATTTGGGTGTTGATGATGTCTTGCATGGTGAGGATATCCAGTTGTACAGGGATAGTCAGATTAGAAATCAAGGCTTCTGATTTTTTCTCAGGGTAGGATTCCACAGGTTTCTGTGCCATGACCAGGGTAGTCATGCCAAAAAGTGTTAAACACAAAAAAATATTAAGTTTTAATTTCGTTTTACTAAAAGTTGGCATTCCGAAAACCTGATTTTATACTGGGATTTATTTGATTTTTATGATTGCATACCTTGGCTTTGAGGTTCGCCTGAAAGAGTCTGGGATTTATTCCTTCCTCAAAACCGATTTTATTTGAATACAGACTCGATCGCTAAACTACGCTCTAATTCTCTAACAACAAAGATACCCATTCTTATCAGACAGGGAAATCTTATGGAAGTTGCATGGCTGAATGCACTGATTTATAAGATTTTTATTTTTAGATTTTATGAAAAAGGCTCTTATCTCTAACAAGATAAGAGCCTTAAAATTTTCCCAATGATGCTATTATTTTATCAATCTTATGGTTTTTTCTTCATTTTCAGTGCGGATACGAATATAATAGACTTTTCCTTTGGGGATTTGTAACTTTGAGATCGGGATTTGTATCTGATCTACATCAGATAAAATTTCTATTTGGCCGCTTGTTGTCTGATTTTCATAATACAGGGAGTACTGTACAAGTTTTAATGTATTTTGTTTCAAATGAATGTTGATTTTATCTCCGGTACCTTCCAAAGGATTCAGCACACTCAGTTGGCTGGTACGTCCGGCTTGTTGTACAAAGCTAAACTGATAGGTATTCTCGGTAAGTTTTATTCCTCCTGCCCCTGATTGGTTGAAGGTAGAGATTTTTAAGGAATAATTGCCCAGAATGGGTACTCGCCCGAAAAAATCAGTACCTCCAGAGCCATCTCCAAACAATGAGTAAGGAGCTACGCTTTCGGTACGGTTTACGCTGCTCGGTCCGCTGAGTTCAAACTTAACACTTTTTGTGTCAGGCGGGTAATCTGTAATACTAAAACTAAAGCCATTCAAAGGAGTATTATTGAGATTGATTACTAATGGAGTTCCTTCTACAATGGGCATGATTTGTTTGTCGGTATCTGTATTCAGCAGTACTACTTTTGTGGGGTAGGGTGCTGATTGTTTGATTACGAAACTCACTTGAAAAGAGCCCAGCAAATTACCTGTAGCACCATTTTTATCATAAACCCAAGCTTTTAACGTATAATTACCTGGTTCAAGAATTTCTCCCAAAATATCCAATCCTCCATTCAAATCACCATAAAACGAATAGGGTGGGTTACTTTCTATTTTAGTAACTTTGCCTGCACCGCTAAGTTCAAATTTGATACTTTCCGTGCCATCTACAAATCCCCTGGCTAAGAAACCCAGTTTGCTCAATCCAAGTTTTTGCAGGTCTATTTCCTGTCCGTCTTGGATGGTAAATGCGATCAGATCACGTTCGGAATCTACTAGAGTAAATTCCAAGGGGCGTGTATCAATAAAATCAATGCTAAATGTTTCGGTAGCCAGCAAAGCACCCGTGCGGTTGATTCCGGAGTAAGCTCTGACGGTAAAGAAAAATTTCTGTCGGTCGGCAATTTTTCCAAAAAAATCACCTTTTCCATCGTCTCCAAACAACGCATAAGGAGCTGTATTTTCGGTTTTTGAGAAGGTGGTAGTACCCGTCATAATCATTTCTACACTTTTTGTGCCTTGGGGTGTTCCACTGACCCAGATATTAAAATTATTCAATTTGCTTTGATAAATATCTACGGTGTTTTCACCAGCAAGAATATTCTTCAAGGCTTTGTCTGTGTCTGGATTAACGAGTTTGAATACGAATGGCGTGCTTTGAATAAAAGAAAAGTTTCGGGTGCGGGTCATGGCGATTTCACCTTGCAAACCGCTTTCTGGATAGAGATCAGCCGAAAACGAATAATTCCCCAGCACGGGAGTTTTTCCGGTAATATCTTGCGCGCCCTGATCACCGAATAAAGAGAAAGGTTGAGCGCTTTCGGCTTTTTGGTGAATGATCGGACCGTTGAGTTTGAGATTTACACTTTTGGTACCATTGGGGAAGATGGACATGACGATGCCAAATTCGGTCAGGTTAAAGACACTCAGGTCTAGCACAAGCCCTTCGGTGATTTCGGCAATGACTTCTTCGGTTTGGGTATTGATGAGCAAAAACACTGGGTCATCATCTGCCTCAAGTTTGGTAATCCAGAAATCAAAATTATCATAATAAGAGCCTCCTAGTTTGTCTTCGCTTTTATCACCTGACTGGTCTGATGAAGAATACCCACCTAATACCAGCCCTCGGTCAGAGGCAATGGCCATGTCACACAGTTCATCGTCTTGATTCCCTCCGATAGATTTATCCCAGATTTTAGAGCCATTTTTATCGAATTTGACGATCCAAAAGTCATTTTTTCCCTGGTTGATTTCTGTTTTATCCCCTGAGATACCACCTTGAGTTTGCCCGCCAATGACGTATTTCCCATCGGGAGTAAGGCTGAGGGAGGTACAGAAATCGAAAAAAATCGTTCCAAAGGCTTTATCCCAAAGAATATTCCCATCTTTATTGATATTCACCACCCAATAATCATATCCGCCCCGTGTAGGGGTAGTACGATTGCCCGCTCCATAGGTATAAGAGCTTCCTGCCAACAAGATACTTCCTTCTGAAGAAACAAGCATAGCACTGAGTGATTCGTATCCTGCCGAACCGTAAGATTTATCCCAGATTTTAGTACCGCTTTGGTTGATTTTTACCAGCCAAAAGTCTTGTCGCCAAACCTGTCCGATGAGGTTTTGAGTTTTATCAAAAGATGTATTGGAAAAAGAACTTCCTCCAAGATAATATGCCCCATCAGGGCCGATAATCATGCTGCTCAGTTCGTCGGATAATGTACCTCCAAAGGTCTTATCCCAGGAAATAAACCCTTGTGCATTGATTTTAAGGACCCAATAATCCTGACCACCGCGGTTGCTTTCGGTTTTTTCGCTGGAGATACCCGAATAAGAAACACCGCCGAGGAGGTATCCGCCGTCGGAGGTTGCCAGGATGGTTTTGGCAATATCTCTGCGGTCTCCACCATAGGTTTTATCCCAAAGTTTATTACCGTTTTCGTCAATTTTGACGAGCCAGTAGTCATAGTCAAAGTTGCCTCGGTTAGGTTCTGTTTTCTCCCCTGAAATATCCGAATTTGAGCTACCAAACAATAAATATCCTCCGTCATGTGCCGGAATAATTTTGGAGAGTCGATCATAGCGATTGCCTCCATAAGTTTTGTTCCAAATAATATTCCCTGAAGCATCCGTTTTGATGACCCAATAATCATCTACTCCTCTCACATTTTCACTTTTATCTCCACCAGTCGAGGAGTTTGAGTATCCTCCCGCCAAAAAACCTTGGTCAGGCGTAGGCACTATATCACTCAGAAAATCAGCTTGCAAGCCTCCAATAGTTTTATCCCACTCGAGGTTGGGCTGAATTTGGGCATAAGTTTTAGAGCTTAAACAAATGACCGAAAAGTTTATCATGAAGATGATCCACAGCGTTTTCACGTTTCTAAACAACATACAGATATACATTTAATTGTTTTGAAAATTCTAAATATAGCTCATCAAGTGATTGATCAATCAACCCTCGACCAGATTTGTGAAGAATCACAAAATACCGATTGATAAAGAGTTTTGATAATAAAGATGAACCTGTAAATAGGGAGAATACCTACTTTACATGCTTTCGTTTGATACTGTAATGAAATAATGAGTCCTTGATGATGGAGGACGGTCTGTAAGCTGATATGAAAAACGCACTATTCACGGTCTTATACCGTACTGGTATAGTTTATGGGATAATTATAGTTTAATATTAGTTGTAAAGAGGCTATAATTCAGTTGTGATTGATATTATTTCAAGGCAAAAGCCTTACCCCTAACAATGGATAAGAGATTAAGAAGTATAAGATATGGTTGAATAAATTTTATTATAAAGTTTTTTAGCAAGTTTTATACCAAAGGCATATATTTCTTACAAATGTTCTTTTTTTATTAAAAAACATCTTCCTTCTATTGATTTAGGAAGATGTTTGATATTTCATACTTTATTCTGGTTTTCTATAATAAAGTAACTGCTTTTTGTTTTTTATTTTAGGAATCTAAGTTGATTTTGTATGCTCGTCTGACGATTCTACGGCTACTGTGCCCCTTTTTCAGTAAAAATCACCGGAATATTTTGCTGTGTCACCATTTTGTTGAATGCTGGTATTTCATTTTGCATCAGTGTATTAAGTTTTTGAAGTTCTTCATTGATCAATCCAGTCATTTCTTCTTTCACCGCTATCATCTGTGTTGTAGGGCGATTGTAGCCTATGGAAGCCAGCGATGCCACAGCACTGAGTTTGTTATTCAAGCGAATGGGATAGTTAAGGGGATCTTGCGAACTTTGGTTTTTGGTTTGATACAGATTATTTTCAATGACTCCAAGTTGTTTTTTAATAGATTTGGCATTTTCCAAAATATCCTTGTAATTTTCTTGGTCTTTAATCCTTTCCGTAAAGCTATTGATCTGTTGATTTACTTCCCGAATTTGAATGATGGCTTCGTTGGTTTCGGAGAGTTTATCCCGGATTTCCAACAAAAAGCTCATTTGCGCTTCCAAATCTGCTTGGCTTGCTTGAATTCTGGGGTCTTTTTTGATCTCGAACTCGTGGGTTTGAGATTGATCGCCTAGGCTTAATCTGACCTGATACTTGCCTGGTGTCACTCTTGGTCCCTGAGTTCCACCTGCCCAAAGGATCAGCCTATCAAAGCGGGTGGCTTCCTCGTGGCGCATATCCCAGACAAAAAGATTGGCACCTTCTTTAACTTTAAGCGCACCGGTTTTATTCTTAGGGTCTCTTTTTTCGGGAGCCTTGGCAGAGCTGAACTTGCGAATGAGTTTACCCTGGCTATCCATAAATTCCAAAGTAAATACCTGGGTAGAATCCGGCTTGTTTTTCAGATAGAAATGCACCGCCACGCCGGAGGGAGGGTTTTTCCCTTCAAATTTAGGGTTAGAGCGATCGCCACTTACCCAATTGTAGGTATCGCTGGGTTTATAGAGGTGCATAGCATTGTTTGCCACGTTATGATTGACCTGATGCAAAATACTCAGATCATCCAAAATCCAAAAACCTCGCCCTTGGGTAGCAGCAATCAGATCATTTTCTTTGATGGTCAGGTCGGTAATCGGTACGATGGGCAGATTCAACTGAAAAGGCTGCCAGTGTGTGCCGTCATCAAAAGACACGTACATACCACTTTCGGTGCCTGCGTAAAGCACTCCGGCTTTTTTCGGATCAGCCCGAACTACCCTAGTAAAATGGTCTTCGGGAATCCCCTGGGTGATTTTTGTCCAGGTAGCTCCATAATCAGTAGTTTTGTAGAGATAGGGTCTGAAATCATCCGATTTGTAGCGTGTACCAGCAATATAACACCCCCCCTTGATAAAAGGGTGCGGCTCTACACTATTGATCATCATCCATTCGGGCATTCCTTTGGGAGTGACATTGTTCCAGTTTTTGCCGCCGTCACGTGTTATATACACCATCCCATCATCCGAACCCGTCCAAATCAGGTCTTTTTCATACGGTGATTCGGCAGCAGCAAAGATTGTCCCGTAGTATTCTACACTGGTATTGTCTTTGGTAATCGGTCCGCCTGAAGCGTACATTTTCGTGGTATCATTGCGTGTGAGATCAGGACTGATTGCCTCCCAGCTTTGACCTTCGTTGGTAGTTTTGAAAAGCACATTGGCTGCCGTATACAACACGGAAGATGTATGTGGAGAGAAAAATATGGGGAAATTCCACTGAAAACGATACTTTAGGTCTTTGGCTGCCCAGCCCATGGGATTATTGGGGTACACATCTACGGCACAACGCTCTCCGGTTCGGTGATTTTCACGGGTTAGGTATCCTCCATAAGAACCTCCATAAACGATATCTGGGTTATCGGGGTTTGGAGCAATGTGGGCACTTTCTCCTCCTGCTGTTTCTTCCCAGTCTCTTTCTGTGATGCCGCCTTCATTTCCCTGGCTCAGGATGCGTACGGTGCTGTTGTCCTGCTGCCCGCCATACATCCGATAAGGGAAATTATTATCCGTAACTACCCTGTAAAATTGCGCCGTAGGTTGATTGTGATAGGTAGACCAGCTTTGTCCGCCATTCAAACTGACCTGCGCTCCGCCGTCGTCACCGATAATCATGTGATTGGGGTTATCAGGCGAAATCCACAGGTCGTGATGATCGCCGTGAGGGGTATCGATAGATTCATAGGTTTTGCCTCCGTCTTTGCTGATATGAAACTCCACGTTGAGTACATACACCTGGTCTGCGTTTTTGGTATCGGCATAGATGCGGGTATAGTACCAGGCGCGCTGACGAAGTTTTCTTTCGGTATTGACTTTGCTCCAGGTCTTGCCCCCATCATCAGAGCGATACACGCCTCCTTCGTTGGCCTCTAAAATTGCCCAGACTCTTTCGTGATTGACGGGTGATACGGTCACTCCGATGATTCCCAGCGTACCTTTGGGCAATCCTTCGGCGGTTTTGGTGAGTTCGGTCCAAGTATCACCACCATCTGTACTTTTCCAAAGGGCAGAACCCTCACCTCCACTTTCCAGGCTATGAGGTGTACGAATTATTCGCCAAGTGCTGGCATAGAGAATTCTGGGATTCACCGGATCAAGTATTAAATCTACTGCACCGGCTTGTTCATTGACAAATAATTTTTGCTCCCAGGTTTTGCCACCATCCTGACTGCGATATACGCCGCGCTCCTGATTTGGGCCGAACAAATGCCCCAGCACTGCGGCATAGACCAGATTTGGGTTATTGGGATGAATGCGAATTCGGGTGATGTGTCGAGAGTCTTTTAATCCTACGTGCTCCCAGGTTTTACCAGCATCTAGAGATTTCCACATGCCATTGCCGTGCGAGACATTACCGCGTACAGTTTTTTCGCCGCCCCCCACATACATGACATTATTGTCGGATTCACTTACGGCTACTGCGCCGATAGAGCCTCCAAAAAAACCATCGGAGATATTTTCCCAACTTGCTCCGGCATCCGTAGTACGCCAGACACCGCCACCAGTTGCTCCGAAATAGTACAAATTCGGCTGTCCGGGTACACCCGTTACGGCGGCAGAACGCCCCCCCCGGAAGGGTCCTACATTACGCCATTGCAGGGAATTGAATAATTTTTCTTCATAGGTAGGCGCAGCAGTGGGCGTTTCCTTTTTGCGTTGGGCATAGGTGGGATGTATTGCAAAAATCCCTAAAACAACTAGTACAATAATTAGATAGAATCGGCTCATGTTTTTGTAATGTTTTTTCATCATCAAAATCTTGGTTGGTGTTCAAAAATATGTCAGGAGTCGAAGGTAAAAATAAAATTTGAAGGAAATGAGAGATGAGAAGGAAAAAATATGGAAAATTTTACTCCAAGTGAGATGGTTTTACCAGATATAGGCTGTTCCATATTAAAAAATAGATAGCTGCTGCACCGTGCAGGAGCTTCATCTAAAAAAATAGATAGTTGTTTTAAGGCAGTTTTTCCAAATCTCGGCAATTTGGAAAAACTAAAAATTAAGCTTTTACCTTCTTCTGTGGCGTTTTTTAGAATCCACAATTTCCTCAAAAAGTATTACAAATTCTCGTATTTTCTAAGAGCCACCTTCTTCACCCAATGGGTTTTTCTTAGCCTTACCGGATTGATTTAGTCGATAATTAAATGTCAGATTAATTTGTCGGCGTCGCCACTGCGAGTTGCCCCTGGAATAGAAATTATCTCCTTCGTTGATGGTTCGTAATTTTCGGGAATTAAACACATCAATTACGTTCAAAGTCAATGTACCTTTTCCCTTGAAAATATCCTTACTCATAGCAAAATCCATATAAGTTAGTGCCAATTGTCGTCCTTGAGGAGTAGTTTGGGGAGCTTCATAACTAGCCCGGAATTGAATGTCTATATTTTTAGGCAAGGTAAAGCGAGAGGAATGGCGCACAAACCAGCTATACGTTTTACTGGCTAGAGAGGCGTCCAGATTGCTTCCATCGATGACAGCCCTGAAGAAATTAGCATTCATCGTCAGTTTCCACCAGGTAATGGGATTGTAATCTCCGGTAAGCTCCAAACCGTAGGAGTTTTCGGTAGCCAAGTTTTCGGGTAAAGTCGTGGAAAAGCCCTCATCATTTACGCTTCGGATGCGGAGAATTTTGCCTTCGGTATAGCGATAATATACTGAAGAAGTCACAGAAGCCTTTTCAAAATATTTGATATGCCCCAGCTCAAAGGCGTGGCTGTATTCAGGATTCAGATCAGGATTACCGCTAAAATAGTTCCGATTGTCCGAAAAAGTCACAAAAGGAGTCAAATCATTGTAAAAAGGACGGCGGATTCGGCGGCTGTAGCTTAGTTGTAAGGCATTTTCTTGGGGGAAGTCGTACGTAAAATGCACACTGGGGAAAAGATTGGCATAGTTTCGGGGGTTTTCTTCCTGGGTCTGGCGAAGCACGGTTTTGATGTCAGTCCATTCTGCCCTCAGCCCGAATTGATAGGAAAATTTCCCCGATTTATTGCCAATGATGCCGTATATGGCATTGATATTTTCATTGTACTCAAAGTCATTGTCCAGACCGGGCAAAGGCTGGAAAACGCCGAATTCGTCTTCTTCACTGACAATAAACTCATTGAGCATATTGCGGAAGCTAAAACGAAACCCAGCTTCAAACTTACCTTCTTTGGCAAAAGGATGCACATAATCGGTTTGGAAGAGCCACTGCTTCTCAGATTCGTCATTGAGGGAGATTTGAACCAACCCCAAACTATCTACCAAGCCCCCATCGGGCGAAAAAGTATTCTGGGTGTACAATTGATTGGAGCTTTCCCAATTGTCCAAATGGCGGATTTCGGCATTGAGTTCGTGACCTTTGCGGACAAAAGTTTTTTTATAACTCAGTACATATTCCGAATTGGGTTCGGTTTCATCTTCGTCTTGACGGCGTTTGGTAAAGCTGCTCAGGTTTTGCGGATCAAGCTCAAACAAATAATCATTATACAGAATATCAGTAATCCTTTTTCCTTTGCTGCGGCGGTAGAGGTAAGAAGCGGTCAAAATGCTTTTTTCCGTGAAAAAAAAGTCCATTCCACCCCGAATATTGGTATTAAAACCCTTTTGCCGCCCATCGAAATCCTGATCCAATACAAAAGTAGTATCATTCACATATACTTCCTGATAGAGCCTGTTGATGCTTGGTTGAATCCGGTAAGTAATGCCATAATTGATAAAAAAATTAATTTTTTTATGCCGATAATTTACATTGGCCGCTCCTCCAAAATTGGTAGGTGTACCCGTAATGATTTCAAAAGAGCCATTAAATCCCTTTTGACGATCTTTTTTGAGGATGATATTGATGATACCCGACATACCTTCGGCTTCGTAGCGTGCTGATGGATTGGTGATGATCTCGACCCGCTCTACCATACTTCCCTGAAGCTGTTGTAATCCGCTTCCCCCCTTAAAACTCACCAATCCTGAAGGTTTGCCATCAATGAGAATCCGCACATTATCGCTGCCCCGAAGCTTTACATTGCCTTCCACATCCACTACCACAGAAGGGATATTGCTCAGAATTTCAATGGCTGAACCACCTGCATTAGACAAATCCTTGCCCACATTAAATATCTTCTTATCTAGGGATAATTCCAGGGTACTTTTTTCGGCCTGCACTACGACCTCATCCAGAGATTTAGTGTTGGGCATAAGTCTGACAGTACCCATATCATATTGAGGTTGGTTATGTGAAAGAATAATATCTGAAATCTGTATCGGCAGAAAACCCAAAAAATCTACCACTGCGTAATATCTGCCATAAGCGATTTCTAGTGCGAACAAACCTTTATCATCTGCAACAGTCCCCGTAAACAGCGTACTATCTGCCTGCGAGAAAATACGGATATTGGCATAGCTCAAGGCTTCCCCGGCTTGGGCTTCGGTGATTTTTCCTATGATACGCCCTACAGGCTCTTGTGCTTGAGCTAAATTTAAAAATATGATTACACTTGAAATTTGAAGAAGTATTCCTATGAAATATTTTTCTTGATTTGTAAGCATTGGATGTGGTATGGAAAGGTTTAATTGTCATAAAGACTATTAGAGGCCAAGTTAATCATTTTATAATTACAAATAAATCCTTTTGGGGATAAAATCAAACATTGATGTGCAGACATGAACAAAGGCGAAAAAAAAAACCTTATATATTTTATGTTTTGATTCGTTTTTTAAAATTTTATTTTGAGAAAAACACCACACGAAACGCAGGACAAAATTCTCAATGGAGAAAAACACCATACAAAACGCAGGACAAAATTCTCAACGGAGAAAAACATCACACGAAGCGCAGGACAAAATCCTCAACGGAGAAAAACACCACACGAAGCGCAGGGCAAAATCCTCAACGGAGAAAAACACCACACGAAGCGCAGGACAAAATCCTCAACGGAGAAAAACGCCCTATTAGCTGAATCTACTTGCTGCGAATGTTTAATCTGAACATAAAATAATTACGAATTTCTCAAAAAGCTTTTTTTAGCATATTTTCTTTTCCTATAATTGTATTATGCTATACCTAAATTGCAATTTATGGAAAGTTACGATGCCATTGTAATCGGCTCCGGAATCAGCGGCGGCTGGGCAGCCAAAGAACTCTGCGAAAAAGGTCTCAAAACCTTGGTTTTAGAGCGAGGACGAAATATCGAGCACCTCAAAGATTACCCTACCGCTCTGAAAGAACCCTGGGAATTTGAGCACCGAAACTTTCTCCCTCAAAAAGTCCGCAAAGCAAATCCACTCATTAGCAAAGCTGCCGGATACAATGAAGATACCGCCCATTTTTTTATTCAAGACAAAGACCACCCCTACGTGCAGGAAAAACCCTTTGACTGGATCAGGGGCTATCAGGTTGGGGGTAAATCGCTCATCTGGGGGCGCGCCTGCCAGCGGTGGAGCGACTTTGAATTTACGGCACCTGCCCGATTCGGTTATGGAATTGATTGGCCGATTCGTTATAACGATGTCGCTCCCTGGTACTCACACGTGGAGAAATTTATCGGGGTTTGCGGTAATAAAGACGGCATCGCCTCTATGCCGGACGGTGAATTCCTCCCTCCGCTAGACTTTAATTGTGTGGAAAAGCACCTTCAGCAAAAATTTCTGGAGCATTATAAAAATCGCTATCTGGTGCAGGGTCGCTGGGCGCAACTCTCCGAACCCCAAGCCATTCACCTTGAGCAAGGTCGCGGACGTTGCCAGCGAAGAAACTTATGCATGCGCGGTTGTCCTTATGGCGGATATTTCAGTTCGGTGACCTCTACCCTACCCTGGGCACACAAAACCGGGAATCTAAGCATTCGCCCTTTCTCGGTAGTGCATTCTATTTTATATGATGAGCAAAAAGGCAAAGCCTCTGGGGTCAGGGTGATTGATACAAATACTAAAGAGGTCATTGAATATCAGGCACGTATTATTTTTGTCAATGCTTCGGCACTGAATAGCAACCTGATTTTACTCAATTCCATCAGCCATCGCTTTCCGCAAGGTTTAGGCAATGACAATGGTTTATTAGGAAAATTTATCGGTTTTCACATCTACCGGGGATATATCAACGCAGCAGTACCCGGCTTTGAAGATCAGTACTACTACGGAAAAAATCCCACAGAGCCTATCCTGGCTAATTTTCGAAATCTTGGAAAACAGGATACCGATTACCTCGGCGGATTTACGACTTTTATGGGTGCTTATCGCCCCCGCACCGAAGAGGTAGGTGACGCCGTAGAAATCGGGGCAGATTTTAAAAAAGCACTTTCTCAGCCTGCCGGATGGAGGGTTTATATGTATATGCAAGGTGAAACAATGCCCAAGGAAAGCAATCACGTAAGCCTGAGCAAAGATCAAAAAGATCAATGGGGAATTCCTCTGCTCGTCACCTCAGTGGATTATGATGATAATGATGAAAAGATGGTCAAAGACTTCCTCACCCAAGGCAAAGAAATGCTCGAGAAAGCAGGTTGTGTGGATGTCCAGACTTATGACAACAAACAAGCTCCAGGGCTCGATATCCACGAAATGGGCGGCTGCAGAATGGGCAAAGACCCCAAGACCTCCCTGCTCAATGAATGGAATCAACTCCACGCCTGCAACAATGTATTCGTGACCGACGGGGCTTGTATGACCAGCACCGGCAATCAAAGCCCTTCGCTTTTGTATATGGCACTCACAGCCCGTGCCGCCAACTATGCCGTGGAAAAACTCAAACGAAACAATCTCTAAACCATGCAAAGAAGAGAAGCCATCCAAAAAACAGTTTTGATCCTGGGAGGTGCATTGGCCGGTACAGAAGTCCTAATCACTGCCTGCCAACCCAATGCACCAACAAACGTCGCGGGGGTTATTCAGGCACTTAATCCCAGACTGCTAGAAGAAATTGCGGATGTGATCATTCCTGACACACCGGATTCACCAGGAGCTAAAAAAGCCAAAGTGGGCGATTTTATGAAATTGATCCTCCAAGATTGTTATGCAGAAGAAGAGCAAAAGATCATGGCTCAAGGTTTGGAAGAATTAGAAAAAACCTGCCATAAAGAGTTTCAAAGCGGTTTTATAGAACTAAAACCCGAAGAAAAACAACAGACACTGCTAAAAATTGACCGAGAAGCAAAAGACTATGAAAAAAATCGCCAGGAAAATACTCCTGCACATTATTTTACTTTGGTCAAAAGACTCACAACTTTTGCTTATTTCAGTTCCGAAATAGGTACAACCAAGGCACTGCGCTACAATCCGATTCCCAAACGATTCGAGGGCTGTGTGCCTTACAAAGCCGGGGAAAAGGCCTGGGCATAAAATCTTATATTTTGAAACCAATAAAAAATAAAAAACATGAAAGATAAAAAAGTAGGTTACGGGCTCATCGGCTCTCAATTTATCACCACCATTCACGCCGAATCTATCAAAAGTGTGCCTGATGCAGAAATCATTGCAGTGATGTCACCCACTCCGGGCAATGCCCAACGATTTGCCAAAGCGCACAATATCCCGCATCATTTTACCGAATTAAAGGATTTACTGGCTTTGGATACTGTTGATGTCATTGTGATCGGGGCACCAAACCACCTACACTGTGAAATCACCCTGGCTACCGCCGCCGCAGGAAAACATGTGATTGTAGAAAAACCTCTCTGCCTCAATCTCAGCGAAGCCGACCAAATGATAGCTGCCTGCAAACAAGCTCAGGTCAAACTGATGTATGCCGAAGAACTCTGTTTTGCTCCTAAATATGTCCGCCTCAAAGCTCTCCTGAATGAGGGTGCCCTAGGCAAACCAACCCTCCTCAAACAATCCGAAAAACACGACGGACCACACGCTCCCCATTTCTGGGACGTAGAACGCTCCGGCGGAGGGGTGATGATGGATATGGGCTGCCACGCCATTCAGTATTTCAGATGGATGCTTGATGGTGCTAAAGTTAAGTCAGTCTATGCCCAAATGGACACACAAGTACACCAGGATAAAACCCTGGGTGATGATAATTCCATTTTGATTCTCGAGTTTGAGAACGGCGTTACGGCCATGGCCGAAGAGAGCTGGACAAAACTTGGTGGTATGGACGACCGCGCCGAAATACATGGCACCCAAGGTGTAGCCTATGCTGATTTACTACAAGGTAATTCTATTCAAACGTATAGCCTCAAAGGGGTGGGTTATGCCGTTGAAAAAGCCGGAAATACCATCGGGTGGAGCTACACCATCTATGAAGAAGCCTGGAATTATGGCTTCCCACAGGAATTCGCCCACTTTACGGATTGTATCAAAAACGACAAAATACCTCTGGTGACCGGAGAAGACGGAAGGGCTGTACTAGAGATCATTTTTGCGGCTTATGAGTCTGCCGGGACAGGGCGCAAAGTATTACTTCCTTTTGAGACCTCAGTAGACAAACCGTATAAGCTCTGGAAAAAATAAGGAATGGGTAATGGGTAATTTAAAATAATACTTTATGTAATTTTTCATTCCTAAGAAAACTATGGACAACAAGCAATTTGATGCCTTCATCGTGGCTGATCTATGTATAGATTTACTCTTCACAGGGACAGTCAGACCCAAATACGGACAGGCAGAACAACTGATTGACGATTATACCATAGATTTGGGAGGCTCTGCGGCTATTTTTGCCGCTCAGTTTGCCAAATTAGGCGGAAAAATCGGACTTTTGGCCAAAGTAGCGGAGGATTTGTTTGGAAATATGTTAAAAGATAAACTCAAATCATTGGGAATTTCCACCACATATATTTCTACCGATCCGTCCCGAAAGACCTCCGTTGGTATCGGACTTTTTGACGGTAAAGACCGGGCGATGCTCACATATACAGGCACAATGCTCGCCACTCAGCCCGAAGATATTCATAAAAATCACCTGAATTTGACCTCTCACTGGCATATCGCCAGCTATTATTTACTGACTCAACTCAGAAGTTTTTGGCCGGAATTCCTCCCTCAATTAAAAAAACAGGGAATCAGCCTATCTTTGGATACCAACTGGGATCCGGAGGAAGACTGGCAACAGGTGCAGGAAATTCTGCCTTTTGTAGATGTATTTCTACCCAATGAAGCCGAAGCCAGGTACATTTCAGGTAAAAACGACCTGCTTGAGTCTGGAAAATACCTGGCTCAATACTGCGGAATGGTTGTGGTCAAATGTGGTGCAGACGGAGCAATCGTCTTTAGAAATGATGAAATCCAAAGTTTTGCCATTCCTGCCGAACTGACCGAAAATCTACAGATTGCCGATACCACAGGTGCCGGAGATAATTTTGATGCGGGATTTTTGAGGAATTGGTTGCTGGGCAAAAGCCTCGAGGAATGTATCCATTTAGGGATTCGCTGCGGTACAGCCAGTTTAAAAGCCATTGGAGGGATTGAAGGACAATTGAATTTGGCACAGGGATGACACAGATTTTGACTAACAAATCCCTGTGCTAACAAAAATAAATAGATAAAATTATTTGAACTATGAAAATCCATTATTTCCCTGATTACGATTCTTTTAGCCAGGCAGCCAAAGAGCTGATGCTTCAGGAAATCATTGCCAAATACAATCTCTTAATTTCGGCTGCTACTGGCAATTCACCCCTGAGAGCTTATCAACTGCTAACGAGTGACTTTGCCCAAAACCCGGATTTGTTTGCACAATTACGCATTATTAAGCCTGACGAATGGGGTGGCGTACCGATGGAGCATCTTCAGACCTGCGAATCGTTCATCCGTGAACATATCATTGAACCCTGGCGAATTTCTGAGGATCGTTATTTTAGTTTTGAAAGCAATCCCAGCGACCCAGAAGAAGTTTGCCGACAAATGCAAGATACTCTGACACAACAAGGCCCTATTGACCTTTGTATTTTGGGAATCGGTAAAAACGGACATATTTGCTTCAATGAGCCTGCCGAAACACTTACGTATCATTTTCACAAAGCAACACTCAGCCCCGAATCCCTTACGCATAGTATGGCTCAAAGTATGGAAGGGCAACTACAATACGGGCTTACCTTGGGGGTGGGAGATATTTTCAAATCCCAAAAAATACTGCTGCTCATCACCGGAAGCGGCAAAAAAGCTGCCTGTGAGGCACTTTTAAGTCAAAAAATAAGCACTCAGTTGCCTGCATCCTTGCTTTGGTTGCATCCAAATGTGGATTGTTTGATAGATCGTCAAGTATTGTAACCATTGTTAGCATCCTTCGGACGACTAACAAGGTTTTTTTTAAAAAAACTCTCCTCAAGATACTACATGAAAATATAATTATTTCACAATCTCAAAAAATGCTTATATTTGTCTTAGATCATTGCTTATTAAAAAAATGTCAAGAAGAGATATTTATCATTCAGCAGCCCGTAAGGCGCTTGAAAAGGATGGATGGCAAATTACAGACGATCCCCTGGATTTGACAATCGGGGATGTGGAACTTTTAGCTGATTTGGGAGCAGAAAGGCTAATTGCAGCAGAGAAAGACAATGAGAAAATTGCAGTAGAAATAAAATCTTTTCTTGGGCAATCTCTTGTATCCGAATTTCACAAGGCCTTGGGACAGTATGAAAATTATCGCCTCTCATTGGAAGAATTAGACCCCCAAAGAAATATTTGGTTAGCAATCTCTAGAGAAGTATGGGAAAGTTTTTTTCAACGAGCATTTATTCAAAAAGCCATACAAAGATATAAAATTGAGATAATCGTATTGAATACAGAAACCGAAGAAATAGAATCATGGATAAAATAACAAAATACCAACAAATCATTCTCGAGGTATTAAAACGGTATGCTTCAATCAAAAAAAATTTAACCCCCTTGATCAAATCGCACCTCATCATTGATAAAGAAAATCATCACTACCAACTACTTTCTATGGGTTGGCAGAAGAACCAACACGTTTTTACGGTGGCTTTTCATGTTGAAATTATCGGCGAGAAAGTATGGATTCAGCAAAATAATACAGATGTGATGATTGCAGATGAGCTTTGCGAATCAGGCATTCTCAAATCGGATATTGTGCTGGGTTTTATCCCTGAAAAAGTGAGGGAAGCCACAGGTTTTGCTGTAGAGTAAGATGGTTCTTTATGATTTTACTTGAAGATAAATCTACTCAAACGACGGGGTTGCTTAAAGTGACCCCGTCGTTGCCTATTTTAATGAGTAAATATATTATTTCAAGTAATTTCAAAAAGAGCCATAAGAACATACTTTCCAAACGTTTTTTTTCGTCCTACATGTTGCATCCTTCGGACGACTAACAAGGTTTTTTAGATAAATCTACTCAAACGACGGGGTCGCTTAAAGCGACCCTGTCGTTGCTTATTTAAAGCATGCCTTTCTCCAAAAGATACTCAGCAATTTGTACGGCATTGGTAGCCGCTCCTTTGCGCAGGTTATCGGCTACAATCCAGAGGTTAAGGGTTTTAGCTTGGCTTTCGTCTCTTCGGATACGACCTACAAATACTTCGTCCTTGTCACGGGTATTCATGGGCATGGGATAAATATTATTTTTGACATCATCCTGTACGACTACGCCGGGTGTATTTTCTAGGATTTCTCTGACTTCGTTCAGGTCGTACTCATTTTCAAACTCTATATTGACGGCCTCGGAGTGTCCGCCCATCACCGGAATACGTACCGTGGTGGCCGTCACGCGGATGGAGTTGTCGCCCATAATTTTACAGGTTTCCTGAACCATTTTCATTTCTTCCTTGGTATAGCCATTATCCAGGAATACATCAATATGTGGCAGCACATTCAAATCAATGGGATGCGGATAGATCATCTCCCCTTGGATACCCTGACGCTCATTCATCAACTGATCTACGGCTTCTTTGCCGGTTCCGGTCACACTTTGATAGGTCGAGACCACAATTCTTTTAATTTTATATCTCAAATGCAAGGGATTGAGTACCACTACCATCTGAATGGTAGAACAATTGGGATTGGCAATGATTTTATCGGCTTGGGTGAGTACGTGGGCATTCACTTCGGGAACAACCAGCTTGTGGTCAGGGCTCATTCTCCAGGCAGACGAGTTGTCGACCACCGTAGTACCTACCTCAGCAAAATAAGGAGCAAACTCCAGAGAAATAGACCCGCCCGCAGAAAATAAAGCCAGTTCGGGTTTCTTTTCAATAGCAGTCTTCATATCAATCACCTTAACCTTCTTACCCTTAAAATCAACTTCCTTACCCACTGATTGGGTGGATGCAACGGGTAATAATTCGCTGACGGGAAACTCCCTTTCCGTCAAGACTTTGAGCAACTCGCTACCTACTAATCCGGTAGCCCCTACTACTGCTACTTTCATTGATTTTGAAAATTTAAATAATAATTAAAACTTAATCGGAAAAACTTAAAAAAGCATTTTAAAACTAGTATTTTGGCATGAATCTACCATACAAATCGTCAATTATGAGAGGAATTTATACTATTTTTCTTGTTTTTTTTATATCTGCTCCTTCTTTTGGGCAATTACAAGATAACTTTTCTGATGGAGACTTCACCAGTAACCCTAGCTGGAGCGGCGATACCGGAGAGTTTTTGGTCGAGACCCAATCACTCAAAAGCAATGGTCCAGCAGCTACTTCCACTCTTCATCTGAGCACCGCCAATACCCGCATCCAAGATACAGAATGGCGTTTTTTGATTGATTTAAGGTTTGCACCCAGTGCTTCGAATCAGGCCAGGGTGTATTTGGTCTCCAATCAATCCAATTTAGAAGGTGATTTGAATGGATATTATATAGAAATAGGTCAATCGGGAGATGATTTTATCAAATTAGTTCGCCAAAGCGGCAGCACCCGTACTACGATTTTTACGGGCACTACGGCATTTGCTGGCAATGTCAAAACCCGCATCAAGGTACTTAGAAATAATGCCGGACAATGGCAAATCTTTGCAGATCCAGCCGGAGGCGAAAGTTTTGTATCACAAGGTGCAGCCTTTACGGATAATACTTTTACTGCTACGGCATTTTTTGGGCTAGTTTGTAATCATACTACCAGCAACCGGGATAAGTTCTTTTTCGATGATTTTTATATCGGAGATGAAATGGTAGATAATATAGCTCCCCAGGTACTTTCTGCACAGGTGATTTCAGCTACGGAGGTGGATATTACTTTTTCGGAGACTGTCTTGCAGAGCGACGCCGAAACAGAAGGCAATTATGCCGCCAACAATAACCTCAATTCGCCCTTGTCTGCCCTCCGAAACGGCCAAAATCCGGCTGTGGTACGGCTTGCTTTTGCCCAGTCCTTTGCAGATGGGCAAGAAAATATCCTTAATATCCAAAATATCAAAGATTTAAATAATAATCTGCTCAGTCCTAATCCGAGCACGATCAATTTCACCTATTTTGAACCTTTTGAGGCTGGATTCAGGGATGTACTCATCCATGAAATTATGGCTGACCCCACGCCTACTCAAGGGCTGCCCGACGCAGAGTTTGTAGAGTTGTATAATCCGAATACCAAAGCCGTAAATTTACAAAACTGGACATTAAGCGGAGCGGTACTCCCTAATTTTACACTTGCACCGCAAAGTTATGTGTTGGTTTGTGCGCAGGGAGATGCTGCTGAGTTGGCTCCTTTTGGTGATGTACTTGGCCTGGTAGATTTTAATACGCTCACCAATAGCGGCGAAGAGATTCTCCTGAATGACCAAAACGGACAACTCATAGATCGGGTAGAATACAACCTCACCTGGTATCAGGATGCCTCAAAAGAAGATGGGGGTTATAGCTTAGAGCAAATCAACCCCAATCTACCTTGCAGCAGTGCCGACAACTGGCAAGGCTCTAACAGTGCGCTCGGTGGCACTCCCAACCAACAAAATTCTGTTTTTAATAACACGCCCGACCAATCCGCTCCGGCTTTGCTGACGGTTTCTACCCTGAATCCGACCACGATTTTTGTACAATTCACAGAAAGTATGGATCAAGGTACCTTGTCCAATACCACCAATTACTCCTTAACAAATGGCATTAGCATCAATACGGCTGTAGCAGAAGCCCCAGAATTTACCTCTGTACAACTTACCATTAACCCAGCCTTGCAAGAAGGTACTAATTATACACTTAATTTCAATAATTTGACGGATTGCTCAGGGAATTTGCTGAGTCAGCCCTCCGTGACGATTGCCTTGGGAGGTGCACCTGACTTTCACGAACTGATCATCACCGAAATCATGACTGACCCCCGTGGAAGTGCGCAGCCCGTCAATCCCTTGCCTGAAACAGAGTTTTTAGAATTGTTTAATCGCTCTAATCGTGTGTTAGACTTGAAAGACTGCAAATTGGCAGATGCAGACGGCAATATTAACCTGCCTCAGCAGGCTATTTTCCCTGGTGAGTACGTAATTTTGGTAGAGAATTCTTTTGCGGCTGATTTTCAGGGTTTTGGCAAAGTAGTGGGTGTAGATAATTTCCCGGATTTGCTAAACTCCGGCGAGGAACTGGTCTTGACTAATCCTGATGGTACGCTGGTTGTTGCGGTATTGTATGATGATAGTTGGTACCAAAATACCAGCAAATCTGATGGAGGCTGGGCTCTGGAGATGATCGATACCGATAATCCCTGCGGAGAGGCAAGCAACTGGCTGGCTTCGGAAGCAGACAGAGGTGGTACGCCTGGAATGCTCAATTCTGTAGCTGCCGACCGCCCTGATCTTACCGCTCCCAAACTTGTCCGTGCCGAAGCCATCGACGCCCTGACAATCCGCCTGATTTTTAATGAAAAAATGGACGAAAACAGCCTGCAAAATGGTCAATATCAGCTTTCTGGCAACCTGAACATACAAAATATCAGCCCTGAGTTTCCTGCCTTCAAAAGAGTCATAGTAAGCCTGAGTACTCCTATGACCGAACAAACTACCTACAATGTCACGGTGGACAATGTACAAGACTGCAGCGGGAATCTGATCGGAGATGTAAATACCACAGCATTCGGACTGCCCGAAGAGCCTGATTCCCTCGACATGATTTTGAATGAATTACTTTTTAATCCTCGCACGGGAGGTAGTGATTTTGTGGAATTGTACAACAACTCGAGTAAATTTATCAATCTCAAAGGTTGGGTGCTGGCCAATATCGAGGACGGCATCCCTGCCAATCAAAAAATTATCCTGGAAGAAGAAGATTACATCCTGGCACCTCAAACCTACCTGGTGATCAGTAATAATATAGGCAATATTTTGAATAATTACCCCTTAGCCCAAGAAGAAACTTTCTTGGAGATTTCCTCGATGCCCAGCTACCCCGATGACGAAGGCACTTTCATACTCATCAGTAGCCAAAATCAATTGATAGAGCGGTTTGATTATAATGAAGATTTTCATTTCCCCTTGCTGGATGATGAAGAAGGAGTTTCTCTCGAGAGAATAGCCTTTAATCTCCCTACCAATACCCGCAATAGCTGGCAATCTGCCGCAGCCACCTCGGGTTTTGCCACTCCTGGCTACCAAAACTCCCAACAAAAACGCGAAAATACCTCCAATGCCAAGATAAGCATCAATCCACAGATTTTTACACCGGACGGCGACGGACTGGAAGACTTCACCAGCATCGACCTAGACATGCAACAGGGCGGCGCACTGGTAGACATTATTATCTATGATGCCCAGGGACGGCTAATCAAAAGACTCACCCAAAGATATTTCCTCGGCACGGAAAAAGGCACGTTTATCTGGGATGGCACTGACGAATCCGGCAACCTGGCACGTATGGGCTACTACCTGGCTTACATCAAAATCCTGACTCCCAATGGCAATAACGAGGAATTTAAAGAAAAACTGGTGGTCGGGAGAAGATTTTAAATCAATTAAGAATTAAGAATTAAGAATTAAGAATTAAGAATTAAGAATTAAGAATTAAGAATTAAGAATTAAGAATTAAGAATTAAGAATTAAGAATTAAGAATTAAGAATTAAGAATTAAGAATTAAGAATTTAGAATTAAGAATT
>JANRIC010000058.1:0-28913 GCA_033765345.1 Microscillaceae bacterium
CATTAGGGCTACTCAACAAATAATCCGAATACAAATCCATTAATTCTGGTGATTTCATCCTTTTTTAAATTTTTTCCCTAATTTAAACACAACTGTATTTTTTTACAAATTTCCAAATTCTTCAACTGCGTAATGTCAGTTAGTAATGGCTTTGTTTTCATGAAGAGAATCCAGCCAGGAGGATTGCTTTTGAAACTCTTCTTGAATAACATCCCATTGTATTTCCCAATCGGCTTCTAAATATCCATCAAAAACATTTCGGAGTTGAGCGAACTTATCAAAGAGTACAAAATCATAGATTGTATTCAAATAAGTATGTCCGAGGGCATTATTTCCCTGGACTTTAAGCCATTCAGGTCTATGTTCTTGTGCAGTGTGAGGACTTACCTGTATATAAATCGTATCACCTGGTTCCAACAAAAGCCTGCTCTCTCTTCCAAGAGTAAAATTAATGGTGATTGTATGAGGAACATTCAAAGGAATATTCAAAAGAAATGAACCGTCTTCTTCCAATTCTACAATAGTTGTAACTGCGCTTTGTGAGAAACCTAAAATGGGCAAAAACACTTTTATGTCTGTTATGTCCCCATTTACAATACCTTTGATGACAGTCTGTCCGGATACTTCAAAGAAGATAAGTAGGCAAAAGCAAAAAATAGTGATTTTTTTCATTATGAAGTTTTTTTAAGTTATAAAGTGGCTTTTTTTGAAAACATCACCTCTTAATATTTATTTAGAGGTGATGTGTAAAATTTCATAACACTAGATACTTATATCTCTCCATACATGCAAGCTGTATTAGCCACAGTTCCACAATAATTCATAGCGTGTGTGGTTAATACACCACTTGATGGTATTCCACCACCAGGATAATACCAAGTACCCGCACCTTGTATACAAGAACACATAAATACGGTTTCACCTCCCTTAACCTGCTTCATCTCCTCTCGAGAGAGTACATTTTCTGAAAAGTTTAAAATTTGCTTTGAGGCAGATTATTGCCCAGATACTTAGCCCTGAGCAATTTCTTTCACATAAGTGATTTTTTTATGCAGGGCTTTGAATAACAATACCTGGAGCAAACGTGCAGTAGCCATAGCATCGCCTGCTGCGGTATGTCGGCCGTTGATCGGAATTTGATAGCGTTTACAAAGACCATCCAGCGAATAATCCTGCGGGCGAGTCATTTCATACGCATAAGCCATTTTGCCTACATCGATCCGGCGTGCCAGTTCAATGGTATCAATGTAGCGATTTAGGAGAGGAAAACCAAAATGTTTTTTGAGAATGGCGGAGATCATCTGAATATCAAAATTGGCGCAGTGAGCCACCAACACACTGTTGCGGATAAAATCTAGAAACATTTCCAGGGCTTGTACTTCCTGATATCCACCTCGGGTTTCTTTGGCTAATATCTGGTGTATGACCACCGAATTTTTATCTCCGGTGCGGTCTCTTTCAATAAAAAGCTCTAGGGAATCCATCACGCAGATTTCAAGATTTTCAAGGGCAATAGCACCGACACTGATGACCTTGTCCTGGCGGATGTCCAGCCCTGTCGTTTCGGTATCAAAAACCACAAATCGACAATCGTAAAGGCTATTTTCCGTGTGGGAGTTCTGAAAACATTCTACGTACTGGCGGACAAAATCAGGACACTCTTTTTTTAGGTACTTTTGATAGTTATTTTTTTTTCGGAACATGGCTCGGGGTACATTTGGTCTTGTTCACCCCGTAATATTACTATTTTTATAGCTATTTTCACAATAAAGAGATGATTTTTTCATTAGCTCAAATAACCCAGCCTAAATCTGAGTTCTAAGGTCTGTTGAATTCTCTCTATGGTTTTGAAGGTATTCCGAATGGTTTGTCGTTCAAGCTTATTCAAAGCCTCTGGATTGATATAACGCCCGGAGCTGTGATTTTTTAATCCGTGAATGGCACGCTGGCGTAAAAGAATTTCAAAAGCAGTTGCTGCGGATTCACATATAGGTGCTAAACTTTTATCTCTTTTGGCAATTTCCTCAAAACGCTCGAGCGTACTTCCATAGTTTTTGAGCTTTAGCTGATAGGCCAAAACACGTGCTGCGTCGATGAGCGGCATCATAGCCCTGGCTTTGATGTCGAATTCGTTTTTGTGGTCTCCACTTTTTTCTACAATAAAGCTGCGGAAAAAACTTAAAGGAGGAGGGTTTTGCATAGCATTTTTGGCCAGGTGGATGATAAATAATTCATTTTTATCAATTTCTTCAAAAATAAACTCTTTTAGTTCGTGAGCCAGGGTGAAATCTCCAACGATGGGTCTGAAATCAAAGAAAATAGAGACTTTCATCAAGGCTTGTGGCTCGGGGATGCTAATCCATTGATGGAAATAAGTTTTCCAGGTCGAGATTGGCTTGCACCATGTAGGATTGCTGGCCATCATTCCGGCGGGGCATTTGACAAAACCACACTCTACCAAAATATCCGTAATGATTCCCGAAAACTTTAAAAAATATTCGTGCACTGCTTCTTGCTTATCTTCGGGCGGGTTGTCATAAATCAGGGCATTGTCCTGGTCGGTTCGAAGGAGTTGTTCCTTGCGTCCTTCGCTGCCCAAGGCCAGCCAGCAATAACGAATTTCGGGTTTTTCCAATCCCTGTTCTTTGAGTGACTGTTCGGCGATTTCGGCGGCTTTTTGGATCAGGATGTCATTGATGGCTGTGATGATATTGGATATAAAAGGAATGCCTACTTCCTGACTCAAATAACTTTTGATGAGATACTCGGCTTTCTCGCGGATAGATTTAAGTTGAGAAACTTTGTTGGTCTTTTTGATTTGTTTGGTGAGTACAGCGGGGTTATTGCCTTGTGCGATCAGAATATCTCTTTGAGACACCACCCCTACGATGGGAGTCTGGTCGGTGCCGTCTTCCGTCACGCAAAAATGGCTAATTTTATGACTGATCATCAGGAGCATCACTTCGGCCACGGAAAGCCCCACCTTGATGGTTTTTACTGGGGAGCTCATAATTTCCGTAACGGGTTTATTTTTAATGATGTCTTCTGAAGCCACTACCTTTCTTCGAAAATCGCTGTCGGTAATGATGCCTAGTGGGCGTTGTTTTTCGTCGGTAATGATGATAGAACCCACATTAAAAATACTCATAATCTTGGCGGCTTCCCTGACGGTATGATGAGGCGTGCAGGAAATCACTTCTTTTTTGGATTGGATCTCAAGGGTATCCGTTTCAATGAGTTCGCGGGTCATTGGGTTGTCTTGAGCCAGAAAACGACGCATATCTCGGATGTTTTGCGAATCTCCACTTTTGAGGATAGATACTCCCGAAGCAAAACCAGCCGCCAAAAACAAAGCTACTTGAGGGTTCATCGTCATCACTTCGCTGAATTCATCCATCGGAATGGTATAAAGCAGCGATTCTTCGGCACAGACGGCATCGGCAAAGTAGGCATCATCGGCAATAGAAGCCCTCACCCCAAAAATGTCGCCTTCATCGCATTTATCTAGGAGCTCTTCTTTGCCATCTTCCTGATGCTCTATGACATTAATACTTCCCTTATTGACCACAAAAAAATAGGAGAAGGGTTTTTCTCCTTGTCTAAAGATTCTTTGCCCTTCTTCGTAATATTGGATAGTCACCCCTGTAGCCAGCTTAAACAAGGTGTCTTTGTCAATCAAATTAAAAGGTGGATATTGCTTTAAAAAGTCGTATACGTCCTGAACAATCGTTTCCGAAGCCATTTTAACAAAAGTTTACCGGATTAATCTTACAAATTTACGGTTTAATTTCATAATCTCCGACTAAGAATTAGGTTAATCGCATCAAATTTAAGGGTTTTTACAGGTATTTCTTAGCTCCGTAGGAGTAAAATATGGATAGCAATTTTATTTTCAGTTGATAAAGTTCCGTAGTAACGACATCTATGCCGTTCCTACGGAACTTAATTTTAGGTCATTTTGAATTTCTATAAATATTTCGCCCCTTTGGGGCTTGGAAAAGCTCATTGTGCCTTTTCGTTGATGCGATTAACCTAACTATACTCAAACCGAAGTGGTTTTCCGAGATTTTAGCTTTTAAATCATTAATAATCAAGCTAATCAATCAAGAAAATCAGGCAAATCACTTCAATCTGGGTATAAGAATGAATTGCTTGTCTGGAAAAAATTAATTATTCCTCTCTCCTCAACTCCGTCTTTACCTTCACCTCTGAGTGCAAAGTACGGTGTACGGGGCATTTGTCGGCGATCTCGAGCAGGCGTTGTAATTGCGATTCGTCCAGCTCACCTTCCAGCTCTATGATACGCTCTATGTGATCTATTTTACCTTCTTTGTTTTCGCAATCGTTGCAATCCTGGGCGTGTATTTTATGGTGCTTTAGGTGTACTTTTACTTCTTTGAGCGGCCAGCCTTTCCGGTCGGCGTACATTCTTAGGGTCATACCGGTGCAGGTACCCAGGGCAATATTCAGAAAATCGTAGGGATTAGGCCCGAAGTCATGACCGCCTACTGCCACAGGCTCGTCTCCTGTCAGTCTATGTCTTCCGGCTTTGATTTCAGTGGTATAGCCTTTTTTACCTGTTCTGGTGACAACCTGCTCACTCGTAGATAAATCTTCCTCTTCGGGAATTTCAAGATAATGTTGTGCCCAGGTAGCGATCATATCGCCCACATACAAAGAATCTTTACGGTCGCTGAGTAAATGATTGGCTCCATCCAGACTGATAAAGCTTCGGGGATGTTGGGCAGCTTTGTAAATTTGGGTAGCGTTATCAATCTCTACGGTTTCATCCTGAGGCGAATGCATTACCAACAATGCAGCTCCCAGATTTCGGATCGTTTCACCAGTGCTGATTTCTTTGAGATCATCCAGAAACTGTTTTTTTAAGGTAAAACCTCTGCCTCCGATTTTGACATGGGCAATGCCTTTGGATTCAATTTCGCTGGTATCTTCAATCAAATGGGATACGTGTGCTGGGTCATAAGGCGCGCCTACGGTGGCTATGGCTTTGATGCCCGGGAGAAATTGTTTGGCAGCCAGCACCGCTGCACCTCCCAAAGAATGCCCAATGAGTAGACTAGGGCTTTGATAAGATTGCTCTAAGAATCGGGCAGCTTCTACCAAATCCTGCACATTAGAAGAGAAATTGGTGTCTGCAAAATCTCCTTCACTTTCGCCAAGCCCCGTAAAGTCAAAACTCAAGACTGCAATACCATTTTTGGTCAATGCCTTGCTGATACTCCGGACGGCGTGAAGGTTTTTATTACAGGTAAAACAATGTGCAAAAACGGCATAATTATGCGGATGTGAATCTATGGGAAGTTCCAAGCGGGCAGATAAGGCTTCCCCTTGGCTGTTTTTGAAGTTCAGTTTTAGGCTCTGCATGACGAATTAAAAATTTAAGTGTGATATTTCAACTTGATTGTAAAGGTTTTTCCCTATGACCTTGTGCCTCAAAGCTACTAAGATTATAAGATAAAGACGAAAAATTAACTTTTTACATCGAGATCAATTTACCTGATACAAAGTTTGAAAAATCCGGGGATATTTTGATATATTTGAAGGATAAATACCCTCTGATAACCTGATTTATTTGAACTCTTATCGGTAAATTACAGTTAACCAATGTATATAAAGCTTTATTACTCAACAAAATTAGTTTCACCTTACATGCAAAAAATATTAGGAAAGATTTCATCGGGGCTGTTATCTATAGTTTTTTTGCTCACTTTTTGGCAGCAAACTGCCTGGGCTACTCATATCCGCGCTGGAGAAATCATCGCCAGACGTATCGGTACATTTAGATATGAATTTACCATTGTGATGTATACCGACAATGCCCCAGGTAATGCCGATAGCCCCGATTTAGATATTAATTTCGGAGATGGTTCCCCCGTCGTGAATGTGCCCAGAGTGGAATCAGAAAGTGGGCCTATCGGGAGACCAGCCGATTTCACACAAATTAACGTATATCGTACTACTCATACATTCCCTGCTAATGGAGCTTTTGTGGTTTCTTTTGTGGAAGAAAATAGAAACGCCGGTATTTTGAATGTAAACAATGGAAACTCAGTCAATATTCCTTTTTCCGTTTCTACAACCGTAGTCATAGACCCAGGTATCGGTTTGAACAGTTCTCCGATTTTGACAGTTGACCCTCTGGATAGAGGCTGTATAGGGCAAAAGTTTTTTCACAATCCAGGTGCTTATGACCCTGATGGAGATAGCCTCTCCTTTGAATTTACAGTGCCTCGTGCCAGTGCTTCTGACCCAGTACCCAATTACCTAAGTGCAGCAGACTCTACTTTTGGAGGTTTTCAGGAGAATTTGACGGGTACACGTGCCCTCATTACCATAGACCCCCGTACCGGACAAATAGAGTGGAATACTCCCGGTAGAGCCGGAGAATACAATCTTGCTTTTGTAGTCAGAGAATGGCGCAATGGAGTTCCTATTGGGGCTGTAGTTCGCGATATGCAAATTATTATCTTGGATTGTGACAATAAAAGACCTTCATTGACCGTACCACCGGAAGTATGTGCTACAGCAAATGAAGACCCCTCAGATCCCTCCAATATTATTGAAGAAATTATTACAGCCACAGACCCAGATGGCAATCTTCTCATTATCAGCTCTACAGATAGTACTCCTGCATTAAACAGTGGCGTTTATGACCCGGATAACTTTAATGTACCTGCACAATTTTTCTTTTCCCCCAGCCCGCAGGCAAGCCCTGCCACAGCTACTTTTCGCTGGGTTACGGGTTGCGAACACGTACGCGAAGAGCCTTATATCGTGGTTTTTCGTGCAGAAGACATCCCCGCCAACCCCTTAGAACCCAGGTTGGTAGATTTGAAACCCATGCTGATTACGGTTAAGGGACCTCCGCCCACTGGACTTGTAGCGGCTTTGGATACCGACACACGCAGTGTAACCTTGAATTGGAATCCTTATCTGAATGAATGCCCCAGTTGTGCAGGAAAAATCGATGATATGGAAATTATCATCTGGCGCAGAGAAGGTTGTATAGATTCAATCTTTTGTGAACAGACACCGACTATGGTGGGTTACGAAGAGATTGGGCGCGTTTCTGCTACCACAAATTCCTTTATTGACAATGGACCTTTGGCTTTGGGACTAAGCTACAGTTATATCATCAGTGTTAATTTCCCTGCACCCGGTGGTGGAGTAAGCCGAGCTTCTGATGAGCAGTGTGTAACTTTGCCCTTGGATGCACCTTTGGTCACCAAAGTATCCGTAGAAAGCACCGATGCCAACAATGGCACGATTGATGTCAATTGGCTACGCCCCAGACCTGAAGAAGCTGATTTGAGCACAATTTTTAATCCTCCTTTCAGATATGAATTGTATCGGGCTACGGGTCTTAGCAGTGCAAGTTTTACTTTGATAGATACCCAAATTGATAACGTAGGTACACAACTTTCCTTTAATTTTACGGATGCGGGGCTCAATACTGAAAATAACCCTTACTTATACAAAGTAGAGTGGTATAGTGATGCTGGGACAGCTTCCGAATCTAAAAGAATATCTTCTGATTCTGCATCAAGCGTAAGGCTAAGTGCCACAGGAGGAGAAAACCAAATTATGCTAGAATGGGAGTATAATGTACCCTGGTCTAATCTGACCAATACCAGCCAGGGGGTTTACAGACA
Organism: Microscillaceae bacterium; assembly: GCA_033765345.1. Classification (GTDB taxonomy): domain Bacteria; phylum Bacteroidota; class Bacteroidia; order Cytophagales; family Microscillaceae; genus JANRIC01. The sequence continues at coordinate 7,674 of JANRIC010000058.1, forward strand.
CCTGATTTATCGCCGTACTGCCAATGTACCCGATTTTACGCTGATTGATAGCGTACTGGTAGGAACACCTGAGTATATTGACCGGGGCAAGTTCAATAATCAATGCCTCAACCCAGATAGCACTTACTTTTATTTTGTAGTCACTCGGGGCTCTTACTTTAATGATCAGATACCTGTCAAAGTGCTTGAAAACAAGTCTCAGATAGATTCGGCCTCACCTACAGATAATACACCTCCTGACCCTCCGGCACTGGAGCTTGAGGCAAATAATTGCAGCTTCCTGAATGACAAAATATGTAAAGACCCTCTGGATGCAAGCAATAATGCAGATGAAAATACAGTTTTTTGGACACCCGTAAGGAGTCTCTTGAGCTGCGATGACATTGCTTATTACAAGCTATACTTCAAAGGGATAGGAGAAGCCGATTTTAATCTGAATGCTCCTATTTATCAAGGTTCAGATACCTTTTTTGTACACCAAGATTTGCCCGAACTACCCTCTGGATTGGTTTCTCGGGCAGGTTGTTATCGGGTGGTAGCGGTTGATTTGGTTGGCAATGAAAGTGAGTTGAGTAATGAAGCTTGCCAGGACAATTGTCTTTATTACGAGTTGCCCAATGTCTTTACGCCTAATGGAGACGGTATCAATGATTTGTTTAGACCATGCCCAAGCCCTCTTTCTGTAGAATCCGTTGAAATTGAAATTTTCAATCGTTGGGGCAATAAGGTATTTTCTTTAAATGATAATATTGATTTAAATTGGGATGGAACAAGCAAAGATGGCAAAGCACTATCTACGGGAGTATATTTCTATAATGCAAAAGTGAAATTTTTCTCCATTGATCCTAATACCGCCTTGCAAGAAATTCGCGGTTGGGTGGAAATCATTCGGGAGAAAAACGGTGAAATACGTTAAGAAATATGTTTTATACAAGGAGGCAGGTGGTAATGAGATTGCCACCTGTTTTTTTGTGGTTTTATTTTGTAAGAATAAATTTAGAAAATATGGCCAAACAAGTAATGAGTAAATCAGCCCCAGGAATCATCCTTTTTGATGGAGTATGCAATCTCTGTAACTCAAGCGTGGATTTTATCATCCGAAGAGACCCAAAAGCAGTATTTAAATTTGCTTCTTTACAATCTGAGGAAGGGCAAAAATTATTAAAAGAACATCAACTTTCAAGCAGCGAATTTGACAGTATCGTCTTGATATTAGGTGTAAAACACTTTACTAAATCTACTGCAGCCCTAAAAATAGCTTTTTATTTGAGATTTCCCTGGAATTTGATTTATGGTCTGATCATTTTTCCAGCTTTTATCCGTGACTTTATGTATAATTTTATCGCCCGGAATCGATACCGATTTTTTGGTAAAAAAGAAACTTGTCGTATCCCCACACCCGAGGAAAGGAGTCGTTTTCTTTGAGCTAAAACCTTTATACCCAAAGTATATTATAAAAGCTTACTTCTCCGCCTGCTAGGCGATTTGGGCGATTGGTATCCAGCTCGACCAGAATCAAACTTGAATCGGCAGGTTTGTATTTAATAGCCAAATAGGTCAGAATACCACGATCTACATAACAAGGATAAGGGTTACGACATTCTAATTTAGCTTCTTTTTTTTCTGGGCTGTAATGCAACAATTTATAATAACCAACCTCGCCACCCCTGTGATGATATCGCTGCATATTATCCAGATTTAAAAGTGCGGTTTCAAGATTTTGAAAGCCTTCCGCCAAGGGGTTGGTTTTGGAAAGATATTTACCGATCGAGAATAACAAATGCGGACCGAATTGCATAGAAATCTCCTTATAAACCTGCAAAATATCCTGCAAAGGGTACCACTTTTCCGATTCTGGAAACTCGATCAGGTATTTGGAGAAAATCAGCTTGATTCTGGATTCGTAGCTTGGTACAGCCTGTTGTATGGCTTGTACAAAATTGCCTGAAACCTCTGTTTTTAATGATATTGCCTGTAATTGTGCCATAGTCAATAATATATGGATAGTTTAATTCAAATTCGATAGATTTATTACATCTCTTATATACACAATCTTATCAAATACACAGATAAATTACCTTAGTAAGGGCAATTCATAAGGAGTATTAGATATGAGAAAACAAAAGGGCTATTATTTCCGGTGATGGTTTGTTAAGAAATTATCCGGAGTTTATAAAATCAAAGCTGAAACTTTATGATAGGTGTAAAAAAATCGTGCCATAAGAATATGAAAATTGGCTTATTTTCTTACACTGCAAGTTAAAAATTATTTTTTAATTGCAATAGAATTTATGAAAAAAAATAATGAAAACCCTAAATTTTTTTTGCCTTGCAGGACTGTTTTTTTATCCTGAAATTTGATCACATACAGCAAAGAATTTTTTAAAGATTATACGTGATTTTCAAGCAAAAAATGAAAAATTGACTATATTTGCACCCTATTTATCATAAAGGTTTATCAAACCTTCAAAATATATATATTCATGGCAAGAGTTTGTGATATTACCGGAAAGAAAACCCAAGTAGGAAATAACGTTTCGCACGCTAATAATAAAACCAAAAGAAAGTTTTATCCGAATTTGCAGAAAAAACGCTTTTTTCTTCCTAGTCAGAATACCTGGATTACGCTGAAAGTTTCTACTGAGGCTATTCGTACCATCAATAAAAACGGATTAGAATCTTGTATCAAAGCTGCCCAAGCTGAGGGAAGACTCAGAGATATTCAACTTTGATGTTGAGGTCTGTATGAGTAGTATTGTATTTAGGTGAAAGAATTATATCGGCTCTTGCAGAAGCAAGGAGACAATAAAAAAGGTATTATACCTTTTCATAAAAAGATCGGTTCTTTCACCTCCTTTTTTATTGATTAGCTTGTAGATTTGATTCATATCCATATTGTGTATCATTTCTCCGTCAATAGCAATGATTTTGTCTCCTCTGCGTAAATCTGCTTCAAAAGCTGGTGATCCTTTTCTGACAGAGCCGATTTCAAATTCATCGTATTCACTACCACTAGCCACCAATTCGATTCCACTGGTATTAAACTCAAAAGGTGTTTTAAAATGGCGGTTGGGTTTGAGGATTAACTTTTCGTGCGGATAATTAAAGGTGATATGAAACCTCTTGAGCACTCCACAGCCCAAATTTCCTTGACGCTGATTGATGCCGCGCATAAACCGCAAAGACGTAGAATCAGGAAAGGCGGTAATCACTTTTTCCATTTCAAAAGAACCCAACCTGAATTTCTCGATGCGGGCTATTGCTCCTTTTACAGCTCCGTTGAGGGTGACACCAATTTGAGAAGTGACAAATCTATCCGGGACTCTAATATCCGGGTGCGTACCTGTATCTAAGGAGAGAGAATGACCTGCCCCTGTATCCAAAATAAGTTTCAAAGGCGTACTGGTAGAGTTTTTGAGGATTGCTTCGGCCTGGACATAAGGTTTCATTTCTTCAATACTCAAAGTGAATAATTCTTCTTTTTTGCCAAGTTTTTGTTTATAATACATTGGATCAGTAAAGATTAGGGTTTGATTTAGAAAATTGATCTCTACCACAAACCTACTCAATATATCATAACCGATCAGCCCATGAATCTTAATCCCGGCATAACGTGATAATTGAAGGATATCTTCCTCCAGTATGATCAGACTATGATTATTGGCTTCAATTCCTTTAAACTGAATTTTCTCTACACTACTGATACATCCTATCAATTCTTCATCTTCGCCGGCACCGGCCACTTTTATTTTGCGAAGGCAGGGAAGGTTAAGTTTTTCCATCACATTGGGGTCGGTGATGAGTGTGTAACCCACGCCGGAGTCCAGTACAAAATTAAGCGTATCAATGCCGTTTACCTCCATAGGGATCACAATGAGGTTGTTGTACTGCTTGAAGTTGTATTTGAAGCTATGTTTTCGCAATGATTTCAAATGAAACCCAATAAAATTATTTGCGTTTTGCGCCTCTAGTACTAGGGGTACGAATAAAAATGGAAGCAAAAATAAACCAATTAAAAGGGAAGTGTAATTTTTTCTCATAAATTAATAGATGGTTATGATATTGCCACAAATACTACATATACTAATATTTTGTATATTTTTCTAAAAAAAAATATTTATGATATAAATAAAATTTAAACTCTTTGGTTAAGCTTGTGCTCGATATTTTTTTTAGAAGAAGTATTTATTTCGAGAATTTAATTTAGGAAAAAAAAATGACATTCCCAATGGATATTCATTTTATCTATGGAGAAAAAATGAAATATTGATCATAATCATCTGAAAAATGCCTGAATTAATGATATTGCCAAAGACCTAGGCGATACTTTTTGGCTTGGGACTCGAGGCGTTCAAAAAGTTTTTCATATTTTTTATTGCGTCGATGGGCTTTGAAAGTGGCAAATCCATTCCGAATCATCTCTGCATTGAGGCTTTTGCCGGATTTGGTGATGTAGATGTAAGCCAGAAGCCTTCCGTACTCATCCCATTTTTGATGATCGTACTCAAGATATATTTTGGTATTAGGGGGCAGGCGTTCTTCTACAAATCGACTGGCTTGGCGGGCGAATTTTTCATTCTTTTCAAAAATGCGGGTACCTTTTTCAGGAGCGTCAATACCCCCAAGACGCACTTTCACCCCTTTTTTATATCGTTCAGTGGCTACAATAATGGAGTCGCCGTCAAGAACTTCTAAAACCCGTGCCTGCTCGAATCTTTGTGTGGAGATAAGATACAAGATCAGTGAGACTCCTATCAGGGCAAACAGGGTAACATTCAGGAAATTCCATTCCATGAGCTTTGTTTGAGTGTTTAGTTTTGAAAAAATGCACAAGTATTTTGCCGAAAATCTTCAAAACTACACTCAAGCTCGATAATTAACCGAATCTTAAAACAAAAAGTACTCTTTTAGCGTGGGAATGAAGCGCAAGATTTTCATTATTCACGTTTTATTTTTTTAATCAATATTTTCTAATTTACGAGGAATGAGTAGCAATTCCTTCTGACGACCGCCGATATACCAAAAGCTTTTTCCATCAAAATAGCCGTCTTCCTCAAGCATAATGCGTATTTTTTTATTAGCCCAGGCTGGGATCGTCACGGCAGCATTTAGCTCAATCGAGTAGGCTGTGTTAGGATATAAGGGATAATCTCCACTGCCGGGTACGCCGCCCTGTTGGTCCCAAAGCCCGATCGTAGGGCCGGCAGCGTGCCCGTGGTAACCGATAGGATGGGTATAAATCGTAGCCTCGATGCCTTCGTTTTTGGCTTGTTGGAGGGAAACTTTGAGGATTTCATTGCCTGTGCGACCGGTTTTAAAATTACCTGTCAGGATGTCTTGCAGACGATTTCCGATGGCAAAAGCCTTTTTGAGGTCTTCGGGTGCATCATTTTCGCCTGGCTTGAGGATATAAGCGTGTTGTTGGGTATCGGTATTAAGCCTCAGATAAGTAATGCCAAAATCTACGTGAATCAGGTCACCAGGGAGGATCACTTCTTCACCAGGGCGGCTTGAGAAACTTCGCAAATGATCAAAACGCGCTACATCATTTCTTTGGATGGATACTGTAGGATGAAACCAAGCGGCCAAACCTAGCTTGTCGATCCGGTCACGGTACCACCATTGAATATCTTGGGTAGTGGTGACTCCCGGCTGTATGACCTTTTCAGAAAATCCTTCTCGAGTAATAAGGTGAGCAATCCGCATAATTTGAGGATAGACGGTCATTTCTTCCTCGATGCGGGTCTCAAGCCAGCCGATGGCCAGGTTTTCGGCCGATACTATCCTGCTGCGATACGTTTCGGGGATATATTTTTGAAAGCTCTGGTAATCTGTAAAGTCAATCCCGTCGGCCAGCCCGAAATGTTCGGAAAAGTTCAGTGCAATTTTCTTTGGGTTTTTTGCCTGAATAATCTCGGCAAGCCTTTGCCATTGATTGGGTTGTTCGGATGGATTCCAGGCACTTTTGAATACATTCCCTACATCGTAGCGTGCTATGGCCAGGGTCTCAACAGTGTCGGACTGAGGAGGGAGGTAGATCACCAGGATAGTTCGCCTACGAGCCGAGATCCATTCTGCGGGGAGCATGGTTTTGAGTACCGGATCTTCGTTATATTCCCTTGAAATCAGCACCCACATATCCGTGTTTTCTCTTTGCATGAGCGCAGGAAGCACTTTTCGGGCTCTGAGTTCCAGCCATCGATTGATGACTTTGGCTTGCTCACGAGCGTTTAAAATAATTGGCATGTCATTTTGTGCCTGAGTTGAGGTAGGAAGTAAACACAGAAAACAGGCTAAAAAAATGGATTGGATAAACTGTATTTTAGTGTGCATAATTTAACGAATATTTTGAAATGGATTTGAAGGGTCAAAATACAGAATTTTTGGTTTGAATACATAAAAAAAAACCGGAATATCAGATTATTATTCCGGGTACACGCCATTATTTTGGAAAACCGATGGTATGGATTATTTGCTGCCTTTCATGGCGTTGATTTGTTCGTGGAGTGCTTTGATTTTTTCTTGATCCCTATCAGCTTTTTTCTTTTGAAGTTCCAAGGAACGCTCCTCTAACAATTTTTTGTATTCTTCGTGATTCTCTATTTTTCGCATGATTATTCGTATTTTTAACCCTTTACAATTATGAGCCTGCAAAATACGGTATTTTTGGGCAAAATATCAAATGATTATGCGAATTAGAGTTATAAAAAAAGCGAGGCTGTTTTTAATCGGAGTTTTTAAGAATTACCCTGTATGATCCAGGCATCTATTTTATGGATTATTTCTTGACAATAACCCATTGCATCATTGCGTTCAAAATCTTTAAGAATATTTTCTTTATTATGTGCAAGTGGGTTGCGAATTCTTGCCAAAAGATCAAACTTAGGTTTCCACTCATTAGCCTCTTTTCCAAATATATTCTTGAACCATGCCCACTCCACCCTCATAAATTTATCAAATAATTCTCCGGGATAGGTATATTCCAATAAATCTTTTGAATAGGTTTCAGGGAAACTTTGTTTTTCCCGATTTTGCATAGCCTCCAAATCGGCGATATAAGTCTCCTTATTCTGCAATTTACGGAATTTAGATACCCAATTTTCTCCAAATTTTTCTACCAACCAAATTCTTACTATTTCGCGTAATTTAATTTCAGTTTCACTCCATAAACTCCAAATAGGAATTTCTTTGTGGACTTTTTGTAAATACACATCAAAATTTTTAGAAAAAGCTTTATAATATCCATCTTCTATTTGCACTAGTCCCAACCGTTCAATTTTTTCAGCTTCAGTTACTGAAATATCGTATACTGGTCCGATAGTCATTTGAAGTAGTTTTTTTCCTAATTCTTCTTCTTCTAATAAATCATAAATGGTCTTATAGTTATTTAGAAATGTAAGAAAAATATCTTTTTGAGTCAATTCAATACTTCTCTTAAGATTATCGCCTAAGTTATTGAATAAATGATAATTAAAAATATCTAAAAGAAAAGGATGGGAATCTGTAAATTCATAGATTAGTGCTTTTTCTTCATCATTGATAGGAATTTTATGATTAAAAAAAGTATTCCAATAATCCAAAAGATCAGTGTTGCTAAACATTCCTAAATACAGATCTGTGAAGGTTTGATAAAAGTTTGATATTGTTCCTCCAGAAGGCTCTATTTCTTTTAAAGTACGTCGTGAGACGGTAACCATACATACTTTGAATTGAGGATTGTATGAAAGCTCACGAAGAAATTGAAAATCAGCGACCCCTAAATAGTTTCTGACAGCATCAAACTCATCAAATATATAAATTACTCGAGATTTATTTTTTTGTATAACATAAAAATATTCTCCTATCAGGCTATTGCGATCACTTATTCTTAAATTTTCTGCTCCCAAGTCCTCATAAATTACGTGAAGATCTTTTATCCAGGCTTCATTTTTGGCTTTAAATTTACGATGAACATCTCTGATGATTTTTTGGTAAAAACTACTAGGTTCAGAAAACTCACCCACATTTATTCTGATCGCATATATATTTTTATTTTCCAGCTCTTCCTCATAACTTATGATCGCATTCCAGGCCAGACTTGACTTCCCAATCCGAGGAAGCCCCATGATGGCAATATTACCGTAACTTTCTCCAAAAACTCGATTCTGGATTAGCTCGATTTCTTTTTTTCTACCTACAAAACGATCTCCTATAACGATTTTGCCATAATCTGCAAATGGATTTTCAATCATAAATTTAGTGATTTAGATGCAAAGATTTTTATCCCTTTGCATCAGTCTGAATTTTGCTGGAAAACAAAATTTACTTTCTTCTAATTTTGCTCCATTTTATCGATAAGGCTTTGGATCAGGGAAGTATCCACGCCATCTTTATCGGCGATACTTTTGGCTTCGCGGGCTTGTTTGAGGGCTTCGTCTTTATTGCCTAGTTTGTGGAGCAGTGCGGCATAAAGATATTTATTGATATAATTTTCTTCTCTCTCGATGGAGTTTTTCATCCAATTGAGGGCTTTGCTCAGGTACTCTTTGTTTTCTACATAGTTGTAGAAATTATAACTGGCATTAAAAAGCATTTCGGAATCTTCGGTACCGTTTTTCTCAAAAAACTCTAGAGCAGCCAGTGCATAGTTATCCCAGTCTTTGATTTGCTGATAAAAAGAAAGGAAAGCACTGTTGGTGATGGTTTCTGCCTGTTCTTTGGGGATGATCGGGTCAAGACGCCCGATGATAGACTTGAGCTCATTTAAGGGTGCAACATCCTGATTATCAATTGCTTTGGCGTATAGTTTATCCAAGACTTGATAAGCAACTTCACCGGCGGCTTCTCCGTATTTTTCGTTGAACTCAGCCGTATGATTGAGAAAATACTGGAATTCACGGGAATTCACGTCTTCGGCAAAAGCTTTCAGGAGTTGGAAGTTTGTTTCAGACAAAAGGTCTTCGTCTTTTTGTGTTTTAAAATAATCGGAGGCAGCTGTAAGAATTTTATCTGATTTATTTTCGGCATTGGCCAACAGGTAATTAGCCAAAAACTCAGGGCTGCGATCACCAGCATCATATTTTTTCTGCAATGCGGGAATTTCGAGGGCACTTTTACCGAGTTGGATAAATTCAGGAATACCCATAGCTCCGGTTTTACGGAACACGACCTCACCTGCTGCGTCTACAAATAGATAAGTAGGCATGGCACTGATCCCGTATTTTTCGGCGGTTTCTGTTTCTTTATCTACGTCCATTTTATAACTGATGAAGTTGCTGTTGTAATAGGCAGCTACTTCGGCATCTGTAAATACATTTTTATCCATATATTTACAAGGCCCACACCAGGTAGCATAGGCATCTACAAACAGAAACTTTCCTTGTTTTTTGGCTTCAATCAGGGCTTGCTCCCAACTACCCTGGAAAAAGCTGATTTCTTTGATGTTCTTCGCTGATCCGACACTCATAGGAGATAAGAGTAGTGTTAAGCAAAGTATTTTGAAATGAAGCGACATTGCATTTTTCATGTTGCGTTTATTAAGAATCTCGCCGATTCGGTTTTAGTATAGATATAAATAATAATTAAAATTAGCTAAATAACGCTTAGACAACAAATTAAATTATACCAAAATTCAGGAACATATTTGATTTTATACATTTTTATATTTGTAGTTCCTGATCAGGTAATTGATGATACCGAAAAGAACGACTAATATTACAGGAAGGATCATATTAAACCACTGCCAATAGCTTTTTTCTTCTTTGAGCTTGATTTTATCCAGGGGGCGGAGTACAATTTCTTTATTTTTTGCCAAGATCGTACCCTGTTCGTCGATCATATAATCTACGGCGTTGAGCAAGAAATCTGCATTAGAAAAGCTGGTTCGGCGGATGAGGTCATAACCCATAGGGAGGGGTTCTTGCTTCTGTGGGTCAAAATCATTTTTGATCAGGTCTCCATCCGAGCATACAAGGATTTTGGTAGGTTTGCTTTGTGCGACAAATCCGGGACTTTGGCTTTGGCTACGAGATTTGAACAGGGAGTTAAACTTGCCTTCTAATAGATAGGCTACGGCAAGCGGGCCTTGGTTATAGAGCCGAGGGTCAGGTCTTTGGCGTTCTTCTTCATAACGCACAAAAGTAGGAGTGGATCGGACGATGGAATATTGAGAGGTATATAAAAGTGGCGTTTTTTGGATTCCCTGGGCTTTGACAGTATCTATGGTACTGATAAACTTGCTTTGGATAGGTCCCATATTTTTCACAATCGGGTGCTTGCTGAAGGTGTTGATCAATGGATTATATTGCCAGGGTATGGGTTGGATATTGGGGCGATTATCCGCATACATTCCCGTGACGATGGGTATAAGCCCTGCATTGAGGTCTTTGATCAGGTCGGCATTGAGCCTCACGCCATATCTGAAGAATAAATCCAATAGATTGTGCCTGATCGGAAAGGAGAAAGAGCCTTTATCTCGAATTACGCTGTCCATGTGCAGCCCTACCACATCTACAAAAAACATGGCCTTGCCGCCTTTCATAATAAACTGATCTATTTTGAGTTTATCTTCTTCGCTAAAGGTAGAATCCGGTTTGGCGACAATAATCATATCCAGCCCGTCTTTGATCTTGGTCTCGAAGGGCAAAGGGACTTTGACTACTTCGTAATATTGTCGTAGATTAAGTACGGCAGAAGCCATTTCGTGGTCTTCCAGCTCGCCGTGCCCTACAATAAAGCCGATTTTTTTGCGATTTTCTTGGGTAAGCTGCCGTAGGGAGGAGATCAGGTTGTATTCTACGTTTTCGGCCGATTGATTGAGGATTTGTTCGGGGCTGAGATTACTTTGGAGTTTTTGATCTACCACTCGGAAAAGTTGGGCGGTAGTCTCATAACTTTTGCCGGATTTTTTATCGTAGAGAGAAATTATAGCTCCTGGGAAAATGAGTTTTTCGCTGCGGTTATCCCCCTGACCTACAAAAAGATTGGTAGGGGAGATGCCTTTATCGACCAATTGCTGATAAAACTGATTTTTTTCCTTTTGGTCTTTGCCTTGTAGACTGGGGTCAATGAATCTGTAGTTGAGTTTATTTCCAGCATAAATCTTAAATTCATCCAGGGCTTCTCTGACGGCTTTTTGCAATCTTTTAAAACCAGCAGGGAACTCTCCCTCAAGGTACACTTTGATATAAACGTCTTGCTGTAGATTTCTGAGAATCTTTTTGGTGGCTGGGCTAATGCTATATCGTTGATCTTCGGTAAGATCCAATCTCAAGAAATAACGATTGGCTACGACATTCAATCCAACTAATAGTATGATACCGAATAAAAATTGCGAAATATGTTTTTTTCTCATAAAAAGGTAAAAATTATTTCGGGAAGTAATTTATAAAGAGAAACCACAGCTTGACTACCTGATAGTGTGTAACATGCCTGCTGTTGGTTCAAAATAGTGGGCTGTGATGACACAGCCTGCGGCGATTAAATGTTAATAAAATTCTTAATTCCCTTAATTCTTAATTCCCTCAAACGTTCTTACCAAATATTCTTTCGTCGGTTGCGTTGAAAATCTTCAAATATAAAACTACCCAGATCGTGCAGATCACTGTAATAAGCTTTTCCTTGATTGACTTGGGTAAATTCCCGGACGAACTCTTGCAAGTAGGGGTCGGAAGCAATCATAAAGGTAGTAATTGGGATTTTGAGTTTACGGCATTGTACAGCCAGATTCAAGGTTTTGCCCAATATCTTCTTGTCAAGTCCGAAGCTATTTTTGTAGTATTTGATACCTACTTTCATACAAGTAGGTTTGCCGTCAGTAATCATAAAGATTTGTTTGTTCATATTCTTACGACGGCGCAGAATGTCCATGGCTAGTTCAAGCCCTGCGATGGTATTGGTATGATAAGGACCAACCTGTAAATAAGGCAAATCCTTGATTTGAATCTGCCAGGCATCATTGCCAAACACAATGATATCCAATGTATCTTTGGGATATCGAGTGGTAATCAATTCGGAGAGTGCCATAGCGACTTTTTTGGCAGGTGTGATGCGATCTTCGCCATAAAGGATCATGGAGTGCGAAATATCGATCATCAGTACTGTGGAAGTCTGTGCTTTAAATTCGGTTTCGCGGATTTCAAGGTCATTTTCAGCAAGCATAAAATCGCCGATACCGTGATTGATTTGTGCATTGCGGATGGAGTCGGTCACGGAGAGATTTTCCAGGCTATCGCCAAATTGATAAGGGCGAATATCTGGGGAGATTTCATCTCCTAGTCCTGATTGTTGGGTGTGGTGGTTGCCGCCTTTGTGTCTTTTTAATTTGCCGAAGATTTCCTCAAGGGCACTTTTTCGAATGCTCATTTCGCTTTTGGCAGTCATGCTAAGTCTGCCTGTGCCTTCTTCTTCACGTAGGTAGCCTTTACGCTTGAGATCCTCGATGAAGTCACCGATGCCATAATCTTCGTCGGTAAGGTCATATTGTTTATCCAGGTTGTTGAGCCAGTGCAGAGCTTCGCTCACGTCGCCGGAGGTAATGGTGAGTAATTGCTGAAAAATATTGAGAAGTTTCTCAAAGCGAGCACCTTCTTTACTGATCGGAACTTGGAATTTGGTGAATCTATGCCCTAGCATTGGTTTTATTAAGGTTTTATGTGTTTCCTTTCTGCGAATATAGGCAAAGTTTTGGAAAAATCACAACTGAACCCCTACAATCGTGATGTCATCCCTTTGTTCGCCGGTGGTTTTATGGGCATAGAGTGCTTCAAGCAATGCGGCGCCTTGTTGTTTGAGGGAAAGCTGGGCATGATCACTGAGGATTTGCTGAAATTTTTTGTATCCGAGTTTTTTGCGTTGCGGATTGGGTGCATCTGTATATCCGTCGGTAGCAAAGTATAAAATGTCTCCTTTTTGAAGGGTAAAATGATGATTTTGAAATTCACGTTTTACTTCCATTTGCCAGCCTCCGATAGATTTGCGGTCGCCTTTGAGGAAATGTAGTTCTTTTTGATGATAATAATAAATACTGCTTTTGGCACCACTAAATTGAACCTGAAAAGCTCCCTGGTCATCTTGCTCAATACAACAAAAAGACAAATCCATCCCGTCTGTGTTTTTGCTGTCGTTTTGTTTGAGCGTCCAGCGGATTCCTTCGTGGAGATGCACGAGTACTTCATTGGGTTGGAATACTTTTTCTTGGTTGATGATTTCGTTGAGCAGTGTATTACCGATCATAGACATAAAAGCACCGGGTACGCCGTGTCCGGTACAATCTACTACGGCAATAAAAATTTTATTCTCTACTCGGTTTAGCCAATAAAAATCACCTGAAACTACGTCTTTGGGTTTAAAAATGATGAAATGATTTTCAAACAAATCTCTAAATTGATTGTCGTGTGGGAGGAAAGCTCTTTGGATTTTTTCGGCATAACGAATGCTATTGGTCAGGCGAATATTATTTTCATTGAGTTGATTGAGGATTCTTCGGAAAGACTCGTTTTTTTTCTCAATCAGTTGATTTTTCTCGAGCAATTCTATTTTGCTTTTCTCGATATTTTCTTTGGTTCGGTGGATTTCGGAGATTTGCCGATTGATTTTTTCATTTTGAATCTGAAGTTCAATATTATGTTGTTTTCGGTATAGGTTGCTTCGATAAAGGAAAAAAGCCAGTAAAACCATAAATCCGGCTATCACCCAGGCTAAATAGATATAACTTTTGGTGAGTTGTTGACCTTCGGCTTTGATGATATTATCTTTCTGAAGCAGGGCAGAATTTGCTTTTTTTTGTTCGGTTTCTACCAGTTCCTGAATCTCGGTAATACGTCGACTTTCTTCTTCATTGTGGAGCGAGTCCAGCATTTGGGTATAAATAAGTTGATAGGTAAAGGCTTGTTGAAACTGCCCTCCTTGAGCATATATTTGAGCAAGCAAATAACTGGATTCTTGGATGGTTGGTCTGAGTAAGTATTTTCTGGATAGCTTGAGGCTTTGTAGTGCTAATTGCTCGGCCTTTGGGATTTCACCGTTTTTATAGTGTATTTGAGCCAGATTTAGGCTGATTTGAGCCAGGCGGCTGGAATCTTTGTTTTGTTCGGCGATGTTTTTGGCTTCTAAATAATATTCTTGGGCAAGTTGGGTGGCGTTTTGATTTTCATAAGTCTTGCCTATGTTATTGAGCGTAATTCCAATCATGGCACTGTCTGCCAGGGTTTTATAAATAGTCAGGGCATTTTGATAGTAAGTTAGGGCTTTTTTATAATCTCCCAAAGATTGGTAGACTCCACCCATATTGCTCAGAGGGCTGGCTATTCGGAAGGGGTCTTTGATTTGGCGGGCGACTTTGAGGCTTAACTGATAATATTCCAGGGCTTTTTGGAATTCGTGATTTTTGCGGGGGGTGATGCCGGCACGTTGATAAGCCTGGGAAACGCCGATTTTATCCCGGATTTTCTTGAATGCCTGTGCGCTTAACAAGTGCGAACCCTGGGATTTCAGATAATTGCCCTGTGTGTTGTACACTACGCCTAAATAGTTATAGGCATTGGCGATTCCAGATTTATAGGATAATTTTTGGGCTAGTTGCAGGGCTTTTTCTCCGTACTCGAGGGCTTTAAGCGGATTGGTATCTTTGTAGGTCCAACACAGATTGGTGAGGACTTTGACCCGGTTGGTATCCTGCACACTCTTAAGATCATTCATCAGCCGATCGATGGTAGCATAATATTCCTGGTTGGGCGCAGTAAAATTGACCTGAGCATGGAGATAAATACTTGGGTTCTGAAGAATAAAATAGAGTACAGTTAATAGTTTATAATTTGACATAGCAATTAATTTAAGCAAAAACTGCTCCGAACAAAGATATTTTCCAGGTAAGAGGGTTATTCAAACCTAAGCCCAGACTTTTGTACCCTCGGTACAATTTTGACAAATATCAATTTCCTTGCGAGATTTGAGCAAAGACCTGCGAAATTGCAGATAAGCTTCACCTTGCCAGATTTCCTGAAAGCTTGATTGGTGGATATTTCCGAATTTGTGCTGTGCATCTTTATCAAAGCAACAAGGAACCACATCTCCATCCCAGGTGAATACACAGGAATGCCACATTTTCCAGCAGTGGTTTAATAGAGGATTTTTAATTTCAAAAGTTCCTTGTGTATTTTTTTTGTATCGGGTATATTGACTATTTAGAGGGATCAAATCCGAACCCTGCTCATAGTCATAAATTTGTGCAGTTTTTAGTTTGACTTCATCTACGCCCAGCTTTTTGGCCAGTAGTTTTACTTCGGGGATTTGGTGCTCATTGGGGCGTACCACCAAAAACTGAAAGATGGTATGGGGTGTCTTTGATTTTAGTTTTTTCTTCCATTTTAGGATATTTTCCGTACCCTGGATTACTTTATCAAGTTTTCCACCGATTCGGTAAGATTCATAAGTTTCTTGACTGGTGCCATCGATAGAGATAATGAGCCGATTAAGCCCTGATTCAACGGTTTGGCGGGCTTTTTCATCGTGGAGGTAATGTGCATTGGTAGAAGTACCCGTATAAATGTTTTTTTTTCGGGCGTATTGTACCATTTCAAGGAATTGTGGGTGTAAATACGGCTCTCCCTGAAAATAAAAAGTTAGATAGACCAAAGTTGGATAAAGCTCTTCTATGATACGCTCAAAAGTATGGGAAGAAAGTCTGCCTATGGGTCGGCTGAAGCTCCTGAGCCCGCTGGGGCATTCGGGGCATCGCAGATTGCAAGAGGTAGTCGGCTCGATAGAAATACTAAACGGCAAACCACTGACAAGAGGAGCTTTTAAAAAACGAGATCGGTAATAACTGCCCAAGACTTGGGTGATATTTTGCAGCTTTGCAGGGCTAAGATTTTTTAATAAATGATAGTGGTCGTAATAATTCATCTTTGGGCTATTTGCCACAAAAATAGTTAAATCTTCTGATAAAGCTCCGAATTTTTGAATGGGATCATAGCCAATACTACTGCGTGTGCATAATAGTTGGCTCGGTCTATTACACCGTGCGTAAGGATTCCTGTGGCTCCTTGGTCATGTTTGGAGTTTTTTCTTTGGAAAACCAGATCATCTGCCGCGCCGAGTTCATATCCTGCATCGATTAATTGCTGGATGCGGGGAGGTAGGAAAAATGATGCGGTGCGAGCCATTCCCTGGGTTGATTCTCCTTGTGCAAGTACAATTACCCAAGCGAAGGCTTCCATATTGCCGTATCGAGTGTCTACCCCACCTTCAATACCTATCCAAAAATCAGCTTCTGGGAAGCGATTTTTGATATCCAAGCAACGATTGAGAGCCCCTTGAAAGGTTTCCTCATCGTTCATAGGTTGGTCTGATACACCCGAATTACTTGAAGCACCCTCTACAAAGAATGCTTCATCTGGAAAAAATTGAGCAAAACCCAGGCGTACCGCCTCGATTTTGCTGGGATTTTGGGAGGCGATGATAATTTTAAACATAGAAACGATTTCTGATTTTTGCCTAAAAGCTGAAAATCACTTAGGCATCTGGCGTAAGTTTACCTTGAATACTACGAATGGTGGTAATGCCCCCGACAATGGGTTCAAAATTATTGGTATAGGTCATATTAAATACCTCGCGCCCGGCGATGGAAAAAACAACCAGATCGGATTCGGGAATGTATTCTACAGAAAGCTCTTGGGGCTGTTTTTCACCGGTGTGTACAAAAGTTTTGAATGTTGCCGTATGCATTTTTTTAGGGTTTAATAAGGTAATTAAATTTGTCTGTAAATATAGGCGATTGATCAAGGATTTTTGAATAAAATTTTGAAATATTTAATGATTGGGTAGATATAAAGCATAAAAGCCTAGCAGTAAAAGGGCAAACAAGATTTATAAAAATTAAATTTTTAGATTTTTTTCGCATAAAAAGTGATTTTTTTTTTACTTTGCAATACACGTAGCTTTCTTCCACCTTAAATCTATACACTCATGAGCATCATTGATCAGGAGGCTATCAATAATTTAAACAAATTGGGCAAAGACTCCACCTTTACCTCCAATGTGATTGATACCTTTATCAAAAATACTCCGGTTTTTCTGAATAATATCGACAAAGGACTGGCGGCTAAAAATCCCGAAATGTTGCGTACAGCAGTACATAAGTATAAATCTAGCAGCCACCACCTAGGCGCACGCAAGCTCGAGAGCCTTTGTTTTGAAGTAGAAAAGTTGGCCAAAGCTGGCCAGTGTGTTACGCCAGAAGTTCTTGGAAAGATTGAAATGATCAAGGTAGAAACTGCCCATGCGATCGAGGCACTCAATCGGCTAAAAGCTGGTTTGTAACATTTTTTGCTTTTTTCAGGAATCAAATCACTAAAACCGACATTTTTTGCATAAAATATGTGAGGTTTGAATGATATATACTGTTAATTCGGTGTTAAACCATTTGTTGTTATTTAACACCGGAAAAGGTGCTGCGTATGAAAATTTAAAAGAAATCACAATCGATGAAAGCAATTAATACCCTTATTTTACACTTGATTTTATTAGTTTTGACTGCATACCTCAGCAGTTGCTCTTCAGGTCAGAAAGCCTTCGAGCAGGGCAATTATTATGATGCCGTACTCAAAGCCGTCAGTCGTTTGCGCGCTAATACCGATCAGGAAAAGGCTCAAGAAGCTCTACAAAATGCTTATCCGCTCGCCATCAAATCTTTGGAAGAAGCCATTCAAAATACTCAAATGGGCAATGAACTTTTTAAATGGGATAAAGTGGTATCGTATTACAATCAGATCAATTATTTGTATCAACAGATACAAAGCTCGCCAGGAGCATTGAAGGTGATTCCCAATCCTTTTAACCCGGTCAATGAATTATTGAACGCTAGGCAAAATGCGGCAATGGAATATTTTAAAGCGGCCGAAAACGCCATCGCTTCTGGCAATCGTGAAGGTGCAAGACAAGCCTATCGTTATTTTCTGAAAACCAAAGAATTTAATGCTCAATTCAGAGATATTGATCAAAAGATACGTGATGCCAAAGATCAAGGCACCCTTCGTGTGATGATTGAGCCGATCCCTAATCCGAATAATAGTCGCGAAATTTCGGCCGGTTTTCTGCAACAAAAATTATTAAATTATATCCATACCAACTCGATTCATGAGTTTGTCAAATTTTATTCACCCGTTGAGGCCAATAATACGCCTTATCCGATGGATCACGTACTTCGAATGCAATTTGCAGACCTCAAACTGAGTGAAGCCAATCACTATGAAAGAGTAGAGGATATCAGCAAGGATAGCGTACAAGTGGGGACAGTCAAGGTGGGAGAGGAAGAAAAACCTATTTTTGAGACGGTAAAAGCCAAGTTAAAAACTTTGAGAAAAGAAATACAAACCAGTGGAATATTGCAAGTAGAGGTACTCGATCCGATTCGTCAGGAGCTTATTTATCATCAGGATTTTCAAAACCAATCGATTTGGTCTTCGGAATGGGGAATTTGCGAAGGAGATAAACGGGCTTTGACCAATGCCCAACTACAATTGATTCAGAAAAAAGAAGAACCCTCTCCCAGACCTCAGAAACTTTTTGAGGATTTTAGTCAAGTGGTTTTTCAACAACTGACTCCCTGGCTAAGTAATTACTATCGGAATTTATAATATAAAAATTCTAATAGCAATCAATATGACCGCTAAATGATAATTTATACAATATCGATGCCGTGTAATTTAACAAAATTAAGAAAGATTTTATCATTTAAAAAATCAGGTTCGCTATCTTCTGAGGTATTTATACCCAGATTAAAGTGATTTAGGAAATACAAGACCCCTTCGGGGCAAGTTTTTTTGATTGATTAGCTTGATTATTCATGATTTAAGCGCTAAAAGCTCCTCTATAAGGGTCTTGTTTTTGTATTAAAACCACTTCATAGTAATCAAGTTTTTTTCCCAAAACATTTCATGATGCAAAAAAGGTCTTGGCCTCTCGCTAAGAGCAGGAGTGGGGAATAATTCTTCAGCATTTTAATTAATAAACCATTGCTCACACTCGTTCTTTTCCTGTATTTAATCAGATTGATTTGGCTTATAGAATACTGAATGGGTTGAAAGTTCTTCTGATTAATAAAAACCACCGAAGAGTCTTTTAATTCGGACATGCCGTATTTCTAATATTCTCTTTTAAAACATCAAATAATTTTCTTCTACTCCATTTCAAATTACTGATGATGAAGAATACTGAAAACCCTTATTCAAATTAATGATAGAAGCAGACCCAAAAAACGCATCATCATAGATTTTAGGCTATTTTTTGGTATATTTGTGTAAGCTAAAACTTATGGATGATGGGGTACAGCAATTATAAAAAACTCAGACAAGTAACCAAAACTTTTGGACTTGATGCCGAAAACATACAGTTGTTTTCAAAAATAAAATTGGTGGAACCAAGCATTTGGTTGGAACAAGCTCTGGAAAAAGCAAAACTATTCCCATTAAACAATGAGAAAGTAAAATCGGAAAGGATAGTTTCACCTATTTTAGGAGAAATAGCCGAAGCCTATGCTGACAAAGTGACTTTATTTTCAGGGGAAGAATTGCCTGTAGATAACGAAAGAGACCTGGCAGGAGTATGTGACTTTTTCTTTATACTCGCCCCTCGCAAACCCTATTTGGAAAGCCCGATTATTTCCTTGGTAGAGGCTAAAGACGAAGATATGGACCATGGTATTGCCCAGTGTGCAGCCCAACTCTATGGTGCAAAACTTTTTAATGAAATGGAAGGTAAAGATATTCCGGTATTATACGGATGTGCTACAGATGGTATAGAATGGAAATTTATGCGCTTTGAGAACAATTTTTTTTATATTGATAACCGGGTTTATACGGATTTAAAGGAAATCCTGGGGGTTTTTCATCATATTATCCAAAGTTATTTGTGATTTTTATAGGATTGTTTTGTTCGCTGGGAGAGGATTTTCCAAATCTTTGAGTTTTGGAAAATCTAAATATACTTTGTTAACCGGCCGGGGTTTATGTTTTAATTAGGTCAGTCCAAGATTAGGCTTGTAACATTGGGCTTTTTATGCGATTTTAGGCAGTTTTGCCGTCACTTTATAGACTAAAAACAGCTATATTTACAGAGGACAAAACGAATACAGATATGAAATTCAGTGATTTCAGTAACATTGCCGATATGTTGGAGCATTTTGGCTTGAATGTAGAAACAAAACGCTTTATTGATTTTGATAAACTTGTACCTATCGAGATTTCTAATCTTCTCAAAGAAGACATTGACTTTGTACTTGCAGAAAGAGGCGATACAGATATGGAGTATTATGCGTGCGAGGCTTTGATTTTCCCTCTGTTGAAAGAAGCCTGGAAACGCAATCCTAAAGCAAAACTATTCAGCCACCCGCAAATCAAATTCGAGGATTTGATTTTAGTACCCGATTATGTTGTAACGCCGAGAAATAAAACAGGCGTAAATATTTTCGAGAAACCTCTTTTAATCACCGTAGAAGCCAAAAATGATGACTATGAAAGAGGTTGGGCAGATGCTTACAGACAATTGATAGTAGCCAGATTCCTGAATGAAAACCCTGATATTCCGATTTATGCCATTGTGAGTATCGGTACGGGCTGGCAAATAGGCAAATTGGATGGAAAAACGATTTTCAAACATCCCTTACCGCTAGGCCTGGATAACCCCAACAGGTTGCTTGGTATGTTGGATTTTATCTTTGCCGATTGCGTGCGAACTGCTGAAAAATTCAATATGTATTGAGTGTAGGAGAAGATTTTCCAAATCTTTGAGTTTTGGAAAATCTCAACGCTGCAAACGTTGTGATTTATGGGTTTGATTTATCAAATTGTTTTTGACTCTGGCATCCGGCACTGCATATTGGGCATTTCGCGATCAAGTTTTCCACTAACACTTAAGGATTCAAAAGAGGGGTCTTAGCGAGAGGCTAAGACTAGGAATGGGATCTAATGCTTGAAACCAAGCGAAATAAAGGTTGATTGAAAAGCAAATCAAAAACAAGGCTTGCTTTTTTATTTTTTCGTACCTTTGCTACGGATTTTATAAAAACAGAATATGAGCAAAAAACTAATTCGTTTTGATTGGGCAGTCAAAAAACTACTCCGTAACAAAGCAAACTTTGTAGTGCTTGAAGGCTTTTTGTCTGAACTTTTATTCGACACGATCAAAATAGAAAAGATATTAGAAAGTGAAGGCAATCAAGAAACAGAAGAAGACAAGTTTAATCGAGTAGATATTCTGACACAG
>JANRIC010000068.1:0-17838 GCA_033765345.1 Microscillaceae bacterium
ATGTTTGTGTAATAAGTAAGTTTACACAAACAAAATTATCCAGAAATTTTATTATGATAAAATAAAAAAAATAAAAATTTTATATCTTAATAATATAAAAAACAAAATTAAATTCTGAAACAAGTACCTGAGTAGTAACCAAAATCAAAGCTTTTTTTAGAAAATAAAATCAGTCGACAAGAAAGAAGATTCTCTGTTGCGGATGATTTGTTTGATGATGTCTTTGTTACGGTCTGTACTCTTCGTAGCTACAATAGCACGAATAGAAAATACCCGAAGCGCATCATAAACCGATAACGTACCTTCGGCGGAGTCTTTACGACCGTTAAAAGGGAAAATATCCGGTCCTCTTTGGCACTGTGCATTGATATTGATACGGCTTACCTGATTAATGAGTGAATCCATCAAACGAGCAATTTCTTGTGGGTTGGAGCCGAATATACTAGCCTGTTGACCGAAGTTAGAAGTAACTACATAATGGACAGCCTCCTGCACGTCGTCAAAAGCAACTACAGGCACTATGGGTCCGAATTGCTCTTCACGCCACACCCTCATTTTTTCATTTACCGGATAAAGCACCGCAGGGTGGAAATAGGTTTCGTGGATCACCCCACCATGTTCATTAACTACCTTAGCCCCGTGTGCCTGGGCATCTTCTACTAATTCCTTCAAATAATCGCATTTGCCGGGTTCAGGAAGTGGCGTAAAGCCCACACTTTTATCCCAGGGCATGCCGACTTTCATTTGCGCCAGTTTTTGATTGAAGATGGAGAGAAATTTATCCACTACATTTTTATGGACAAAAATGATTTTCAAGGCCGTGCAACGTTGTCCGTTAAATGATAAACTTCCAAGCAGGCACTCATCCGTAGCAATATCCAAATCGGCGTCCGGAAGTACAATAGCTGGGTTTTTGGCATCCAAACCCAGGATAGATCGCAGTGCGTGGGGTTTGGGGTGCATTTTTTTGAGATCATTCGCTCCTTTATTGGTGCCGATAAAGGCAAATACATTGAGCTGACCAGTTTCCATAATGGCACCTACGGTAGCACGTCCGCTTCCATAAATAATATTGATTACACCTTTGGGAAAACAATCTTTGAAAGCTGTAAGCAAAGGTCTGATCAAAAGCACTCCATATTTGGCAGGCTTAAAAATCACAGTATTGCCCATAATCAGGGCAGGGATCAAGGTGGTAAAAGTTTCGTTAAGCGGATAATTATAAGGTCCCATACACAAAGCAATCCCCAGAGGCACACGGCGGATTTGGGCGATAATGTCACTGTCGATCTCAAATTTAGAGGATTTACGATCCAGCTCTTTCAGTTCGGCAATAGTATCTTGGATATATTTGACCGTACGATCAAATTCTTTCTCAGAATCTTTTAAAGATTTCCCGATTTCCCACATCAGCAAATTCACCACAGCACTTCTTTGCTCCTGCATTTTCTCGACAAATCTTTCTACGTGTTGGATTCGCTCCACGACTGACATCGTCGGCCACAAGCCTGCCCCCTGGTTATAGGCTTGCGAGGCAGCATCCAGGGCTTCCAAAGCTTCTTTTCCTGTCAATAGAGGCGTACGTCCGATTAATTTCTGGCTAAGGCTTCCATCTTTTTGTTTGATACAAACTGGTGACAGGATATCATTCATAGGACCTTCCCAGTAACGCAACTCTCCGTTGATGAGATATTCGTTTTGGACTAAAAATTCGCGGAGTTGATAGGCTTCCGGTATGGCATCTTCTTTGGGAAAAATATCTAACAATTCTTCTTGGGTAACCATCGTCAATTAGGGTTTTGTGACACAATATACTGCAAGATAAGATAATTTGGGAATATCGCCCCAAATTAAAGGGTGTTTTTCTGCAAAAACAAGGTTAAATATCGAGCGAAATTAGTAGAAAATTTTTATAGGCTTGTTCTTGTACCTTATTTTACCCTATTGATTGATCAAAAGTCAAAAATTTTTGTATTAAAAAATAAAAAACTTGAATTATAGCAGAATTTAAGTTTGCAGGCGATACATCTTGATTTTCTTGCCAGAACGCCCCAAGGATTGATGTTTTATTTTATAAAATATGATTATTTGAATATAATTTGTGTACAAAAAGGAGATTTGTACAAATTATCAGAGAACCCTGGAGCTAATCCAACACAAATCCTTCTATTTCTTCTCCAGAAAGCACTTTTTTGGCCAACTGTTCAATAGCCCATTCAGCGTCTTTTTTCACTTGTGAGCGGGCAATTTCCAAAAGTGTAGCTGCATCAATCTCTAGGGTAGTTTCTACACGAAGTTTGATTTTTTCTTTGGCTTCTCTAGATCGGTTTTTCATCCTTAAGATTTCCTTATCAAATCTACGCACAAAGGGTTTCTCGAGCTGAAGCTGATTAATTTCTTCAGCGACAAAACTTTGCACCCTTACATCGGAATGTTCTGACAAAAACTCCAGAATCTGGGCATTATCCTTAAAATTATCTTTGCGTTTGCCCAAATAATCCAAACCGAATTCACGGGTAGTTTGGTTGGGGCTATCACACAATGCCAAAGCAGCATCCAGTTCTTTTTGAGAATGTGGCTTTAACGATTCAAAAAAATGTTTGGACTCTTCCATTGCATCAGGTAAGCCAGATTCTAGTAGCTGAAGCCCAAAAATAAGCGTGATTCCCTTTTCACGAGCTAATAAAAGCCCATGGTTTCTTAATTGTGGGAGTTTATGCAGACAGAGCTTAAACAATTCGGGAGATTCCATTGGGAATAAGTCCGGATTTTTCTGTGACCAGGCTAATAAAATAGTTTCCATATCTGGATCGCTGATATCCAGAATACTGAGGTCTTTTTGATTTTGGAAAAGCTCAAAAAAACGAGCATCTTGAATCAATCTGGAACTTAGTATCTGATCAGGGGCAGCAATAATTTTCTCAAGAATTAATTTCCAAAATCCGACTTCATGCTCTTTTTTGAGCAGATGTACATAGATTGCTCGGCTAAGTTTGCCCCAACTTTCTTCAGTAGCCAATTGTGTTATGTGTAACAAAGTGGCAAGGCTGGCAGAAGCCAATGCATCTTCTAATAAAAGATCGGGTATTTTATTAGATTTTTCTATGAGTGTATGAGAATCTTCAGAAAGCACAGCCACTACTAATTTTCGGATAGATTCTGGTGAATTGTTAAAATATTGCAGATAAGCCTCCTCAATATTTTCATAATGCCAAAGCTGACTGAAGATATTTCGAACCGAAAGCTGATCTAACTTACTAATACCAATCAACTGAAGAAGTGCTTGAGCAGCCCAATCATTAGAATTAGCAGCCTGAAAAGCGGTACTCAAATACCAATAATTTTGAAAAAGAGCTTTGCCTTTTAATTGTTTAAGTGCATCTTCCAAGATATTATTTTTAAGGGAATCCGGGAAGACGCTAATTTTATGAAGATAATAAAAAGGTTCTTTGATAAAGTTTTCTCGAAATGTTTTAAAAGTAAAATTTCGTACACGCTCCAATCCAACCTCCCATATCAATCTAAGTGCTTCATCAGACATATAAGAAAAATAATAACTATACTGCTTAAAATATTTGGTAAAAGCATCAGCACCCGCCATAGAAGTAATGGCATTTTTCCAGTAAATTTCTTTCGTGCTGCGGCGTTGGTTAAACTGACTGATTCTATTCCAGATATAATACATTTCGTATTCATGCCGAACCTGTTTGCTCAATTGCCAGCCGAAATCACAAGCTGCAAACGAAGCCTTAAATACAAAAGAAGCAATCGTATCTCTGGAGATTTTGTCATTTTTAAACTTGGGCAATAAAGTAAGGGCAAGCCGATCATACAATTTCATATTAAGCTTGGTATCAGGGATTCCCGGATCCAATGCCAGTATCCAAGCAAGTGCATCTTCTTTTTTGGATTGCTCAACCCCCAAAAATGCCAGTTCCTGTAATATTTTAGAAGAAGAAGCAAACAAAGCAGGAGCAATCGGTAAAATGTTTTGTGTTGAAATAGCTTTGGGATATTTCTTTTGAAGTAACTCCAAAACCTTGATAATTCTTCTGGAATTGTTACCCTCTTGTAATTCTTTGAAAGTCAGTGCAAAAAGCGTTTGACTGTAATCCTGATACCAGTTTTTGCTCAAAGAAGGGCGTTTAGATTGAATTCTTTCAATGTGTACTCTCTGATCTTGCGGACTAAATAACCACATCCCAGCAAAAATTTCGGGCTTAAGTCCTTGAAAAGTGTAGGTTCGATACGCTACTTGGGCGGCAGTTCGCTTCAGCCAAGTAGAAGGCGAAACAAAAAAGGCACGAAGCCGCTCTTCTGACAAAGTACTGATTTGCCATTGATTCGCATAAAATATCTTGATTACAAACTCATAAACTTCCCAGGGTAAACTCAATTCCAGCAGTTTATTGAGAAAATTAGGGTTTTGATCCCAGACTTCAGGAAAAAAATCTTCCCGTTGATGCAGATGAAAGCGTTGATGTTCAAATACATATTTGCCTTGCCCATGCCCTTTTTGTAGGCAACGGCGGGATTTCCCCAAAATAATATCGGCTGCAATCCAATTACAGGTAAAATCAAGTTTTGACTTATCTTCGTGTGCTAGTAAAATTTTAGAAGCCAGGCTAAAATACATTTCGGGAGATTTGTTGCCTATAGTTCTTAAAAAACGGCGCGCCCTTCTTTTCATATATCTTAGGGTAGCTTGTGTAGGATAGGGGCTGCTAAATTCGGACAAACTGGCTTGATCTATGCGAATAATCAGCCGCACAATCATCAAGAGCAAATTTTCTGTGAGATGTGGAAACTCCTCTTGCAACAAAGCCGTCTCACATTTTTTGTATAAAGATTTTAAAATTGGCCAGTAATCCTTTGCCAAGGGAGATTTTTTGATAAATTGTAGCGTATCAAATAATTCCTTTTCGTTTTTGGGCGGAAAATTCGTCAATAATTCTTGGTTCATACCTTTTAAGTTTTTGAACTGTCAAATGAAAAAGATTTCCATCACTTCTGACCCGGAGCAAGGCTCATCACTGTAGGCGTGCGGTTGCCTAGCTGTCGTCAGCTCAAGCGACCAAAGCGAACCGACGAAGGCGGTTGATTCAGCGCTTTTTGCTTGAGCTGACGACAGCTAGGCAAAAGAGCACGCTGAATGACATGGGCACCGCTGAAGAAATAGCAACAAATCTCAACTATGACGAAACATCATAGAAAATGCTAATAGAAATCTTTTGAAAGGTTGTTAAGGGTTTGGTTTTGGTTTTATTTTTTGGAAAATGTATTGTATCTGAAATTCAACAAAATGTATTGAAATTGATAAAACCCAATTCCCAATCCTTAAAACCCAACACCTAATTTTACTACTTCTTACTGAGATCAACGTCCATCACTGTAGGCGTGCGGTTGCCGAGGGGTGTCCCGGACGAAAAACCAAATCGGGCTTGCCAACTCAGCGATTTTCTTTCGTCCGGGACACCCCTCGGCAAAAGAGCACGCTGAATGACATGGGCGTGTGATGAAGTATGGAGAGCTATTGACGACTATGGCGAAACACCATAAAAGATGCTAGTAAAATTTCTTGATTCAAAGGTACTAACTTTTTGCTAAAAAACAAAATAAATGCTAAAAAAATTACCTAATTTTTAAAGGTAAAAATTTATAGGGTAATGATTTTATATTAGTTTGAATTTTTATAATTTCAGAAAAAATCCTATAATCAGCTTATGAGTAATAAAAAAGAACACAAACCCTATGATAAAATCCTCAAAGAAAATATCGGACAGTTTTTTCTTGCGCTGAGCGAAAAATATTTTGGGATTGCCATTGCCCACACTGAAGAAATCAAGGATAAACTCCAAACTACGCTTGAAAAAGAAGCTGATTTTCTGCGGATTATTTATACCCCTGCTGGAGAAAAGCTGATTCAAGCTCAGGTAAGGTATTAGACTGATTATTTTAAGATACCTTTTGTTCTTTGATTCATACGTCTAAGATTTGCAGGAGGGGGATTATTTCCCCCAACCAATGAATGATCAACCAGTCTCTATTGACTGAGCTTTATACCTCAATCCCTTCTCTCTTCTCTGGGAAAAGTGTCAGTAAACCTTCCTCTGAGGCATCACAAACCCCTTTTTCGGTAATCAGGGCAGTCACCAGGCGGGCAGGAGTTACATCAAAGCCATAATTTAATGCCGGACTATCAGCAGGAGTGAGCAATATTTTTTCTACCTGATCCTGACTATTCAAACCCTGGATGTATTTCACTTCGTCGGCACTTCTTTCTTCGATAGGGATTTCCTTGAGTCCGTCTTTGATGTTCCAATCAATGGTTGTAGAAGGGAGTGCTACATAAAAAGGGATGTGGTTGTCTGCGGCTGCCAATGCTTTGAGGTAGGTACCGATTTTATTGGCTACATCCCCAGTGCGAGTGGTACGGTCTGTACCCACGATGGCCATATCTACCATGCCGTGTTGCATCAGATGTCCACCAGTATTGTCTACGATGACGGTATGCGGTATGCCTGCCTGGCTTAGTTCCCAGGCAGTCAGGCTTGCCCCTTGATTGCGGGGGCGGGTCTCATCCACCCAAACGTGTACCTTGATGCCTTGCTGATGCGCCTGATATATAGGCGATGTAGCCGTACCCCACTCAATACAACCCAGCATCCCGGCATTGCAATGGGTCAGAATATTTACAGCCTCGCCATTTTTGGCAGTGCTAAGTTTTTCAATAATTGGAAGTCCGTGTTTGCCGATCTGATAGCAGATTGCCACGTCATCTTCTACGATTTGGTGGGCATTTTCAAAGGACAGTCGGGCTTTTTCATCCCAGTGATTCGCTTGGGCGATGATCTCCAGTTGGCGATTGATAGCCCAGAAAAGATTGACGGCTGTAGGGCGGGAATCTGCCAGTTTTTGCACGGCGGTTTCAAAATAATGCTTCGGATCGGTAGCCTGAGCAGCTTCACGACAGGCGTATACCATTCCGTAGGCAGCCGTTGCCCCAATCAGCGGCGCACCACGCACTATCATTTGTTTGATGGCATCCACGACTTCATCCACGGTACGTAAATCCAGCACTACAAAGCGGTGAGGTAGTATGCGTTGGTCAATGACCTGGATAGTTTGGCTTTGGTCATCATTGAGCCAAAGGGTACGCAGTTTTTGCGTTTTGAAGCTCAGTTTATTTTTAATCGGTTGATTACTCATTTTTGGGTATTTGGAGTTGGGTATTAGGTATTTGGAGTTGGGTATTAGGTATTGGGAGTTGGGTATTAGGTATTGGGAGTATGCCAAAAGCCAAAGCCCAACACCTAACACCAAATTTCACAGTTTAATTTCTTTAAAAGAATGTACAAAAGTATGTTTGTTGCTTGGGTGTGTACGCTCTCGGACAAGTTGAAGGGTTTGAAAACCGGCTTCCAGGGCTGCATCGAGTTCCTCTTCCACATCCGAAAGGAATAAAATCTGCGATGCAGGCAAGTCAATAGCCATTTGGATATTGCGGTAAGACTGTATTTCTCGCTTGTGACCGATACGAGTATCGAAGTAAAGCGAAAAAAGCGTTGTCAGATCTCCGGCAATTGATTTTCCAAAAATCAACTGTTGTGCGGCGACCGAACCCGAAGAATACACCCCTAATTGAATGCCTGCTTTGTGCCACTTTTTAAGCATGGGAGGCACATCCTCATACACATGTCCTTTGATCTCACCGCTTGTGTATCCTTCCTGCCAGACTTGCCCCTGGAGTGTTTTCAGAGCTGGATGTTTGCGATCTACCCGATTCCAGTAAAGCAACTTCTCTAGGGCAGCATCATAATTAATTTCTTTATCATCCTCTTCAAGAACAGTTTTTTTGACTTCCTCAAGAAGATCCAAAACTTCTAAATCTTCCAGATGTGCCTGGATATAACGCTGGGCGTGTTTGGCAAAATAAGGAAAAAGCACATCATATACAAAGCTGACCGAAGTGGTCGTACCTTCAATGTCGGTAAGGATAAATTTTATAGAAGCCATAGAATAAAATTTCAATGAATGGTAGATCGGGTATCAAGTGTCGGGGGTGAGGAGCAAAGCCCAAGAACCACTACTCACCTCCTGATAAATCACCTATAAAAATCAAGGATTATACTGGGTATCTACACCCGATTCTGTATAATGGGGCACCCAACCCGATTGATCGATAAATATTCGGATGGCCTTGACATTAGGGTTTTCTTTTCCGGCATCAAACCAGTGGCGTGTATTGGCAGGAACAGAGATCAAATCACCTGCCTGGCACAACACATTAAAAATAGGGTCTTTGCCGTTGTCCAGATTAAACCAGAAATAACCTTGCCCTTCCACAAAAAAGCGTACTTCATCTTCTGTATGAATATGTTCACTCAAAAATTTATTACGGATGGCTTCGTAGTTGGGCGTTTCGGGGTGGATGTTGATTACATCAGCAGTTTTGTAGCCATTAGACTCCATATAAGGCTTTAAAGCGTGTGCATAAGCGTTCAAGACGGTTTCCTGGTCAGCATCAGGGGCAAAATCCACACTGGCTTCCCATTGATCTAGGAAAACTCCTCTTTCATTCAGGAAAGCCTTGATTTCTTGGGTATTGTTGATACTTATATTTTGATCGGGTATGTTTAGTATTGCCATTTTAGTATATTTTAAGGTTCAAACTTTTGCAAATTTTACAAAAAATGCGCGGAATATCAATTATTTTTTTAAGAGGAAAGTTCCCAGAGATTTATGGATGATAGGGTAGAGAGTGATTTGGAAGTAGTAACGAACGAAGTTTAAGAAATTTTGCAAACAAGATTACGCTGTTTTTTGTAGAAGAACGTATATATTGGGACAAAATTTTAGGTTCGAGAGAGCCACATAAGAGAGTATTCAATGAGTTTTTAATGCAAAATTTTTATGTCGCAAAAAGTAAGCGGATTTGATGTTTTTGTTCGTGCCACTGTTGCCATTACTGGGCTGATGATTGCACTTTGGTTGTTGTTTGTGGTAGCACCCAATCAGGCAAATTATGCCGAGGGTGGTATTTTCACTGCATTGGCTATCTGGGGGATCACCATCGCCGGATTGCTGGGCTTCGGCTATACCTTGTATCAGAAAAAATCTAATTTCAAGGGCTTTTTTTCTCTAAACCTAGTTACATTACTTGGAATTAGTATGCTTGCAAGTGCTTGCTACCACACTGTACCTGCGGGCAACCGAGGCGTGAAAGTCCATTTATATGGAAACTCCAAAGGGATTGATAAAACCGAAGTCCTCAATCCAGGGCGATACTGGCGTGCTTGGGGGGTGGAATATCACAACATTCCCATTTATCAAAAAACCTATAATTTCACACAAGATAAAAATGAAAGCTCTCCTATTGATGAAAGCATCTCCTTTCAGACCGGTCAGGGCACAAAAATCAATGCAGATATTGGTATTAGTTACCAGATTCATGAAAATGCGGTAGGTAAAATTTTTGATCGTTTTCGGGTAGATGACATCACAGGGGCACTCAATCAACATTTCCGCAATGTAGCCCGCAATGAATTTAATGTACAGGCTGCCAAACTTTCTATTGAAGATTTGCTCGGACCTTCCCGAACGATGATGGTCAAAGCTGTCGAGAAAAGAGCTAAAGAAGAGGGGGAAATTTTGGGTGTTAATGTGATTTATCTCAATCTGACTTCTGACCTGCGTCTTCCTGATGAGATCAGGCAGGCAGTCAATGATAAAATCAAAAAAATACAGCAGAGTGAAGCCAAAGAATTCGAGCTGCGGGAAGCTATTGCACAGGCAAGGGTAGACTCAGTACGGTTCTATTCTGAGATTCAAAAAGCCAAAGCCGAAGCCGAAGCCAACCGCATCAAAGCAAGCTCAATCACACGAGAGCTTATCGAGATGGAAAAAGTGAAAAAATGGGACGGTAAAAACCCCCAAGTAGTTTCAGGGGGCGGTGGCTTAATGGTAGATATTAAATAATAGGACAAAAACTGCAGGTTTTATCTCAAAACTTGCAGTTTTTTAATAATTTGATCTCATTTTCCTTAAAACTTCCAGCGTAAAATCCACCTCTTCCTGCATCGTGTAGAGTGATATGCCCATCCTTGTCACACCACCGAGAGGAGCTAATCCCAGCACTTCGGTAGCTTTTATGGCATAAAAATGCCCATCCCATGCACAGATATTTTCTACAGCCAATGCTTGGCATACTGCTGTCGGCGTTTTACCTTCCATCACAAAAGAAATGGTAGGAGCTCTTTGGATTGTGTTGAAGTCCGGCCCAATCACCCGAATTCCGGGAATGTCTGCCAATCCTTCGTAAAGTCCTTGTGCCAAGGCACGCTCGTGTTGTACAATTTTTTGAAAAGCATGCACAAGTTGTTCTCTCAGATCAGTTCCCAAGCCCAGCGAAGCTAGAAATTGAACAGCCGCAAGTACGCCCGCCATGGCTGCGTGATTGAGTGTGCCTGTCTCTATACTATAAGGTGCTTGCTGCTCGGTAGTACGCAGGCGATTGGGATCAAGGCGATCAAGCAAGCCCGTTTTACAATACAAAATTCCTACGTGCGGCCCGTAAAATTTATAAGCAGAACAAAGTAAGAAATCACAGTCCAAATCCTGCACATCTATCGTAAAATGCGGGGCATAATGCACGGCATCTAACAAAAGCCATGCCCCTACCTGATGTGTAAGGCGGCGAATAAGGGAGACCTCATTGATTGTTCCAAAAATATTAGAAGCAAGCCCCATAGCCACTAAACGAGTTTTTTCATTGATTTTATGGGCAAAATCTTCGTAATCCAAAGTGCCGTTTTCTCTTAAACGTACTTCTCTGACCACAACTCCTTGCTTACGAAGTGCAAGCCAAGGCCCACGATTTGATTCGTGATCCAGTTGAGTGATTAGAATTTCATCCCCAGCCTGAAGATAGCGACCCATCGCCAGACTCAGGGCGAAATTCAACGTAGTCATATTCTGTCCCAGAGAAATATTACGGGCACTTTCAGCTCCCAAAAAAATTGCCAGACTTTCACGGCAGTTATGCATGACTTCGTCAGTTTCCTGAGTAGTAATAAACTGCCCGTGGGTATTGGCATTGGACTTGCGATAATACTCAGCAATAGCTTCAATGACCATTTCGGGCACCTGTACACCTGCGGGTCCATCGAGGAAAATCAGCGGCTTTTCGCGGTACATTCTGGATAAAGCCGGAAAAAAAGCGCGAATAGATGAATTCATAAGCTAATTAATATAATGCAATTTCGCCTTTTTTCGATAAAATCAAAATATTCTTTTTGTTCACTTGGATTTTTATTGGATCAGGTTTTTTTTGGAAATTTGCGAAATAAAGTTTAACTTAGAAAAAATCAAAAATTTAAGCACGTGGAGCAATCATCTGAATTCCGTAAAGACCCGTTTGCCCGTCAACGAAATACAAAAAAAACGATTTCTGCTGAAAAACAAACTGCTTCGGGAAATCCATTTAAGTCTGTAAGTACCCAAACAAAAGCCCAAAAAAATAACCATCAAATTGCTCAGGCAAAGTTAGATACCTTCGCACAACAAAATGACCATCAAATCGCCCAGGCAAAAATTCAAAGCAAAATCACTGGGAATCCTTTTTCTGCGCTTCAGCCTAAAATGAATTCAGGGAAGCCGAAAATTTCACAAAAACCTTCTTCAGATCTGACTTTGCAAAGAAAAATGACGGTTGAAAATCCAAATACCCTTCTTCCTGGAAGCCCAGCTAAACAAAATTGGGAAGAAATCAAAGATTATTTTCAGACCTTGTCGCCTTCTTTTGCTGTGCAGTCTACAGGGGATATTTCTCCTACTTCTGCAAGCTATTGCAATGCTTCACCTGGAAGAATTACGGATCAATGCCTTTGTGATTTGCATAATTCCGCCGATCCTGAACCCTGGAAAATATTAATAGATGATTCCGACTGGCCCCATACCGAAGAAGCCAACCGCAGAGTTACGGTTCATTCTTCCCGCTCCATGATGGAATTTGGTGCTTGGGGAGGAGGTACACAAGCTGGTCAGCGTATCCTACAACCCAATACACGGGTACTTGGGCATGAGCTCTGTGGACACGCCTGGCTTATGGAAACCGGAAATCATCCTCACGCACCCATTGTCACTGGCACGAGTGGTCAGCCAATGGGGCGGCCTAGCCATGATCCAACAGTGACCATCGAAAACCAGGTTGCAAGGGATATGTTTGGGGCGAATGCCGATGAGCGAGGGTTATTTGCTGCGCCGCATCATGGTGAATCTTTTGCCAGAGTTGTTGTAACAGGTTTCCCTACCAATTCATCGGATGTAAGTGCTTTGCCAGCCGATATGCAGACCAGGCTGGATCGGGTTCGCCACGAAATGAATATCTCCCCCATACTACATGCCGATATAGTAGGTCATGCCGATCCTCAGGGGACTACTTCTGCAAATAACCATGCGAGTTTGCAAAGAGCCAGGGCAGTTCGTAATCATTTGGTTAGGGCTGGAATATCGCGCCGTCGTTTTTTGGCGGTGGAGGGTAGAGGCAGTTCGGAGTGTCCACCAGGAGTAATAGGAGCAGACCCAGCGTGTAGAAAAGCAGAAATATTCCTATTTAATTTTCACGGAGCCAGTTTGCGTCATCCCTAATGATTGCTCCCTTTTGTTAGAATCAGTACTTTTTGAAGATGAATGAATGATGTCAAAGTTTATAATTATTTTTATGATTACAAGGATGCTTCTTGAGCTTCAGTTTCGGGTTTATCCGCAGAAATCATTGATGGATGCAGAGCCGAAAAAGTTTGAAGAAATTTTTCAAGGTTTAAAAGGGGTGGACTCATTTCGGATTTATGATGATCGGCTATCGGATGCCACGTTTATTACTTTGGTCGTCAGTTTGTCGGATGTCTCTGAGGCCAGCCTCATCGATTTAAAAAAGCAATTACTTTCTGTAAAAAAAGTAAAAATTGTACTCGTTAATGCATCAGGGGAAAAGTTTAATCTGGTTGATATTCAAGCCCGTGAAATACCAACCTTTGGAAAACAAAAATAGTATTTTTATTCATTTAAATAAATGTACTTGAATCGGTGTGTTTTTTGGAAAATTCTGTATAAAAATCTAACTTAGGAAAAATCAAAAATTTACGCACGTGGAGCAATCATCTGAATTCGATAAAGACCCGTTTGCCCGTCAACGGAATACAAAAAAAACGATTCCTGCTGAAAAACAAACTGCTTCGGGAAATCCTTTTAAGCCTGTAAGTATCCAAACAAAAGCACAAAAAAATAACCATCAAATTGCTCAGGCAAAGTTAGATACCTTCGCACAACAAAATGACCACCAAATCGCCCAGGCAAAAATTCAAAGCAAAACGGCTGGAAATCCTTTTTCTGACCTCCAGGCAAAGATGAGTTTGGGGCATCCCCCGATCATACAGGCTTCTCCTGATCAGGAAAAGTCTCTTGGCGAAAACACAGCTCAGGATTGGCTCAAAAATGCTGAATTGGCCGTTCAAGAAGGAAAACTCCGCTTCTATAGTATGCCTGCCGATATCGAGGGCAATGCAAGCTTTGTCATGTTTGATGATTTTTATGTGAATAAAGCCTTTCGGTATATCTTTAAACAATGGTTCGGGGTATCGATTTCGGAAAGTATGGAGAACTTCTCCGGTTCGGAGGTAGCTCCTCCCTGGGTGGGTGAGTTCAGAGCAAGAGCCATGAATCTTAGAGATAGAAAACCGGATGAGTCAGATTATCAAAGTTATGTAGAGCAAAAAAGACTGGCAGATATTGCTTTGAGATTGGCAGATGTGGTATCCAGCCTAAGCCCAGCCCAATTGTTTAGAAAGGAATTTGTAAAAGAAACAGATAAAAGCGTCGGAAAACTGGTCATGAGCCAGGCAGATATAGATAATGAAAGAAAAAAACCAGCAGAAGGAGGCGTTACCCCGGCAAATTTCACGACTTGTATTTTATTTTTTGGGCAGGTATCGACCAAAGTAATGGGCAGCTTGGGCTTGAAAAAGGCAATCCTTAGCGGACCCAATGCCTACAAGGAAATTAATTCTGCAGCCAAAGAATCTCTTCCTCCCGGTGCTTGGTGTCCTTGTACGAAAGATAGCCGCCCAAAACCCGGCGATCTGATTATTTCTAATTTTGCTGAAAATGTGATGGATGATAAAAACCCCAAAGTGGTTAAATACTATAAAGGTTATTTTGCCCATATTTCTATCCTCAGATACATAGAGCCTAATCAGGCAGATTCAAAATACACGGAAAAATGGATTTCTGTAGACGGAGGCGGTACCAATGCCCAACTGGTGACGAGGTATTTTGATCCCGAAACCTGCCTGATCAAAGGGCCAGGCACAATCCTTAGAAAAATGCACGGCTGGATCGATATCGAGAAAGTAGCCGAACACAATCTTCCCAAGACAACAAGTGTTTAATTTATCCTTGGGTCTTTACAATTTCTCTCACCCCCTCTTCAGGTTTGGTGATTTTAAAATCAAAAGCTTTTTCAAATTTGGAACTGTCAAATAAATAATCGCGGTCATATTGATAGTTCATCTCGGCGACTTCCCTGAGAATAGGGATAAACAAACCCAACAAACGCACCATCCAATTAGGCAAAACCCTAAACTGAGGGCTGACATGCATCTCCTTGGCAAATAGCTCGATCCATTGCTTCCCTGTGAGGGGGGTACGGTCGGTAGGCAGGTGCCAGACCTGGTTATAGGCCGATTCTGTGTTGCCCAATAAAGCAGTGGCCTTGCCTGCATCTGGAGTATAGGTATAGGTATGAATCTTGTCTGCACGGCAAAACCAATCCGCTTTTTTGCCCTTAACGAAATTTTTGTAGACACTTTCTATCAAGATGCTGGTGTTGTTATTCGGGCCGTAGAAGTCAGCACTGCGGGCAATCAAAGAAGTAAGTTGCCCGGATTTCACCTCGTTGAGGAGCATTTGGGCAATTTGAGTTCGTACTTCGCCCTTTTTGCTGCTGGCTTTGATGGGTGTATCTTCAGTCATCTGACCTAGGTACTTCCGATCATACATATACACATTGTCAAAAAAAACAAGTTTGACTCGATGTTTTTTACAGGCATCAATTACGTATCTCATCGTGACAGGCCATTTCTCCCGCCATACTTGGATGTTATAATCATAACCTACTGTCAGATAAACTATCTCAGAGCCTGCCACAGCTTTTTCTACTTGATCGACAATGGTTAGATCAGCCGATAGAAGTTCGTCGCTGGGGTTTACTTTTTTAGGATTACGACTGACTAGCCTTATTTGATCTGTGTATTTGGGAAGTTCCTTTGCCAATTCAATGCCTATGATACCCCCTGCTCCCAGTATAGTTTGCATAAATAGTTGATTTTAACAGATAGATTACAAATCTAGTGAAGAATTTATAAACATTAAAAACAAAGGATTTTTTATCTTTGTAGAAGACAAATGTATAAATATGTTCAAAATAATTACTACTTCCTTATTAGTTACAAGCTTGGCACTTAGCCTGGGCTTATGGCAAGGTACTTTTCAGAAAAACTCTTCGGAGCTAAAAGCTGATCCTCATGCATTGGATTCTGTCCAGGTAAATTACCGAAGCTACTGCGCCGGCTGCCACGGCGAAAAAATGGAGGCCTTTGTAGACCGTCGTTGGGTCTATGGCAACAAACGACAGGATATAGTGAAGGCTATCAAAAACGGCTACGTCAAAAACGGCATGCCTGGTTTTGATTCTACTTTCAGTGACCAAGAAATTGAAGCCCTGGCAGATTATATTCTGGAAGGAATCAAAAATGTAGACCGTTATAAATTTGCAGATGAAAAAGCTCCCAAAAGCAATGTATTCAAAGCCGAAGCCATGAGTTATCGCCTAGATACCGTTGCCAAGGGGCTGGATGTACCCTGGGGAATGGCCTTTTTGCCGAATGGAGATATGCTCATCGCCGAACGATCCGGGACGCTCTTTCGCCGAAACCCACAAGGCAACATGGAAAAAATCATCGGCGTACCCAAAGTCAAATCCAAGGGGCAGGGCGGCTTGCTGGATGTGGAATTGCATCCTGATTTCGAGAAAAACGCACTGATTTATATTTCTTACTCCAAACCCGAAGAAGGTGGAGGCGATAAAGTAACCACAGCCATTATGCGTGCCAAGCTTCAGAATAATGCCCTGAGTGAGCAAAAAGTGATCTTCGAGGCACTTCCTTATCTCAATACAGAATATCACTTCGGCTGTCGCCTGGAATTTGACCGTGAAGGTTATCTTTACTTTTCTGTGGGTGACCGAGGCAAACAATTTGAAAATCCGCAAAATCTGGACAATCACTGCGGCAAAATCCATAGAATCAAAGACGATGGCAGTATCCCTTCGGACAATCCCTTTGTCAATACACCCAATGCCAAACCCAGCATTTATTCTTATGGACATCGAAACCCACAAGGAGTAGCCCTGAATCCGGCTGATGGTACGATCTGGACACACGAGCACGGCCCGCGCGGAGGCGATGAAGTCAATATCATCGGTAAAGCCAAAAACTACGGCTGGCCGGTCATCTCTTATGGAATCAATTATGATGGCACGACCTTTACCAACAAAACCGCCCAAGAAGGGATGGAGCAACCCCTGATTTACTGGCTTCCCTCGATTGCCCCTTGTGGGATGAGCTTTGTCAAAGGAGACCGCTACCCCGCCTGGAAAGGGCAGCTTTTGGTGGGTTCGCTGAGGTTTAAATATCTAAATCTTTGTACGATAGAGAATAATCAGATCGTCAAGCAGGAGTTCCTGATGCAGAATATGGGGCGGGTGCGTAATGTAGAGATGGGGCGCGACGGTTATATCTATGTAGCCGTAGAAGAGCCGGGTTATATTTTTAAAATTACTCCTCTGAAGAATTAAAAAATAAATCAGAAGATTTTCCAAGTCTTTGGGATTTGGAAAATCTTCTACCCACTACTGCACAGTTTTTTCTTCCTTATTGGTTTTTCGGGGGATGCTTACCCGCTTGCGAATCTCCGCTAAAGTATAAGATTTGGCCTTTTCAGGCTTTGATTTTTTGTAGAGTACCTTGCCGATTGTCAGGATCTCTGATAGTTTTTCATACAAAGCATTGATGGTTTCGTTGTTGTTTGCTACGTGTTGGCGACGCTGATCGAGTTTGCGGTTTTGCTCGGCATTGTCAGTCTCGAAGGCAATACGCATAGTCTCTAGAGCAGTTTTTGACTCCTGTGTAAAACCCTTTGCTTGTAGTGCCTCCATATTTTCGGAGACCATTTGGATCGTAATTTTGAGGTTCTCGATCAATCCTTCAAAGTCTTTTTTATTGGCAAGGCGGCGTACTTCTTTAAATCTAAAGTCTGCTAAGACTACTTTTAGGCTGGTTTTGGCTAATTTGGCATAAGCCTCGAGTCGGTTGATCTGCTCTTTGAGTACGCTGATATTTTCATACATACGGGCAGTCACTACTTTAAGCTCGGCAGTAATTACTTTGGCATTGATGATTTCTTTGACGGTATTGAACCTTTCGGCAAGGTCTGTCTTATACGTCTCATCAAATTGAGGAGAAAAAGCCTTAAAATCTGCTTCATCAGCCAGATAACTGTCATAGATAAATTGTCCGACAGCCGGGATTTCATCTAGTTTGAGTTTAAGTTTTCGTTCTGTTGACATCATAAAAATTGCTAAATTGGTTAAAGAGTTTTTGTTTAATACGTTAAATTGCTCAAAATAGTATCATCGAGTGGCTATAAATTATCTGTATACATAGAATTAAACTAGCTAAGAATTTCTTCAGCATAGCTAAGAGTTTCTTCAGCATAGCTAAG
>JANRIC010000074.1:0-22492 GCA_033765345.1 Microscillaceae bacterium
GGGGTGCCACTTTTATTTTTGCCATTGAGTACAAGATTGGTACTCCCACATTTTGAACAAGTATGAATAGTTGTTATCATTTTTAGTATAGTTTTCGGAATGCAAATATAATTAAATCAGTTAATTTTTAACATTACCAAATTTCTGACAAAGTAAAAATGCTTGCTGAGGCATTGAGATTACAAAAACACAATTTTGTCATTTTGGTAGCAGGAGGAATCTTTGCGCTTCTTGATTTGGAAGCTAAGATTCCTCAGACCATCAACCAGACACTATTTACCTTTTTGCTCTATCCAGACTGCTCCAATCCCGGCATTCCATAAGTTACTATTAAAATTAGGAATGTCTTTATTCAAAATGTCTTCGCCTTGTGCCTTGAGGGCTGCCCATTTATTTTCCAATTCCTTGAATCGATCCCGGCAGGGCTGATTGACCTGTGGAAGGTCGCTTTCTGTCTCATTGATCAAAAACAGGTAGTTGGAGGTAAATTTATTAGGGAAATTTTCCACATCATCATAAGCTTTGGATTTTCTTTGTACCATTTCTTCATCCCAGGTTTTCATTTTTTTCATCAAACCTTGGGCTTCTTTTTTTAGGGATTCATATTTAGGATTCTGGGGCAGTGTATTGTTAATTCCTTGAATTTTAAGGTACATTTCCTGGAGCTTGTTTACGAGTTGGTGCATTTCGGTAAGGCTTTTCTCCATAGTGCTCATAAAGCTGTGGTATTCTTCATAATTTTTTGCATCCGTCTCGTAAAGAGGATTTTTTAGAATTTTGAATTCAGTGCTTTTTTCTTCGTTACCTGATTTGAGAATAAGTGTATAGGTTCCTGGAATGGCCTTATGCCCCCGATAGCTGGCCTCGATATAAGCTGTTGGAATGCCCGGCATAGTCTCGTATCGCATATCCCAGACAAAACGGTTGAGTCCTTTTTGTTTGCTTAGTACGGGTTCGGCAGGAGGGC
Source organism: Microscillaceae bacterium (assembly GCA_033765345.1). Classification (GTDB taxonomy): domain Bacteria; phylum Bacteroidota; class Bacteroidia; order Cytophagales; family Microscillaceae; genus JANRIC01. The sequence goes on from JANRIC010000074.1 coordinate 968, forward strand.
CGCCAGGATAGGATTGAAATGTAGAATCTTTTTGCGAGCTAAAGCTTCGTACAAGATTTCCCTGAGCGTCCTTGATTTCGAGGCTGAGGTGCTGGTTTTTATCCAGCTTGGCTAATTGGTAATAAATTACGATGCCATTGGCTGGATTTACGCCCTCGAGCGGATCAGTGCCTTTAAACTTTTCCGAATTTTGATTAAGTTGGCTGTAATGATTGGAAAGGGGAGCGTCTTCGGGTTGAAATACTTTAAAAGTCAGGGTATCGGTATTGTACTGACGAATCAGCCCCAGATCATCCAAAATCCAGAATGACCTCCCGGAAGTGGCGGCGATCAAATCTCCGTGCCTGATGGCCAAATCTGTGATAGGTGTGATGGGCAAATTTAGTTGGAAAGCTTCCCAGGACGAGCCGCCGTTCCAGGAAATATAAAGCCCGGTTTCTGTTCCGGCAAAAAGCAGGTCTTTTTGCACATCATCTTCTCTGACCACACGGGTAAAAGCCCCGTAAGGAATGCCTTTGCTGATATTTGTCCAGGTTTTGCCGTAGTCGGTACTTTTATAGAGCGCAGGGGTATGGTCATTAAATTTGTAGCGGGTAGTGGCTATGTATACTGTTGCAGGATTATGCGGAGAAACTTCAATGGCATTGATGAGGCATTCTTGGAGTCCTTTGGGTGTTACATTTTGCCAGGTTTTGCCATTGTCTTTGGTGAGATGCACCAGACCGTCATCGCTTCCTGCCCAAATTACTCCTTTTTCATGGGGAGATTCTATGATATAACTTAGCGTGCCGTAGTTTTCAGCTCCAACTGCTTCATTGGTATAAGGGCCGCCTCCTTTTCCTTGTTTTTCTTTTTCGTTACGGGTCAGGTCAGGAGAGGCTTCTTCCCAGGTTAGTCCCATATCTCTTGTTCTTAATACCTGTTGAGCACCATGATAGAAAGTGTTGGGTTCGTGTTTTGACCAGATGATTGGCGCATTCCAGTTAAAGCGGTATTTGATGTCTTTGGCATCTTCCCCTAAGTATTGGTGAGGGGCAGCCATCAGGCCTCTGCTTGCTTTGGCTTTGGTATCCAGTACATTGATTGAGCCTTGATAGCTTCCACCCAATACAAATCTTGGGTTATCCGGGTCAAAGGCCAAAAAAGCACTTTCGCCGCCTGCCGAAGCTGTCCAATTCTCCTGGGTTATGCCGCCACTTCTCAATGCCCTGCTGGCAATTCTTAGGGAGGAATTATCCTGCTGCCCTCCATAAATATTGTAGGGATATAAATTGTCTACATTGATTCTATAAAACTGTGCGGTAGGCATATTACTTTGTGCTGACCAGGTCTGACCGTAATTGAAACTGATTACTGCTCCACCGTCATCAGCCACACAAAGATTTTTTGAGTTTTTGGGGTTGATCCAAAGGTCGTGATAGTCGCCGTGGATACCTGCGATATCCTCCCAGGTTTTACCGCCATCTATAGAGCGTAAAAAAGGAGCACTCAGCACATAGACGGTATTTTCATCCTGTGGGTCGGCAAATACTTCGATATAATACCAGGCGCGTTGCACCAGTCTGTGGTCATCACTGATTCTACTCCAGCTTTCCCCGGCGTCATCAGAGACAAAAAGCCCTCCTTTTTCTTGATTAGAATCACTTTCTATCAGGGCATATACTTTATTGGAATTAGCCCTGGAAACGGCAATGGCCATTTTCCCTTTTTCATCGGGCAATCCCTGATGAATTTTTTCCCAGGTTTTGCCGCTATCTGTTGATTTGTACAGGGCACTGCCAGGGCCGCCACTGATTACTTTCCAGGGCAGACGCTGATGCTCCCACATGGCTGCATACAAGATATGAGGATTGTTCATATCCATAGATAATTCTACACAGCCTGTTTTATTATCTACAAAAAGGACTTTTTCCCAGGTTTCCCCTCCATTGACGGATTTATAAATGCCGCGATCCGGGCTAGGGCTATACAAAGCCCCTTGGGCGGCGACGTATACTGTGTTGGGATCAGAGGGATGAATCACGATGCGCGAAATATGTTGAGTTAGATCAAGCCCTATTTTCTTCCAGATTTTTCCGGCATCCAGTGATTTATAAACACCATCGCCGTGGTGTGTCATGACACCTCTGACGGCGTGTTCGCCCATGCCACAATACAGTATATTGGGATTACTTTCAGAGACAGCAATGGCACCTATGGAACCTGTTTTGAAAAAACCGTCGGAGATATTCTCCCAGTGGTGTCCTGCATTTTCGGTTTTCCACAGGCCGCCTCCTGTAGTACCCATGTAATAAGTCAATGGGTCATTAACCACTCCAGAAGCTGTATTGGATCGCCCGCCTCGGAAAGGACCGATGTTGCGCCATTTTACAGACTGATAATAAGCATCTAATTTGTTGTTTGTAGTTGTAGAGTTTGTGTTTTGGCTAAAACAGTCAAAAAAGAAGAAAATAAATAAGCTAATGAGTAAAAATTTTTTCATTGTACGGCTATGCTTAAAGTTTAGAATTTGATCAAATTAGTCAATAATCGGAAATATTTCTGATTTTTTGAAAATTAATCTGAATAAAAAATAGCCGTTTCGACAGTCTATCTACACGCCCATCAAAGTAATTCTAAGATAAGTAATAGCATAAACCCTTACAAACAAGTAAGATATAATTTTCAGTAAATAGCCCCAGCAGCTTATTCAGACTTAGCCCTGTCCAGGCTTAACAAGCTTCCGCCTCTCCCGAAGCCAGTTCCCAAAAGGTATCGCTTTGGTCTTCATTGGGGCGATCGAGGCAGGGGAAGTCCTTTTCAATCAAAATATGGAGTGTTTCGCTCCCGGTGATTGGGTGCATATACTCCAGACTTACTTCCTGAGAGTTGATCCAGCGCGATGCTTGGACTTCGGAGAGGTAGACTGTCAGGCATTGATCTTGGAAAGAGGCTGCTTGTTCGGGCGAATTTTCTACCAATCGAAGCTCAAAGCAAAATTGTGTCGCAGGAGCCAGTTGAATGCCCTCTTGTACAAAACCTGTGGTTTGGAGTGCCTCAATGTCTGATTTTCGGAGGCGTAGTCGGATACTGTTATGGGTGCAACGTAATTTCATATTCTGTCTTAAACTATGATTTATATGATTGTGATGATTGTGATGATTGTGATGATTTTTTTTGCTGTGATTTGTTTGATTATTTTGTCTTAACTATGATTTATTTGATTGGTGTGATTTTATGATGGTAGTGTGTAACAGGCATGCTATTTTTTCAAAACAGTGGGCTATGAAGACACAGCCCCCTGCGACGGTCTTGAACTATTGGCTCAACCCTTAAATTTTTCCAGCATTTCGGCCATTTTTTCTTGTAAAATGTGCATAGCTTTCAAAGGTCTTACCATGACTTTGAAGTTTATGATTTTACCGCTTTCATTAAATTCTATAAAATCAATGCCTTCTACTACAATCTCCTCGATTTGGGTGCTGAATTCCAGAACTGCCATAGTACCTTCCACGACTTCACGGGTATAATGGAATTTATCCGTACCCAATACATATTTGGCGCCGCTCAGGTACATTTTGGAGAGAGCCTTGCCTTTTTGGGGAGTCCAGACTATGGGCGAGTGGAATACCACATTTTCATCCAGTATTTCGTCTAACAGGGCAAGGTCGCCGTTTTTGACGACCTGGTGCCATTTGTCCAATGTTTCTTTAATTAAGTTTTGCATTATTTAGGGGCTAAAATTTTTTCAATATTTACGCGTACATTTTTATGGTAAGGCGTTTTGGCGATGGGGTCGCAATCCTCAGAAGCCGTTAATTCATTGAGTGCGGCTCCGATTTTGCGGAAGTCCTTTTCACCCTCATAGCTCAGTCCGTAGGCATTCGGCATAGAAAGCACACCGGGTTTGATCTCGTCCGATAGTTTGGCGAGTACCTGCACCATTCCTTTTTCATTAAAGACTTTTACCGCGTCTTCGTTTTGAATGCCTAAGAGTTCGGCATCCTGCGGATTAATTTTCAAATAACCCTCCTGATCGTTTTTGCGCCACTCCGGGTTGCGAATCACCGTGTTGGCATTGTAGCTGCGGCGTTCTCCGGCGATGAGGTTAAAGGGAAGATTTTTTTCACGGAGTTCTATTTTTGACAAACTTTCCGGCAATTCATCCAGCCAATGCGTCAGCTCAGGGATGTAAAGATGAACTTTTTTGTCGGGATGTGCAATCAAGTTCCAATGATCTTCTATATCTGGTTTGCTGAGTATGACTCCTGAGGGGCTATTCAGTATTTTCTGGAAAATGATCTCGCCCAGTGCAGGCGGTTTGCCTTGGATTCCGGCTTGATTAACGGCTTTGGGGTATTTCTGGGCGTACAAATGCGAACTAAACCACAAAAACGCCGCATCCTGAAATCCTTCAGGCAGGGCTTTTCCTAAGGTTTCTCGTAAAATGACAATCCCATACGCTTGCCAGTGTGGGTTTTGGGCAAAAGTTTTGAGTAGTGCTTGGTAGAAAATACCTTGAGAAGGGTCTTTTCGGTCTGCCAGGGCGGCCTCTTCAAGTTCGGGGAAGGAGGCAGGGATAGCTCCCAATGCCCGCAATAGTCGGGTATGGATTTCAGCTTCGGGCAGCGTACCTTCCATGGGAGGCAGCACGGGTCGGCGTAATTGTAAAAAATTATCTGTGAAAAAAGTAGCTTCCATTTTCTCAAACTGACTAGCAGCTGGCAGTACATAATCAGCCATTTGTGCTGTTTCGGTCATTGCTATATCAATAACCACCATTAAATCCAGTTTTTGATAGGCTGCTCGTTGGCGCGGGGCGTCGGCATAAGAAGAAAGCGGATTGGCACTCTCTACAATCAGCGCGCGGGTGCGCTTTGGATGTTCGCTGTCAATTTCCAAAGGCAGTACATTGGGTGGAAATAACTTGCAGATTTCTTTGGCTTTGGTGACTTGTGTGACGATGCCGCCCTCTTCGGGTTCTTTGGAGTTACCGATCAGTGGGAAAAACCAGGTAGTAAGATGATTGGTGTTTTTTCTGCCGAAATTGCCTGTTATGAGGAATAAAAGTCTTTTTAAATAAGCATTCAGGGTGCTGTGGTAACTCATCTCGATGCCCAGGTCTGAGCGAATACATACCGAATCGGCTGCGGCCATATCACGGGCTACTTTTTGTACCAGATGGAAGGGCACGTGGGCGATTTCGGCGTATTTTTCGGTAGGAATTTGCATAAAATGTGGCTTCAAGGCTTCAAAACCTATGGTATGCTTGGTTAGAAAATCTTTGTCTTCCAAACCTTCCTGTACGATGATTCCAAGCATAGCCGCCATCAGAAAGGCATCCCGGCCGGGTTTGACCTGTAGGTGAATGTCTGCTTTTTTGGCTGTATCCGATACTCGAGGGTCAATCACCACCAGGGTACGATTTTTATCTCGGGCAAGCTGATTGATCACATTACGCGCCTGTGGGATGCCGTGTGATTGCAAGGGATTAGCACCAATGATGATTACGTAATCCGCAGTGTCTACGGGTTCATCATAATTGGCATTTTGCTTACCAAATAACTTACCGTGTACCCAGAAATTGCCTGTTTTTTCCTGGGCAAGAGCCGAATAAACATAAGGTGTACCCAATGCAACACGGCTAGCAGCAGCATACATACCAGGGAAGTGATTGCCTTGTCCACCTCCACCGGCATAAGCGATGGTTTCGCCACCGTGCGTATTTTTGATTTGCAGTAGTTTTTCGGCGATTTCCTGTATGGCGGTATCCCAGGAAATTTCCTCAAAAGAACCATCCGATTTTTTACGTAGAGGTGACTGAAGCCTTGGGGCGTGCTGATAAAAATTCAGACGGGTGGCTTTCTGGCACATATAACCTTGCGAAATGGGGTGATCCGGGTCGCCTAGGATTTTATGAAAATGTCCCTGCTCGTCGAGGGTGATCTCGATACCGCAATTCAGGCTACATAGTATGCAGGCCGATTTGTGGGTTTTGGAGGTAGAGTGGTTTGGGTTCATCGGTTTGGGTTTTATAATTGGGATAATATTTTTTGATAGGTATTTTTGAGGAAGTCTGTATTGTCAAAGAGGCGTACCATCATGATGGCGCCTTCTATCTCTTTGATGGCTTGCCAGGCTAGGGTTTCGGCTTCCGCTTCGGAGTATTTACTTAGGAAAATTTGTTTATTGGCTTTTGCCCAACTTTCAAAAAAAGCTTTAAATACGTCTTTGAATTCAGGCATTACACTGACCATTTCTAAGACAGAGTTGCCTACCAGGCAGCCAGGATGCGAGGTGGAAGTAAAGATTCTAAATGCTTTTTCTTGCATTTTCTCCAGTTTTTCTTTGGGGTTTAGGTCTTCTTGATAAGCGATGCTGAATATTTTTGCACCAAAATATTGATTCACGGTCATCAGTACCTCCTTCATCAAATCCTGCTTACTTTTAAAATAATGATAAAAACTCCCTTTTTCCAGTCCGCAGGCATTGGCCAGGTCTTGCATGCTTGTTTTGTGATAGCCTTGCTGGAGAAATACCTCCATGGCTTTTGATATAATTTCTTCGCGGGTGGTTTTTTGCACGTATTTTTAATATTTGATGTAATTTACCAAACGGTTGTTTGATTAACAAGAAAAGAGGAAGATTTTTTTTAAATTTACAGGGAGATTTTAGAGAATTCAATAAGCGTATATGTGTTTGAGTGGGTCTAAATATCTGGTAAATCGTATAATATTTGGTTTAAGCGAAGTATAAACAAATAAATTCAGGTAAGTGACAGATATTATTTTGTGTTTTGGAGGAGATTGTCCTTTAAGAAAAAACTGTTTTCGGTACACTGCTGAGATTTTGGGGAGGCAGGATTTTTTCGGAAGCCCGCCATTTGACGAGGCAAAACAAAGCTGTACATATTGGTGGAGTAATGAAGCCCAAATTCGGGCGATGGCCTATCTGATTTGGCTGGAAGCGGGCAAACCTGAAGGGCGGGCACTTTTACACTGGCTGGAAGCTAAGGAGAAGGTGCTTACTTTGCGAAAAAATTGATACAAGTAAATTTGCTGCGCTGATTGTTTTTAAAAAACGAGGCGTTTTTCCAAATATCAGAGATTTGGAAAAACGCTCTAGGGTATTTTTTAGAATATTTGCACGCGGTTGGTTGCAAATCTGAGGGTAAAGATAGAGATCACAATCAAAACTGCATAGATTAGGGCTTGATTCCAATTGGCAAAGATGATTTCTCCGGTGAGGAAAAGTGTAGAATAAGCAAAAACGATGGCACTGAACCAAGCCAGGAACAAGAATTTGAGTCCTGATTTTTGGGGTGAAAGCTTTAATGCCTGGCGCACAGGCTTCCAGTATCCCTGGGGTTCTACTTTGAGATAGAATTTATGTAAGGTATTGGGGTGGGTGGGTTGCGTCAGGAAGGTAGCCACCAACCAGGCAAGGGTAGTAAAACCTACCGTCAGGAAAAAGCCTCTTGGGTCTTCCTGAATGCCTTTGCCCCAGGCCGGGTCAAAAAGCGCCAAATAATACTTGGCAAAGGCATAAGCCATAAAGGGGGCAATTGTAGCCACGATCTCACTCCAGGCATTGATTCGCCACCAGTACCAGCGCAGAATCATCACTAAACCTAAGCCAGCACCACATTCTACAATGAATCCCCAGGCATTCGAGATATTGCCGATTTGGGTTGTTACGCCCAAAGAAATTAACATCAGTAGCACAGTAGCGATTCTGGAGACATTGACCAGGGTTTTTTCGTTGGTTTCAGGTCCGCTCACTCTTTTGTAGAGGTCATTGACGATGTAGCTTGCGCCCCAGTTAAGTTGTGTCGAAATCGTACTCATGTATGCACTTAGAAAAGCCACCAACAATAAACCTCTCAGTCCGCTGGGCAGAAAATCTTTCATGGCCATGACATAACCCAATTTTTTATCGGCAGCGGTCAGATCAGGATATAAAACCAAAGAAGCCAAACCCACCAAAATCCAAGGCCAGGGACGGACACAGTAATGGGCTACCTGAAAGAATAAAGTGGCATATACAGCATCTTTTTCGCTTCGGGTGCTCATCATCCTTTGGGCGATATAACCTCCGCCACCAGGCTCGGCGCCGGGGTACCAGCTTGCCCACCATTGTACGGTTGTAAAAGCCAAAAAGCTTCCGATACTCAATGTAAGAGCTTGTGCAGCTCCTCCGACTGTCTGCCTGCTGAGATTGGGGAAGTAGGAGAATGTCCAGGCTGGTAATTCGGCTTTCAGCCCAGCGATGCCTCCCACTGCTTCGGAATTGACGACTATAAAAGCCAACACGATTGTACCGCCCATAGCGATGATAAACTGTATAAAGTCGGTCATCACTACACCTAGAAAACCTGACATACTGGAGTAAATCATCACAATGGTCATGGCAATAGCTGTATAAAAGAGAGCAGTTGTATTGTCTAAACCAAAAAAGACTTGAAATAAGCTAATCAGTGCTACATTCACCCAGCCAATGATGATGGCATTCATAAATATACCATAATAAACCGCTCTAAAAGCACGAAGTACAAAAGCGGGCTTACCGGAATAACGCACCTCAATAAATTCTAAGTCGGTAAGTACTTCTGCCCTTCGCCAAAGCCTGGCAAAGAAAAAGGTAGTAAGCATCCCACCTGCCAGAAAGTTCCACCAAAGCCAGTTACCGGCGATGCCATTTAAGGCGACCATTTCTGTCACAGCAAGCGGGGTATCGGCGGCAAAGGTAGTAGCCACCATAGAAGTACCGGCAATGTACCAGGGAAGATTACGCCCACCCAGGAAGAAATTATCGGTGTTTTGCCCGGCTTTGCGGGTATAATAAATGCCGATGCCCATTGTAAGCATCAGAAAAAAAGCAATCACAAACCAGTCTAATGCGCTTAGTATCATGTGTATAATTTTTAGGAGTATTGCAAGATAGGGATTTTTTAGAATTCCAATAAAAACGAAGAGAATAATTAGGCTAATCGCATCAAAAAACGATATTTTTTATGCTACATACTTCTTTTGGAGCGAGACCACTATCTACATCCTAAAACCAATGATCAATACATCATCTGTTTGGGGGATTTTACCTTTCCAGGCTTCAAATTCGGCGTGAAGCTTTTTCTTTTGCTCACCCAGAGGCAGGCGGTTGATAGAAAGCAGGAGATTACGGAATTTGCGGGTCATATACTTACGCTCTTCTTTTTCACCGAACTGATCCTGAAAGCCGTCAGTAAAAATATAAAATACATCATTGGGCTGTGCTTGGATCGTGTGCAGTTTGAAAGATTTCTCAGTCCGATACTGAGAGCTACCTACCGGATAGCGTGAACCCTTGATAATCTCGAGTTCTTGCTTACGAACATAAAACAATGGATTGTGCGCAGCCGCATACTGCACTACCTGATTGCTTTCGTCAATCATGAGGGCGACCATATCCATTCCGTCGTGGATTTCACTTTTGCCATTACGACTGGTGAGCATATCGATGATCTTACGATCAAGCTCTTTGAGCAGCACGTCTGGGCGGGTAACCCGCATTTCGTGGACGATTTCATTGATCAAAGAGTGCCCGATTACCGTCATAAATGCCCCCGGTACACCGTGTCCGGTACAGTCGGCTGCAATCAGCACTTTGATCCTTCCTTCTACGGTTTTGATTTCTTCAAACCAATAAAAATCACCACTTACAATATCTTTGGGTTGATAATAAATAAAAGCATCTCTAAAATGCTCCACGACCCAATCTGATTCCGGGGTGATGGCTTCTTGGATTTTCTGGGCGTATCGAATGCTATTGGTCAGGTCTTCGTGCAGTTCTTCCAGTTTACGGCTTTGCTGCATATAATCATCTCTGACCGAACGGATTTGTTTGTTTTTAATGTCCAGAATACGGGCGGCTTCGGCAAGGATTTCGGTTTTTTGTTCACCTGCTATTTCAAATCTTTTCAGATTGTCATAGAGTCTCACTAGGCGAGCGTTGCGGTCTGAAAGCTCACGGACTTCGTCGGCCAGCCTTTTGTTTTCGACATCCAGAGAAATGTGTGCATGATCCTGGGGTCTATGAAGAGACGATGGCTGGCTGCGCTCCCGGATATAAAAAATGCCAAGCCAATAGGCTACCAAAGAAAAATTAGATACAAACTGAATAAATTTGGGATTATGTAGCTGTATCAGGGATTGTAAGTCAGTAAATTCTGACTCGAGCAAAAATAAACCTGCCATACTGAGCAGGGTAAAAACCAACACAATCAAGAAAACAATGCGTTTAGTAAGTAAAAGTGACATCAGCGGCACTGTGAAAATCCAAAAAATAAAAGGAGATTTCATGCCACCAGAGAAAAATATCAACATAAAATAAGAGACATAACTTAAAAAGATAAAGCCATAAACCAGCGGAATCCGAACCTTATGTAGGTTGAAAAAAAATAATATCACGCAAAAAAAAATTGCTACACCACCTGGCGTACCAAAGAGCCATCCCTGATTCCAAAATAAAAAAGTAGAAACCAAGAGGTACACCAACCCATTGGATATTACGAAGGCAAAAAAATACTTTTTGCCCAAGAAACTCCTTTCCAGGGGTTTTACTTGTAAATTTTGTGCAATTATATTTTCCACTGGAATTTCCTGCCTCGACATTTAAAATCCTGAGTATTATAATTATATATTAGATTATGCTTGTAAGTGTTGTGATAATAGGTATTTGTGTATATGAATTCTATGGTTAAAGCAAACGACTTGCAATATAACTGATTTACATGAAATAACATCAATTTTAGAGATACAATTCTAAAAAATCACATCCGAAAACCAATCACAAGCACATCATCTGTTTGAGGTATATTTCCTTTCCAGTGTTCGAATTCGGATTTTACTTTTTCTCCTTGCATCTTGAGCGGCATCCGGTTGATGGTACATAAAAAATTACGGAATCGGCGAGTCATGTATTTTCTTTTTTCTTTTTCACCGAATTGATCCTGAAAGCCATCTGTAAAGATATAAAACACATCTCCGGGTTCGGCTTGTACCGTATGAAGTTTAAATTCCTTACGGGTTTTGTATTGGGAGCTTCCTACGGCAAATTTAGAACCTTTGAGTTCGTGTATCTTTTCTTTTCGCACATAATACATCGGATTATGTGCAGCTGCATAGTGGATAAGTTTTTGCCTGTCATCAATCATAAGTACCACCATATCCATGCCATCGTGGATTGCTTGCCCGTTGCGGCTACTAAGTGTTTCTATAAGCTTGCGGTCAAGCTCCTGTAGAAGCCAGTCAGGCTGTAGAACCTTCATTTCATTGACAATTTCATTGATCAACGAATTGCCCATAATGGTCATAAAAGCCCCAGGAACACCGTGCCCCGTACAATCGGCTACAATCAAAATCTTCATCTGCCCGTCGAGGTATTTTTTTTCGGCAAACCAGTAAAAATCCCCACTGACAATATCACGAGGCTGGTAGTAGATAAAAGCATCCCTAAACTTACTGATTACCAGCTCACTATCTGGAGTAATGGCTGCTTGGATTCGCTGGGCATATCGAATGCTGTTGGTCAGATCTTCATTGATTTCCTCAAGTTTTTTGCTTTGAGTCATAAATCGATCTACCACATTTTGAATTTCCTTATTTTTGGAGCTTAGTGCCAGGGCAGCCTCAGTGATAATCTCGGTGCGTTGTTCGCTGTTGGTTTCAAATTTTTTGAGATTCTGGTATAATTTGACTAACCTAAAATTACGGTTGTCCAGCACGTGGAATTGTCGCTTCAGACTTTGATTTTCACGCTGAGAGCCGATCAGTTGCTTTTGAAGGTTGGTATACTTCTGATAATCAAGCCACTCCCTTAAAACCAATACGACCAAAGCGTATCCTATGAGTGACAATAAGGAATATCGCTCAAGAACAATATCCGAAGAGACCCAAACCGCAAAATGATCCTCGAGAAAATAATGCTTTAGCCCCAGCGAACCAAAAGCAAACACCGTAAAGGCTGACCAGATGATCATCTCTGTACGATTTCCCAACAAAAAAGCACTCATCGGAATAGTCAATAACCAATATACAAAAGGAGAAAAATATACCTCTGAAAAAAATGACAGCACCATAAAAAGTACTCCATAAAAAACAAGGTGCATATTTCTGAAAAAAGCCTGAAATGATCGTGTAAGAAAAAATACAATTCCCGCAAAAAATACACAAGCCATCACACTCAAACACCATAGTGCCGCAGTATCTTGTGATAAAACACGTAAAAGTATATAAAAACCACCATTTACAAGTATTTGAAGCACCATAAAAGACAAAATTTTCTTGTCTTCGGTATCAAATACCCGCTTTTTTTTATTTAAAAATTTCTTGGATGGAGTAGAATTTTTTGTTTGCTTGGGCATTTTTGTTAAATTAGCTTCCTATATCACAATAAAAAAACCGTACCAACTAAGTAAGAAAATACGTAAAATTCAACAGTGTCTTTAGAGTCAGTTTATTTTCACTAAACTATTAGGAAAGTTTGAATTTCTGAAATAAATTTATTACCTTGTCAATCAGTTGATTAGCATAAAATTTGATTGATATTGCTCCAGTGATTCTTCTAAAATGTGTATTTATCCGTACAAAGTGTTAATACAGTAATCGTGTTTGAATATGAAAATAAATGCGCCTTTGTCCAATGATGATTTTTTGATTCTTTTAAAAGAGCAAAGGTACGATGATATCCTGGTGCAATGTCAGGACTTTATACGTAAGAAAGTAGATACGTATCTAAAAAATTTTCAGTATTATCACCAATTTCAAGAAGACTTTTTCCACGAAGTATGTATTCATATTCTGACCAAATCTCTACCCAGCCCCGGATTTTTGAAAGCCTGTGAAGAAGGAAATACCTTTAAGTTTTATCTCGCCAAATCAATCATAAACTTGTTGAATACCTTGTTATCCAAAGAAAAAAATAAAAAACAATACATTATTGACCTTGAAAACATCTATTCTCAACACGGAGAAGATTTTGACTCGGACAAATCCTTGTTTTTTATGGATAAAAGCTTTTGGGGTTTAACCGATTCAAAAGATATCATGGATAGCATTCGCCAAAGATTTGATCGTTTTATGATCAACTTTTATCAGGCATTTCCCAAAATTGCCGATAAGCTGGTTCTGCTCTTGAAGCTACAAGCCAGGGTAAGTATCCTTGATGAAGACCTTCGGAATTGTTTTCCGGGAATCCGAAAAAAGGATATGAAGAAAATAAGACTTAGCCTAGGTAGTGACGAGATATACCGACAAAAAGAAGACAAAGACCTGTATACATTGATTTATCCTTATTTCCAGACTTACCGTCAGGAAAAAGGAACTCCCTCAGCTTTGCAGCGTTGGGTCAATCAGCATATCTCCGGTGATAAAAACACACGGGGTATTTTAGATTATCTCGAGATCCGTGAGCGCGATATCGTCTACCGGATCAATGACAAAAAACTATTCTCGGACTTCCTTCATATTTATTTCAAATACAAGGAAGAGGAAACCCCTCAAATCGTGATACAAAAAGAAGCGATACCAGCGTGGAATCCTTACGAGACAAGAGCTTGGTTGACAGCTTTCAGCGGTCGTTAGGTTTTATTAAATTCTATGCTGTATGAAGACAAATTTACCCAAGGTAAATAAACATAGATCTGAGGAAACTGAAAGCCGGTTTTTTGATGAACAAGGACACCTCAATGATTCCGGCTGTACACTTTATGTAGAAGCAAGGCTTTTGCAAAGAGAAGAAGAGCTTCCCTTAGCAATTACTCGACATATCGAGTCATGCCCACATTGTCAGCAAGAAATACTCGATTTTTACGAATTTATGCAGGATGAAGACCCTGCTAACCTTGAAGTACATCCGGTACTTATACCTTCTGCCAAATCTTTATGGATTCGCCGACTGGTCAATTATACTTCTTCACTCAGCCGTGTGGCCGCTGTGGTACTTCTGACCGTAGTATCCTGCCTTGCCTATCTCATAGTTCGTGAGCCGAATGGTGACGAAGTCAAAAATCTTGTTTCTCCCTTCGAGAATGAAAATCTTCAGGTTCGTTTTCACGTCTGGGAAATGCAAGGCCAAGAAGCACGTACATTTACACTGCCCAATGGCTCTCTGATTCACGTTTCTGCCAATACCTTTGCAGACTACAACGGCTTGCCCGTCAGTGGAAAAATTCAGCTGAAATATCGCGAATTTATACACGCATCAGATTTGATCGTAAGCGGCATTCCCATGAGAATCAATCAGATTGATGGTGATCACCCCCTTGAAACAGCAGGCATGTTTGAGATCAAAGCCAGTAAAGATGGTGACCCCATTTTTATAGCTCCCGGAAAATTTATTGAAGTGAATATGGCTTCTTCCTGGGGTGCTGAAAACTTTAATAATTATTATCTCGACCCTCACTTTACCCAAGAAGTGGCACTTAACACGCCGCTCACAACCCCAGCACTTGCCCGAATGCCTGAGCATCAGTGGAAGCTAATTGGAAAATCAGAAATCATCCCAACTGCCAGACTAGTTCGAGAAAATGCCTGGCTCTTGCAGAAAAGAGATATGGAAATAGATTCCCTGGCACTTAAAATCGTGCAAGCGCAAGATGAAATGTTGTGGAACCAACAAAATCAAATGACCAACCCAAAATCCATTCCATCCACACAGTCATTGTATTTTACCCTGAGTTTGAATCTTGAAGAAAACCCGGATATGGGCAAATATCAAGATGTTATCTGGGAATATATGGGCGAAAATGAAGAAGAAAGCCCTTCTATCAATAACCATTGGGCATTGAATGAAAAATGGGACTCTTTGAACCTTACTCCACTCAAATATAAACCCCTGAGCCTGAAAGGACACAGCGCAGCCGTCAATTCAGCTTATTTCTCACCGGATGGGCTTTACGTGGTTACAGCCTCGGATGATCATAGTGCCAAGATATGGACCAATGAAGCCCGTTATCTACATACCCTAAAAGGACATACCGATGTCGTCAATTCAGCCGTTTTTTCACCGACAACAGGAGCCTATATCCTTACAGCCTCGGATGATCATAGTGCTAAGATTTGGTCTCGTCAGGGAAATTTTATTACCACACTCTCAGGGCATCACGGTGCTGTAAAAAATGCTGCATTCTCGGCAAATGGTGATTATATTCTGACTACTTCCACAGATCATACCGCCCGACTCTGGAACGCCAGAGGTCAGATTTTGTATACCTTGCCACACATTCGTACAAATTCACCGGCTAGTTTTTCCTCAGATAATAATTATGTACTCACCATCCCAACCGACAGCACCGCTCAAGTGTGGTCTATAAAAGGTGACCTGATTGCTACTTTGCCCGGGCAATTCAACTCGGCGGCTTTTTCTCCAGATAGCAAGCAAATCGTCACGACCTCTCAAAAAGTATCCAGCGGTTCGGCAGCTCTTTGGACCGTAAAAGGCAAATTGCTCAAATCTTTTGATCTCAATGACCTTGCAGCCAAATTTACTCCCAATGGGCAATATCTTGTCTCTACAACTGGTAACGGCTCTCGTTTGTGGTATCTCAATCCGGCAGAATCATACAACACAGTTTTGATTAGAAATCTTAAAAACCTACCAGGTAAAGACCGTAAAGGCCACGAAGGACACATCACACACGTAGATTTTTCAAAATACGGCGATTATATCATCACGGCTTCCGAAGATCATACGACCAAAATATGGAGCGAAAACGGCTGGATTCAACATACCTTGCGCGAACATACCGCAGGGGTCAATACAGCCGTATTTGCACCCGACGGCAAATCCATCCTTACTGCCTCAGATGATCATACAGCCAAAATATGGATTGAAAGAAAAGTAGGCAATATTTACGAATTGGAACTAATCAAAAATCCCAAATATTTTGACGCAAGAAAACCCAATGCCCTAAAACTAGCAGGCAAAAAATTTTATACCGTTGTCAGAGAAACCAACCCCGAAGACATCCCTGAAGAAAAAATTACCCAGCCTAATTTAGAGATCAATCCAGTAGTAGAACTGGAAGAACGCTATGAAAAAGCACTCGCTTCCAAACACTTCCTGGAGAAAATTCAAATGACCGAAAAAACCGTATATCTCCGAAAATTTAAAGTCAAAACATTAGGCATCTATGGAAGTAACCGGATTTATAAAAATAACTTCCCCATTTCTTGTTTGAGCCTGCTTGCTATTGAAGGTTCGCCGGAATATAATTCCATGAAGGTGTTTGTCATTTCTGGCCAACAGCAAACCGCCATTCAATTACTAGAATATCAACAGGATTCTCCGATTCATATACAATTTGATCCCATGTATCCCAGTATTTTGTTGGCTGTACTTCCTGGTGACAGAGTGGCTTATTTTTCCTCAAAACAAAACGAGGATTTTAGCTATTCAGACCTGGAGTACAAACAACCCTTTGTTTTTAACCTGAAATACCATCAGGTGATTACCTCAAAAATAGAGTTAGACCTTCTCACCCAAGACCCCGAGATCGTATCCCAACCCAATTTCAAAGGCTGGAATTTTTAGTTTTTCTCCAATAAAATGAATATTTTTCTATAAAAATAAGAATATAATATTTTTTATAGAGTATTTATTGATTTTATTTGAAATTTTTCTACATTTGTTGGAAATTCATCATGCTACCGACAAGTTATGTACGAAGACTTTTTACATTTTATCTGGCAGTTTCAGTATTTTGATACTTCTCAACTCCACACAAGCCAACAGGATACCCTCAGTATTCTGGATAAAGGCTTCCCCAACTCAAATGCCGGGGCTGATTTTCATCAGGCAAGAATACTGATCAATGGTGTGGAATGGGTTGGTAACGTCGAAATTCACCTCAAATCCTCCCAATGGAACCAACACAAGCACCACCTCAATCCACAATACAATGCCGTGATACTACACGTGGTTTGGGAAGATGACCAACCCGTACAAAGGGAAGACCATTCGTATATTCCAACATTGACGCTCAAAGATCGGGTAAATTCGGAATGGCTGTATAAATATCAGGCGATTTTAGCTCACCAATCTCCTATTCCATGTGCTTCTCAACTTCGGGAAGTAAGACCACTCACCAAAATGATGATGCTTGATCAAACGCTTGTCAGGCGTTTGGAAGAAAAAACTTTTTTATTCAAAGCCTTACTGATCAAAAACCAAGGCGATTGGGAAGAAAGCACCTATCAACTTTTGTCCAAAAATTTTGGGTTTAAAATCAACAGTGAGGCTTTTCTGAGCTTAAGCCAGGCAGTACCACTCAAGGTACTGCAAAAACACCGCGATCAAGTCAGCCAGGTCGAGGCTCTTTTGTTTGGTCAGGCAGGTTTTTTGGATGAGCGCAAGGATGACCCTTACTTCAAAAATCTTCAGCAAGAGTATCTTTTTTTGTCCGAAAAATATCGGATTTATAACCGAAAATTGGATGTAGCAACGTGGAAATTCCTGCGTCTTCGCCCTGCAAACTTCCCAGAAATAAGGATTGCACAATTAGCAGCTTTAATATGTAAAGATCAGGGGTTTTTCTCTATTTTTTTAGAAAACAATTATGAAGAACTCAGAAAAATATTCAAAGTAACCCAAAATCCTTATTGGCAAGAACATTATCGTTTTGCCAAAAAATCTTCCAAAAAAATCTCTGGATTAGGTAAAACCAGCATCGATAATATCATCATTAATACTGTAGTACCGGTTTTAGCCACCTATTCTTTGGAAAAAGGGCATCAGGAAGCCATGGACAAAGCTCTTCAGCTTTTAGAAAAACTTCCGGCAGAGAATAACTATGTACTCCGTATCTGGGCTGAACTGGGGCAACCCGTAAAAACTGCTTATGATTCGCAGGCCTTGATCGAGCTTTACAATCACTATTGCAAAGCTCGTAAATGCCTTCATTGCAGCATCGGTATAGAATTGATTCGAAAATAAACACTAGCCTTTAGGGGTTGGGTGTCAGGTGTGAGGATTTTTGCTTTGATGTAAGAGGCAATTTAGCATAAAAAACCTTCCAATGCCAAATATCAAATACCCAATCCCTAACACCCAAATACTACGGCATATACCAAAAGGGCAAGGTGTATAAATATCCTTTTTCATTTGTTGTATCAGGTACGGCAGTAGTGACCTTGAGCAAATGCTTGCCCGGACTGAGCTTTTGAGTCGGTATGTAGGTCAAAAAACCCTTTTTAGCAGGTTGTTTACTTTGAAAATACACAAAGTCTTGGTTTTGGTACAAAGAATCATCTATATATACCTTAAAGAATTTGGCTATACACTCCAGATGATGGTGATCCAGGAAAGCTCTTTTTTGGTATTTATTCAGTGAATCAGGAGGGTTTATTGCTTTGCAAAAACTCCTAAGCTGTTGATCTCTTTGTTTGGGATAAGCCAGAAATACCTTCAGGTAAGGCTCTTTGATGATATCTGCCTGAATGCTTATGCTTGTCACCATTTCGTCTGAGAGGCGGAGATTGTCATAATTTTGATCTGATACCAGATTGGATTCTGTCCTTTGAGAAAAAAAATCCCTGCTTTCAACCACATGAGCAGCCCGTTTAAATAGTATTGAAAAAAACAAAACTACGTAAAAAGCCAGAAAAAATGCTACGCCGTAGAGGGTCATCTTCCGAGTATTTACATTGGAAAATAGAGTCATAAGAATATAACTAATCGGATAATAAATCAAAGGAAAGGTGACCATGCCAAAATTCCAGGTAGCTGTAAAGTGCCATTTCTTGAATCTGGGATGCTCGTGAAAACGTTTTAAATTGAGTATAGATACCATCAGGGCATAAAGTATGATCAGTGCAAGGAGACTACCATAAATGGTATATTCGTATTCTTTATAGAGTGCTTCGGGAATAAAAAATTTCAAGCTACTAATCAGCATAAATATCAAGAGATACATCCAGCTTACCCCTAAGAGAAAAATCACAAACATAAAAGAAATAGAGAAAAGAATACTGCACATTTTGTCCAGACTAACAATAAAGGCATCCAACCTCCCCAATTTCTCCTGTATTTTCATTTTGTAATAGTGCCCATAAAAAGTAATCTTTTCATAACGAATGCCTTCGGGGAACACCGAAAACAAACCCACCATACCCACCCAAAAAGCCCTCATGGCAAAATGTATTATAAAAGTGATGATCAACAGATAAGATACTGCATTCATCATTTCATAAAGCAGCGAAATGGTATTGAACTCTACATTTTCGGTATCCAGGATAAAATTGTATACATAATAATCATAAAGCCATTCAAAATAACCCGGCAGGCTTACTGTCAGGTAGATCGCCACCCCTGAGATCAGCAACTCAGGCTCCCAGCTTTGTTGGGAGGTTGCCTGAATCCATTCTTTTTGTTCTTCGGTGACAGGTTGATTGATGTCTTGGGGTTTATTTTCTAAATCTGTAGGATTATCTTTCATATATGAGAGGCAATTATTTTTCAGCAAATTTGTCGTTTCATCGGGGCGTTAGTTACTAAATTGTAGTCTGATTTTATTTGAAGCGAACCAAAGTAGCTCCATAACCGAACTTTTCTTTTTGAGCGTCCTGAAAGTACTTAATACCAGGATTGCCCGAAAGTCGTCTTTGAATTTCGCTTCTGAGCTTTCCATTACCTACGCCGTGTATAAAAATAATCTCGTACATACCACAAGCGATGGCAGCCTCAAGGTTGCTTTCAAAAGTTTTAATCTGAAGTTGAATGATCTCGGCACTGTTGAGTTTTTCATAATCTTCCGTAATGGCTTCAATATGGAGATCAACTTCCAGTTTAGGTGCTTTGATAGAGACTTTCTGGCTGCTTACCTCCTGATTCTTCGGTTTAAGCATCTCTTCTTTGATTTTTTGAGGATCGATAAAAGCAGGTTCTTTGACGTCGATGTCCGTGGAAAGTACAGAAGGTTCAATTTTCTCGTCTTTATCCAACTGCATCAGATAAGCTTCTCTATTCAGGATAGGGGCATTTTGTTTGCTTTTAAAAAAAGTACCTGCCCGGTATCTGACTCTTTTGATCATAGGCTCACGCATCGGGTATCGCCCATCTCTAAAAAACAGGAATTGAAATACAAACACACCCCAGTTTTCAAAATCCTGAATATTGACCTCGTACACCTTTGTAGAATCTTTGGGAGGAATTTTTCCGGTGAATACGCCTTTATAAAGATTTTCGGACTCTATTCCCATCACAAAGGGTAGGTCATAGTCGGTATTATTGATCAGATGCAAGGAGTGAAAACGATCATTGATGGCTGTAAAGGCAGTATAAATACCCAATTGAGCCAGTATTTTGGGCTTATCGGGCGTGAGTTTGATTTGCTCGATTTCTACAAAGCTTCGTTTTCTTTCCAGAAGTAGGTTTTCTTCTTTGGCAATAATGACCAATTCAGATATTTTCACAGGGATGTGAAAACCTTCTTCAATTTCAACCTCTACAAGTGTATTGCTAATCACTTTGCTTACGATTCCTTCTTCGTTAGAGTGTAATAGTCTTACACGATCACCAATATTCATATTTTTTAGCTTTAAATGAATTTATACAAATATATGCACAGTACTTTATTTTTAGTAAAATACCTGACTGAAATGTTTGAGGTGTCGGGGGTCGGGTGTTGGGAGTTGGGGGGCGGGAGTTGGGAGTTGGGAGTTGGGTGTTGGGAGTTGGGAGTTGGGGGTCGGGAGTTGGGAGTTGGGGGTCGGGTGTTGGGAGTTGGGGGTCGGGAGTTGGGAGTTGGGAGTTGGGGGTCGGGTGTTGGGAGTTGGGTGTTGGGAGTTGGGGGTCGGGTGTTGGGAGTTGGGTGTTGGGAGTTGGGAGTTGGGGGTCGGGTGTTGGGTGTTGGGAGTTGGGAGTTGGGGGGCGGGTGTTGGGAGTTGGGTGTCGGGTGTCGGGAGTTGGGAGTTGGGGGGCGGGTGTTGGGAGTTGGGTGTCGGGTGTTGGGAGTTGGGAGTTGGGGGTCGGGTGTGAGGTGTCGGGTGCGGAGTCAGTAAATTTACATTCTCCGAAGGCTCGTTTACATCCTCTAAAGGCTTATTTACATCCTTTGAAGGCTTATTTACATCCTCCGAAGGCTCGTTTACATCCTCCAAAGGCTTGTTTACATCCTCCGAAGGCTTGTTTGCATCCTCCAAAGGCTTGTTTGCATCCTCCGAAGGCTTGTTTGCATCCTCCGAAGGCTTGTTTGCATCCTCCGAAGGCTTGTTTACATCCTCCGAAGGCTTGTTTATATCCTCCAAAGGCTTGTTTACATCCTCCAAAGGCTTGTTTACATCCTCCAAAGGCTTGTTTACATCCTCCGCAGGCTCGTTTGCATCCTCCGAAGGCTTGTTTATATCCTTTGAAGGCTGATTTACTAGCCTACGCCAAGGCTGCCTTTGCCAATGTAAAAGCTCAGCAGATTGCGGCAGTAACCGCTCTTCCCACTTCTGGGGGGGGGGGGGGGGGGGGGGGGGGGGGGGGGGGGGGGGGGGGGGGGGGGGGGGGGGGGGGGGGGGGGGGGGG
>JANRIC010000091.1:0-53034 GCA_033765345.1 Microscillaceae bacterium
TAAAAATTATATCCGTTTGAAAAGATAATCTAATTCCCTAGTCTATGCGCCACAGGCCAGAGAATAAAATATTTTTGTTCTAAATAAAAAGCTGTTCTCCCTGATTTGTGTAAGCGAAGATTCAAAATATTTGGGGGAAAAACAAGGGAGGAGGGGGTTATTTTTTTTTAAACTTGGAATATTTTGGATGTTATTCTCCTTTTATGTGGCATATAGACCGGAATTATGGGTTTTTGTCCCATATAATAGGGAATATGGATTATTTTATATCAATCTTTCTATCTGGTTTTCTCGACTCGATATCTATATTACCTTTAGGGGTCAGCCACGCCTACATGATTTCCCTGGCTATCAAAAACCTCTATTTCTACGGGTTTTTTCAAATCTTTGCTTTCAAAATCCCGATGAAAATTATCATAGTACCAATAATATCCTGTTCTAATTTCTTTGAAAACACTACGTCCCTGGACTTTGCGCTTGGTTTTTTCAAATCTGTGTTTGTCCTCAAACAAAGAATCTAATTGATGATTTTGCTCGAACCAAGTTTCAAAATCTTGATGATTTTCAATACAATCAATCTGAACGATATGCAAAAGATTGTCCCATGCATCCGATTTGATTATTTGAATGTATTTTTTTTCCTGAAATCTGGAGGCAGCAAAATTAATCAAAAGGTAATTTTCTTCAGGGTATTGTAGAATTCGCTCTGAAATTTCGGCAATGGAAGTGTTTACAAAATTTTCAATTCTAAGCCCGTTTTCTTTTGCATTCCAATGCAAATATAAAAACTTGTCCTGATTAGAGTGTAAAGTCTTTTCCTCCCAATCATCAGTTCTGAGTTTTTCAAATATTTGTCTTTCAATATCAGTTTTCAAAAATTTATCCTTGCTAATCATCTCTATTTCATCTATAAAATTGAGTATGGAGCTTTTATGAATCCAAAGAGAAATCCCTTGATAACGATCTTTGAAAGTAAAAAGAGTTTTCAGGATTTCACGGAATGTACCCATTGCCTGGTCAAAGTCCTCTTCCGAATTAAATTGATTATGATAAGAAGCTTCATTGATAAAAATTTTGATTTGCATCTCCCTTAATCATATAATTTATCCAAATCTTTTTCTGTTTGATCAAAAAATCCCTCCGGCCATAGCTCTATCTTTCCGTTGGATTTGATAGGAATTTGCGTAAAATATCCGTTTTCCTTTTCGTGAAAATACAATACACTTACATCATTGTGATTGATTTCAATTTCAGGCTCTTTGACAACAATCCGCAAAGCATTCAAAATATGCTCACTATGCGACTCAATAAATACTTGTACTCCACAGGCGGCTACTTTGGCCAAGAATTTGGTGAGTTCGGATTGGGCACGAGGGTGCAAATGTGCTTCAGGATTCTCGACAATTAAGATTTCTCCTTCCCGGGCAATCAAACCTGAGACGATAATCGGCAATATATAGGAGTAGCCGAAGCCTACGTTGGAGGGTTTGTAGCGGTTGGCGGTGGGTTTGGTATTAAAAAGTAAATAAATCACTTCTCTGCTGGTATCGTCAATGGTAAATTTGGCATCTCCAAAGATTTCTTTGAGCCATTCTTCGGTTTGTTGTACTAAGGTCTCGGCATCTTCACCCAAATAGAGTTTATCATGGACTGGATCGTCTTTTTTGAGGGAAAGCACGTTGGCAGTCATTTCTCCCTTCGCGCCTACGTGAATAAATTTCCCAAAGTTTTCTTTTAGGTAAAAGTCTTTGGGTCCGATTCGGTCGGCAGAGATGTAGTGGATTCTGTCAAAATGTACCTCTCCAGATAAAGCATTTTCAGTAAAATAACCTTTTTCAGAGTCAGAGTTAGGTTTGTAGAAAGCTTTATATTCGTTTACTGTTACGCCTTGAATACCTAAAAACATGGAAGGAAATAGTTTCTCAAATTTCCAAGAATAAAACCCTTCATAAACTTTATGTAATTTATCGTTGATATAATCCATATCATTTTTTTTTCTTTTATGGGTCTTAAAAATCACCTTGTTATATATGTGTTCCACATCAGTTTGGTCTGCCAAAGGAGGTTTAGGTTCACAAGTAAGTAAATTATGTAAGTTAAGCTCACAAATAATATCTGCTATTCTATTATCTTGTATGTTATCCTTATATATATAATTTATTGAAAAATTGACATCAAAGTATTTTGATTGAAAGAAAAATTCACAAGAAGGCTGCTCAGATGTATTTGCTTCACTATTCATTATATCCTCATAACTCCCCAATCGTACATAACTGCCGTTTAAAAAAATCTGATTGGTATTTTCATCCTGCTCAATGCTTTGCCGCATGAGCAGCAAAGACTGCAATAAACTAGACTTCCCTCGTCCATTGATCCCTGTGAGCAGGTTGATTTTAGCTAATGGGAAGGCAGTTTCTTCTTTAAATAGCTTAAAGTTTTTGAGTTTGATTTGGGTAAGCATGCGTTAGATTTTAAACTTTTCCTAAAATTTCTTGAGCTTTTGAAAAACGATTAATAACCCGTGTCCTAGTGCTTGTTGCAAGTCTTACAGATTCCAAATATGTATCATCTTTTAACAACTTTGAAAAATTTTCAATAATGTTATTTTTATTTTTTAATAAAAATTCATCTGATTGAGTTGAAAAGAAGTAGCTGACAGAGTCTAATATTGAGATATTAAGGAATTGTTTATTTTCCGAGTCAGAGGATAGCCTAAAATTTAGCTCACCAAAAAACTCATAGGTTAACTTCATACTTCTCTCAAAATCTTTCTTTAAGATTTCTAACTTTTCGGGATTTAATTTATTCAACCCTATCATAGCCTTATCTAAAAACTCGCTGAAATTTCCATTATATTCTGTTTGATAATCAAAAATTTTAAAAGCAAGATATCTCAATATGACTTCTTTATCTTTCATTCTTTTTGAAGATAAGCTATTATGTGTTGCTTTCTTAAAATACACGTTTTCTGATAATGCATTTAATAACTTTGTCGCTTCACCGGAGTAAATACAATTTCTAACCTCCTGGCGATTAAGGGGCGTGCCTCCGGTATTTATTCTATCAAAAAGCTCATAAATTACCTTAATCGGAGTAGAAGGTTTAATAATGTATAATAGTAAATTTTTATCCTCAATTAGTGATGGATAGCCTTCTGGTAACTCATCAAAGGTTTTATTATTTAAATCTGTTAACGACTTTAAACCAGATAATTTAAATTCACTTTTTATGAATTTATGCAGAGTTGTTGTCCTCTGTAAGCCATCTATGATTACATACTTTCCATCTTTTCTTTGGTTTACATAAAATGGAGGTAAAGGAAAGTTTAAGATAACTGACTCAATAAAACGACTCATCTGAAAAGGAGTCCAAACTAAATTTCGTTGATAATCAGGATCAATAATTAATTTCCCATTATCATACTGACGCATAAATTGAAATATCGATTGTTTATCCTCACGAATATCAATATCTTTTTCAAGAGGATCGTAAGGATATGTACTTTCATAATCACCTTTATCTATTTCAGCAGTTTGTTCATCTTTCTCGATAATCTCAATATCTTGTGGCTTTGAAATTTCCGTTTGCATGACTTTAATGGTTTTTACAAACATACTCAAAAAAAATTGTATTTGCTAAAAATACGAAATCTCTAAAATGTAGAAGATTTGCCCTTAGACCTAGCCCACAATATGTTCCTCAAACCACGCTTGTACTGGCTCCAGACTCAGTTCAGCCGAAGCCACGGAAAGCGTAAAGTGGATGAGAGTTTCATCGTCTGATTGAAGGTCGTAGCCATTCATCAACAAAAAAATAATAGCACTTTGCAGGCCTGTTCTTTTATTACCATCCTGAAAAATATGGTTCGAGATGATATTGTATAGATACAAAGCGGCTTTTTGGTGGATTTCCGGTTAAAGGGACGCACCAAACATTTCGGCTTGTACGGCTTCCAGCAAATAATCCAGGTTTTCTTCGTGCAAAATTTATTGGGAGGAATAAAATTTCCTACAAAGACCTAGATTCGTTGTCGGTTAACGGCGATGATTTCGGATTTAGATAAATATTTCATCAAGCGAGTGCCTCCCAGACTTTTCGGTACTTTTCGGTAGTTTCCTGCAAATATTTTTCAAAATCACTGTCGGTATTTTTTTCTTTTTTTGAAGATAAGTCTTCCAGTATTTTGAGCATATCATCCAATAAATTATCAGGCATTTCCTGAATTTTTTGAATAATCTGTTGTTTTTTCTCTATAACTGTCATAAGCGTTTATTTTAAAATTTTATTGGAATTTAATCTGTGGACAATGGTCTATCGGCCACCCAACTGAAACTAATCCATATCCTCCATATTTCGGGGGAGTTTGCCGGAGCCTTTGCACCAATCGCAGGTTTCGCGGCCTCGGGCGGCATACCAATAACCTTTGCCTTCGCATCTCCCGCAACGTATAAAATCGGAGGGCGGAAAGAAATCGCGAAATACATAAATAATCAACATAATTACTCCTAATATAACAGCCAAACGAAACAAAAGGGCAATAATCAGCATTGTGTGCAAGTTTTTAGGTTTGAGGATTTTAGTACAAATATATAAATTTTTCTTTTTAATTGAATAAACCATGGTTTTTTAATCCCCCAAATACTTCAGGCGAATTACCTCACTTTGATTCAAATCTGATCTCAGGATGCGTACCTGGTTTTGATTCCGGTCTTTTACGGAGATCGCGGCGGTATTAGGAATGATGCTCCCTAAATTGTGGGCGTGCAGCACCAGGAAATTATCTTCTGAAGGGTCAATTTCAATTGTAAGGGTGTATTTGCTGCTTTTGAGGGTGTAATTTTCCAGAATCGGTATGCCATTGTGGAACAGGGAAATGATGTCGCCGTCTATTTCTTTGTGATCCCATATCTCAATGGTCAACTCCCTGGATTTGACCTCCAGGGCAGCTTGTTCTTCTTTGACGGTACGCCCCTGAAAAGCCTCTCCGGGTTTGATCTTGACGGGTGTTAGAGCAGGCGTGATTTTTTGGGTAATTGCTGTGTTTGTTTTTTCAATTGGCTCGATGGGTGGTTTGGACGTAGTGTCGTTGTGAACCTTAGTTAGGAGTGGTTTGGGCAAGGTCGTTTTTGGGGGAATGGCTTTGCTGACCCAGAGTTTGCCAGGATGGCAGCGGCCTTGCGAGGAATGTCCTTCCCAAGGTCCTTGAAGATAATAATAACCTTTTTGTTCTAAAATAGTAAGTGTACCTTTTTTAAGACACCAAATAAAGTTTTTTCCAATTTCCTCTTGTACGATTTCATATTCCTCAAAAACCAGGTACTTCCCGTCAAAAGTGCCTTTGAGTTTGATCTTTCCAAAAAGCTCATTGACATAAATGTAGGAATAACCCTCTATTTGATTTCCCTTTTGCTTGAGTTTCATTTCATAGCGATAGGCTTGATAGGGGGCGCCCTCTTCCTGACTGAGCTGTCCGGCCCAATCTCCGCTTAGGTCTTGAGCCATCATGTCTGATGTGTTGAAGAGAAATAAAAACAGTACAGATAAACTGATGATCGGGATTTTAGCGTGGTTCTTTTTCATACTAAGTTTTTGATTTTAAGCATTACATCATTCACTAATCACTTTAATCTTGGTATAATAACGAAAAAGAACCTGAAATTTACAAATATTTTATCCCGGATCTGCTTCCGAACCCGTTTTATGGCTTAAAAGCCCTCTGAAAGCATCCTGTACGGTATTGCCTTCGTGTACTACCTTATAAACTTCATAACTGATCGGCATTTCCACCCCATATTCTTTGGATAGCTCCATCACTACTTCACAGGTTTTGACTCCTTCGGCCACCATAGACATTTCCTCGATGATTTTTTCCAAAGCTCGCCCCTGACCCAACTGTACGCCTACGTGGCGATTGCGACTTAGCGGGCTGATGCAGGTAGCCACCAAATCTCCCATACCTGCCAGCCCGGCAAAGGTAGCGGGTTTGCCACCCATCACAGTACCCAGCCGGGTCAATTCCGCCAAGCCCCTTGTGATCACTGCCGAACGGGTATTGTCTCCAGCCCCGGCACCATCGCCCATACCGGCCGCTATGGCAATGACGTTTTTTAAAGCTCCGCCTAGCTCACAACCGATCACATCATCATTGGTATAAACCCTAAAAAGCCCTGTGCGGAATACCGCCTGTAAAGCACGGGCAATCGTATCGTCTACCATCGCAATGACACTGGCGGCGGCTTGCCCAGAGAGGATTTCACGGGCAAGGTTCGGCCCGGTCAGTACCCCAGCCGGATGCCCAGGAAGCACAGACTCGATGATTTGGGTCATCCGCATTTGTGTACCCAGCTCCAGGCCTTTAGAAAGGCTCACCACGGGCACCCAGGGGCGAATGTGTTCTCTGACATCTTCCAGTACGTGGCGAAAAGTTTGTGCTGGAACCCCCATCACAATCACATCGGCATCCTGGACAGCCTCTTTGAGGGAGGTAGTGGCTTGTAAAGCTTCCGTGAGTTTGGCTCCAGGCAGATATTTTTCGTTGCGGTGATATTTGTTGATTTCATGGACAGTCTCTTTGTCTCGCGCCCAGAGTTTGGTGGGTGCGTTGCGGGCAGTGAGAGAGGCTACTGTTGTACCCCAGGAACCGCCGCCGATTAAGCCTACTCTTAGTTTCATGTTTTTTTTGGGTGTTTATTGTGGTGAATGTGAATTAAGCAAAGGCTGAGAACTTTCATCCTGCCCCAGTTCATTTAAAAACAATTGACGCACGTCTGCGATATGTTGATCCAGGTATTCTGCGTGCCAGTCGGCAGTAGATACCGGCGGAAGCACGACTACTTCTACGGCTGTGGGTCTAAACAAAGAAGAACCTTTGGGCATGGCATCGTGTGCATTTTTGATGACGATG
Source organism: Microscillaceae bacterium (assembly GCA_033765345.1). GTDB lineage: Bacteria > Bacteroidota > Bacteroidia > Cytophagales > Microscillaceae > JANRIC01. The sequence goes on from JANRIC010000091.1 coordinate 6,905, forward strand.
GGCACCAGCGGCACATGGGCTTGCATAGCCAGGTGAAATGCTCCTTTTTTGAAAGGACCAAGTTTATAATCTTCGCTACGCGTACCTTCTGGGGCAATGGCAATCGAAGTACCGTTTTTGAGGGCATCTATGGCGGGTTTCATGGCTTCAATGGCTTTGTCGCGATTGCTGCGATCTACAAAAATCACCCCGGCTGCCATCAGCAGAGGGCCAAGTGGAGTCCATTGGAGTTCTTTTTTGGCAATGGCACGGGCATTTTTTCGGAGCAGTTTGGCTACGATAAAAAAGTCGGCACTGCTTTGATGGCTGAAAATAAACACGGCAGGGCGGTGCGACCAGAGATTTTCTTCGCCTTTGACTACCAGTTTGATGCCTGCCATCATCGTCCCGAAATCACCCACGGCTGCAATGGTAGAGTTGATGCCTTCACTCCAGGAGAGGTTAGAAGCACCAGTTACAAGTCCGGTAAGCACGGCCGGAATAAGGCTTCCTATAGCAAGTCCTGTTCTGATAAAATTGCTTACTCCGGGGCGTTCTTCATCATTGAAGCGATAGACTGGCCAGTCGTTTTCATAAGCCTTGGCCGATAGATTGGTGTCTGGGTTAAGGGGGCGGGGATGCCCTACGATTTCAAGCAAGGGCAAATCTTCCACGCTATCGGTATAGAAATAGCTTTTGGAAAGGTCTAAATTCATTTTATCGGCAAATTCATAAGCTTGTTGGGCTTTTCCAGCTCCCCAACAAGGCGGGTCAATGACTTTTCCGGTAAATTTGCCCTTTTCCACTTCCAGCCGGGTACACATCACGTGCTCGATGACCAAATCGCGGGCGATGGGATTTACCTGATAAGGCGTTGCTGCGGATACAATGGCTACCGTGTGTCCCTGAGCCAAATGTGCTGCCACCAAAGCCCTGGATTCGGGGTAAATGGCATCAGCCAGGTGTTTGAGATATACTTCTTCTCCAACTTCTATAAAAACCTGCTCGGCAATACCTTTTACGCCCTGCGCTCCGATAGAGGCCAAGCTTGAGAAATTGCCATAACCAGTGGCATATACCAGTACTCCGGCAAACTGTGCTACAATTTCGGAGGCTGTCATCTGGCCGCTGAAAAGACGAGTCTGAAAGAAATTTACTGCCGAAAAACCACGGATCAGCGTTCTGTCTAAATCAAAAAAAGCCCCGATATGTGCTCCCGATTCGCCCTCAAGAATATCTCGTGTGAGGCTCACGGTTTTAGAACCGGGTACGATCTCCCGATCTACCGGAATCATCGGCAGTAAAGTTTGGTGGGGTTTGATCAGAGTCATCCCTTGTAAATTGCTGATGCGTTCGGCAATATCATCCAGGCGATGCAGAAAATTCTCAAGAGCTTCCTGCTTAGGGTCTTGAGGGTTGGGTATCAACTGATAATTCTGAGCAAGCCTCAGTCCATTGGTCAAAAAAGGCTTGGAAACAGACTCCAGGCGGCGAATCCTGCCCTGCCAGTGCATTTCTTCGCCCAAAACCAGGCAATCCTCGATAAAATCCTTTTCACGAAATACCTGTGTATAGTCCCAATTTTGTAATCCCAGGGCTACCACCCGATAGGCTTCGGTGTAGGTATATAAGATGACTGGAGATACGAGAACGTGCTGTTTTTGTAATAATTCAAGAATTCCGGTATCCGACTCGGTCAAGGTTTCTTTCCAGTTCGGGCTGAGTATAGCCAAATCCGCTTCAATTTCATCACTAAAATCGGGCTTTCGAGAGTAAAAAAACTCAAATTTGAATAAATCTCGAAACAGCATAATTTCTTTCCAAAACTCCAGGACTCTTTTGTCAGTTGGAAAAGAAACAGCTTTTAGAAGAGCTAACTCGATAAATGCCCTTCTGTAAAAATGATGCGCCGCCATATTTGCATAATAAGTGGCTGGCAGATAATTATCCATCACTATTGTATATTTGGCGTTCAGCGGGTCACCTTGTTGCTTTACCAAATTGGATTTAATCAGGAGATTGAGGGCAGTCTGAATGCATTCACCCAGTGCCTTGCCTCGGTCTACCAGGGCATCGGGTTTATGGCTCTCGATGAGGTACATCAAATCGGCTACGTCGCTTTCGAGGGCGCGCTTGGTGAGTGAATATTTACTCAGCAAAGCCGTACAAATTACGGAGGCTGTAGTGACAGGGGTTATTTGGTTGATTTTATGTAGAAGCTCAAAGGCAAATCGGGGAATGACGTACTGAGGCGAGTTTTCATCTTCTTCCTGATCGGGAACGGCTGTGGCGTAGTGATCATTCATAGGCACGGGTTCGCCGAGTCGAAGAGATATTTTTCCAAAATCGCCGCCCATTTTCCGTACATAATCAATAAACCACCATAGGCTTTCGGGATTTTTATTTTTGCCGCGGCCTTCTTCGGTCATTTCCTTGACATCGGGGATCAGGTCATAGACAATCGATACAGGCACATATTTGACCTCATGCCCGCTGTCCTTCTCCGCCTCAACGATATATTTGAGAATCCCCATTTTAGGCCATACCAGCTTGCCAGTGCGGGAGCGAGTCCCTTCAAGAGCCCACATAAAACTTGCTTTTTCGCCTACAAGCGAAGCAATATAGTGCCGCAGGGTGGCTTTATAAACAGGGTTGTTTTGAATGTCTCTTCGGATAAAAATCCCGCCTGCCTGCCTGCCAAATTGCCCTAAACCCAGGAAGCTCATATTGATTCCGGCAAATGTGTAGGGGAGGGGAAGCCCGTGCCTTGCCAGCACGACACCCAACACAAACATATCAATGTATGTCTTGTGAGGCATCACAAAAGCGACAGGGTGGCGACGCATGATCTTGGCCAAAGCCTTGATCTCGTTCGGGTGAATGTCGATGGTTTTTTCATAGGCTCGAGAGAGGATGTACTGGGCAGCCTGAATCATGAGTACATCCGCCAGGGGCTGATGAACGGTATAAAGCTCTTTCAGATAAAGGGAAGCTTCTTGGGTGATTTCTTCTAGGCTTTTTTGTTGCTGTTCGGCAAGTTTGGAAAGTATTTTTTGAAACTTGGGGTTCTCCAGAATTTTTTTCATACGTATGCGTGAATACCGTTACAAGGATTTTTTGTAAAATAATTATAAAAAATAAAATTATAATGTAAAAAAGAGAAAAAATTGTTCTTTAAGGAGTTATTTGGGTTGAAAAACATCCAAAAAGAGGTCTGAGAAGACAAAATTGATGTTTAAAACCTTCAAAAGCTGTTTTTTTAAATCAAATTTGCCTGAAAATCCCTCAAATTTGCACTTTCAAAGATCAAATTTGCGGTAAAAAACCTCCAAAAGCTCTTCTTTTAAATCAAGTTTGCGGTAAAAAACCTCCAAAAGCTCTTCTTTTAGATCAAATTTGCGGTAAAAAACCTCCAAAAGCTCTTCTTTTAGATCAAATTTGCGGTAAAAAACCTCCAAAAGCTATTTTTGCACATCAATTTTAGGGTAAAAAACCTCAAATTTGGGGTTTGGAACATCAATTTTAGGGCATAGTCAAGAATAAGAGAATTTTAAAACTATATTTTCGCTCAAACAGGGCTTAGTGAGGATACCATAACCGTCAAGCTATTGGGTTTTTGCTTTGATTTAGAAAGCAAATTAGTACAAAAAAACTCCTAATATCTACCTAGCACTATAGGTCCAATAACTTTTAACCTGACGGTTGAGGACACCAAGCTGGGCGGTAGAGGTCAGACCTTTCACTGATAATCAAAGGCGTGTGCCTGCAAATCTTCTAGGCTTACATATTGTAGGGCTGCTTCGTGGGTTGACTCGAGGATGACGGGCGGTGCAAGGCCTGCCTCTAGGGCTTCACGCCAGCGTAAGGCACACAGGCACCAACGGTCACCGGGTTTTAAGCCCGGGAAGTTGTAAATCAGCAAGGGCTTTATCAAATCATTGCCTTTGGAAAGGCTAAACTCAAGGAATTCTTGAGTAACTTGAGCGCAGATTACGTGTGAACCACGGTCATATTCATCGGTATTGCAGCAGCCGTCTCTATAAAAACCCGTGAGAGGCGACAAGCTACAAGGCTCAAGAGGTTGACCAAATACGTTTTTGGCTTGATTCATTTTTCAGAGAAGTTTTTCAGGTAAAAATAAGCAATCCGATGTGCAAAAACCGTAATTTTGATGGGAATAATTCTGAGTAAGCAAAAAAATAACCCAATAAACGCATATTAGGTTATTCACGAGCTAACGACCAAGATTTAGGATATGTTAAATTGATAGCTGCGAAGGGAGGATTCGAACCTCCACGGAGCGGTTAGCCCTTTCGGGTTTATCCACATACCTCCACCCCCGAGACGGGAGGGCATGGCTGCCTGGTTTCATCACCTCGCAGTATATTTAAGTATATCTTGGCTGTGAGAGGAGGACTCGAACCTCCACGGAGCGGTTAGTCCCTGAGGGATTTATCCACATACCTCCACCCTCGAGACGGGAGGGCATGGCTGCCTGATTTCATCATCTCACATTGTGTAATTTTGCAGTAGGGTTATATAAATACTCAAATTTAAATTTATATTTGGTACTCAATTTAAATCAGCTTTTTGATTTGCCCTTTTGCCTTATTGTTGATACAAAGTAAAAGGAGAATTCTCTAAATTGCAAAAAGCTTAACAAATTAATTTATTTTTTATTATTTTCTAAATAAAATTGATATATTATAAAGCTTTTCTAAAAAAATATTAAGATTTATGAATAAAAATTTAGATATCGATAACACCGATTTAAAGATTCTAAACATTCTCATTAACGATGCCAACACACCCTACACCGAGGTAGCCAAAAAAGTGGATGTGTCAGATGGAACTATTCACGTAAGAATGCGCAAACTGCGTGACCTGGGCATTGTCAAGGGTGCCCAACTCAATGTAGATTACAGCAAATTAGGCTGGGATATTGTCGCTTTTCTGGGAGTTTATCTGGATAAAAGCTCACTCTACGATGACGTAAGAGAACAGCTCAAGGAAATTCCCGAGGTCATCAATATGCATTATACTACCGGAAACTATAGTATTTTCTTAAAAATTGTTTGCCGAGATACCAATCATTTGAGGGAAGTATTACACGATAAAATTCAAAAAGTGACTGGCATTCAAAGAACCGAAACCATGATTTCTCTGGAAGAGTATCTCAATCGGAGTATTGATCTACAGACAGATACACCTTAATAGATCAGCGCATAAAAAAACAAAGTTTGAGCTAAAACAATCACGCTTGTCTCAGAAATTAATTATACTCAATGTGTAAATTGTTATTATTTATTTATCTATAGAAAAAAACAATCTGCAAAAACATTGTTTTCTCCTTATTTGTTATATTTTTGTATAGATTGAAATTATTCTAAATAAGCTCATATACCAAGATACAATCATTCTTATGGCAAAAGAAGAAACAGATATTCTAGAACAACATATTAATTCTGACTATAAATACGGATTTGAAAGTAATATTGAGTCGGATTCTGCCCCCAAAGGTTTGAATGAAGATATCGTACGATTCATTTCCGAAAAGAAAAACGAACCTGCCTGGATGCTAGAGTGGCGACTAAAAGCCTATCGTCATTGGCTTACCATGGAAGAACCCAACTGGCAAAATGTCAAATACCCAGAAATAAATTATCAGGACATTATTTATTACTCTGCTCCAAGGCAGAAGGCCAAACCCAAAAGCCTGGATGAGATTGATCCTGAGTTGCTGGCTACCTTTGAAAAACTCGGCATTTCGCTTGCCGAGCAAAAACGCCTTACCGGAGTTGCCGTAGATGCTGTGTTGGATAGTGTCTCTATTGGGACTACATTTAAGGAAAAACTAGCTGAACTCGGCATTATCTTCTGCTCAATGAGTGAAGCGATTCAAGAACACCCCGAATTGGTGAAAAAATACCTGGGCAAGGTTGTCCCTCCAAATGATAACTATTTTGCAGCACTCAACTCTGCTGTTTTTAGCGACGGTTCTTTCTGCTACATTCCCAAAGGTGTGCGATCTCCTATGGAGCTTTCTACCTATTTTAGGATCAATGCCGCCAATACCGGGCAATTTGAAAGAACACTGATCATCGCTGACGATAATAGCTATGTCAGTTATTTGGAAGGTTGTACAGCCCCTATGCGCGATGAAAACCAAATGCACGCTGCCGTAGTGGAGCTGATTGCAATGGATCATGCCGAAATCAAATATTCTACTGTGCAAAACTGGTACCCTGGGGACAAAGAAGGCAAGGGAGGTATCTATAATTTTGTGACCAAACGTGGTATCTGTGAAGGTGTAAGTTCAAAAATCTCCTGGACTCAGGTAGAAACTGGCTCTGCCATTACTTGGAAGTATCCTAGCTGCGTGCTGAAAGGAGATAATTCAGTAGGAGAATTCTACTCCGTGGCAGTCACCAATAATTATCAACAAGCCGATACAGGAACAAAAATGATTCATATCGGTAAAAACACCAAAAGCCGCATCGTATCCAAGGGTATCTCTGCCGGATTTAGTCAAAATTCTTATCGGGGTCAGGTAAAAGTTTTCAAAAGAGCTGACAATGCCCGTAACTTTTCTCAGTGCGATTCTTTGTTGATGGGCGACCAGTGCGGCGCACATACTTTCCCTTACATCGAAGTAGCCAATAAAAGCGGTATCGTAGAACACGAAGCCACTACTTCTAAAATTGGTGAAGATCAACTTTTCTATTGCACACAAAGAGGCATTGACCCCGAAACAGCCGTGGCACTCATTGTAAACGGATATGCCAAAGAAGTACTGAATCAACTCCCAATGGAATTTGCTGTGGAAGCCCAAAAGCTCCTGGCGATCAGCCTTGAGGGCAGTGTCGGCTAAATCTTTTTTATGCACCTAATAAAGCTAATCCTAAAAGTCTTTGAGCATCATTCGTGCTGAAAAGCCAATGTTTCTTCAAGTGGCTTTTGGGTTTAAGATTATCTATTAAGTATTCTTAATTAATATATATGATCAATATCACCAATCTGAAAGCCTCTATCAACGGAAAGCAAATTCTTAAAGGAATCAATCTGGAAGTAAAAGCAGGGGAGGTACACGCCATTATGGGACCTAACGGCTCAGGCAAAAGCACCCTCGCTTCTGTACTCGCCGGAAGAGAAGATTATGAAATTGAAGAAGGTGAAGTCACCTTTATGGGCAAAGACCTCCTCGATCTGGCTCCCGAAGAGCGTGCAGGCGAAGGTATCTTTTTGGCTTTTCAGTATCCCGTGGAAATCCCAGGCGTAACCACGATTAATTTCCTAAAAACTGCTATCAATCAAATCCGAAAATACCGCGAGCTCGAACCCATGGATGCTGTCACTTTTCTTAAAATGATGAAGGAGAAAATGCAATTGGTAGAAATGGATGACAGACTCCTTAAAAGATCTCTTAATGAAGGGTTTTCGGGAGGAGAGAAAAAAAGGAATGAAATTTTTCAAATGGCGATGCTCGAGCCTAAATTAGCCATCCTGGATGAGACCGACTCCGGACTCGATATCGATGCCTTGCGTATTGTAGCCGATGGAGTCAATAAATTGCGCCATGCGGATAATGCCACCGTCGTAGTTACACACTATCAGCGTTTGCTTGAGTATATCGTACCCGATTATGTACACGTACTCTATGACGGACGAATCGTCAAATCCGGAAGCAAAGACCTGGCTCTTGAACTCGAAGCCAAAGGTTATGACTGGATTAAATCCGAAGTAGCTTTGTCCTAAATAAAGGATTATGGATAATTTAGAATGTACCCGCTTGGCAATGAAACAAATGGTTTTGGAGTCGCAGCCCATCTCCATTGAAGAGTTTAACAAAGTGTTGGAAGCACACGATACCTTTTTGTTATACGGAGGTGCTGGGGGTGTTTGGGAGACTTTCTACATCAAAAACATGATTTTTGGGGTCTATCGAGGTCCAAACCCAGCCCAGGGTACACAGGCAAAATTAGGTTTTCACGATCTGAGAGAAATTCAACTTACAGGAATTGTACTGCCTTATGCGGATTGCTCGGCTATATTATGCTTAGATAAAAACTGGAGCCGTGCGGATTTGGAAGGAAGCCTTTTTATTGACTCTATTTTAAATAATTGCTCATTCCAGGATAGCGATTTATATGGAGCCGACTTTTCCCGTTCAGAAATGAAACATTGCAATTTTCGGGGAGCAAATTTGCTCAAAACAGACTTTGAAAATTGTGATCTCAGTGGTTCGGATTTTAGAGGAGCAAAAATAGATCAGTCTACTTTGTTTAAAAATGCAATTCTAGAGAATGTATTGATGGATTAAACACTTGTGTTGGTGTGAATTCCTTTGTATCCTTGATGACATACAAGATAAAGACAATTTATATCTGGCAAAAAATATTAGTTAAATAAATTATGAGCAATACGAAAATAGATGCATCTGATTTAAAAACGCGTTTTGAGGCGCATTTTGAAGCTCTTGAGGCTGGTCTCAATGGAAAAGCTCAACTTCCTTTGCATCAGATTCGCCGGGAAGCCATAGAAAATTTCAAAAAACTGGATTTCCCCAACACCAAAAACGAAGAATGGAAATATACCAATATCGCTAAGATACTCAAGCCACTTTATTTACTTGAGGTAGACTCCCAACTAACTCAGGAGCAGATCAAACCTTTCCTTTTTTCTGAGGAAAATGCGTATTCGCTGGTGCTTGTAAACGGAAAATTTATTCCCGAATTATCAAATTATCCAGAAACCCTGCTTCTCAGTAATTTGGACGAAGCTTTTGTGCAATATCCCGAACTCATCGCTCAAACCTTTGCTCAATATCTCGAGGTAGAAACAGAGGTTTTTACGGCCCTGAATACCGCTTTGGTCGAGCAAGGTCTATGTATAAAAATTCAAGATCATCAAGTACTTGATAAGCCTGTTTTTATACATCATTTTACGGATGCTCAACAAGGAGATATTGCTGTGCAGCCTCGTTTACTTATCTTGGCTGGTGCAAATAGTCAAGCCAGCTTTCTGGAAAAATCAGACACTTTAGGAAATTTCCAAAGCCTCAATAATGCTGTAGCAGAAATTTTTGTAGGAGAAAATGCCCACATCCAACACTACAAAATTCAAAATGACCAGCCCACCGTATTTTATATTGGCACGACACAGGTCTACCAACAAAAAAATAGTACTTACAGCAACGTGACCGTCTCACTCAACGGCGCAATCATTCGGAATAACCTCAACATTTTGCTGGATGGTGAAAATGTCGAGTCTAATATGTATGGTTTGTATATGCTTGAAGGCAACACATTGGTGGATAACCACTCGATTGCCGACCATAAAAAACCCAACTCGATCAGTAACGAACTGTACAAAGGGATTTTGGATGAAAAATCGATAGGCGTTTTTAATGGGAAGATTTATGTGCGCCAGGATGCTCAAAAAACCAATGCCTATCAGCAAAACCGTAATATCCTACTTTCTGATGAGGCTGCTATAAATACCAAACCTCAGCTCGAGATCTGGGCGGATGATGTTAAATGCTCTCACGGGGCTACAACTGGGAATTTAGACGAAACTGCCCTGTTTTATTTGCGGTCCAGAGGTATCTCACAAACCGAAGCCCGAGCATTGCTTATCCAGGCTTTTGCCAACGAAATCATACAAATGATTCAGCTGGATTCAGTCCAAAATTACCTCTCGGAAATCATTGCAGAGCGACTTCGTCATGAAAAACCATAAAAGGGTACAGAATTTGTTTTAAATTAAAATAAAAACAGGTGAGGCATCAATTTCTCCCTGTTTTCATTTTTCAAAGAATAAACCTGCTTTGGAAATGAATAATAAAACCCTGTATTTTACGCTCACAAGTTTGATTGTAGGTGGTGTTTTGTTTGCTTCTACCATAATTAGGGTGCCGATTCCTGATTCTTCTTATTATTATAATACGGCAAGAATCGATGGTTCTTTTGACGTGTTTGATGTTGATAAACACTTGGCTCACTATGATAGCCTCAAGATCGAGATTCGTACCCAACAGTTCCGCTTCTCAGAATATTATCAAAATGCTGACAGCATTCAACAGCAAAAAATCCTTGATCAGGCCAGAGATTATATTTTTTATACCCTAAAAGATCAAGTGATTCCTTTTTGGTATGCAACTGAATGGGATTTCAACGGGACTACTGAAACGCCCCGCCAGGGTACAATTGCCTGTGGCTATTTTGTAACCACCGTGTTAAGGCATAGTGGTTTTCATATCGATAAATACCTACTTTCCCGAAAAGCTTCCAAAGCCCTGATCGAGAATACGTGTTCCTATCAAAGCATTCAGATTTTTCGAGATTATGATTTTAAGGGCTTATTAGAACACTTAGAAAAACTCCAGGACGGAATTTACATCCTGGGTTTGGATAGTCACGTAGGGCTTCTGGTGAAATCTGGAGGGAAAACTCAATTTATCCATTCCAGAAAACCAAAAACCGTAGGAGTAATTCAAGAAAAAGCCTCAGAATCCCGTACCATTGAAAGTTCAAGTATTCACGTAATAGGTGACCTGCTGAATAATGATGATTTCATCCAAAACTGGCTGCAACCAGTTTAAAAAGGGCTGTTTCCCTCATCAATTTGGATTTTCAATAGAATATCCTAAGGCAAAAACCTTAAACTGATCAAAAATAGAAATCACAGCGTTGCGAATAATACGATCATTACTAGCATAAGAAGAAGGATTGATCCCAGAAGCATATCCTTGCCAAACAATACTTCTACGGCGGTTATCCACAAATTGAATCAGTAAGGTGCCATTACTCAATTTATATTTTATTGGATCATACTCCTCGTCTTCTTCTTCTTGCTTCAACCAATCTTCAATTTTAAGTTGATTATAACCCTGGAACTCAAAATTGCTATTAAAGATTTTGTAGTTTAACAATAAATCAGGCTTTTTGTCCGAAAACTTATACCCCAACAACTTCATCCGAAAATCAACGGATTTGCGGATCAACTCCGTATTTTGAGTGGTGTATGGGTCCGGATTGGATTCTATCATATATCCATAAGTCTTGTACTTCTTAAAGTTACTTTTGTAACTATAATCAGACTCTACGACATAATCATGAAAACTATGACAGCCTGTAAAGAGGACTGAAACCATAAAAATCAGTAAAAAATTTTTTTTCATACCATTAAATTTAAAGAATAAGCATCCTGAACTGTAATTATTTATGCTGTTTTGTGGCTTTTTGCACTTTAAAATAGTGCTTTTTTTGTAAAATAAGGAATTTTTTAAAAGATTTGTTTAAAATACCTTGAAATTAACTACAATCTTTAAGGGCAAATGGCGGCTAGGTCAATGTTAAAAAACTGTTAAATCAAACCAAGCCCGTTTAATTAGAGTTATTATTTAAGAAATTTGCTTATAATATTTATTTCTTATGAGAAATCTCTTTTTTTCCTGTCTGTTTTCTTTTTTTATACTGACTGCCTCCATCCAAGCACAAAATATTTCCACCGTCAAAATAACGCAGGTTATGGAGGAAATGGCAAAGGATGATGATACTACCCGCATCATAAATCTTTGGGCTACTTGGTGTGCTCCTTGTATCAAAGAACTCCCTTATTTTGAAGAAGTAAATGCCGAATCTCAGGATGCAAAAATTAAAATTATTTTATTAGCCGTAGAAGACACTCCAGAAAGTATCAGTCGGTTCGTAACCAAAAAAAATATTCAATCTCAGGTAATGATCCTGGACGAAACGGATGGCAGTTATTGGATTCCAAAAATTAATATTGACTGGCAAGGTGAAATTCCAGTTACATTGGTGGTCAATAATGCACATCAAAAGAAGAAATTTCACTCTGGTGAAATTGACAAAGAAAATCTGATTAAACTTATTCAAGAATCTTCTAATTAAACCAAATCTTGAAATACTATGAGAAAGTTCGTATTGATCTTTTCCCTTTTGATCGGTATCACAGTACTAATGAATGCTGAGTTTAAAACCAACGGCTACAAAGTTGGGGATAAAATCGCTGATTTTAGCCTTAAAAATACCGTGGATGATAAAATGGTGTCTCTGGCTGGCTACAAAAAAGCCAAAGGTTTTATTGTTGTATTTACTTGCAATCACTGCCCTTTTGCTCAAATGTGGGAATCTCGCATTATGCAACTCGACAAAGATTTTGCGGCCAAGGGCTATCCCGTAATTGCGATCAGCTCCAATGATCCTACCGACCACCCGGATGATGCGCCTGGCAAAATGACCAAACGCGCTCAGGAAAAAGGATATACCTTTCCTTATCTTTATGATGAAACTCAAACCGTTGCCAAAGCTTTTGGAGCTACCAAAACTCCTCATGTTTACGTGATAAGCAAAAAAGGAACTGATATGATTGTAGAGTTTATCGGAGCTGTGGATGACAACGCCCGCGATGAAAAATCGGTAAGTAAAACATATACTGCTGATGCTGTCAATGCACTTCTAAGCGGCAAGGAAATCAAGGTGAAAGAAGTACCTGCTGTAGGGTGTTCTATCAAGTTTAAGGCTAGCTAATGGTCTTTTAGCGGTCGATAGTCCATAGCAAATACAATTGCGTTGGTTATCAATTAATTATGAAAATAACTCATAGAAACCAATTATAGGCAATTATTTTGCATAATAACTACCTGTCAGACTTCGGTTGACAGGTTTTTTTATTGAAAATGCTCAAAAAATAGCTGTTTAAGCCCCTGCCAGAGCTTTTTTTTCATTTCTTTGTCAGTTGCAATCTCAGGGAGGGTGTCAGCCAGCAAAAAAGTAATGTTGTCCTGTGTTTTGAGTTCATACTTTTTGAGCGACAAGTTCAACCCGAGGGTTTTTAGGTCTACTCCAAAGCTGAGGACTCTTTTGGAGGGTAATTCCTGGAAACTATCAAAACTATCTTCAGGCAACAAATGCGCTGTGTTAAGCAAGCGAGTTTCAGGGACTTTTATTCCTACGGATTGAAGGATTTTTTCTAGCAATTCTTCATTTTTTTCTTCCAAAAAAGGGCTTTTTGTGTCTTCTACAAGCACTAACAAGGGATAACGTTTGTTTTCTACGATCACATATACATCGTCTTTGAGGAGTTCTTTCAAAAAATACATGCCTTTTACAATATCCATAGGGTTTTGATTTTAGTATGAATAAAAATACGTAGGGAATTTTTGGAAAATTTACGGCAATAAGTCGAGCCATGTCTAAACAAATGGTTTTACTTATTAAACAATTAAATGGAATAATTTTCTTTGTCTCACAAATAAATAATGCTTAAATTCATCTAAAAATATTATTCAGGTAACATTTTATTCATTTTTGAAGAAAAAAAAGCTAAAAATGTATGAAATGCTTATTTTTATGGTTGCTAACATAGGTTAAAAAAAACTTTTCCCTATATTTAACCATGTCAATTACAAAATATTTGAAAGCATCATTGAAAATTTATAATTTCATTTGTACATTTAAAAAATTCTATTCCTGAAAACTCTTTTGTTAAAATTCCATGATGATCGATTGGGAAACTGTATATCAACGTCTTATGAATGATTTCAAGGGACGAAGCATACTTATTCACGTAGGGATTTTGGGCTCTTTTATTGTAGTTGGTTTTTTGGTGGGCTTTTATAACAACAATAACTTGTTGCTCATCTTTGTAATATGGTTTATTGGGTTTCTGGTGGATGTTTTGTACTTCAGGATATTTCTACAGGATGATCCTTTGCGAGTTTTCACCAAAAGCCAGCCTTATGTGATAGAGGGCGTAATTCTTCAGAAAATCAAAAAGCCTGTTTTGGATCGAGATGAAGAGATAGATACGTTTTATTTTGAGATAGAAGTTCACGAGGCGTATACCCTGGGTAAAAAAGGAATCAGCCACAAGTTGTATTATGAAAAACAAGGGAAACAACGCATTGAAGTACCTGAATCTATGTTTTTAAGCCTCAAAATAGGGCAAGAAGTATTTTTGGTATGCGAACCGGATGATTTTGTCTGGGGTTTGGTGCGTGGTGATGAGGTAATCAATATTGAAATATAATTCCGGTGGTCAACTCCCTCAGAATCTCGCCTTCTTGCATACCTAGACCTTCAATTCCCTTTACCTGTAAATCCGCCTTCCGCAATAAAGAAATAATATGAATAATCTGTGCCAATGAATAGGTTCGCATAGCAATTTTATAATCCTGTACAAAATAAGGACTTACCCCCAAAACCTTGGCTAGATTCTGATCAGACCGATCTGTTTGATGATAAGCAAGCAGTACTTTAGCAAAAAAATTATACAGCATAGCCAGTGTAGGTATCAGGGCTTGTTTCTTGGGGTTGGCAGCCCAATATTGGATAATTTGCTGGGTTTTAAACAAATTTTTCTGAATAAGTGCTTTTTGAAATTCAAATACATTAAAGTCTTTGCTAATCCCCACGAATTCTTCAATCAGTTCTTCGTTAATCTTTTGATTCGGTTTGAGATTGAGTATCAATTTATCAAGTTCCGAACTGAGGCGGGATAGATCAGCCCCAATAGATTCTAAAAGCAGAACCTTGGCTTTTTCTTCAATTTGGTATCCTTTTTCTTTGAGATATTCTTGAATCCATTCGGGGACTTGATTTTCGTACAATTTTTTGGATTCTACTACTACCGAGTTTTTTTCCAAAGTTTTGTAGAGTTTGGAGTTCTTGGGTAGGGTTTTGTGTTTGTGATTCAGTACCAACACAGTAGAAGGTTGCGGATGTAGCAAATATTGCTCAAACAGGGTATTGGCTGTCTGATTATTCCAGTCTGCCATTTGAACTAATTCTTTGACGATCAGCACCTGTCGATCTGCCATCATGGGGAATCTCCTGGCCTGATTGAGCAAAGTCGCCATGTTGATGTCTCGTCCATATAAAATTGTTTGGTTAAAACCTTTTTGTGATTCTTCCAGGGCATTTTTTTCAATATAATCGCTGATCAAATCTATATAAAAGGATTCGTCTCCGTGTAAAAAATAAACCGAAGCAAATTTACGAGCTTGAAGCTCCTGAAGCACTTGTTTGGCAGTTTTAGTCAAGTTAATAAGATGATTTATTGTTTCCCGAACTTTTTCTTGAAAAATTCATAAGCTTCATTGATCTTTTGTGAAAGTTGAATGGCATATTGTTGTTTCTGAGTGTCATAAGCAAAACGATCAGGATGGTATTTTTTCATAGCCACCTTGTAAGCAGTTTTGATTTCTTCAAAAGAAGCTCCTTCTTTTATTTCAAGGGCATCATAATATTTTTTTTCAGAATGGGCTGAGGTATTTTGAGAAGTATTATAAGAGCGATTTTGGGATTGTCTATGACGGCGATATTCCTGGCGGGCGCGTTCTTTGTTAAAATTTTCCTGGGTTTTCTCCTCTTTTTGAGTTTCTTCACCCGTAAAAAAGTCATATATTTGATCAAAAAAACCTTCTCCCTTTTCAGAAGAGGGCTTTTTGTCATCGTATTTTCCCAGTAGCTCATTCAGTTCCACTTGCAGAAATTTAAGAAATCTATCAGTCATAGTTTTAAGAAGAATAGGTTTTTAGCGCAGCATATACTTTTTATACGAATATTATACAAAACCACTTGCAAAGGTTCTTTGTCTTGCAAACAAATAAACCCGTACAAATATATCCGAAAAGCCAAAAAAACAAATCCTAGTTCCGCTCATTTCATAAAAATTACTATTTTTGAAGCATGAAATTGATTGAAGTAACTGAAAATGAGGCTTGGGCGAAAAAAGAATTTTTAAACCTGCCCATCAAACTTTATAAAAACGAAAAAAACTGGATTCGCCCCCTGGATGTAGATATTGAATCGATTTTTGACACTAAAAAAAATCCTTGTTTCAAATTTGGCGATTGTATCCGGTGGATTCTTCAAGACAATCAAGGGAAAACCATTGGTCGGGTAGCGGCTTTTTTTGACCATCGCAAAGCCAATGCGGGCAATGATCAAGCCACGGGTGGAATGGGTTTTTTTGAATGTACCCAAGACGAACATGCGGCTTTCAAACTTTTTGATGCAGCCAAAGTATGGTTACAAGAGCAGGGTATGGAAGCCATGGACGGACCGATTAATTTTGGAGATCGCAGCCGCTGGTGGGGGCTTCTCGTAGACGGTTTTACAGAACCTAACTATGGCATGCCTTATAATCATCCGTATTACAGGACTTTTTTTGAAAATTACGGATTTAGAGACTATTTTCAGCAATATACCTTTCACAAAGAAGTACACGGTACAAAATTAGGAGAGACTTTTTATGCCAAAGCCGAGCGACTACGCAAGAATAAATCTTACTCCTTTAAAAATATCAATAAAAAGGAAATTGAAAAACACGTGGAGGACTTTAGAAATGTGTATAATGCCAGTTGGGTCAAACACGCTGGCGTGCCTGAAATGACTCTCGAGGAAGCCCACAAACTTCTCCACGAGCTTAAGCCCATCATCGATGAAAGGCTCATCTGGTTTGCCTATTACGATAACAGAGCGATCGGATTTATGGTGATGATCCCTGAGCTGAATCAGTTGTTCAAATATGTAAACGGGAAAATGGATTTATTGGGCAAGCTCAAATTTGTGTATCATCGATGGAGAGGCTCCTGTAAAAAAATTCTGGGTTTGGTCATTGGTGTTTTACCACGATTTCACGGACGGGGCGTAGAAAGCGCACTTGTTGAAGCGTTTTCCTATACAGCCTATTCCAAATCTTTTCCTTATACCGAGCTGGAGTTCAATTGGGTAGGAGATTTTCACCCGACTATGTCGCGTATGTACGAATCGTTAGATGCCAAAGTATCCAAAACACATATCACGTATCGGCTCTTGTTTGACTCGAGTAAAGAATTCAAACGACATCCGGTCATTCAGTAAATGCCCAAGACAATCGCCATTATCCAGTCCAATTATATTCCCTGGCGCGGTTATTTTGATTTAATTCGCTCTGTGGATGAATGTATCCTCTTTGACCAGGCACAATATACCAAAAACGACTGGCGAAACCGCAATCTGATCAAAACTCCGAATGGCTTGCAATGGCTGACCATTCCGGTTTTACACAAATCATTACACCAAAAAATACGAGACACCCAAATAGCACGCCGCAATTGGGCACAAAAGCACTGGCAGGCATTGCTCACCAATTACGGACCAAGCAGAGCTTTTAAGGAGCTTAAACCCTGGCTGGAATCATTGTACAACCAGTGTAAGTTTACTTATTTGAGTGAAATCAATTATTATTTTATACAGGCTATGCTGGATTTTTTAGGTATCTCTACCAAAATTAGCTGGGATACTGAGTATCAACTCAAAGAAGGCAAAACCGAAAAACTCTTGCATCTTGTAAAACAAGCAGGAGGTACTGAATATCTCTCCGGACCTGCTGCAAAAGCTTATTTGGATGAAGATTTGTTCAAACAAGAACACATCCGTATCACCTGGATGGATTATGGGCATTATTTGCCTTATCAGCAACTTTATTCGCCTTTTGAAGCAAAGGTCAGTATTTTGGATCTGATTCTGAACGAAGGCAAAAATGCCCGAAATTTGATCGCTCCCGTTCTATGAAATATACTTGTTTGTATTCTGTAGTTGTTCCGGTATATCAGGGTGAAGCTACACTCGCACGTTTGTTTGATGAAATTCAAGCCTTTTTTGAGGGCAAATCCCAAAGTTTTGAGGTGATTTTTGTGAGTGATGGAGCCATTGATCATTCTTGGAATCTCATTCAACAATTGAAAGAAAAATACACGACATATATTAAAGGTGTGCAACTGACCCGAAATTTTGGCCAACACAATGCAACACTCTGCGGAATCGCACAAGCACAGGGTAGATTTATCCTTACGATGGATGAAGACCTACAACACGCACCTGCTCAAATTGAGAAATTAATCCTAAAGCAAAAAGAAAAAGACTACGATCTCGTTTATGGATATTTTGAAAACTCAAAACACAATTTTTTCAGAAGAATCAGCTCCAAAGCCTTGAAATATATATTGCAATGGTCACTGCCAGACTTACATCCTGATTATTCGTCTTTTCGTCTAATAAAAACAGAAATTGCTCAGGCGACTTTGCAGCTAAATCATCCTAATCCCTTTTTAGATGTGTATTTAAGCTGGGTTAGTAGGCATTGCAGCAGTGTACCTGTGATTCATTATGAACGTTTTCAGGGAAAAAGTGCCTATACGCTCAAAAAACTAGTCCGCCATGGCCTACATATTTTATTTAATTTCTCTAACTTACCTTTGAGAGCCTTTTCATACCTTTCTTTTGCCCTATTTTTGCTCTCAACTGGATATGCACTTTATGTGTTTTTTAGAAAAATCGTGTATAATGATTTTATATCCGGTTTTGCAACAATTGCTATTTTTTTAGGTATGGGTTTTGGTCTGGTTTTTTTGGGAATTGGTTTGTTGGGGGAGTATATACAAAATATTAACCTGAAAACTACCCAAAAGCCTAATTTCTTAATTAAAGAAATATTATGAAAAAATTAGCCATCATCGGTGCCGGACACCTGGGTCAGTTGATCGCTCATCATACGATAGAAAACCAGGAGTTGGTTATGGCAGGTTTTTATGATGATTTTCAAACCAAAGGGCGATTTGTAGGAAGTGCCAAAATTTTAGGAGATATTTCTGAAATTGAAAAAGATTTTTCAGAAGGCGTTTTTGATAAAATTATCATTGGCATCGGCTACAAACACCCCGAGCTCAGGAAAGAGCTTTATGAAACATTTCAGGATAAAATCCCCTTTGCTAACATCATTCATAACAAAGCCATTGTAGATTCTAGTGTCGAGATGGGAGAAGGAAATGTGATTTTGGCCGGGAGTATTCTTGATATGCACGTCAGAATCGAGAATAATGTATTTATCAATCCGGGTTGTGTCATCGCACACGATTCTATCATTGCTTCGCATACTTTTCTGGCTCCTGCTGTAAATATTGCCGGGTTTGCCAGTATCGGAGCCTCCTGCTTTCTGGGGATTAATACCACAATCATCGATCATATTGCCGTATGTAACTGGGTGCGTACCGGAGCATCAAGCACCGTAACAAAATCTATTACTGAAAAAGGCTTGTATGTCGGAAGCCCAGCTGAAATTGTACTTGATCGTGAACAGGAGTAGGCTGCTAAATGGCTTAAAATGGCATCATACAGACGTTTTATATTTCATTAACAAGTAATTAACAAGATTTTGTGTTGCTTGGTCTCGTTATTGTCAGACAAAACAATTGATTATAGAACTTTAATTTGTAAATTAGCGTATCGATAAGTATATCTAACTATTAAAAATAAATTATTGATCTCGAATTCAAGTAATTCATTCTAAAAAATCTTAAATTATAACACTATGCTACTTGCTATTTTATTTTCCTTGATATTTAATTTTTCAACTTCAACCGTTCATTCTCCACAAACTAATGTTGAACTTTACCACGTCATTGTTACCAATGGGGTAATTATCAATAAAAAAACAGGCCAGGAGTTGAAAAGAGGTGCGAAAATCAGTTCTACTGATGAAGTACTTTTCAAAAGCAAAGATGCTAAAGCTATCGTAATCAGCACCAAAAGAGGTCGTTTTGTATTGGCTCCTAAAAAAACTTCTAGCGGAAGTGAATTGGTCGCCTTTGTGAATGATGTAGTTTCTCCCTTGAAATCCAACTCAAAACTAAGTACACGCGGTTTGGAAGACTCTGAAGAAATTTCAGACCTACAAAACCACTTCGGAGATTCCGTATATGTAATCCTGGGTGATACAATGGCCTTTAAAGTAGCCGGAATTTATCCAATGAACGCCAATAATTTCCTTACCCTGCGTTATGTGTATAAAGGAACACCTATTAATAAAGTGATCGGACATGCGGGCAATATAGCTACCTTGGATAAAAACAAGCAGTTTGTATACAAAAACGAGGTAATTCCTGTAGAAGAAATTGAAAAAGTAGATCTTTACTATCTGAAAGGTTTTAAAGAAGAAAATAATGGAAAAGGTATCCCCGAGTTAATTACCTCTTTTAAACTTATTTTCTTGGATAAAGAAGCCATTTCCGCTGAATTGAGAGAATATGCTACTCTTTTTGAAGAAGGAATGGACTATAACGAAAAACTGGATGAGTTTTACGGATATATCCTGGATGTCTACGGGCCTACCGACAAACATGCCTTGGATGATTTCTTAAAAGCAAATAATTTCAAAGGATAATAAAAATAGTATTATATTTGTTTATCTAAAAGTCAGATCAATCATCTGACTTTTTTTAATAAATAACTATGTTGCTGAGTATCTTTTTTTCAAAAAATAAGTCTGTCATTTTTTTCTGGAGCTTTCTCAATGCATTGGTGATGCTGTGGGTTACGTTTTTTATGCTTCGGATTCCGTATGTCCTACCGGATGAATTTATGCTTGTACAAGCAACCTCAGTAACTAAAAATCTACTCCTCGGCTTCGAGGAAAAACCTGATACCAATCGATTTTTATTCGTAAATGTAGCTTGGGATAAGGTAATGTCCAATCGCTATGACCCCGATATTCCGGGTTATGTCGTCGGAAAAGAACCCATCACTGACCGGGCAAAACTGGTAGGATTGCTCAAATTGCTTGAAAAAAATCCTAACCACGAATTTATTGTACTTGATATTTTTTTCAAAGGAGCTACCGAACACGATGAAGAACTGGTCAGGCTGATCAATAAAATTCCTCGCCTGCTGGTTTCGTATCACCGCGATCAATTTGATAAACCCAACCTGCCTGATCTACCCATCAAACCGCTAGGGCTCTCTGATATGGAAACCGTAGATGACAAATGCCTGAAATTCAAGGTTCTACACAATGATTCCTTGAAATCTACGCCCTTATTGATGTATGAAAAAATTCACAAACAAAATTTTTATCGTGGGATTTGGTTTTATTTCTTAGGAGATAATCCAGCACTTAATTCTTTTATTCTGGATTATCGAATCCGAAATTATGATTATTCGCAAAAAAGATATGCCTCTGTCAATTTAGGCGAATGGATCAACATCGTCTACAAAATACCTCAGGAATTTGATTGGAACTCACTCGCCAGCGATGAAAATACAGAAGGGGAAAATACCGAGGAAATAGATGAAAATGCTATCGATTCCTTAGAAGTCGACCCAACTGACACAAGCGTGGTAGCAGACACCGAAGTTGTGCCATCGAGTGACAGCCTTGATACCGCAGATACTACTCAAATCGAGGAGGAAATGCAGAACTTTGAAGGTATTTATGACCTTGAGTTTTTGGATGAAGAAAAAGCAAAAGAACTTATTTATCCTTTGACCAAAGACCGAATAATTTTTGTGGGAGATTTTGAAGACCGAGATATTCACGAAACCATCTATGGAGATACCCCCGGACCTATCATTCTTTTGGATGCTTTCCTGGCTTTGGAATTAGGAGATAATTTATTAAGACCTATTTTTTTGGTATTGCTCTTATCTCTTTACATTTTAATTTCTTATCTTACCTTTGCACAGCGTACAATCTATGGGAGTATACTACAAAAGCTTACCAATCGTACCAAGGCGACTTTCTTTGAATCTCTCACCATCTATCTAATTTATTTTGCTATTATTTCTATTTTCTCTTATTTTTTCTTTAATATTCACATTGGCGTATTAATACTCGCTTTTTATATGTATTTTATTGAAAAAGTAAAAGGATTTTTTGTTCGTAGGATGGAACGCAAAGCCACGCAGCAAAATAAAAGCCGATAGGAATCTGAGATGAGAAAAAAACCTGTAAAACCATAATTCATAAAATTTATAGTCTAAAAATCCAAAAAAAATATAGTTTATTACAAAATTTTATGTAAATTCGGAGTTAAAACACGTGCCGATAATGCATCTGTGCGGTGTTTTATTTATCAAACTAAAAATAGGAAGCTTTCCGGAAAGAGTTATGCAAATTACAACACGAATTTACCTAAACTTTTTGATCATATCGCTTTTGATGGTCATTACTTACTTGATAAGCCGATTCTCTCCCACATACCTAGAATGGGCTTTTGTACCTACCTTGATTTTCCTGGCTTTATTATTCTGGCAGATTCATACGGAAATGCTCATTCCGGCAATAATTCTGGAAAAAAAAGCTCGGGTATTTATGCAAAAAAAGCAGCATTGGAATCTTCAAACCCGGCTTATAGGTTTTTTTCGCCCAGTGAATCAATTGATTAAAAACCTAACCTTCCAACTAGAAAAGGCTCAGAGCTTCGTACAAGAATTAAAAAAAGGCAACCTTGAGGTGGATTTTAGAGAAAGTGAAATACAGGAAAGTCCCCTGTTTACGGTTTTAGAGCAGCTTCGAGATAATCTTATTCACATTGAAGAAGAAAAAAATAAACGAAACTGGGCTAATGAAGGACTCTCCAGATTTGTAGATATTTTGCAGAATCATCGCCACGATTTAAAATCTCTTTGTGATCATATTACCTCCGAATGTGCCGAATACCTAAAAATGAACCAGGCCTGGCTGTACGTTGTCCAGGAAGATGAAGCGAATTCGTATCTTGAGCTTTGTTCATCCTATGCCTGGGACCGTAAAAAGTTTCTTAAAAAAAGGATTGAGGCAGGAGAAGGGCTTGCTGGTCAGGTTTTGTTTGAAAAAAAGCGAATTTTGTTGACGCGCATTCCACAGGATTATTTGAAAGTCAGCTCTGGATGCGGCGAAGCTAATCCGGGTTGTATCCTCATTCTTCCTTTGAAAGTCAATGATGAAATGTTTGGTGTTTTGGAATTGGTTTCTTTTCAAATTCCTGAAGATTTCCAGATACAATTTCTAGACGAATTGGCCGAAAATATAGCTTTGACCATTTCTGCAATCAAAACAGCTGACAATACCCATAAACTTCTTGAGAAAGCCCAACATCAAGCCGAAGAGCTTAAAGCTCAGGAAGAGGAACTGCGTCAGAATATGGAAGAGCTCCAATCTATCCAAGAAAAACTCACTTTGGAAAGGGAAGAGCAAGAAAAACTAAGTTTGGCTCTGGAGGAAGAAAAGAATCTTTTTAATGCTTTTCTCAATACCACCTCAGATCAAGTGTATTTCAAGGATCGCCAAAGTCGTTTTATACGGGTCAGCGAATGTATGGCGGCTAAGTTTGGGGTCAATACTGCCAAGGAACTCATTGGCAAGTCTGATTTTGACCTTTTTGGGCAAGAACACGCCCGACAGGCTTTCAAAGACGAACAGCATATCATCCGCAGTGGCTTGCCTCTGTTAGAAGTAGAAGAAAAGGAAACCTGGCTTGACGGGAGTATCACTTGGGTGCATACCAGCAAGCTTCCTCTCAAAAATATCCAGGGAGAAATTGTAGGTACTTTTGGGATTTCCCGCAATATTACCGAAAGAAAAACAGCCGAAGAAGCACTTTCCAGAGAGAAAAAGATGCTGGATGCTTTTTTATTTAATACGCCCCACCTTGTATTTTTCAAAAGTGCGGAGGGGCAGTTTATCCGTGCCAGTCAGTCTTTTGCTCAATTTATGGGGCATACCAATATCCATGAACTCATCGGCAAAAACGAATCCGACTATTTTTCACCACAATCTGCCCAAAATATCGCTGAAAAAGACGAACAGGTTATTCGTAAGGGGCAAGCAGCTATCAGTCAGCTGATCAAAGAACAATTTGCCAATGGAAAAAGTATTGAAATGCTCACCCATAGATTCCCTATATCCAGTAATAATGGAGAACCTTTAGGGATATTTGGCATCTATGAGCCTGTAAACAAACCGCTTTTTAAGCAAAATTAATTATTTTGGCACTTTGTAAGTAGATAAAAAGCTGATAAAGCCATAATTAAAAACATCGATGCAGAACTATACAAGACAAAAATAAGTAAAGAGAAAACCATGCCCGGTAGATTACTTTACAGTCCTGTGGACTTAAATAAAGCCTTTAAAACAGAGCTTTTCCCTTTGGGTTGGATATTCGTCTAGGATTTAGAAAAACGTGGGGTCTCAGACATTGATATACCTTAATGATTATCGGTATTGCTCAATAAAAACAGGGGAGGGGATGCTTATTTTTTTATTTATTTTTTGTTTCTGCACTCAAGAATTTCTAATCTCTCAATCCAAAACAATGACAATTACATCTATCTTAATTTTAACCAGAGAAAACAAACTTTTAATTTCTTTTGAATACACAATGACCCTTAAAATCCTTCATAATAAGGGTAGACAACAATGGTCTAAATATTTACTTAACATAATGTAAATTCTTTACTTTAATAATAATTACAGGAGAAGCCCTATTTTCCTTATAATCTTTTTTATGTTAAGTAAATATCTCAGATACTCTTAATGGTTTGAAATATCTTGATGCGATGCTTGTGAGAAGTTATTTTTGATTTTATTGAAAGCCTGCTGCAAATTTGAATATGGATCATTGCGAGACTTAGATTCATTTTACAGTAATTGTGATTGCTTGTCTGACGAGTTTTGTGGATAATAAATCTTGATAAGTTTTTACATATTAAAAACTTGAAAGAATTTTTTTGCCAACGAGCACGAATAATTGTATCTCTTCATTATGCTAGTATTAAAGATGGTTACTACTCAGGTTGTAAAAAAGAATAATATTTGCATATTTTTAAAAAAAGAAAATTTATTTTTAAAATTTTGGGTTTAACAAAATATAATATGTTTGTATAATAAGTAAGTTTACACAAACAAAATTATCCAGAAATTTTATAACAAGTACCTGAGTAGTAACTAAAGATGTAATGCTACCTATAAAAAAACGCCCAGCTTTTTGTCCACACAAAGTTCCTTTTTGAATGAACAACATTACTTGTCTAACATTATCCACCCCCTAGGAAAATCTGTCGATTTCCGCAATTGATATTCCACGCAATTCCATTTCTTTGCAGAGTTATTTATCATTAGTCTAAATAAAATTAAGCCTGCAATGAAGTATAATATTATAATTTTAATATTTGTTCTATGTATTATTCAATTTTCAAAATTATGTGGACAAATATTGATAAAATTGGAAAACGCCCAGGATCGACAAGGCATTGAAGGCGTTTTTGCACAAATTTTCGATAAAAACCGCAATACCAAGATATATGTGAGTGATTCTCAGGGTAAGATATTCTTAGAATCGGCTGAATTTCCTTTAATAATTCGTATCAGTCACCTCAATTTTGAAATAAAATCGGATACACTCCCCTCCCCCAAAGATGAGCACCTGATATTATTAACTCCTAAAAACAAACTTTTGGATGAGATCATCATCACTGGGCAATACACCCCTGAGTCTGTTCAAAATTCGGTTTACAAAGCTCGGATAATCACAGCCACACGCATCAAGGCACAAGGAGCCAATCACCTTCAGGATGTACTCAGTACAGAGTTAAATATTCGTTTTGCGAGAGACAATGCTGTGGGAGGCTCTAATTTGAGTCTACAAGGGCTTTCTGGGCAAAACATCAAAATTCTTCTGGATGGCGTTCCTCTGACAGGGCGAAGCGGTACAGCAAATGAGATCGATATCAACCAGATCAATGTCAATTCTATAGAGCAAATCGAGATCATAGAAGGACCCATGGCGGTCAATTATGGGGCAGATGCACTGGCAGGCGTGATCAACATCATAAGTAAAAAAGATATTTCAGGGAAAATCGACTTAAACCTAAGCTTTCAGGAAGAAAGTGTAGGCAATGAATTTTCTTGGTTTGAAGATGGTATTCATAACCCTTCTCTAAGCATTGGTTACAAACCCCGTAAGCACTGGTACATACAAGGTGAAGGGCAAATCAATCGCTTCGGTGGCTGGCAGGGAGATGCCCTAGGTCGGGAAAAAAGCTGGTATCCTAAAACACAGTATTTTGGAAGCACACTGGTTCGTTTTGAAAAAACCAAGTGGAATCTTTATTATCGTCTGGATTATTTGAATGAACTCATTGAAAATCTGGGTGCTGGCAATGACAACAATCCCCTGCGCGATCCTTTTGCCATTGACGAAGAATACCAAAGCCATCGCTGGATGCACCAACTACAGGGCGAGTTTAAGTTGGGAAAGGCTCATCTAAACAGTGTGGTGTCTTTTACAGATTATGAACGAAACACAAATCAGTTTGTCAAAAACCTGGTCACCGATCAGGAAAGCCCTACTGGCACCGAAGAACAAGATTATATTTCCTACCAAAATTATTTCACCCGACAGACTTTAAATAATGCCCTGCAAGATGATTGGGTTGAGACGCAATTCGGGCTGGAAGCAAATCACGAAATTGCTGGTGGTACTACCCTGAGCGAAGGCAATAAATCTCTGACAGATTTGGCTTTTTTTGCTTCTGCCGAATTAACCTTGATCAAAAAAATAAAACTTCGTCCAGGGATGAGATATGGATATAACAATGCCTTCTCCCCTATCCCCACTCCTTCTTTGAATGTCAAATATGATCTTAATCCACAGCTACAATTGAGGGCTGCTTATGGCAGAGGGTTCAGAGCTCCTTCTGTGCGAGAGCTTTATCACGAATTCATAGATGCCAATCATAACATTATAGGAAATAAAGACCTGGAAGCCGAAAAATCACACAATCTGAACGCCGACCTGAGTTACAAGCTTCCAAAAATAGACCTTAGCATGAGTATCAATGGTTTTTATAATTATGTGGATAATCGCATTACGTACTTTACCCCGGAAGGAGTCAATCAGCCCACCACTTACACCAATTTACTCAAATACAAAACTACCGGAGGGCAATTGAATGCCCGTTGGCAAGGCAAAAATCTGCTATTAAATGCAGGTTTTGCATATCTAGGCCGCTACCAAAGGCTCAGTGAAGCAGAGAGCGAGGGAGAGATTCCTCAGTACGTCTTTTCCCCGGAGTTGAACGCCAATGCGATTTGGCAGATACCTACAATCCATATACAACTATCTGGTTTTTACAAATATACTGGTGCAAATAAGGCATATACTTTAATAGATGAAGAACCTGTCTTGCAAAAAATCAATGCCTTCCACTGGTTGGATTTTACAGCCAGCAAATCTTTTTGGGGGGGGCTTACGCTTGCCGCTGGTGTTCGGAATATTCTTAATGTTACCCAGGTAAACAATAATATTTCCAGTAGTGGGGCACATAGCGGAAATAGTGGAGGGCAAAGCCCAGTAGCCTATGGAAGGTCTTTTTTCTTAAAACTTCATTATCAATTAAACATACAACAAAAAAATAACCCATAAACTAAATCCAATACTTTAAATATGATCAATCAATTATATACTTTCATTTTATTATTTGGCTTATTATGCTTCACAGGCTGTAATGAAGAGGATGAACCTCAGCCCATTACGGTAAACTTTACCAATACCTCAGTAGGCATTTCTACGGATAATCCGCAGGTCACCGTAAGTATTACCTTCTCTCGCCCGGCGGCAACTTCTGGAACGCTCAACATCAGTGTCAATAGTAATAATTTGACTTATGGACAGGATCAGGACTTCTATACAAATCCTGCTGCCAATAATAATACACTGGCATTAAATTATCGTGCTGGAGACGATGGACTTAGTTTTGAGGTACTTGCTGGCACAGCACGCAATATTCAACAGGATGAGCAAGTTGTTTTCAGCATCGATCCTCAAGCCAATACAGAGGTATTGGTAGGCATAAATCCTACTTTGAGCCTTACTTTTTCTGAGAATTTTATTGCTCTTTCGGGAACAGTTGAATTGAACGGAGGAAATCAAGGAAGTTCTATAAATCTTAATCAAGCATTTTTTGATTTAAGTAAACTCTTACAAACTACTGTGGATAAAAAATCCTGGGATATAGGATTTTATACAGCCTCTGGTGAGCATCGGGTGGTTCTCAATGGCAGTGCCGGAGTAATGGCTCGCCCTTTGAATAAGAATGATCTGAATGCCGTTACGGTACAAGATACTGTAGGTTTTGCAGCCCTAATGACCATCCCTCCTCCGGGTTTTGACGCCTCGATCGGTTCTGTGGCTTGGATAGATGCCCCTGATGGTGATTTGAGCAAGACTGCCTTTGGAAACATTTCTGCTACAGACACCAACAATCAGGTATTTATTGTAAAAGATGCCACGGGTACTGCTTGGAAAAAAGTCCGTGTATTGCAAAATGGAGCCAATTATACCCTACAATATGCCGATATTGAAGGTACTTCCTTTAACACATTGACCATCACCAAAAACCAGGATTACAATCACATCTTTTTTGATTTTACAAACGGTATCGTAAGCGTAG
The DNA here is from genome assembly GCA_033765345.1 of Microscillaceae bacterium. Taxonomy (GTDB): domain Bacteria; phylum Bacteroidota; class Bacteroidia; order Cytophagales; family Microscillaceae; genus JANRIC01. The sequence goes on from JANRIC010000091.1 coordinate 35,158, forward strand.
AACCTCCCAAAGATCAATGGGACTTGATGTACGGCTCTTATACTGAAATTCTCAATGTGGGGGGGCCGGGGGCTGATATTCCATACAGCTTTAATGATTACATCATCCTCAATCGAGACCAGGTGAGCGTTGCCATGGTGATGACTTCTGCGGTAAGTTATGAAGATTTTGGAATCTCCGACCTGGCAGCTTTGACCTTTTCATCCAAGACTAATGCAATCGGAGCAAGTTGGCGTCAGGGAGGTGGACCAAGCAGCCCTCCTGCGCTTTATTCTGATCGCTTTTATGTGATCAATGACACTCAAGGAAATATTTATAAACTCAAATTTACCCGCCTGACCAGTACAAGCGGTCAGCGCGGTTACCCTGAATTTATTTATGAAAAAGTACAATAAAAACTCAAAACTTATGATAAATCTAAAAAACTCATTTAAAATTTTTGTAAGTATCAGCCTGAGCCTGGGTGTTTTTGCGGCTTCGGCACAAAACAAAAAACAAGAAGATCAAGCAGCCATCAAAGCGCAATGCGGTTGCTATGAAGTCACTTTTGAGTATGCCGAGACATTTTCTCCGGACACGACTTATCAGTTTCACGAGCGCAAAAAAACGGGTGGGCTGGAATGGATAACCGTAGCCGAAGAAAACCAGGATAAAATTGTGATCCAACATCTATTGATAGTAGGTAAAAATCACGTAATCAAACACTGGCGGCAAGACTGGCTGTATCAAAATCAGGACTTGTACAGCTTTGTAAAGGGCGACCACTGGCGTTTTGAGCAATTAGCACCCGAAAAAGTCAAAGGACAATGGACTCAGAAGGTATATCAGGTAGATGATAGCCCCCGTTATGAAGGATCGGCTACTTGGATTCATGTAGATGGGCGGCATTTCTGGGAAAGTACCGTGGATGCTCCTCTACCCCGACGCGAACATACTACCCGTAATGACTACAATGTGATGCGCCGTACCAATCATCACGAAATCCTAGAATATGGACATCTGCACGAACAAGACAACTTAAAGATTATCCGCTCCGAGGCTGGCGACCAAATCCTTGCCCTAGAAAAAGGCTTAAATACTTATCGTAAAGTGGATGAAAGCCGTTGTCAGGCTGCACAGGATTGGTGGCAGAAAAATCAGGCTTTCTGGAAAGAAGTACGCCATGCCTGGGATGAACTTTTTGCCCGTAAACAAGACCTTAGGCTTCATCAAAAAGTGGATGATAAATTCCTTTTTCAGTATTTATCAGCCTTGGAAAAAGAAGCAGGAGAATCTCTCAATTTGAATGTGCAGGAGCTAAGAAGTAGAATAAAAAATACAATTGATCAATACACCATTCATTAATTAAGTAATAATTGTAGGCTCTTACTTAGAATTGAACTGATAGTTTTAGAAGGTAGTCTTTTGGCGAAATTATGGGCTCAAAATTATTGAATTTTAGTTATCAGTCTGAATTATGGTAAGAGCCTAATTGTATTTATACTCAAACCGAAGTGGTTTTAATATAAAAACAAGACTCTTACAGGGGAGCTTTTAGCTCTTAAATCATGAATAATCAAGCTAATCAATCAAGAAAATCAGGCAAATCACTTTAATCTGGGTATAAAAGACGAAAACCTGATCAAAACAATGGAATCATTGATTGATTGGGTTTTCTATCAAATAAGTGATTATGTATAAAGGAGATAAGAAAAAAATAGAAGAAGTCGGGGAATTAATAGCGCAAAATTATGCCGACAAGTTAACCATCGAGGAGCTGGCAAAACAAGCGGGCATGTGCGAAACCAAGTTGAAATTTTGCTTCAGAAAATATTTTCAGATGAGTCTCCATCAATACCAAATCAAATACCGTATGGAGCAAGCTGCCAAGCTGCTTCATTTGACAGACCAATCTATCCAGGATATCGCCTTACAGGTAGGTTATAGCAGTATAAGCCATTTTACGCATACATTTAAGATATATTATCGCCTGACTCCGACCGAATTCAGAAAAAAGCAAGAAGAATTTTGAATTACTCGAACTGTTCCCAGTATTTATCCCAGAAAATCTGATTGGGCTCCACTCCTTCTTGATTGAGTGACAACTCAGTATGAATTTGACGGACAAAATATGCTTTCATGACTCCTTTGCCTTTTACCTCGATGAGTGGGCGGGCTTCACACAAGAAAAAATCCTTGACCAGTTCATACGTTTTTGCTGATATATTCACTTCGTTGACCTCTCCGTGGCTCTCCATTCTGCTGGCTACATTGACGGTATCCCCCCAAATATCATAAGCAAATTTCTTTTTACCAATCACACCAGCAATGGCTTCCCCTGAGTTGATTCCTAGGCGGCATTGCCAATAATGCCCCTGGCGTTCCTCAAAACGTTGTTTCATAAATCGCTGCATCTCGAGTCCAGTCAATACAGCATCTACGGGATTGCTTCGATTGGGCTTGGGCAGGCCGCCCACACACATATAAGCATCACCAATGGTTTTAATTTTTTCCATGCCGTATTTTTCTGTAATTTCATCAAATCGGCTGAAGCAATCATTTAGTTCGGCAAGTACTTCTTTGGGAGTCATTCGAGCAGAAACCTGTGTGAAGCCCTTAAAATCAGTAAATAAAGGGCTAACCAATTCATAATATCTGGGTTCGCTTGCTCCGTCAGGCTTAAGATCATCGATGATATCCTGGGGAAAAATATTGAGTAGCAAGCGTTCGGACTCGAGTCGTGCCTTGTTGAAAGCCAGGGCAGAGCGTACTCTTGCCAGCAATTCAACTTCATTGATTGGTTTTTTGATATAATCCGTAGCACCTTCTTCAAAAGCCTGTCTGAGGTGAAAATCTTCGGTATTGGCTGTCTGCATGATTACGGGCACAAAGCGGGTTTTTTCAAGTTCCTTGACCTTAATGAGTAGCTCAAGCCCATTGAGTCCGGGCATATTCCAATCGGTCAGAATAAGGTCTGGCGTTTCTTTCTCGAGGATTTTGAGTGCCATGACCCCATTTTTGGCTTTTAGAATTTTGCAGGCAGGATTTGCTTTATAGAGAAAATCTGCCAAAATACGAAGATTATCTGTTTCATCATCTACCAGTAATATGCAAGGATTCATACGCATTTGTACTTATGGGTTAAAATTGATTTCTAACTCTGCCAGTAGCTCATTAAATTTTACTTCATCTATATCATCAATAGCCTTTTGCAAGGCCAATTTCCATTTGAATAAATCGGAGTTTTGATCAAAGTTCAATTGATCTACCAGAATCTGTAAGGCATCATTATAAATTTCATGCTGGAAGGCACGCAACTTTTGCCATGTCTCTGCCATTTGCACCTTGTCAGATTCCTTCAAATGATAATTGGTATCTTGCTCATAATCAATATTTTCCTTTTCAGTACTTATGATTGGGGGATTTGCATAAGGCAGATCAAAATAAAAAACAGACCCCTCTCCTTCTTTAGATTTTACTCCAATGTTGCTGCCGTGTGCTTCCAGAATGGTTTTGCAAAAAGTAAGCCCAATCCCTACAGACTTAGCAGCTCCGATATGACGCGCTTGCAGATTCACGAAGGGTTTGAAAATTTCTTCTAGTTTATCTTCGGGAATTCCTATGCCATTATCACAAACCAGTAAGCGCACCCAGGTTTTATTCGAATACTCCATGAATTCGTGGCGAAAAACGATCTTTCCTCCTTCTTGAGCGGATTCTGAATATTTAATGGCATTGCTCAATAAATTTTCAAATACACGTTCAATATAGGAGTATTCAAAAATGGCATACAGTGGCTCAGGTATCTCATTGATAATCAAGGGTAAATCCTCTTTGGCTTCACTAATTACTTGAATAGCTTCGTTTGCTGACTTCCAAATAGAGTTGGGTTGTGGATTTAGCTGGATTTTTTCGGCACGATATACATCCATAATATCATTGATGAGCGCAAACATGGTTTTGGCTCTTTCATGGATGAGTTCAAGCAATTTCAGCTTGTTTTTTTCAGGATACTGTGGATTGCTGTAATTAAGAATCGGATTTAGTGGATTTCTTAAATCGTGGTTTACTGCAGAAATCATCAGATCTTTGGTGAGTTGCAGAGATTTTAATTCCTGATTATTTTTCTCGAGGAATTCTCTTTGGGTTTGAAGTTCTTCATTATTTTGGGTAAGTTCTTCTTCGGAGGTGCGTAACTCTTCAGTAAGTTCTTGTAAAATATGGTTTTTCTTATCCAATTCTTGTGTATGTTTTTCCAAAATAGCATTAATTTCTCTTAAATCTTTCGCTTGTTTTTCTACCTGTTTTCGTATATTTCTTTGCCTTCTAGCACTTCGACGACTCATCACCGTAATTACAACAGATAGAGAAAAGAGCAAAAAGATGACAGAAGAAAAAATAAAAATATTACGATTAGCAAGAATTTGCTCTGCGCGGGTTTGGTTTTGGTAAGCGACGTACTCCTGATGTTTTTTTTCTTTTTCGGCTTTTTGAGCCTCTAGCTCCTTAGTTCGGATGGCGGCTTCTAATTTCAAATTCTCAAGTTCCTGGGCTTTGAGGGCAGAATCAATTTTGAGTCTTTTGGCTTCAGCAATTTGATTTTTATTTTTTTCGTATGCGAGTTCTAGCTTTTCTTTTTCTTTCAAAAAGTTGATTTTTTGCTCATAATCTTTTTTTACTTGTTTTACGGCTATGTCAATGTGAGTTTGTTCTATTGCATTAAAGCCTTGATTGGCTTCTTCACGCTTTAAATTCTCCGTTTTTTTAACATGGATGAGTGAATCTTGGCGCAGTCTTTCAATTTCTTTTTTGAGTAGGTTGATCTGGAGTTCCAACTTTTGCACCTCAGATGATTTAAGCTCTTGCTCCTGCTCTTTCCCTTGCCCACAAACCCGATGTGTACCTAAGCAAAAGCTACAGATTAAAAAAGTCAACAAAAAAATATGCCCAGTTTTATTCATCTGCAATTTATCATAATAATCCTGCTTCAAACTTTGATTGAATATAACAATTATCAAGCAAAAAAATCATAAAAATTCTTAATCATTAGTGAATAAAATAAATCTATTGATTATAGTCAATGGGACTACTGACCTAAGTCCAGAATCTTTTTGACCAAATTATATGAGGAATATTGCAGCTAAAAAATAAATCTCCTAAATTGCTCTGCAAACATACTATTTATGACCCCAAAAATATTTCTATGCAAAAACCTATTCGAATCGAGCTCCCTACCAAATTTGCTATGGATACCGTCAATGCGTATCTTTTCACCGAACCCGAAATTACGCTCGTAGATTGCGGTGAAAAGTCAGAAGAAAGCTGGGAAAAGCTCAACCTGGAACTAAAGCAGCATGGTCTAAAAATTCAGGATATACAAAAAATCATCATTACCCACGCACACGTAGATCATATGGGGCAGGCGGCGCGTCTGGCAGCACATAGCCATGCCGAGGTGTGGGTATCGGATTATGTGTATGAATGGGCTGTTAATCTGGCGCAAAATTGGGCATACCGCATTGATTTTTTGGAAAATATCACTATCCAAGGTGGTCTAAGCGACGGGGAACAAAAGATGACTCGCCAGGGAATGGAATACATTTTAGGGCATTGGGATCCGATTCCTGCCGAAAGAATCAGAACCTTCTCTCCTACTGGAAATATCCAAATCGGGCATCAGCATTGGGAAGTAATCTACGCACCTGGGCACGCCATTACACAAACCTGCTTTTATGAGCCTGAATCCAAGCAGTTTCTCTCGGCAGATATGCTGTTGTATATTACGCCAGTAGCCGTGATTGAGTCTCCCTTAGACAGGTCAACTGAGAGAATCCCAGGATTGGTACAAATGCTGGAATCTTACCAAAAAGTGGCTGCTTTAGATATTCTGGATGTATACCCTGGGCATAGAGAGCCTTTTCAGGGGCATCGGGCTTTGATTGAGCATCAGGTGACTCGTATCCACAATCGCAAAGAACAATGCTATGACTTGATCAAAGCAGGGCATCGCACCGTAAAATCTATCTTTGAGGTGCTTTATAAAGATACGCCACCACAGTTTAAAATACCCGGCTTTGCAATGGCTATCGGATATTTAGACTTACTTTTGCAAGAAGGTCGCATCGCCAATCCTTTGGTGGATGGGGTGTGGCAATTCGAGATATTGTAAGGCATCTCATCAAATATTTAAACTATGAAAAACCTATCTCGCAGAAATTTTATCCAATCAGGAACACTCCTGGGTATTGCCGCCACAGGTTTGATACCTGGTTCATTACAAGCTTCAAAAATTTTCTCTCCCCTGCCCCACCCTACCGATTCAGTCTATGCACCTGATTTATCGGTTTATATTTTCTCCAAACACCTCCAGTTTTTAGACTTTAAGGAGATGGCTGAAGCTGCCAAACAGATTGGGTTTGCAGGTGTAGATTTGACCCTAAGACCCGACGGGCACGTGGCTCCCGAAAAAGTAGAAGATGACCTTCCCAAAGCCTTAGAAGCCATGCGTGCAAGTGGGCTTCAGGCGCAAATGCTGACCACTTCTATCACAAGTACCGAAGAACCTCACACGCACAAAATCCTTAAAACTGCTGCCAAGCTGGGCTTCAAATATTATCGCACGGGATGGCTGAAATACCCCGAAGACAAATCGCTTCCCGATGCTTTGGATATATATGAAAAACAGTTCAAACAATTGTCCAAACTCAACCAACAACTGGGGATTTGCGGAGCTTATCAAAACCACGCCGGAGATTACGTAGGGGCTGCTATCTGGGATTTGTATGAGCTGTTGGAAGATCAATCCAAAGAATGGCTGGGAGTACAATATGATGTACGCCACGCTACTGTTGAAGGCGGTTATTCCTGGTATCAGGATTTGCGCTTGATACAACCTTATATCAAGACCCTGGTACTCAAAGACTTTGTCTGGGAAAAGAAAAATAATCGCTGGGAAGCCCAAAGTGTACCCCTGGGCGAGGGCATGGTAGATTTTGAAAAATATTTTAAGTTTTTGCAAAAACACCAGATCCATGTACCCGTTTCCTTGCATCTGGAGTATCCATTAGGAGGCGCCGAACACGGGCATAAAAAACTAAGCATTAGCCCTGAGGAGGTTTTCCGGGCTATGAAAAAGGATTTAGAAACCCTCCAAAGCCTATGGAAAAAAGCTTCGGAGGGTTAAGACTTTAAAATCTATAACCAAAAATAATACTGGTATTGCTATATCTGGATTCTATATCCTGGTAAAGCGAAACAATATCTCTAGATAAGGTGTATCTGCCTTCCAGACTGAATTTCTTTAAATTAAATCCCAGACCAAAGGCAAAACTGCCTGTTCCAGAAATATCTCTGTCAATTCTGCGGCTAAAATCCACTACCGAACCGGATAAGGGAATATCATAGATAAAAGCCCCATTCACAAAAATTCTAGCACTAGGACTCAAGAAAAAATAATGTCTTACACCGATAGGAAGCTGGATTGCCCGGTATTTATATTTTACGGTTTCAATAGATGAAGAAAAACGACTCAATTCAATTTCTTCTTCTGCATCAAAATATTGAAAGTTTGGTTCTACAAATATGCTCCACTTATTTTTATTAAAAGGTAGCACAAATTCAGCCTCTACGCCAAGGCGGTATCCGACCTGGAAGCCATAATCTACGTCTGTAAAATTATCATCTGCAAAATTTACTAAGATTGAAGCAAGCTCTATACCTGGTGTAATTTTAAAATGCACAGGCATTTTTTGACTTGTTTTTTTTAAATAAACCGGCGTAACCCCTTCACATTCATTGTAATCAATAAAATATTTCATCAATGTCTGCCTGTTATATTCTAGTTTTTCAAAAAATAGGGCAGGTTTTTGCCCACAATTCAGGTTCAGATTTAACTGTTGCCTGAAATAACCATTGTTGTAAATCTTTAACGACTCTCGATTATTTACATCACCAGCAGAAATGAATTTTTTGTACACCAGTGCAGTGATCGTGTCCTGTCCTTCCTTTTTGTAATAGAACCTCTTTAGATCCACATCTTCCAAATAATACAGGTTTGCTTTTCCCTCTAGCAATACTTTCAGGAAGATTGTTTCCTCCGACCAGATAGGATTTCTTTCTATCGTAAATTTAGAAGGTACGTCACCGGATCGGTCTACCAAGACCCTCGCTCGGACGTACTTCAAAGCATTGCTGATCTCAAACTCTGCTACGTCTGCTATTTCTGCCGTTTTAGCCTCATCAGACTCCGAAAGCTTATAATCAAACCTTTTGGGATTATCTTTCCAATCTGTATCCCGAATCAAACATTCGGTCTTCTGACCATTGTTATCCACAAAATATCCTGGCACAAACTTAATTTGTGCCATACAAAAACTGTATGCAAGTGATAATACATTGAGAAGGATTATTTTTTTCATCATCATAGATTATTTATACAAAGTGTACATAAATCGGTGATGAGAAAAAGAACTCATAAATTCGGATTATTTGGCTGATTTGAAAGATACTACCTGCTATAAATTCAGCAGCAAATATAAAACCAGCAACCCTAATTACAAAAAAAATTGTGCAAAAGATGGTACTCCATCTCCAGAAAGGTATAAAAAGCCTCCGAACGATACAAAATCTGAAACAAACGGTAAGAAGCCAGTGCATCCAAAATCCCAGAAGAAGTGCCTGCCAACATAGGGGCATAAAAAAAAGCAAGATTTTTGGCATCTTTTGACTGCCAATCCAACCCCGGTATTTCCAAATAAAATCCTAGCCTCATTCCTGAAATAGCCAGCAGGATTTTCTCCGGCAAAGTAGTGCTTTTATGATGGTATATGCACAAAATATCCTGCCTAATGCCTTGCTTGAGCTCCTCTAAACGCCCGATTTCAAAGCTTTGCATCAGACGTGTGACGTGATACAGCATAATGGCTGCTCTAGGGTATATATAACTCACCCGAAATGGCTGGGAAATGTGCTGCTTTTGCTGTAGAACCGAACAAATATAAGTCAGACTGTCTTCATCTTGTGTTGTCCAGGGTAGTTCGTAATGCTTGACAAAGTATAAGATATTACACAACACACAAAAATCAAATTCAATAGGCATCTTCGGAGAGCCAAACCAGACAGAGTAAGCCCCCAGATTTTGATAAATTTTCAAAGTATTTTGGACTTTTGTTCTGTTGGCGTGTTTTTCCAGGTGTGCTTTGACCTGAAGGGCTATTTCGGGAGAAGACTCCTGCGTCAGGTGAATCATCACGGTATCATCCGCATCCGTAGGAAGCTGAAAACGCCCTAATTTAGAAAAAACATAACCGTTTGGATATTGCCCTGGCGGATTGGTGCGATAAAAATTATACAAATGGGCTTTGTTTACACTTTCATACAAAGGATAATTTTGAATCACCTTTTGCCGGATTGTCTGAGCAAGTTGTTTTTCTTCTTCCGAAAAAAAGCTTTCAAGTCGCATCAATCCAAAAGCAATCAAAGCTGAAAAATAAATATTGTCATCTTCCCGCACATAAGGCAAAAAGGCATGAAATCGCTGCGAAGGGAACATTCCTAGGTTATAAAACCGCGTTTTTTGTTGAGTTTGAAGCTCTTGGATTTGTTGGAGGGATGAAATATGGTTGTTCACGATTTATTTTCTATGCACGATGATATACAATAAAACAAATTCTACTCCATACAAAAACATTCCCAACAGAAAACACTAAAAAAATCATCATTTATCCCTCAAAACCTCCTCTCCCACTGCTATTTCCCGCTTATTTTTAATCAAATCTGCGGCCTTTTCTGCAATCATAATGACTGGCGCATTGGTATTGCCTGATACGATCGTTGGCATCACAGAGGCATCTACAATTCTGAGGTTTTCTACCCCATAAACTTTTAATTCGGCATCTACCACTGCCATTTCGTCTTTGCCCATTTTGCAGGTACCCACAGGGTGGTAGACCGTGTGCAAAGTCTTGCGGATATGTGTCAGGATTTCAGCTTCGGTATCGGCTTTTTCAGGGAAGTGAATTTTGATGCGATAAGGGGCAAAAGCTTCCGATTCTAAGATTTCACGGGCGATTTGATAGCCTTTTACGAGCAAATCTCGGTCTTCTTGCGCATCGAGATAGTAGGGCTGGATCAGGGGAGCATCCAAAGGATTGGCAGAGCGAATCGAGACGTATCCCCTACTCTGTGGCTTAAGCAAAGTCGGTAAAATGCTAAAGCCGTCGCTATGCGGATAGGTATTTACATTGTATAAATCTGTGTTGTAATCTCCCAAGTGCATGGGTGAAAAATGTAACTGCAAATCAGGTCGGTCTTTTGCAAGGCTAGTTTTTACAAAGGCATTAGCCTCTAAGGGACTAGCTGTAAAAGGCCCTCTCCCCCACAATAAAAACTGAGCAAAACCTTTGAGTTGATTCCATATCTTTAGATTATGATTGGCTGAGATCGGCTGATTACACAGTCCGCCGACTACGGCAAAAAGGTGATCTTGGAGGTTCTCCCCTACGCCGGGCAGGTCTAATTTTACAGGTATATTTTTGTCTTCCAGGATTTTGGCTGGGCCAAGTCCTGAAAGCATCATAATTTGTGGTGAGTTAAAAGCTCCCGCAGAAAGGATGACCTCGGTTGAAGCATAATATTTTTCGGTTTTACGGGCATTTTTACCCATCAGTACTTCCACACCGATGGCTTTATTGCCTTCCAGCAGGATTTTATGGGTGTGTGCTTGGGTAATTACTTTCAAATTGGGGCGATGCAAGGCAGGCTTTAGAAAGGCAGAAGCCGTACTCCAGCGTTGCCCGTTTTTGATGGTAAACTGAAAAAATCCGGCTCCCTCCTGCTCTGCTCCGTTGAAGTCTTGGTTTTCGGGGATGCCCTTTTCCAAGCAGCCTTGCACAAAGGCTCTGGCCAGTGGAGTTTGATAATATTGTGCCTTCGTAACAGAAAGAGGACCACCTGTGCCGTGGTAGGCATTTTTAAACTGTGCATTGGCTTCAGATTTGACAAAATACGGCAATACCTCCTCATAACTCCAGCCTTCGTTGCCTAGTTTTGCCCAATCGTTGTAATCTTCCCGATTGCCACGGATGTAAGCCATTGCATTGGTAGAGCTACATCCTCCTAGGGTTTTGCCGCGCGGCTGAAACATCTTTTTGTGGTCTACCTGACTCTGAGGCTCTGTCTCATAAGCCCAATCAACGGCGGTTCGGTGTAGTTTGACGTACCCACCCGGGATATGAATCAGCAAATTAGAATCTTTGCCACCAGCTTCTAAAAGAAGGACTTTGGCTGCCGGATCTTCCGAAAGGCGATTGGCAAGTACACAGCCGGCCGAACCGGCACCGATGATGATATAGTCAAAAGTCATGAAATTGGGGTCAAATCATTGATGGATATTTAGAATAGTATAAAAATACCTCTAAAAATCAAAAAACTGGAATTTTTCCGGCTTTTTTTTAGATATTTTTCTGCATTATTTTAGGAAAAAGCCAATCGTCTTTTGCAAGAACTCAAATAAGGCTTTTTCTAAAATATCTCGGTTTAGATTTGTCATTTCGTTGAGACTTAAGATTGCCCCTTTAAAATGTCCGCCTGTCTCCCATTTGCCGGTTTGAAGTTCAGGCAACTCTTGATAATCTAGGCTTCCTTGTGGAGCGTATCCTGCTACATAAAAATAGGGTGCGCCTGCCAAGCTGTCTTCCATCGCCCAACCAAAACCGATACTTACTCGGTCATTCGCAGGCACATAAATTCCGGTATCAAAGTGATGCGGCCAAATCCTGATTTCTCCATCTGCTTGCAAATAACCCAATACCCAAAGACAGGCTTCATTGGCCAGTTGTCGCCAATGCTTCCATACTTGAATATGCTCCTGTGGAATAAACTGCACGGGAGTTTGAGAAAAGGGGTATTCCGTAATTTCAAAATGCAGTTTTTCGGAAAAGTCAGCGGGTTGAAGCCCTCTTTTTTGGACTTCCTGTGTGAGTTCACGGATGATTTCCAAATCAGATTTACCTACAGAAGCCACAGATTGTAACACTTGTAAATGATCACCAAGCCATTCTAAGCGAAGATTTTCCAGATTTAGGCTGAGGATGATTTTACCAGACGAGGTTTTGATCCACCGCCCAATAATTCGGTTTCCCAGCACATCAAAAAATAAATTAGTGTGGCTGTCATCTTCCTTTTTAGGCACATAACTGCGATTTGCTTTGGCAATGATCTGACAAAGCCAGTGAATTTGTTGGTCGGTTTGGGTATAGTCTTGCATTGTTTTAGGTGAATGAATGGATTAAAATTCAATTTATAAAAAATAATCATCAAGACGTGTCTTATAAGATACAATAGCCCGTGAGGTTATTGGGTTTTGGGGATTAGCTATTGGGTTTTTGTTTTGATTTAAGCGTTAATTTTTGCAAAAACTCTTATTAATACCCAAAACCCGATACATCATAGCCTGACGGCTATGATGCAGCTACGAACAACGGTGAAAAAAAACCTTATATATTTTATGTTTTAATTTTTTTTTCAAAATTTTATTTTGAGAAAAACGCCACACGCAGCGCAGGACAAAATCCTCAACGGAGAAAAACGCCACACGCAACGCAGGACAAAATCCTCAACGGAGAAAAACGCCACACGCAACGCAGGACAAAATCCTCAACGGAGAAAAACGCCACACGCAGCGCAGGACAAAATCCTCAACGGAGAAAAACGCCATATTAACCAGATTTATGATGATCCGCTATAGTTCTTTCCTCAAATTGGCATTAGCAAATTATTATTTCCCGATCTTGTAGCTTGAGCGATCTAAAGGCTTTTCAAATACCTTCACAAAGCTTAAAATGTAATTCTAAAAATAGCCTGAATAATAGGAATTCTCAAAAAAAATCAGAATCTTGGCAATGATTAACCTAATTATGCAAAATGAAAAATCCGATTGTACTTGTTGCACTCTCCGAACTTCAAGAATCAGTCCCTCTTGGCGTAGACATTCAGGGTCTTAGCCTGGTAGTACTTAAGCAAGCCGATCAAATCAGTGTTTTCGAGGGGAGATGTCCTCACCAAGGCACACTCCTTTCAGAAGGTTGGGTGGCAGATGGAAAGCTGGTTTGTCGTACCCACCAATGGAAATTTGACTGCCTGACGGGTGAAAAGGTAAAAGATGCCAAAGTATGCCTCAAAAAATTCACCTCGCAGATGGATCAGGGAAAAATTTTGGTAGATCAGGATGAACTTTTTGCTTATAAAAAACAAAGTCTACATATTTCAGGAGATTCTCATAAATCAGAAACACAGGCATTACTCCATCCCAGCAAACTTCCTGGTCCTAAGGGTTTACCAGTTTTAGGAAATCTCCTTCAGATCAATAACAATACCATCCATCAGCAGGTAGAAGCCTGGTCTAAAACCTATGGAAATCTATTCAAGATTTATCTGGGAGGGCGTTTATTTATTATTTCAGCCGATCCTGAGTTTAATCTTTATCTTTTAAAAATCAGACCTCATTCAGTAAGTCGTAGCAACCGCCTGCATCATATCATGAAAGATTTTGGAATTGTGGGGGTTTTTAATGCAGAGGGTGAACAATGGCGCAGGCAAAGGCAATTTGTGATGCAGGGTTTGGCGCAAAAGCACTTGCGGCAGTTTTTCCCTACCATTGCAAGTGTGACGGATCGCCTACGCAAACGCTGGCAGAAAAGTGCCCAAAAAGGCGAAGTGATTGATATTCAAAACGACCTAATGCGTTATACCGTAGACGTGACCACCAGTCTGGCATTTGGATACGATATGAATACGCTTGAAAAAGAAAAAGACGTAATCCAGGATCATCTGGAAAAAATATTTCCTACCATGAACAGGCGTTTGTATATGCCTTTTGCTTATTGGAAGTATTTCAAATTTCCCAGTGACAAAAAAACCGATAAAGCCCTAGAAGAAATCAGAAAATACGGAGAAGGTATCATCCGTGAAACTCGCCTGAAAATAGAGCAAAATCCCGAACTGGAAGAAAATCCTTCAAATTTCCTGGAAGCACTTTTGGTAGCCAAAGATGAAGACGGCAGCAAGTTCACCGATGATGAAATCTATTCCAACGTATTCACCATGTTGCTGGCTGGCGAAGATACTACCGCCAACAGCATCGCCTGGATGGCTTACTATCTCACCGAATACCCCGAAATAGCCCGCAAAATCCGCGAAGAAGTTGATCAGGTGCTAGGCAAAGATTTGGTCTTGGAAGATTTCAACCTGGGTAAAGACCTCTCTTATATAGATGCCTTTGCCCTCGAGACCCTCCGCTTCAAACCAGTCGCTCCAATCAATGGTACTTTACTTTTAGAAGATATTCCGTATAAAGGCTATTTATTCCCTAAAGGAACCACCATCTTGGTAGCCTCTCGCCCAGGAAGTCAGTTGGAATCGCACTATCCTGATTCATTAAGCTTCAAGCCAGAACGCTGGCTTGATCCTGAATTTAGAAAACAAGATCGATTTAATATTCCTTTTGGTTCAGGGCCCAGACTTTGCCCAGGTCGCAGCCTGGCTTTGCTCGAAATCAAAGTAGCCGTAGCTATGATGGTCAAAAACTTTGACCTAGAAAGAATCCCTCAAAAAGAAGAAGTCAAAGAACACCTGGCATTTACGATGATGCCTCGTAATCTGAGCATCAAACTTCGGGAGCGTAAGGCCATGGAGGTATTAAACCCACCTTCTCACGCAGATTAATAACTGATTTTTATGCTTAGTCAATATATAGGTTCTCAGATAGTAGATACCCCTTTAATTCGGATTAATATCAAACATTTTTATTTTGCCGATTATAGTGGGCGTAGAATGTGGGATTATGGGATCGCTCCTGCCACAGCAGAATTGCTAAAAAAAACAGGCTTACACTCTCAATTTACCCCCGAGGGGATCAATATTTGGATGGATGCTGATAAAACAGAGCCTTTTATCTATTTTCTGGAACATGCCGGAGAAATCTCCTTTTCCTTTTTTTTATATCCCCGGACGGTTTCCTGGCTCGCTATAACGGATATTCTCCATCCTACGGGGGTTTTTTCCGAACTTTTATATTTTACAAATACTGTTCACGGAGAAACTTACCTTAGTTTTGAGCCTACCGTCAGCCAAAAAGATATATATCCCAGCAAACCCTTGTCCTTGACCCAAAAGTCTTCATCAGGAGATAATCTAGGAGAAAAAGAGACATCCGGGATTGGACATCATTTACAAACGATTCCTAGTGAGAAACCCACCCAGGAAAAGCTGATAGAAAGTTTGGGAAAATTAATACCCACAGGTCAAGCTAAACCTGTGGGCTGGATTCATATTGTTTGGGATAGTTTTCAGAGAAAACAATACCTCGAGGCTTTGCAGGCAGGCTATCGCCTCCGCACGGATCTTTATGAGTTATGTTTTCAACCCCGGAAAATATATTGGCGTTATTGGCTTATTCTTAGAAACAAACAGAGTCGGGATCGCATACATCAAGTTCAGATACTGAGTGATTTGGAAGATGTAGTATTTCTAGGGCCGGATGAGTACGAAATAGGGCAAAACTCCTGGGCATATTGTTTTATTTCTCAAAACACATTACCCTTCCTAGAACGATCTCCTTTTCATTTCAGGGCTGTAATCACCCATAAGATACCTGAAGAGCTTGATTATGAAGGCAAACGCTATCATACTATGTCTCAAATATTGCCTTTACCTCGTACAGATCAGATACATTGGGTCACATTCGAGAAAATATCAGCTTTTTGTGCAGATATAAAAGTCTTTTTATAATTAACGAAACTGATCAAACTGATTTTTTCGCTTTTGATACCCCTCAAAGTCAGGTACTTTCAGCCCTACCTGGCGAAGTCCGGCACAAAAATCTTCCAGGCTGAGTTCCCAGTTTTTATGTTTTAAAGCCTTTAAACCCAGATAATGTTTGACCTTGATAATTTGAGCCCCTGTAATGTCATTCGCCTGTGCCCCGGCAACAAATTTAAGGTCAATATCAGGACTTAGCTCAAATGCTTGCAAGGCTTTTTGCCAAAGCCTGATGATGTCACTTTGTTCAGGTTTTTGAAAATCAATGCGGGTATCAAAACGTCTTTGGAAAGCTTTATCCATATTGCTGCTGAAGTTTGTAGCCACGATGATGATGCCGGGATAATCCTCGATTTCTTGCAGAAGATATGCAATATCCTGATTGACATAGGTATCTTGGGCATTTTGTACGTTTGTACTTCTTTTAGAAAACAAAGCATCTCCTTCATCACAAAATAAAATCCAATTGCGATTACGCGCCGTGTTAAAAACCCTGGCGATGTTTTTTGTAGTCTCTCCCACATATTTACTCACGATTTTGTCTAATGACAGCCGATAGACGGGGCGGTCGGTTTCTTTGGACAATAACCTGCCCAGCATGGTTTTGCCTGTGCCGGGCTCACCAACCAACAAACAACGATAACCTTTGCGTTCACGGGTAAACTCCGGGTGGGCAGCCATTTGCTCAAAATATTTAATCCAATCCAAGAGTTCCTCTATTTTGACGTGTGTATTGTAAGGTACCACCAGATCATCCCAGGTTTGATCGGTACTGAGTTTATGGGCAGGGAAACTGGGACTTTGCTCCGGCTCATATTCCTGACCGAAAGTAAATAAATGTTGGTACTCCGGCGAAAGCCCCATCGCACCACGCAACCAGGGAACGCCGGGAGGCACATCCTGGATTTCAAGTACACGCTTTCGTTGAAATAAATGATCAGGGGCAAAAATCTGTTGAAATTGCATACGTAGACGTATATTATTGCCTGCTAATAGATAGAGCAGTGTTTCAGGGCAAGGTAAAAAAGACTTCAATTGTAGACCTTGCACGGAGTTAAGATTGTGTTCGGTTTGCACTTCCAATCGATTCAAGATGCGCGTGATTTCAGGGCTAAGGTAAGGTGCGAGTGTAAGGATTAAAGCCGTTCTTTCGGCTATAGCGAGCAAATGACAGAGTCTATGGGAGTGTTTTTTTTCGTTTTCATGGGATACTTCACGAAGAAATGTTTCATAAGGATTATCCCCTTTTGCTTTAGGTGTTGCAAAAGAATGATAAAAAGTATCCGGTATCCAATCAGAAACACCTTGATAGGCTGAGACATAAAACTCACCCCGATTCATTAAGAAGCTAATCAACCAAGCGACATCTCGCTGGTATGTATTTTCAAGAGATGCATTGGTTTCAGGTTCTTGCATAGGTCTTTATATCTTTTAATATGCATAAAACATTGCTCAAATTCACAGTATAAATTTCCCGGAATGCTTGTAAAATACCTATTAATTCACGACCTTACAAGCAAATCCTTATCTTTCAAAAGTACAAAAAAATTAAATATTTTGATTCTATTCCACTATGCAAATTCCATTACACAAAAACAACGACCCAACTCATATCCGCATACAACCCAAAAAGCAGGATACCATTCAAAAAAAAACCAATGATCCAAACAAAAAACCTTTTCAAAAATCCCTAGAACCCCCAAAAAATAATCCTTTCCTCCAGGCTTTGATGCCGCCCCAACAAAACGTGGATCGCCCAAAACAGGTGATAAGTACACCGGATACGTCCATACAACAGGCAGAAGATCAGCTTCAAGACAAGTCCACAGATACTGCTTTTCATACCTACAAAAAACACGATCCGGCAGATAAAAAATTAATCATTTTTATCAATGGTTTTTGGGGATTACCTACACTTGCTTGCTGTGGTGGAGCAAAGGATTATTGGGGCAAAGATGGATGGTGGGCACAGGCAGTTCAAGATCGGGTGGGAGACTGGAATGATTGGTATTTTGATGGATCATCCGGTGGGTCAGCTGCTCTTGCTTGGCAATTTTATGAAAGATTACTTCCAGGTCATCC
>JANRIC010000103.1:0-17375 GCA_033765345.1 Microscillaceae bacterium
AGGCTGCTCAAGAAGCAAAGCATAAACCCGAAAGTCTGCATCTAGAGGCTTTCGGGTTTTTATGTAAAAATCTGGCTGTTTTACTAAGAATATTTTATCTTAGACTTTCGTGCTGAGAACGTCCCAAGCCTTCGGCTGGAATTCGCAGACTTTTCGAGTACGTTCAAGTGATGCTGCACAACACTTCCAAGAATCTATGATGGCTCATAGATTTTCTATTTCTGAGATAGACTTGCTCTCACTTTATCTACAAATTCCTGGTCAACGCCTTGTATTTCCATAATGTCCTTGTCGGAGAAATTACGCAAAAGCATATTGCGGACGGCTTCAAAGGATTTTTTTTCCTCGCCTCTTTTTTCAACTTCATTTAGGATTGCTTCTTCAATGCCCATAGACTTTCTGTTTTGAGTTAATGTATTGATTTCATTGTCCAGTTTTTGGACAAGCGTTTCACTTTTTAAATTTACGTAATAACGTAGAAAGTTCAAAATATGGCGGATTTTTTCATTGGGGTAGCCGGCAGCCAGGAGTTTGCGTATCAGGGTAATTTTCCATTCATATTGTTTATTGTCTTTAAGTAGACCCTTTTGTAAAGCTTTGTAGGCTGTGAGCATTACAATGCTGAAGGGATTACCTACTTGATCTAACTCAGATTCTTTTTTAGAAAGGATTTTGAAAGTCTTGAACTTGTACAGGACTGAAGTGTCAAGATATTGATAACTATAGTTTTTGGGATGAAACCTGTTTTTTTCATCTGTGAGAATGACCATAGCTAGGATATCTTTTTGATAACGATCACGAATTCTGTAAAAATAAGTAAACATTCGTTCCGGAAATGTTTTGTCCGAATAGCCTTGTACCTCGACGTGCACCAAAAGCCATTGTTCTTCCCCGGATTTGAGATACACCTTGACGAGCTTATCAGCAAAGCGTTTTTTTGATTCCGACACAGGGTAAAGTTTAGCCAGTTCTTTATCCAAAAATTCAAATTTACGGCTAAAATCTCATTCCTAGTCTTAGCGTCTAAGACCTTTTTTGAATCATAAAATATTGGGGGAAAACTTGGCTCCTATACCAAACAGCGAGTACAAAGGATCGAGCTCAGTTGCTATTTATACGCTGAGATGTCAATCAAATGATTACAAAAACTGTATTCTTCGGGTTGGTTAGAGCCTAGGACGATCAGGCGTTTGCCCAAACATTGCCGGATTTCTTCCTGATACCAGGCAGTGCCTTGTTTGTCTAAATTGGAGGTAGGCTCATCGAGTATAAGCAAAGGAACATCTGTATAAAAAGCAAATCCCAGTTTTAGTCTTTGCTTCATCCCAGAGGAAAAATACCGAATTGGTTTATATGCGGCTTTTTGAAGTCCGGTTTTTTCTAGAAAAAGGTGTTCATCCATATCTGCGATCATATTTTTGAATCGGGTATGAAAGCGGATTGCCTCTAAAAGGGTGAATTCCTCGACCAGTTCCAGATAAGGGGCTGCCAAGATGAGGTGGCGATAAATACTCTCGATGGGGATATTTTTTTGATGAAGGGTATATTCTATTTTTCCCTGGTTGCTGGGAATAGCTCCTGCCAGAATTTTAAGGAAGGTAGACTTTCCACTGCCATTAGGTCCGATGATGGCGTAGGTTTCACGGGGATTCAACACCAGGCTTAATCCCCTGAAAATCCATTCATATTGAAATTTTTTACCCAGCTCGTGGATTTTAACGGCTATCAATGATCCGATTATTTTTGTATTCCTTTGATAATTCCTCTACCAGTAGTAGATGATTTCTTAAAAAAAGAAACGATACATTCTTTTTCGGTAGAGTCAGGAATACTTTTTTCTACTTCGGCAATCGCTTGAGAGTAATTCAGACCACTTTGGAAGATAATGCGATAGATGTCCTGAATGCGATAGATTTCTTCATTGCTAAAACTCCTTCTACGCAAACCCCGACGGTTGATCCCATCATATCTGAGTGGTTTGCGGGCTGCCATGATATAAGGAGGCACGTCTTTCAAAATCATAGAACCTCCGGCCACCATCACGTGTGCGCCGATACTCACAAATTGATGTACGGCACTTGCCCCACCGATTACAGCGTGATCGCCTACGGTGATATGCCCGGCCAACTGCACGGCATTGACCAGAATAACCCGATCACCAATGATACAATCGTGTGCCACGTGTACATAAGCCATTAGCAGGCAATGACTCCCTACTAGGGTTTGTTTACTGGCTTGCGTGCCTCGGTTGACGGTTACGAATTCTCGGATGACGGTATGATCTCCAATAACGGCAACGGTATCTTCTCCTTCAAATTTGAGATCCTGGGGCACACTAGAGATTACAGCACCGGTATGAATCTGACAATTTTGGCCGATTCTGGCACCTGAGTAGATCGTGACATTGGGTCCGATGATGGTGTCATCGCCGATTTCCACGTTATTATAAATGGTCGTAAAAGGGCCGATTGTTACATTTCGGCCGATTTTAGCATCCGGGTGAATGAATGATAAGGAGTTATTCTGCATCTTTTCTGACAATACTTGCTGATAAAACAGCTTCACAAACTAATTTTCCGGCTACAAAAGCTTCACCTTTCATTTTGGCAATACCTCTACGAATAGGTCTTAGCAATTCACATTTGAAAATAATGGTATCTCCGGGTACTACCATTCTTCTAAAGCGACAGTCTTCAATAGACAACAAATAAGCCCAATAATTTTCGGGGTCAGGCACTGTACTAAGTACCAAAATCCCCCCTGTTTGAGCCATGGCTTCAATCTGTAATACGCCTGGCATCACTGGGTTTCCGGGGAAGTGTCCAATAAAAAAAGGTTCGCTGTTGGTGACATTTTTAATACCAGCTACCGAAGTTTCATCCAAATGGAAGATTCTATCCAATAAGGCAAAGGGATAGCGGTGTGGTAGGATATTGGCGATATGCTTTACATCCATCAAAGGAGGCATCTTAGGGTCATAATCTGGGATACTTTTGTGACCACTCAGTTCCATTTGTCGTTTTAATTTTTTGGCAAAAGCAACATTGGCAGCGTGGCCGGGTCGGGCAGCCAGGATTTGAGCTTTGAGCGGTCGCCCAGCGAGAGCTAGGTCTCCGACAATATCCAGTAATTTATGGCGGGCAGGTTCGTTTTTGTATCTTAGCTCCACATTATTGAGTATACCTTCTTTTTTGACTTCTACTTTGGTTTTATTAAACAAAGATGCCAGATGATCCAATTCGTGGTCTTCTACCACTCGATCTACGATCACAATGGCATTATTCAGGTCACCGCCTTTGATCAGGTTTTGCTTATGAAGCATTTCGAGTTCGTGCAGGAAGCAGAAGGTACGACAAGCGGCTATTTCTTTGGAAAATTGGCTGATGTCAGTCAAGGTAGCGTGCTGACTACCCAAAACCGGGGAGTTATAATCTACCATCACCGTTACGCGGTAATCGTCTAGAGGAAGTGCAGCGATCTCGATATTATTGGGTTTATCTCGATACCAGATACTTTCTTCAACTTCAAAGAAATTGCGAAGGGCGTTTTGTTCTTCTAGTCCGGCATCTTCCAGTACTTGTACAAACTCAATGGCACTTCCATCCATGATAGGCGGTTCGGGTCCGTCGAGTTGGATGAGTACATTGTCAATTTGCAAACCGACGAGTGCTGAGAGCGTATGTTCTACGGTATTCACTCGGGCATCTCCCTGCTCGATGGTAGTACCGCGTGAAATATCGACTACATTATCTACATCCGCATCTACGATGGGTTGCCCGGGAAGGTCAACTCTTTGAAATTTAATCCCGTGGTTAGCTTTGGCGGGTAGGAAAGCCATATTGACTGGGACTCCAGTGTGTAAGCCAACGCCTGAAATATGAGCAGCTTTTTGTATGGTATGTTGTTTAATATGCATTGTTAAATCTTAAGTAGAGGTCAAATTTACTATTTTTTCTTCAAGTTCTTCCACACGTTTTTGTAATTCGGGTAATTTTTTGAAAATCACAGAAGATTTCAAAAAATTCTTATAATCAATGGCGGGTGCGCCAATCAGAACGGTTTTTTCTTGTTTGATGGAGCTATTCACCCCTGCTTTGGCACCCAGCGTGGTGTAGTCAGCAATCTGAATTGAATTGGCGATACCTACCTGGCCGGCTATGATACAATTTTTACCGATTTTGGAGGAGCCTGCTACGCCACTTTGTGCTGCCATGACAGTATTGGCACCGATCACTACATTATGGCCTACCTGGATGAGGTTGTCAAGCTTTACACCTTGTTGAACCAGGGTACTGCCGATGGTAGCACGGTCTACGGTCGTATTGGCACCGATATTCACATAATCTTCCAGAATGACATTTCCTAGCTGCGGTATGTTTTTATAAGTGCCATCTGCTTGGGGAGCAAATCCAAAGCCTTCGCTTCCGATCACAGCCCCAGAGTGGACCGTACAATGTTTACCGATGAGGGTATCGTCATAAATTTTTGCTCCGGCATAAATAATCGTATGATCATCAATGGTCACATTATTACCGATGTATGTATGAGGATAGATTTTGACGTGAGCTCCTAGGCGACAGTTGGCCCCGATATAGCTAAAAGCACCGATATAAACTTGGTCTCCAGCTTGAAAATCAGCTCCTATGACAGAGGGTTGCTCGATGCCTTGTTTGGATTGAGACTTGAGTTGGTTCAGAATTTTCTGGTATTCTTCTAAAAGTGCCGTAAAAGCGATATATGGGTCACTAACCTTGATGAGTGTCGCTTTTACTGGTTTTTTAGGAATAAAATCCTTACTCACAAGTACTGCGGCGGCGTTCGTTTGGTAGATATAGTTTTCATACTTTTGATTGGCAAGAAAACAGATACTTCCTTCTTCGGCTTCTTCGTCAATTTTGGCAATCTTATCAATTTCCAGGTCTCCGGGGCCCTCAATTTCACCTCCCAGCAGGTCGGCTATTTGTTTGACTGTAAATTTCATCCGATTATCTCGAGTAGTTGTTTATTCTATTTTTATTTAAAAAAACATACTTTGCTTAAATATCCAACCAGCATAAGTAATATTTTTTCACAATTTTACGCAAAGCTTTGATGTTAGGCAAATCTGAGGCTTGTGCAATGTCTAATACTTTTCCATTTTTTGTCAAAATATTGATGGTATCACCTTGTGCCATATAGGCTTCATTGCTGGTAGTGCCTTTGACTACGAAATGACGGCATAGCCTTTTCTCTATATTGAGTAGACCTGCTATTTCTTCCTTCAAGGGTTTTACTTCTTTGAGAGCTTCTTTTTCGTTGGACAAAATTACTTTAAATAATTTTCTCTCCAACAATCTTTGACTAAGAATTGACAATACTTTGTCATGATGACCAGGCCATTGTTTGATCAATGCCCAGACATCATAGTCGTCCAAAGAAGCAAAAGCATATAAATAGTTACTTTTTTTCTGAAAATCTTCAAAACTCAGGTCTTTTTTGAATAATAAATCTAGCGGAGGGGGTATTTGAAATCCTGGGTCATTCCTGACTAAATATTTGGCTCTTTTGATGAGTTGGATGAGCATTTGTTCGGTACTGAGATTGGTTTTATGGAGATAAACCTGCCAATACATCAGTCTACGCGCCGTGAGAAAGTTCTCGATGCTGTAAATTCCTTTTTCCTCCACCACCAATTCATCTTTATATACAGAAAGCATTTTGATAATCCGGGATGAACCTATTTTGCCTTCTGTCACTCCAGTAAAAAAACTATCCCGCTGAAGATAGTCCATTCTATCCATATCCAACTGACTGGACACCAACTGATGGAAAAATTTGCGGGGATACCGATCCATAAAAATATCAATCGCCAGTGAGATCGTTCCGCCAAGATGTAGGTTGATTTCCATCATGAGCAGATACGAGAGTTTTTCGTGCTTGATGCCCTTAAGAATCACCTGCTCAAGAGCGTGTGACATAGGTCCATGCCCCAAATCGTGCAATAAAATAGCGATTTGTGTAGCTTCGTATTCTTGGTCATCTATTTCTACTCCTTTGCTTCGCAAAGTATCCAAGGCCATATTCATCAGGTGCATAGCACCCAAAGCGTGGTGGAAACGAGTATGTACTGCTCCGGGATATACAAATTCAGAAAGCCCAAGCTGACGAATCCGACGAAGTCTTTGAAAAAAAGGATGTTGAATGATTTCATAAATCAAATCACTCGGTAATTTAATGAAGCCGTGAACCGGATCATTGATAATTTTCTTTTTGTTCAAAACACCGGGGTTTATGCCTTTAAAGCCCAAAGATAAATCAGAATTTAAACGAATTAAAGAAAAAGAATGAAGGAATTAAGAATTAAGAGAATTAAAAATTAGGGGTAGTATTAAACAAGTAATGCTGTGTATTCAAAAAAGGGTCTTGTGACGACACAAAGCCAGACGTTTTTTATTTAAGCATTACATCTTTAATACTGCCGAATTAGGAATTGGGTGATATAACACATCATTTAGATTGTCGGAAGTTTGCTACACCCACGGGTTCATCCGCTCTAAAATTAACATAGGCTCAAAACTGTTTTGATCAGAATTATTGATAAAAAAGCCTAAAGAATTAGCAAAAAAACACAAAAAAAACGTTCTTTGGGTATAGATTTTTGCCAACTTACTAAACCCTAGAATATCCTTATGCAAAATTATTCAATCCTATGGGCTGACGATGAGATTGACCTGCTCAAACCCCACATCATGTTTCTTGAAAAAAAAGGTTATGTAGTTACGCCTGTCAACAGTGGCCGCGATGCCTTGGATGCACTTCAGGAAAAGAATTTTGATATTATCTTTTTGGATGAAAATATGCCCGGATTTACAGGTCTTGAAACCCTTTCGGAAATCAAAACCATCAATCCCAATATCCCAGTCATTATGATCACCAAAAGTGAGGAAGAAGACATTATGGAAGAAGCTATCGGTGCCAAAATATCCGATTATCTCATCAAACCTTTAAACCCCAATCAGATTCTGCTTTCTGTCAAAAAAATTCTGGAAAATAAACGCCTCGTTACTGAAAAAACCAACCTAAGCTATCAACAAGATTTTCGCAACCTAAGTATGGCTTTTAATGATCGGATTGATCACGAAGAATGGGTGGAAATCTACCGAAAGCTCATTTACTGGGAATTGGAAATTGGAAAAACAGAAAGCAAAGACATGTCCGAAGTCCTTGAAATGCAAAAAAGTGAAGCCAATACCAATTTTGTAAAATTTATGGAAGAAAATTATGAAGATTGGCTCAATGACCCAGATGCAGACAAACCCGTCTTATCACACCAACTTCTCAAGAAAAAAGTATTTCCATTGTTGAAAAACCCCGAACCCGTTTTTTTTATTCTCATTGATAATCTCAGGTATGACCAATGGAAAATCATTGAGCCAATTATTGCCGAATATTATATCATTACCGAAGAAACAGCTTATTATTCTATCTTGCCAACAACCACAGCGTATGCTCGTAATGCAATTTTTTCAGGTATGCTGCCAGATGATATGGCCAAATATCACAAAGATATTTGGATGCAGGAAGACGACGAGGAAGGCAAAAATTTGAACGAAGAAGAATTCCTAAAACGACAGCTCCAGAAAAACAAAATTGACATCAAATTCTCCTACCACAAAGTAATTACCCAAAATCAAGGGAAAAATGTAACCGATATAGCCGATAACCTGCTCAATAATCCATTGAATGCCTTGGTTTACAACTTTGTGGATATGCTCTCTCACGCTCGTACTGATATCAGCATGATTCGCGAACTGATGCCCGATGAGGCAGCTTTCCGATCTCTGACCCGTTCTTGGTTTCAACATTCTCCCCTACTGGACTTGCTCAAAAAACTTTCAGAGCGTAAAGTACAGGTGGTTATCACAACAGACCACGGCACGATCTGTGTCAAAAAACCCTTTAAAATCATTGGCGACCGCAATGTAAATACCAACTTACGCTACAAACAAGGCAAAAATTTGAGCTATGATCATGATAAAGTATTGGTAGCCTCCAAACCCGAAACTTTTCGCCTGCCCAAACTCAATGTATCCACTTCTTATGTATTTGCGGTGGAAGATTATTTCTTCGCTTATCCGAATAATTACAATTATTATGTCAATTACTATAAAGACACTTTCCAACACGGAGGCGTTTCGCTCGAGGAAATTATTATACCTTTTATATCGCTCAAACCCAAAGGATAAGAACAAGTACTAAATCAGGATTTTCCAAATTTTTGAAATTTGGAAAATCCATCTCAAAAATTTGGAAACTCTATTTATTCCCTCGCCATGAAAATTATCTACCATAATCTCTCTGAATTAGATGAAGTAGCTAAAAAAATTACTAAATTCGCCGATAATTTGACCGTCTGGACTTTTGAAGGAGAAATGGGTGCCGGTAAAACCACCCTCATCAAAGCAGTTGGCAAGGTTTTAGGAGTTATAGATATGATACAGAGCCCTACGTTTTCCATTATTAACGAGTATCATACCATAAATCACAAGGTTATTTATCACTTTGATTTTTATCGCTTAAAAAATGAAAGCGAAGCCATGGATCTGGGATACGAAGAATATTTTTATGATCGACATTACTGTATGATAGAATGGCCTTCAAAAATAAAATCCCTGATTCCACCCAAATATCTGGAAATTATCATTAAACCTGAGGCTGATTATCGTACTATTGAATTGATAAAACATGAGTAAGCAGTACCAAGAAGTAGAAATAGATCCGATTGCCAAAGAACAATTAATGCTTTATCCCGCTGAGCAACTCGACCCCATCGAGCGCAAATTTAAAAAACTGACCATAGGCATCCCACGCGAAAACAGCATTTTTGAGAAAAGAATTGCCCTCCGACCTGAAGCCGTAGCCGTGCTGACCCGCAATGGCCATCACGTCCTGATTGAGTCCGGTGCCGGAATGCACGCCAAATTCGAGGATAGAGAATACAGCGAGGCTGGAGCTGAAATCACCCCTTCGGTAAAAGAAATTTTTGAATCGGATATTGTGCTCAAAATCCAACCTCCCAGTGAAGATGAACTTGAATACATGAAACCTGGCCGCACCCTCATCTCAACCCTGCACATGACTACGCTCACTACAGAGTATCTGCGAATTTTGCTTCGCAAGAAAATCATTGGAGTAGCCTTCGAGTTTATTCAGGATAAAGTAGGAGGCATGCCTGCCGTGCGTACCATGAGCGAAATTGCCGGAAGCACCGTCATGCTCATCGCCGCCGAATTCCTGAGTAGCTACAAAAACGGTAAAGGCATTATTATGGGTGGTGTCACCGGGGTACCGCCTACCAAAGTCGTCATCGTTGGGGCAGGTACAGTAGGCGAATACGCTACACGCACGGCTATGGGACTGGGGGCTGAGGTCAAAGTATTTGACCGACATATCTATAAACTTCGCCGCTTGAAATATGCTACAGGACATCAGGTTTATACTTCTACCATTGATGGCGTAATGCTGAGCGATGCCATCAGCCGGGCTGATGTACTCCTGACTGCCGTACGTGCCGAAAAAGGCCGTAGCCCAATCATCGTTACCGAAGATATGGTCAGACGGATGAAACCAAATTCTATCATTATTGATGTAAGTATCGATCAGGGAGGATGTGTAGAAACTTCTGAACCCACCACACTGCAAAATCCCACTTTTGTTAAGTATGGTGTGATTCATTATTGCGTACCTAACATCGCCTCCAGGGTTGCCCGAACTTCCAGCACGGCACTTAGCAATATTTTTGCCCCATATCTGCTTGAAATCGGCGAAAGCGGAGGCATCGACGAAATGATTTTTAAAAATAAATGGTTTATGAAAGGAGTTTATGCCTACAAGGGCAGCCTGACGAACCCCGATGTAGCCAATAAATTTAATCTACCACACAAGGATTTGGGATTGTTGATGGCGGCAAGGCTTTGATCATGGATAATGGACAATGGACAATTATCCATTCATTTGTTTTTAGTATTTTGATGCCTCCAAAAAACGCTGTTAGTGGCTGTAAGCCCTAACAGGCATTTTAAAACCCTAACAATAGTTGCGTATCCCTTCTTCAAGCCTCTCTCCCAAACGATACACCTCTTCAAAAGTATTATAAAGCGGTGCAGGAGCCAGGCGCATCACATCGGGTTCGCGCCAATCCAGGCGAATCCCCGCTTTTTGAAGAAATTCAAAGATATCTCTGCCTCTATTAGGGATGATCAAAGATAACTGGCAGCCACGCTGTTCTGGGTCAGTAGGCGTAATGATTTGCATGGGGAAATTTGTATGAAGGCTAATTTCCTGAATGACATATTCTAAATAACCTGTGAGTTGAACACTTTTTTCTCTGAGCCTGTGCATGCCTGCTTCGGCAAAAATATCCAAAGCTGCCCGATGACCAGCAAGCAACATAATGGGCACATTACTCAGTTGCCAGGCGTCTACACTGGGTTCGGGGATAAAACCTTTACGCATTTGAAAGCGGGTCTGCTCTTCGTAGCCCCACCAGCCGTTGAATCGGGGTAAATCCTGCCGAAGGAGGTGTTTTTTGTGGACGAAAATGCCTGCAATGCCCCCTGGACCTGAATTCAGATATTTATAAGAACACCAGGCAGCAAAATCAGCCTGCCAGTTGTGCAAAGCCAAAGGAAGATTACCCACCGTATGCGCCAGATCAAAACCCACAAAAGCCCCTACCTTGTGCCCTGCCTCAGCGATTCTCGAAAGCTCAAAAAACTGTCCGGTATAATAATTTACCCCTCCCAAGAAAACCAGTGCCAATTCATCACCCAATTCATCAATTTTCGCAAGTATATCTTCTGTTTGGATGGTATATTCTCCTGGCCTTGGATAAATTTCTACAATTACTTCTTCGGGGTCAAGCCCATGAAATTTTGCCTGCGACTCCGCTACATACTGATCCGAAGGAAAAGCTTGTGCTTCCATCAAGATTTTATTTCTTCGTCCCTGAGGTTGATAGAAGCTCACCCAGAGTAGATGTAGATTGACAGTGAGGCTATTCATCGGAGTGACTTCCGATTCAGAAGCACCTACAATTTCAGCAAGTGCTTTTTTACAGCATTTATGATAATCAAACCAGGGGTTTCGCCCTTCAAAATGCCCTTCTACGCCTAGTCGTTCCCACTGAAGCATTTCTTCTTCCAGATAATTCCGTGATTTACGGGGCTGTAAACCCAGCGAATTACCATTGAAATAAATTAAATCCTTCCCCTCGTGCTGAGGCAGGTAAAATTCTTGCCGGAAGTTTGACAAGGGGTCTTGTCTATCCAGATTTTGGGCAAATGTGAGGGAGTTGGTGTAGATCATAAAAAGCGGTTTTTTTATGCAAAATAGGCAAATAAAAAAGATTTCTTGGGTAGAAACAACCTATTTTTTTAAATAAAACTCGCCCTGCGGATGATGCGTTTCTTTTTAAACACTAATTTTAAAATAGAGAACAAGGAGGGATTTTATTCCAACCCCTCTGAAAACAAGCCCTGACTGATATATTGTTTGTGTTGCTCGGAATCGTGTGCTGAGATCAACACTACCTTTTCATGCTGCTGCAAATTATAAAGCCAACGAATTTGGGCAAATTGCTGCTTACGATTCTCCTCTCCCAACCAGCTTACCAAACGGCTATGCCCTGTAAGCTGGTTGATATTGTCCATAGTCCAGGCAATATCCCCCAAAAAAAGATATTCCTGTCCATTCTTTAGCCTTACAAAAATCATCTGACTACCGGGTGTATGCCCTGGTGCTTTGATCAGTACCATACCGGGAGCCAAGGTATGATAATTTTCATATTTTAAAGGTTCTAAGGTTTCTAGACTACCTGCCGGAAAATTAGCTTCCTGGATTATAGCACTATTGATTTGTTCTTGTGTAAGTATGGATTTATCCCGAATTTTATCAAAATGTGGCGAATGAGCGATCCCTCCTACATGATCCCAGTGTTCATGAGTACAGATGATTTCATCTGCCCGAAGAAGTGCCTGCTGGACAAATTCAAAATTCTCAGCAGAGTATTCGGTTGCAAAATCAAACTCTTTGTGTGCCTTAGGTCCGTGGACGGGATCAATCACGATAGAAGCTTTGGGATAAATCACTTGAAAAGTACGAAAATGAAATGTGTAGGATTTTTTGCCTGCCCCTCCAGCAATGACCAACCAAGCGGGAAACTGGCCTTCTCCTACTTTCAGGCTCTTGATTTTTAAGGGAAGTTCGCTGCTATCTGCCGCAGCAAGCTTTCGGATTGCGCGGATGTCTGCAAAATAATCTGTGTCTTGGGGAATCGAGGCAGTATCTACCCATAGGTATTTCAGTACAAACAATAAAAGGACAAGGCTTGCGGTGATGATAAGAATGGTCTTAAAAATTCTTTTTAATTTCATGAGAGTTCACGTTGAAGTTTTGATAAAATATGAAATGAGAGATGTCTAACTTTCAAAAACTCACTTCTCCAAAAACATCTGCCTAAGAGTTAGGTATAGTGCAGTTATCTGCATAAAAATAACATATCCTGATAAAGATACGAAGTCAAATAAAACAAGGTTATTACCTTTTTGTGAAAATTTATTTGACCATTTTACAAAATACTCCCATATTTCAGGGAAATAGAATTTCCTTTTTGATCATTTTTGATTAATTTTCCAGAAAGAATGATATAAACTCTATGGAAGCATTTCGATTTGTACAACTTAGTGACTTACATCTGCACCCTGATGAGCATTACAGCTACCAGGGATATGAACCCTATGAGTCTTTACTACGTATTCTGGAAGATTTGCAAGAGCTGGATCCCCAACCTGATTTCCTGCTTCTTACCGGTGATGTAGCCTGTGACAAACAAAAAGAAGTATATTACAAACTGGATGGGCTTCTCAAAAATTTGGATTTACCCTATTATTGGATTGGAGGCAATCATGATGACCCTGATTTGATGAATGAGCTTATTCCTATGCTCACTGTGCAGGTGGAGAAAGCTTTTTTCTGGAAAGGTATACGATTTATCCTACTTGATAGCGTAGCCAAAAACCGTCAGGATGATCATGGGGAATTGTCCGACAAAGATTTACATTTTCTCGAGTACGAAATCAGAAAAGCAGGCGAGAATCCTGTGGTAATAGCCCTGCATCATCACCCTATTGAAATGGGGCATCGTTGGATTGATGACCTGATGCTTCGCCGGGCTACCTCTTTTTTTGAGATCATTGATAAATATACCCAAGTAAAAGCCGTCATTTTCGGGCATATTCACTTCGAGTTTGAAACTCTGCGCAAAGATGTTAGTATTTTATCAGCTCCCTCTACGGCTTATCAATTCAAAATGGGGCCAGAGTTTGCCTTAGACGAACAAAATACAGCCGGGTACAGGGTTTTTGACTTTGAGGCTGATGGAAGTTTTAAAACTTTTGTCCGAAGGGTGTCTGAAAGCTTATGAGCCACGAATATTATATGTCATTGGCTCTTAAAGAAGCTGAAATAGCTTATGAGCAAGGCGAAATACCCGTTGGTGCTCTGATTGTAGCTCAAAATCGGATTATCGCAAAGGCACACAATCAAAATGAACTCTTACAGGATGTTACTGCCCATGCAGAAGTACTGGCACTTACAGCGGCTACTCACTTCCTGGGCAGTAAATATCTGAATGACTGTACGCTGTACGTGACCCTTGAGCCTTGTGTGATGTGTGCCGGTGCTTTGTATTGGGCTCAGTTAGGCACTTTAGTATTTGGAGCTTCCGATTTAAAAAGAGGCTTCCAACGATTTCAGACTCCCTCTACTTTATTACATCCTAAAACTCAGATTATTACAGGCATACTTGATACCCCCTGTCAGGAAATCTTAAAGAAGTTTTTTCAAAATTTAAGAAACTAACTTAACTTTGATTGGTTTTTTAGATATACAATTTATACTAATTTATTTTTTTCATCAATAAACCTTTAAAATTATGGCTTTTGAATTAGCTCCCTTACCTTATGCTTATGATGCGCTTGAGCCCCATTTTGATGCTCGTACCATGGAAATTCATTATACCAAGCACCATCAAGCTTATTGTGATAAATTAAATGCCGCTATTGCTGGTACTGACATGGCTTCTAAAACCATTGACGAAATCGTAACCGGGCTGGGCAAAGACAATATGGCTGTTCGTAATAATGGTGGTGGATTTTATAACCACAATCTCTTCTGGACTATCCTTGCACCCAATGGCGGTGGAAACCCCGAAGGCGGCGAGCTGGCGGATGCCATCAATGCAGCTTTCGGCTCTCTGGATGCTCTGAAAGAGGCTTTTAACAATGCTGCTGCTACCCGCTTCGGCTCTGGCTGGGCTTGGCTTTGTGTAGAAGACGGCAAGTTGGTTGTTTGCTCTACACCCAATCAAGATAACCCTTTGATGGCTGATGCCGGATGCAACGGCCAACCCATCTTAGGTCTGGATGTTTGGGAACACGCTTATTATCTGCATTATCAAAATCGCCGCCCCGATTATATCGCTGCTTTCTGGAATATCGTCAATTGGGCAAAAGTAGCCGAGCTGTATGCTCAAGCCAAGTAGTTCCAAATTATACAGTTGCATAATCTTTTTCCCTCCAGCTTATGGAGGGATTTTTTTTGCAGATTTGGCATTGATTTCCTATTTATTGACTATCAAACCCTGCCAAAATCAAGAAAAAAAGGCTATATTTGTATCAAACAAAGCACCTAAGAAGATGATCAAACGACCTTTTGAGCAATGGCTCTATGAAGATATACACAAAGAATTTGGAATCAAACGTGTAAAAAACCATCCTCTTTTGCTAGATTGGATTACTGTGCTTGAAGCCAAACCCCTGGATAAAAATATTATCCGATTACAAAATCTGATAGAAAACAGAATTGAAGCTTGGAACGAAGACGAACTCAAAATGAATTTTATAGCACCTTTGCTAACAGAAATCAATTATCACTTTTTGCCTCATTATACCGTCTTTAATCAGCGATATTTCAGCTTACAAACCGAAACCATCGAGGCGAGTGGACGCATCGAGTGGCTGGTATCACAAGGAGAGCAAACTCCACAGCATCCCTTTTTCTTCCTGCAAGAATATAAGCCTGAAAAGAACTCCGGCAATGACCCCCTAGGGCAGCTTCTGATTGCTATGGTGGATGTGCAAATGCTGAACAATACCCCTCAAAAACCGCTTTATGGTTGCTACACCATCGGTCGACTTTGGTTTTTTGTGGTACTGCTAGGCAAAGAATACAGCGTAAGCCGAGCTTATGATGCCACCCAAACCGATGATTTGAGTGCGATGGTCATTATTCTGGAAAGAGTCAAGGAGTATATTCACCAGGAATTAGGCTTGCCCTATCCCTAGAATATGATCAGGTCGTAAATCCCTGACAGCTTGCTTTCGGATTTGGAAAGCTGAAAGAACGAGAGTGTAGAAAAAATTAAGTATATTGATACCTAACCTAAGATACTGAACGATGATAAAGCGACCTTTTGAACAATGGCTTTTTGAGGATGTCGAGATTGAGTTTGGAATAGAACGTATCAAAGATATGCCTCTTCTTCTTGATTGGCTTCATGTACCTCAGGAGGCTGCTAGTTTACCAGATAATTTTGAGGAACTTCGTATCTCTCTACTGGACAATGTAGAAATGTGGAATGAAGATGAGTTGAAGATGATGTTTATCGCTTTATTCTTGGCGCAATTTAAGTATAATAACCTGCCTCATTACAAAGTTTTTACTCAAAGGCTTCTGAGCTTACAAACCGAAACGGTAGAAGCAAGCGGAAAAGTAGAATGGATGATCGCCACTGGTAAACAAACTCCTAAAAAACCTTTTTTCTTCCTGCAAGAATATAAACCTGAAAAAAACTCCAGCAATGACCCCCTAGGGCAGCTTCTGATTGCTATGGTGGATGTACAAATGCTGAATAATAACCCTCAAAAACCACTTTATGGTTGTTATACCATCGGTCGGCTTTGGTTTTTTGTGGTACTGCTAGGCAAAGAATACAGCGTAAGCCGAGCCTATGACGCCACCCAAACCGATGATTTGAGTGCGATGGTCATTATTCTGGAAAGAGTCAAGGAGTATATTCACCGAGAATTAGGGCTACCTTATCCCTAGGAGCGTTTCAGATTACAAATCTCAATTAGCTGGGTGTGTTTGGGCTTAAGTGCCTACCAAACAGCCTTAAGACTTGCCATACAAATAGCAAAGGCAGAATAACAAAGCTCTTTCAAATCAGGCTATTTAAAGAAAATCGGTGCGTTAAGATGCAACTCGAATAATTCTGAGGAATCCCCATAGAGCATAAACTCCTGAATAACATTCATTTTTCTATCCAATAAAAGGCGTAAAACAGTTATTCCAAATTCGTTAGCTTGGGCAATAAGAGGCCTTTGGTATTTGCCATCTTGCTTCAAAGGACTGTCTATATCTATCAAATAGTATTTTTTGCCATTTGCACTTTCCATACTGTATGAGCGATAAGGTGGCATCCTGGCAAAATCACCTGATTCTAAGTCCTTATATGCTTGAATTAAGTTTTTTATTTTTGCATCTATTGAGGCTTCAAAAATGGTATTTTGATTCAAAGTATCCAAACCATAGTTGGTAGCACCTTTTATGGTATAAAGCCACTCAGCTTTATCATTATAGAGATGGATCAAATCAAGTTCAGACTCCATTAAGCAATAATAGCGTTGTTTTTGGGTATTTTCTATACGTTTAGTTATACCCCAGTAAAGCTCCGTAGTAGTTGACTTTGATTTCTTTTGATTTTCCCTGAAAGCATTTAAAACTTTCTTATTTAAGTCTTTAGAATCTAGACTAAGCATAGATAGCCCAAATGTATAGGTTTTATCTTGGGTTTGGTAAGTAAATTGGAAGGGAAAATCATCATCTTGGGCAAGACAAAAATTTGTAAAGCAGAAACAAAACAGAACAAGAAGAAAAAGCAGTTTTTTAAACATATTATTTGGTTAAGACAAAGTAACTATTTGCAATATTACAATGTTTAAAAAAAATCCCCGAAATTTATAAGGTTTTTTGTGTTCTCAGCACCACAAAGATAAACATTTCAAAAATCCACTCTACCTTGCAGGGGAAATTAACGATAAAATAGAATCAGCATAAGGGTATTGTTTATACCGATAGAAGTATGTAAATTTAAATATGAGGAAACAAAAAAGTTACTACTCAGGTACTTGTTTCAGAATTTAATTTTGTTTTTTATATTATTAAGATATAAAATTTTTATTTTTTTTATTTTATCATAATAAAATTTCTGGATAATTTTGTTTGTGTAAACTTACTTATTACACAAACATATTATATTTTGTTAAACCCAAAAT
>JANRIC010000114.1:0-10648 GCA_033765345.1 Microscillaceae bacterium
CGCACCCTAGCGAAATATTTATATGAAATATAACTATTCTTATAAAACTTACATGCTATATTTTATCAAAACCCATATTTTGCGATATTTTATAGAGTTTTAGAAGAAAACTTACAAGAAAACTTACAAGAAAACTTACAAGAAAACTTACAAGAAAACTTACAAGAAAACTTACAAGAAAACTTACAAAAAAACTTACAAAAAACAGGGGGGTGCGAAAAGTCGGTTAGTACTGCTTCTTGCGTGCAAAAGATCAGGTAAAAAAACTATAAAAACACTGCTAAAAACCATCACGAGATCTATTTAATCTCGTGATGTGTATTTCTGGTGATATGCACTTATTTCAATTTTTCTTTAAAAAAGTCTACTGTTCTTTTCCAGGCTAATTCGGCGGCAGCCTTGTCATACCTGGCTGTGGTATCATTGTGAAAGCCGTGATTTACGGCAGGATACATAAATGCCTCATAAGATTTATTGTGTTTTTTCAGAGCTTCTTCATAAGCTGGCCAGCCCTCATTCACCCTGGTATCCAGCTCGGCAAAATGGAGCAATAAGGGTGCCTGGATATTTTCTACCATTTCGGGGGCAGGTTGTCCTCCATAAAAAGGAACGGCAGCTTTCAAATCAGGAATTCTGACGGCCATCATATTAGAAATCCACCCACCGAAGCAAAATCCGACCACACCTACTTTGCCGTTACATCCGGCGTGTCCTTTGAGGAATTCATACGCAGCAATAAAATCTTCCAGCATTTCATCGCGGGTTCTTTTGCTTTGCAGTGTTCTGCCGTCGTCGTCATTCCCTGGATAACCCCCAAGCGGCGTAAGCGCATCAGGAGCAAAAGAAATAAAACCTGCAAGAGCAGCTCTTCGGGCTACATCTTCGATGTGGGGGTTCAGTCCGCGGTTTTCGTGTACGACAATAACACCGGATAATTTCTTGTCGGTATCTTTGAGTCTTGAGAGTAAACCGCGCATATCTCCTCCTCCTTTGGGCGATTTGTAATTGACAAATTCAGATTTTAGCCTAGGGTCTTCGGGCAAAATTTGTATTTTATCCACATAATTAGGCATTACAGCACTTAGTAAAGAGGCGACCGTTACTCCGCCGACTGCATAAATGGAAAGCCTATCCAAAAACTGCCTTCTATCTACCCGATTGTGTGCATAATCATCGTAAAGGTCAAAAACTTCTTGTTTGATTTCTTCCTTATTCATTCGTGTTTTTGTTTTTATTTATAGATTTAGTTATTTACTATTCATTCTTTAAAATCATCTTAGCTCAAAGATCCTCAAAATATACCCAGATTAAAGTGATTTAGGAAACACAAGACCCCTGCGGGGCAAGTTTTCTTGATTGATTAGCTTGATTATTCATGATTTAAGCGCTAAAAGCTCCCCTGTAAGGGTCTTGTTTTTGTATTAAAACCACTTCGGTTTGAGTATAAGTCCAGTATTTTTCAGATACTTCTGCACTGCACATTTTGTGAAATCAAGTAAAAATAAGCGTTTCATTCCAATAATCAAAAATACTCTTTGTTGAAATAGGTAGAAATAATTAGATTTTCTCTTTCAGGTTTCGCCTTTGTTTGTGTCAGTACCATAGCCCTCAAGTTGAGCTTCCTCCCTTATCTGTCATTCAAGGAACTTGTATCCATAGAAATCGAACAATTCAAAAACATCTGTTTATTAGTTGAACAAGGAGTATAAGTTGAGTTAGGTTACATTTATTCATCTAAAATGTCTTTAAATAATTTCATATTCTAAAAACCTTTACTATTTTGCAAAAAGCTGAAATAATGGATTAATTTAACACCATTTTAAATTCTACTGCCTTTAAAATGCCTAACCTCAACACAAAAGTTTATGTAGCCCTACTCTTTTGCTTTTTTTTCTTGTTTGTTTTTGTCAAAGCTCAAGAAAAAAAGAAGCTTCGAGATATTGAAAAAACAAAATTTGATGCCATCTATACACAACCTCGCATAGAGATCGAGGTGGCGTATGAAGAGCAACAACGCGTGTCTACTGCGGGCAGAGGAAATGCCCAAGACCCTGCCCTGGTACCAGCCACGGTAATTTCTATTAGCCAAGAATTGATTGAAAGCCGTGCTTATCAATCGCTCTGGGATATTTTGCAGGATTTACCAGGTATCAAAACCGATTATCAGGTTTTACCAGAGTCTTTTAATCGTGTCACCTTTCGAGGTATTGTAGGTATGGATAAATTTCTGATCCTTTTGGATGGTATTCGTATCTCTTCGCCTACCAATGAAGAAATCCCTATCCTTGAGAATTATCCGATACACATGGCCAAGCAGATAGAGATTCTTTATGGACCAGCTTCGGCACTTTATGGAGCGGATGCTTTTGCAGGTGTAATCAATATCATCAGTAAAACGGCTGATGATATTGATCACGCCGAACTAAGTATGCGTGCAGGGATGTATGGTAAGTTTGTTGGGAATGCGCTGCTTGGTCATCGATTTAGTGACAAAGTCAGTTTTATGCTTTCTGGGCAGTATGCCTATGATCAGCAACCTAATTTGAGCAAATTTTATAAAGATGAGTTTGCAGGAATTGACTCTCTGCAATCAGGCAACTTTAAGACTGAAGCAGGCAACTTTTCTCCTTCCAGCCTTGTAGAGCCGGGATACAAAATCCCTATTAGCAATTATGCCTTACAAGGAACTTTACAATTGGAAAAGCTCTGGGGCAATGACAAGTTACGTTTTAATTTTTTTCAAAATCAATCCCGTACACCTTCTGTAGCTGGAATGAACCCCAATAATGCCGTTTACAATGAAAACAACTTTATGTCGCATCGTATTTTGATGGGCAATATCAATTATATCAAGAATTTCGGCAGAGGATTAGAATTAAATACCATCTTTACGGCAAGCCGCTACAGCCTTGACCCCGAGTCCGGCTTTCAGAATGTGTATACCCAGATGGAGCGCAGCTATCGTTTTGCGGTAGGAAGGATGTTTCAATTTGAGCAATTGGTATCCTGGAATCCACAAAATATAGAAGAACTTTCGGTTGTTGCTGGTTTTACTTATCAAAACTTTCGCAGTATCCCTTTGAGCGTAGATTTATTGCGCCCCACGCGTGATTTTGATGCTCCTAGTGGAATATGGTTTGGGACAGTAGTAAAAACGAATGACATCCGCCCACAAGGCATTGATGCGATATTTTATGACATCGTTTATAGTAACCTAGGCGGATTTATCCAAGCGCAGTATGCTCTCCCCTGGGTAAAAGATGAAGGGCTAATACTCACCTTAGGAGGTCGTGTGGATCGTAACAGCCGTTTCAAGGCGGAGTTTAACCCCAGATTGGGTTTGGTATGGACACCCAGCGGAAATAAAAATACCATCATTAAGTTTCTTTATGGGAAGGCCTTCCTTGAGCCGTCACCACTTCGTACTTATGAGCAGTTTGGGACATTCAGCGCAAGTGTATTTGGTGATGAAGTGACTTACTCTTCTCGGCTCATTCATCAGCCGAATCCCAATTTACAACCTCAGAAAGCCCAAACGTTTGAATTTAGCTTACAGACTCAATTTAAAAAGTTTGGTATTTCATTTCAAGCTTTTTATTCCTATGTCCGTAACCTTATCATTCCTGCCCCTGACGGCGCACTTAGCAATTTGTATGATCGTAATGATCTGCTTTTAGGAGAAAATCCTGCGGATAATTTTGATACGGGAATAGATTTGGTTGAAGTCAATGTAAATCAAAATCAGGGAGGGAGTAATGTATACGGTGGAGATTTACTCATCACCTATGAGCCTTCACTTCCTGGATTAAATAGCTTTAAAGCCTATATGGCCTGGGGATACATAGCAGGGAATATTACATCCTTTTATAACCCCGTAGTTGTTCAGGATGGTTTTAAGCCGAGCATTGATACTGTAAGTACACAGCTACCCTACATTAGCCCCTGGACTTTTCGTCTGGGTTTTGATATGAGGTTACATAAATTTTTGTTATCTCCCAGATTCATGTATGTGAATGAACAATATCTAGAGGCTTTTATTGAGAATGAACCCTCAAAGCGGCAAAAGTTATCAGGATATACACGTTTGGATGTAAGTATTACTTATAAAATAAAGGAATCCGTAAATATCTTCCTGAAAACAGAAAACGTTTTAGATAATCATTATTATCATAGTACTGCTTTTGGTACCCGTGTGAGAGAAGATAATGGTAAGATTTTACCTGATCGGGAGTTTTTCAGGGGAAGCCCCCAAAATCCTATTAGGGTATCGGGAGGTATTAGTATACAATTATAAATTCAAGAAAAAAATCATCAATTACCAAATTTTAATATACAAACGCTTATGTTACAATTATTTAAAGTCCAACTCATCCTGTTGATTATAGGATTTATACTAATCGGAGTTTCTTCTTCATCTGCTCAGGAAGTAAGTGCTGATAAAAAACAAGAACTAGAATCAATTATTGGTTCAGGTAGCTGGACACTTGATGGCAAAACAATCTCTAACATCAAAGTAGGTACCACAAATGATAATAAACTGACAGTAAAAATTACATATCCCGATCCCGATAAAACGAAAAAAGTTTGGCAGGTTACCAGTATCAATTCTAATTCCATCGGAATCAGAGATGGTAATATTTCAAAAAAATTGGAAAAAAACTGATAATTCTGTCTATTATACCCAGATTAAAGTGATTTAGGAAACACAAGACCCCTGCGGGGCAAGTTTTCTTGATTGATTAACTTGATTATTCATGATTTAAGAGCTAAAACTTCGGAAAACCACTTCGGTTTGAGTATAAAAAACATAAATAAGCATAA
This sequence comes from Microscillaceae bacterium, assembly GCA_033765345.1. Classification (GTDB taxonomy): domain Bacteria; phylum Bacteroidota; class Bacteroidia; order Cytophagales; family Microscillaceae; genus JANRIC01. The sequence continues at coordinate 4,822 of JANRIC010000114.1, forward strand.
GTTTGGTTATGTTCATTTATGTTTTCTATCACAATGTATCCAACTCCTCCAGCCTTCTCACCTCCTCTGCACAGGCTATCTCAAACTCCTTGAGCTTTTGCTGGAAAAGTGCATTGGGCTGGATGCCATCTCCGTGGACAGAAAGTTCGGGTTTGATACCTGTGATAAAATACATCGGAATTACCAGTCCGTGCTTGACTTCTATTTCCCCTCTAAACTCAGCTTCAAAGAAATCCTTGACCATCTCATAGGTACTTTCATTGGTATTGACCTTGTATACCTCCCCGCCACTCTCGAGGCGGGAGGCGATATTGACGGCATTGCCCCAAAGGTCATAGGCAAATTTGGAGATTCCTACTACGCCTGCACGCACAGCCCCTACGTTTACGCCTAATCTGCACATCCAGTAATCTCCCTTACGCTCCTCGAAGCGTCGCTGCATAAAACGCTGCATCTCCAGACCTACGAGTATCATCGTGACAGGATGATGGTAATTCACCTCTGGCAGACCTCCGGCACACATATAGGCATCTCCGATGGTTTTGATCCGCTCGAAGCCGTATTTTTTGATGATTTCATCAAATGCCGTGAAGCAGTCGTTGAGCTCTACGATCATTTCATCAGCGGTCATATTTTTGGTAATTTCCGAAAAGCCTTTGAAGTCTGTAAATAATATAGATACCCGCTCATACCTACGCATGACGGTTCTGCCGGTGTCCTGTAGCTCTTTGACAATGGCCGGAGGTAGGGTATTGAGGAGTAATGCTTCTGTCTGACGTTTGGATTTACGGATAAGGCGGAAGCGGAAGTAGAGAAAAGTACCGATTAAAAAAGCTGTCAATATTCCCAAAATCACCAGATAGCGCAAACGTCGCTCGGCTTTGATGAGTGCCTCATCAGCTAATTTTTTTTGTGCTTCAACTTCTTTCTTTTGGTTTTCAACGACATCTTTTTGTTTTTCAATTTCTTGTTTTTGTTTAATAGCCTCGCTCGTAAGAGAATCCGCAAGAGTCTTTTGTATTCTTGCTGTGTCTCTTTCGGCTAAAGCAATCAATTTTTGCAAAAGCGCATCTTCTTCAGCCTCTATGGCACGGTCTCTTTGTCTTTTGGCATCCGTTTCGGCTTTGATTGCTCTGTCTCTTTGATTTTCGGCTTGTGTCTTAAGATCTAAGGCCTCCTGTTCTTTCTCTTTGGCAATTTTTGCTTGTTTTTGTGCTTCGGCTTTTTGTTTTTCGGCTTCTTCTCTGGATTTTTTGGCTGCCTTAGTACTATCATCCGCTATTTTTTTAAGTCGAATGGCTTCCAAAGTCATATCTACAAACTGATCATTACTCAATAACAATCGGTTTTGGGCATTCTCAACGACCCTTTTTTGCAGGGCTTTGAGGGAATCTACTTTGTTAAACCCGGATTCTTTCATAAAATCCTCGTCAATTCTAAAAACCAAAAAAGTCGGAGAATTGGCCGTATGATCCAATTGCATATTGAAAAAGCGAATATGGCTTCCTACCATAGATTGTTTCATCAGATAACTTTCTGCAATGATCAATGATTTTTTATCGGGTGAAAATGCACTAGAATCATAAGTAGAGGGATTATCAGGGATTTTGATAGGCTCTCGAGCTATGCTGACCAAAAGCGTATTTTGTGGAGCTTTTTGATAATTGGGAAATACACGGTCATGCCCCAGAATGATCATTTGCCAATTGCCCGAATCTCCACGATTTAAATCGCTTTGATTGAGGGCTTCGGTTTCTACTCTTTTGCCTTGAATGGTTTTGTGATATTTTAGAACATAAGCTATATTCTGATAATCAGGATTCAATGGGTTTTTCAGGTCGCTTACCAAGATTCCCACCTTGAAACTGCTCCCGAATTTACCCCAATTGATAAAAGGTACTCTTTGACCCTTGGGGATAGTTTTATTATCTACAGAAGGAATTTCATTGACAAATCTGTATATATATTCTGCTTCCAGGGCATATTTGTTATCATTGTTGAGGGGATGGCGACTTATTTTCTCTGAGGGAGCGATAAAACCGAGAAGCAAAAAAAGAAAAACAAACCAAATATACTTGTAGGTAGATTTTGGATAGATTTTTTCAAACATCTTAAAAGATTTAAACATGTTTCTAAAAATAAGAATAGTTTTACAATTATCCAAAAACTAAATTTATGATGTATCTGCTTTTAAAAGAGGGCGTAAAGCGTGTTTTGGGCTTTACCTCACAAATCGCTGAATAAAGCTTTCTTTGTAAGTCCTGCCGATAGGTATGATAATATTTCCTTGCAGATAGACCTGATTGCCGACTATTTTTTCACTTTTGGAGGTATTGATGATAAAAGACTTGTGTACCCTCACAAACTGATCCTGATCCAGATTCTCGATCCAGTATCTAAGGGGTTCGGCGGATAAATACTTTTTGCTGGAGGTAAACAATTCGGTATAATCTGCATCCGATTTGATATAAATAATATCATCTGTGGTGATTTTGATGAGTTCATAACCAGACTTGATAAACAATTCCTTCCTTGAATTTACAGGATTTGCAGGAGAAAACGCTTGCTGTTCATAATTTTTTTTGGATGAAACCTTGGCCACAGCTTTCATAAACCTTTGAAATGAAAAGGGCTTCAACAAATAATCTACCACATTAAACTCATAACTCTCTAGGGCGTAATCCGGAAAGGCTGTGGTCAAAATAACTGCCGGGGAAAAAGCCACGGTTTTCAGAAAATCAATCCCCGAAAGCTTAGGCAGGTGAATATCTAGAAATATCAACTCGATATTTTCGGTTTTCAGGAATTCCATCGCCTGAATGGCATCTGAAAAAACGGCTTTTAGCTCTAAAAACCCGCTATCCTCGATGTATTTTTTCAGAATTCGCTGGGCGGGTGGTTGGTCTTCAATGATGATGCAGTTCATAAGAGATATTTTGAGGGGTTAACTGAATGGATAAATATACTTCATACTGGTTTTCATGCTCGATAATAGTCAACTGATGTGCATTCGGATACAGCAATTGTAGCCGCTTTTTGACATTATTCAGACCGATTCCTTTGGAAAGGTTTTCGGTGTTGGCGAGTTGTTGGAAATTATTCTTGCAAAAAAAATCCAACTTGCCTTCTTCGGTCATAAATATCTCAATATCAATCAATATGTTGTCGGACTGGCTTGCTTGGCTGTGCTTGAAGGCATTTTCAATAAAAACAATCAGGATCAGGGGCGCAATCTGATAATCTGACTGAATGTGATGGGCTTTAAAATCCACGATGCCACGTTCCTCGATTTGCAGTTGGCTTAGGCGTGTAAAATCTTCCAGATGTTCTATTTCTTTATACAAAGGTACAAATTGCTCCTTACACTCATAGAGCATATAACGCAGTACCGAACTCAGCTCGAGGATAATCGTGGGTGTTTTGGGCGAACTCTCGATGGCATACGCATACAGATTATTTAAATTGTTGAAGAGGAAATGTGGGTTGATTTGCGATTTCAGAAACTGTAACTCACTTTCCTGAATGGCAGCCTTGAGTCCCTCGAGTTCGCGCTGTTTTACCAAAGCATCCCAGGCAAACTTGAAACCTGCTAGAATGATAATCACTGGAAGTACCTGAAACAAAGTAAAAAATAAGCCCGGAAAATTCCGCCCTCGCGTATGGGGAAAAAATATCTGCTCAAGTACCAGCTCCTCAAGAAGCATCAAAGCGATAATAATTCCTGAAAAATAAGAAAAAAATATCGCGTATTTTTCTCTATACAGAAACCGTGGCAACAGGAAATAATTGATAATCAAGGCCGCAAACGTATAGTTCAAAAAAAATACTGCCTTATGCCATCCGATATGAGGATGGTATTTATCAAAAGAATAAAAGATAAATACCACAATATGCAGGACTATTTGAAAAATAAGCTCTTTGATAGAAAATTGTACTCGATTTTTTTGAAGCATATCCCTAAAATATGAATTACAGACTCTTCTTACAAAAATAATCCGGCAAACTGCACATTCCGATCCCTCAACAGCAATTTTAAGCCTAAGAGTCTGTTTCGGTTATTCATAGGAAAATAATTGCCGTTTAAAGGAAATTTTTCTTATTCTATTTAAGCTTTCTTTTTTTGCAGCATAGGTTTTCAGAAGCCCTCAGGCCGATAAACCGATTCATCAGTGCATTCACTTTAACAAATATTATTTCATTATGAAACATAAGATTATTTGGAGGCTAAATTATATCTTGATTGGTTTGCTTTCACAGATATGTATACACACGCACATTTGGGCGCAGGCAGCAAAACCGCCATTGCCCATAGAGGCATTTTTCGGTCAAGAAAATCTCTATTTCCAGATGGTAGTCAAAAAAAACTTTGATCCCAAAAACAGATTTAACTTTTTTAGTGTGGCTACCTTTACGGCAGATTATGCCAATGAAACATCAGAAAATAACATACTTATACCCGCTCAGTTTAGCTATACTTTTTGGAAAGGTGTAGGGATCATGGCCGGAGCTGAGGCTAACTCAGGCCCAGGCTTTGCCCCTATTGCCGGCTTGCAATACAATTTTGCCTCTAGAAAGTTTTTGATCGTTCAAGTGGCTTCTTTTTTCCTAAATGAAGAGCATGACTTTAAAATCTTTGGGCTTTATGAATTCAAACCGTCTATCAGTGAAAATTGGGCAATATACAGCCGCTTACAATATATTTATAATTTCAGCATCCAAGACGGATCACACAACCGCAGCTATTTATACCTGCGAGCAGGGCTTAAAAGAAAGTCATTTATCTTCGGGGCAGGTGCCAATCTGGATTTATTCGGACCCACCAAAATATTCAGAGACAACTACGGTGGTTTTGTACGTTGGGAGTTTCATTGAGCTGTGACAAAAGATAAGACAACACAAACTCCATTCGCCCTAAAACTTTTGCTGTTTAGAGGAAATATTTGTTTTAAATACTTGAAAACTCTAATTTTTCGCAAAATTATTATCCAAGTGAAATTATAAAAATTAAACATCCAATTAAATTTATAAAAATGAGCACAGGACAATCCATGAGGGTTTTACATCGCTATTTAGGTTTTTTTCTGGCTGGGATCATGGCTGTATATGCTACCAGTGGTATGGTGTTGATCTTCCGCAACACGGATTTCTTAAAAAGAGAAAAACAAATCGAGAAAGTCATCGAGACCAATGTCTCCGCAGAGGCACTGGGTGAAAAACTAAGGATAAGAGGCTTAAAAGTCACCAAAGAGGAAGGAGATTTGATCTATTTTGAGCAAGGAAGCTACAACAAAACAAGCGGCGAAGCAAAATACAAGGAAAAAAGCTTGCCCTTTGTCCTCGAGAAAATGACCAAACTACACAAAGCCACCACCAATGACCCTTTGTTTTGGCTGAATATTTTCTTTGGGGCTTCTCTCTTGTTTTTTGTTGTGTCTGCCTTCTGGATGTTCAGACCCAAGACAAAGACTTTCAAAGTCGGATTGTATTATACCTTGGGAGGGATTGTATTGACACTGATCATGCTTTTTGTATAAATAAAACGCTTTTAAAGATTGTGTTAGCGTTCACTGGCAAAAAGCTGCCTTTCAGAGGAAATATTTTACTTGATCAAAATAAATAGGTTCTCTGACAAATTTTGTGGATAATACATATTTAAATGATGAGAATATAGGCTAAAAAATTGAGGCAAGGGTTGCCACGAATGCACGAATACATACACTTATTCGTGCATTCGTGACAAAGTTTGTCATAAAGATAAGAAAAGTGAATGCACTTATCTTTTATCTAGCCATTCTTAAAAGATATATGTATTTGATCATTCCCACAT